>NZ_JBIVON010000008.1:0-232601 GCF_044754145.1 Streptomyces sp. NPDC093149
AACCACCGTCCACGTCACCACCAACGAAATCGACGAACACCAACTCAACAACAACACGTCCAGAATCGGACGCCCCCTCCCGGACCTCCGACTCCATGTCCTCGACCCGTACGGGAACCCCACTCCGATCGGAGTGGTCGGGGAACTCCACGTCGGCGGCGCGGGCCTGGCACGTGGCTACACCGGCCAACCCGCACTCACCGCACAACGATTCGTACCGGATCACCTGACGCCGTCCCCCGGTTCCCGCCTCTACCGCAGTGGCGACCTCGCCCGCTGGACACCCGCCGGCGACCTGGAATACCTCGGCCGGGCCGACGCCCAGGTCAAGATCCGCGGATACCGCATCGAACTGGGAGAGATCGAGGATCAGCTGGCCCGGCTGGACGCGGTCCTGCAGGCCGTTGTCGTCGTCCGGGACGATCTCGAGGACCGTGCGGACCTGGTCGCCTATCTCGTGCCGGAACCGGGCACCGACCAGCCCACCACCAGCGAACTCCGCGACGCCCTCGCCGACCACCTCCCCGACTACATGATCCCGAGGAACTTCGTCCTCCTCGACGCCCTCCCGCTCACCCCGCAAGGAAAGCTCAACCAGCGGGCCTTGCCCGCTCCGACGAGCGAACGTCCGGACCTGTCGGCCGAGTTCATCGCTCCCCTGCCGGGGACGGAGGAACTGCTCGCAGCGATCTGGACCGACATCCTCGGCGTCGACCGCATCGGCCGCCACGACAACTTCTTCGACCTCGGCGGCGACTCCATCCGCAGCATCCAGATACTCGGCCGAGCCCGCGACAACGGACTCACCTTCCACCTCCAAGACCTCTTCCACCACCCCACACTCGCCGACCTCGCCACCACCACAACCACAACACAACCCACCACCACACCACCCACCACCCAACCCTTCTCCCTCCTCACACCCCACGACCGCAACCACCTCCCCCACCACCTCGACGACGCCTACCCCATGGCCGAACTCCAGATCGGCATGGTCTACGAAATGCAACGCGACCCCGACCGCAACCCCTACCTGAACGTCGAGAACCTTCCGGTCGCCGGTCCGTTCGACGCTCCGCTCTTCCGGCGGGCTCTCGCGCTGGTGGTGAAGCGGCATCCCGTTCTGCGTACGTCATTGGCGCTGACCGGGTACAGCAAGCCGCTCCAACTGGTGCACACCGAAGCCGATGTGCAGCTGACGGTGCTGGATCTGCGGGGACTCGGGGATGACGCGCAGCGCACGGCTCTGCGGGAGTGCGTCCGTACCGAGCGGGCGAAGGTGTTCGACATCGGTGCGGCGCCGTTGTTCCGGATGACGGTCCACGTGCTGTCCGACGACGCCTTCCAGTGGACCGTCACCGACCACCACGCCATCCTCGACGGCTGGAGCCTCGCCTCCACCCTCGCCGAGATCATCGACACCTACCACACCCTCCTCGACGGCAGCACTCCATCGCTTCCACCCCTCCGCTCCACCTATCGCGACTACATCGCAGCCGAACAGGAAGCACTCACCAACCCCGCACACACCACCTACTGGCTGGACCTCCTCACCGACCGCCCCGACACCCGCCTCCGGTGCGATTCGGCCGCGTTGTCCGACGAGCCGGGCTACCGCAACGTCACCACGCATCTGCCCCCGCAGCTCCTCGCCGCACTGGAGCACGGTGCCGCGCAGGCCGGTGTTCCGCTCAAGGCGGTGCTGCTGGCCGCCCATCTGCGTGCGTTGGGCCTGGCGACGGGGAGCCCGGATGTCATCACCGGGCTGACGGCCAACGGGCGGCTGGAGGAGACCGACGGAACCGAGGTGCGGGGGCTCTTCCTCAACACCGTGCCGTTCAGGCTCCTTCTGGCGGAGGGTAGTTGGGCCGATCTGGCGCGGGCCGTATTCGATGCCGAGCGCGAGATGCTGCCGCATCGCAGATATCCGATGGCCGCGCTCCGGCGCGAGCTGGGTGGTGCACCGCTCTTCGAGGTCAACTTCACCTACAACAGCTTCCCGCAGTTCGGTGCGCTCGCCGAGGCGGGTGCACTCGCCAAGGAGGGACCGGGCAATGACGTCCCTGGCGTGGCTCCCACGAGCTTCCCGTTCAGCGTCACGCTCAGCCGGGAGTCGGTACTCGGCGGGATGTGGATGGAGCTGGAGTACGACACCGCGGAGCTGTCGGCCGACCAGGTCACCCGGCTGCGCGACTACCACCTGCGGGCACTGGAGGCGGTGGCGGCGGACATCGGAGCGGACGCGTACGGGACGCCATTGCTGAGCGAGTCCGAGCAGGCGCTGCTCGACATGCTGAACTACACGACGGACGCCCGGGCGGCCGGCAGGGTTCCGGTGCACGAGCTGCTGCGGCGGCAGGCCGCCCGTACCCCGGACGCGCTCGCGATCGAGGACGGCGGAACACGGATCAGCCTGGCCCGGCTGGACGCGGACAGTGACCGGCTCGCCCGGCGGCTGCGCCGGGACGGGGTGCGTCACGGCGATCTCGTCGGAATCTTCCTGCGGCCCGGATCGGCGGCGCTGACCACCTTCTGGGCGGTGTGGAAGGCGGGGGCCGCGTTCGTTCCGCTCGATCCCGGGCTGCCGGAACACCGTCTGCGCTCGATGCTGGATCAGGCCCGGCCCGTTGTGCTGGTCACCGACGACCCGAAGGCCGCCCCGAGCGGTCACCGACTGTTCGACCTTTCGTCCGTCACGCACGAGGCAATGCGGGAGGAGACCGGTTCGCGGTCCGGGGAGGGCCCGGACAGTTCCGCACTGCCGTCCGTGAGCGCCCGAGACCTGGCCTATGTGATGTTCACATCCGGCACCACCGGCGGTCCCAAGGGCGTCATGATCGAGCACGGCAGCCTCGCCGCCTACGCGGTGGGAACACCGCTGGCGCGTACCCGTTCGTTGGGGGCCGAGAGGCCGCTGCGGGTGGTGACCGGCACGTCGGCGTACATCTCCGACTTCCTGCTGGCGCAGGTCCTCCTGGTGCTCGACGGTCACACACTGTGCGTGCTGAACGAGGAGCAGCGGCGAGACCCCGGACATCTCGTCGCCCTCGCCCATGACCGTGAGCGGGCCGTGGACGTCATCGACACGACCACCGTCCAGCTTCAACTCCTGGTGGAGCAAGGATTGCTGGATGCCCCGTGGCCGCCCCGGCTGCTCGTTTTCGGGGGCGAGGCATGCCCGCCCGACCTGTGGGCGGCGCTGGCCGCACGGTCCGGGGTGCAGGTGTTCAACAGTTACGGGCCTGCGGAGGCGACGGTCGAGGCGACCGTCTCACGGGTGACCGGTGACGGCCAGCCCGTCATCGGCCGGCCCTGCGCCAACGCCCGGATCCATCTCCTGGACGCCGCAGGGCGTGAAGTGCCGCCCGGCACCGCGGGTGAGATCTGTGTCGGCGGCGCCGGGGTGGGCCGGGGCTATCTCGGCCGGCCCGGGGCCACGGCCGAGCGATTCGTGCCGGACCCCTGGGGCCCGGCGGGCAGTCGTCTCTACCGCACGGGTGATGTCGGCCGTCTCACCGACTCCGGCGATCTTGAGTTCCTGGGGCGGGTCGATCACCAGCTGAAGGTGCTCGGCGAGCGCGTCGAGCCGGAGGAGGTCGAGGCGGTGCTGCGCGCCCATCCGGGCGTGGCCGGCGCGATCGTCGGCCGCCATCCGGACCACGAGGGGCTGCTGGCGAACGTCGTACCGGCCCAGGGCGGTGCCCCGGACCAGCGGGAACTGCGACGGCATGCCGCCTCCCGGCTGTCGTCGGCAGCGGTTCCGGCGCACTTCGTCGTGGTCGACGCGTTGCCGCTCACCCCGGCCGGAAAGCTGGACCGTGGCGCCCTGCTGACCACCGGCCCCGGCACGGGTCCCGAAGGAATCGGGACGTCCGAAGAAATCAGGGGTCCGGGCGAACCGGTGCGTGGCACGACGGAGTCGGCGTTCTCCCGGACGGAGCGGCGCGTCGCCGAGGTGTGGCACAAGCTCCTCGGCCTTCGTGCCGACCGGCAGGACGACTTCTTCTCGATCGGCGGTCACAGTCTGCTGGCCGTACGGCTCGCTGGTGAGCTGGGCACCGCGTTCGGCACCACGGTTCCCCTGCCGCAGCTGTACAGCACCCCCACACTGGCGGGTCAGGCGGCGTACCTCGACGACGCGCGGCACGAGCGTGAGGGCAGGGGCCGAAGCGGCGGCCCGCGCAGCGTCATCGGCCTCGGCGGCTCTCCCGGGCTCCAGCCGCTGGTGCTGGTGCATCCGCTCGGCGGCACGCTCTTCTGTTACCGGGATCTGACGGCCCGGATCTCGGGGTCCTTCGAGGTCCTCGGGGTCCAGGGTGACCTGATGGGCGGCGGGGACACGGCGGACTTCGCCTCGCTGGCGTCGGGTTACGCCCGCGAGCTGGCGCCCCTGCTCCGGGGGCGGCGGCCGGTGATCGCGGGCTGGTCGGCGGGCGGTGTGCTGGCGCACGAGGTCGCCTCGCGGCTGGCGGACCGGGGCATCGTGGCCGATCGCGTCGTCGTCATCGACGCCGCTCCCCGACAGGGGCCGGACACGGCTGCGGACGCAAAGGCGCTGGAGCGGCTGCGTATTGATGTGGCACGGCTGGGACCGCGCCGGCTCCTGGCGGAGCACGCCATCGACGACGTGCTGCGACTGCTCGGCGTGGACGCGGAGGCGCTGGCCGAGCTGAACGGGCCCGTCACCGCGTCACTCATGGAGTTCTGGCAGGGGATGCTGTCCGGCCTGGCCGGGCACCGGCCCTCCTTCTACCCGGGCCCCGTGCACCTCGTGGTGTCCCGCCGGAGCGAGGAGGCGGCGGTCCGTGCCCAGATCGCCGGGTGGGAGCGGTGCGCCGGGACGCTGCGTGTCTCGTACACCGACGGCGATCACTACCAGCTCATGCGGGAGCCCTGGATCGGGGACGTGGCCAAGGCGTTCGCCGGCCCGGACGATCCGACAGATCAGACCGACGGGGGCGTGTCCGGCCGGTCCTGATCCGCCGTACACATCCGAATCCGGCTGGACCCTTTCGAAAGGAACTCGACGTGCTGGTGCTCGGTGTCAGCGGACTCGACCGATCGTTGTCCGTCAAGAAGAACATGCTGCCCGGTCTGGACCGGCGGGAACAGCGTGTGGTGCAGGGCCTCGACTCGGCCGCGGCCCTGGTCGGGGAGCAGGGCGTGATCGCCGCCTCGGCGCAGGAGCGGCACGACGGGGTGAAGGGAACGGGGGCCTTCCCCGTCGACGCGGTCGAGGCCTGCCTGAGAATGGCCGGAGTGACCCTGGACGACGTCGACTTCGTCGCGCACGGCTTCCGGTACGAGCCGTCCGTCGCCTTCGAGCGCGACGAGTTCGCCCGGCGCTGGTACCACGAGGTGTACAGCGAGGACGTGCAGTACGAGGTGTTGCGCGCGCACTATCCGGACCAGGACTGGGAGCGCAAGTTCGTCCGGGTGGGCCACCATGTCGCCCACGCCGCCAGCAGCTACTACCTGAGCGGGTTCTCCGACGCGACGGTTCTGGTGGCCGACGGCATGGGCGAGGCCGAGTCCACGTCGGTGCTGCGGGGCAGCGGTGACGCATTGCACGGTGTGCGCAGCTACTCCATATCCGCGTCACTGGGCATCCTCTACAGCGTCATCACCCAGTACCTGGGGTTCCTGCCGGGGATGGACGAGTACAAGGTGATGGGCCTGGCGCCCTACGGGGACGCGAGCCGGTACGCGAATGTGGCCGACGAACTGGTGCGCAGGGCTCCGGGCGGACGGCTGCTGGTCCCCGTTCTGGCGCACGACAAGTCACCGACGGAGCGTGAGACGCACCGGGGGGCCATCCGACGGCTGGAGGAGCTGTTCGGTCCGGCCCGGCATCCGGAGGCACCGCTCGACCAGCGGCACATGGATGTCGCGGCGACCGTCCAGCGCAAGCTGGAGGAGAGCCTCCTGTACGTCTTGCGCGAGACGGCGGACGGCGCGGGCGGCTCCCGCAATCTGTGCATGGCGGGTGGTGTCGCGCTGAACTGCACGGCCAACGGAGTGATCGCCCGCAGCGGTCTGTTCGACCGGGTGTTCGTGCAGCCGGCGTCGGGGGACGACGGTACGGCCCTCGGCGCGGCTCTGTGGCAGCTCCAGCAGCACGTACCGGCGCCGCCGGCCCCGATGATGATGCCCTACTGGGGCGAGGAGTTCGACGACGCGGACATCGAGGCGCAGCTGCGTGGGCTGGGTGCCGGATTCACCGTACGGAAGCTGGCCGAGGACGAACTGCTGGCCGAGGTCTCGTCGCTGATCGGCGCGGGGAAGGTCGTCTCCTGGTTCCAGGGGCGGATGGAGTTCGGCCCGCGCGCGCTGGGCAACCGGAGCATCCTCGCGGACCCGGCATCGCCCGGCATGCGCGCCCATCTGAACACCGTCGTGAAGCAGCGTGAGGAGTTCCGGCCGTTCGCGCCGGCCGTCCTGGCGGAGGAGGCGACCACCTACTTCGAGATCGAGCCGGGTCAGGAGTCGATGTACCGTCACATGCTGTTCGTGGCACAGGTGCGGCCCGAGTACCGTGACAGGCTGCCGTCGATCACACATGTCGACGGCTCGGCCCGGGTGCAGACCGTCGACCGGGAGAGCGCGCCGAGGTTCTGGCGCCTGATCCGCCGGGTCGGTGACGACCGGGGCATCCCGATGGTGGTCAACACCTCGTTCAATCTGCGCGGCCAGCCGATCGTGCGGACGCCGGACGTCGCGGTCGCCACGTACGCCCGCTCGACGCTGGACGCACTGGCGATCGGCGACTGGCTGGTGACCCGCGACCAGCCGTCGGCCGCCGGGACCGCAGGTGCGACCGATGAGTGAGCGGCCGGCCCCCGCAGGGGCACGTTCCGCGGCGGAGCTCCGTGAGGCCGTCGCCGCGATCTGGCGCAACGCCCTCGGCCTGGACGACGTCCGCGACGACTGCAACTTCTTCGACGAGGGCGGCGACTCCGTCCTCTCCGTGGAGGTGGCGATCTCGCTGCGCGAACTCATGGGCCAGGAGCTCGAACTGGACATCCTCTACGAGTACCCGGAGTTCGGCGCACTGTCGGCGGCGTTGATCACCGGCCCCGACGAGGGAGCGCCGCAGACGAGGGAGCTGACCGCCGCCGAGGAACGGCTGTGGACCGCCGAACAGCTCCACCCGGGAACCGCCGTCTACCATCTCGCCGTCCGCTACCGCTTTCCCGGCGGTCTCGACGTCATCAGGCTGCGCGCCGCGCTCGACACGCTGGCGGCCCGGCACGAGGCACTGCGGCGCGGTTTCGTGAAGCCCGCGCTCGCACTGACCGCGCGGAAGGCCTCCGTGGCGTGCCGGTGGGTGGACGCGCGGGGCGTGTCGGACGGGAGTGTGCGCGAGCTCGTCGACACCGAGGTGCGCACACCGTTCGACCTCGGCCGGCCGCCGCTGTTGCGCGCACTCGTCGTGGACCGGGGCGACGCGGGCGCTGAACTGATTCTGACCGTGCACCACTTGGTGTGCGACGGGGTGTCGCTGGACCTCCTCGAAACTCAGCTCCAGCACCTCTACGAGGGCGACTCGGGCTCGCAGGGCTCGGGATGGGAGCGGGAATCCGCCGGTCGTCAGGCCGTGTCCGTACGGCCCCGGGATGCCGGAGCGGCGCTGGACCACTGGCGGACGATGCTCGCCGGCTGCCCGGGGGCGTTGTCCCTGCCGCACGATCTGCCCCGTCCTGCGCGGCCCGGTGTCAACGGCGCCGCCCATCGCATCCTGCTCACGGACGAGCAGGTGTCGACGATCCTGTCGCCGGCCGAGGAGGAACGGCTCAGTCCGTTCATGGCGTGGGTGGCCGCCTATGTGACCGGCCTGATCGCGGTGACGGGCGACCGGGATCTGGTGCTCGCCGTGCCGGCCTCGTCGCGGGGTCCCGCCCAGGCGGGCGAGGTCGGCATGTTCGTCGATACGCTCCCGCTGCGGTTCACCGTCCGGCCGGGGGCCACGGCCCGTGACGTGGTGCGGTTGGTGCGTCGTGTGGTGACCGGTGCCCTGGCCCATCAGGAGGTGCCGTTCCAGACGCTCGTCGAGGAGGTACGGTCCGGCACCGACCGTTCGCGGGCCCCGCTGGCTCAGACCGCCCTCACCTACATGGACACCACACGGTGCGGGCTGCGGTGGGACGGTCACGATGCCGAGCGTGAGCAGATCGGCACGGGCACCGCGAAGTACGAGGTGCTGTGGCTGGTCACGCGGACCGGTCACGGAACGGTCTGCGAACTGGAGTACTCCACGGACCTGTTCACCGACGAGGCGGCAGCCGCCCTCCACCGACGCATGGTGGCGGCCGTCGACGAGGCCTTCGCGCAACCGGACGCCCCGCTACCGGAGTGCGGTACGGACGTGCTCGACGTGTTCGTCCCGATCCACGAAAGGGTGCACCGCCGGGCCGTGGAGCACCCCGGCGCGACGGCGGTGCGACACGGGCGGACGACATTGACGTACGGGGAGCTGGACCGGCGGGCGGGCGTTGTGGCCGCGGGGCTCCGGACGGCCGGGATCGGCCGTGGCGCGGTGGTGGCCGTGCCCATGGAGCGTGGCATCGGGTCGGTCATCACATGTCTCGGCATCCTGTACGCGGGCGCCGCCTACCTGCCGGTGGACATCGCTCAGCCGGCCGAGCGCACCCGGCACATCGTGCGGACCGCGGCGACGGTGGCCGTCGTCGCGGACGACGCCGCGGCCGAACTGCTCGCGGAGGTCGTGCCCACCCACTTGCTGGAGAAGCTGCTCGTCACGGACGAGACCCCGGTGGCCCCGGCGGAGGTCACCGGCGCCGATGTCGCCTACGTTATCTGCACCTCGGGCTCGACAGGCCGCCCCAAGGCAGTGGTGGTGCCGCACCGCGCCGTCGTACGGCTGGTGCCCGACGCGGACTTCGTGACGTTCGGCCCCGCCGACCGGGTCGCCCATGTCTCCAATCCCGCCTTCGACGCGGCGACGCTGGAGATCTGGGGGGCGCTGGCCGGCGGCGGCACTCTCGTCGTCGCGGACCGGGACGTCCTGCTGTCTCCGCGGCGGATGCGTACCTTCCTCGCCGACGAGCGCATCTCCGTCATGTTCCTCACCGTGACGCTCCTCAATCAGATGGTGGACTTCGCGCCGGATGCCTTCCGGGATCTCCGGGTGCTGCTCTTCGGCGGCGAGAAGCACGATGCACGCAGGCTGGGGAAGCTGTTCGCGGCCGCCCCGCCCGCCGCTGTGGTGAACGGCTACGGCCCCACTGAGAACACCACGTTCAGCACCACCCACGAGGTGACCGCCGAGGATCTCGCCGAGGGCGTGGTCCCCCTCGGCCGACCGCTCCCGCGCAGCACGGCGTACGTCCTCGACGCATCCGGGCACCGGGTCGGTACCGGCGGGACCGGGGAACTGTACGTGGGCGGCGACGGGCTCGCCCACGGCTACCTCGACGCCCCGGCGCAGACCGCCGCCGCCTTCGTCCCCGACCCGTTCGCCGGGCGTCCCGGGCAGCGGCTCTACCGCACGGGCGACCAGGTACGGGTCCTGCCCGGTGAACGGTACGAGTACGTGGGGCGGCTCGACGACCAGGTGAAGGTGCGCGGCCATCGCGTCGAACTCGCCGAGATCGAGGCGGCGGTACGGAGACAGAGCGGGGTGGCCGACGCCGTCGTGCACGCACGTGCGACGGACGACGGCATCGAGATCACCGCCTTCGTGGCACCGCAGACCGCCGGGGACGGACCGCAGGCGGCCCTGGACGTCACCGTGCTCGGGGACGGACTGCGCAGCGAACTGCCGCAGTACATGCTGCCGACGTTGATCGTCGTCGACCGCATCCCCGTCACCGCCAATGGAAAGGCGGACCGCGAGGCACTCCTGTCGACGTCGGCGGCGGCCGGTGGTTGTGCTCCGGCAGAGTCCGCCGATCCGTCACAGGACGGCGACCCGGTCGACGGCACGGTCACCGCGCTCTGGCAGGAGGTGCTCGGCGCCGGGAGCGTCCGGCCGGAGGACAACTTCCTCAACGCGGGCGGACATTCCATCAAGGCCATGCGGCTGCTGGCCCTCCTCGGCGAGGAGCTGGACGTCACGATCGATCTGGTCGATTTCTTCGAGAATCCCACCCTGCGCGGACTCACCACCCTCGTGCGGCAGGAACTGACGGGAGGTGAGCTGTGAGCTCCGCTCCTTCTCTGGGCCGCTTCCTGCACTGGGCGCAGGTCCAGCCGGGCGCCGCGGCGATCGTCGACGAGAGCGGCGAATTGAGCTACGCGGCACTGGAGTCCGCCGCCCGCACCCGCGCGGCCGGGCTGTCGGCCGCCGGGGTGCGCCCAGGAACGCGGGTCGCCGTCGAGTGCGGGTACGGCACCGACTACGTGGTCGCCCTGCTGGCGACCTGGCTGCTGGACGCGGTGGCGGTGCCGCTCGATCCGGCCGCGCCGGCCGAGCGCCGCCGCCACCAGGTCCGACAGGCGGGCTGCGAGGCGGCCGTTCCCTTTCCGTACACCGACGGCATCGTCCGCGCCGCCGTCGCCGACGTGGTCTCCGCGGGGGCGACCTGGGCCGCCGGCCCGCCGGGCGCGGGCGAGCCTGCCGCGTACATCCTGTTCACCTCGGGCTCGACCGGGCTCCCGAAGGGGGTGGAGATCGAGCACACCGGGCTGCTCACCATGCTGGACCACTTCTCCGAGTCCATGGGCCTGGGGCCGGGCGACCGGATGCTCGCGCACAGCAGCATCGTCTTCGACATGTCGGTGCCGGAGATGCTGGTGCCGCTGACGAGCGGCGGCACGATCGCCGTCGCTCCGTCGCGGTGTGCGCGCAACCCGGAGTTCTTCGCGAAATGGCTGCTCGCCCAGGCGCCCGGCGCCGCGTACGCCACACCCAGTCAGCTGCGGCTGCTGCTTCCCTTCCTGGCCGGTGAGCGGGCCTTCACCCACCTGGTCAGCGCCGGGGAGGCGCTGCCCGCCGCGCTGGCCGAGGAGTTGGACGGGGTCGTCGGTACGTTGTGGAACGGGTACGGCCCCACCGAGACGACCGTCTGCGGCCTGTGCACCGAGGTCCGTCCCCCCTACCGGGACCCGCTGCCGATAGGCGTACCGATCACCGGCCTGCGCGCCCAGGTGCTGGACGGGTCGCGGCAGCCCGTGCCCGAGGGCGAGGTCGGTGAACTCTGTCTCTACGGGGTCGGTGTGGCGCGCGGCTACGTCGGTGAGCCCGGTCTCACCGCCCGGTCCTTCACCACCGGCCCCGACGGCTCCCGTGCCTATCTGACCGGTGACATGGTGCGGATCGGTGCCGACGGGCAGTACTTCTTCCACGGCCGGATCGACGACCAGGTGAAGATCCGGGGACACCGGGTCGAGCTGGGCGAGATCGAGTCAGTCGCCGAGCGCACCCCGGGCGTCTTGCAGGCGGTCGCCCTGCTGACCGAAGCGCTGCGTGGGCGGGCCGAGTTGCATCTCGCCGTGGTGTACCGGGCCGGGGAGGGCGAACCCGTCGGCCCGGGAGCCGCCGAGGCCGCGCTGCGCGAACGCCTGCGGCGGGACCTGCCGGTCCACATGCGGCCGGGGCGCCTGTTGTTCTTCGACGAACTGCCGCGCAACGCCTCGGGGAAGACCGACCGCAACGAGGTGCGGCGGATCGTCGAGGAGCGCCTGAGACGCCCCTGAACAAGGCACGGCACACCGTCACCGGTCGTGCGCCCGAACTGATCCTTCCAGTCGATTCAACCGTCAGTCAGAAAGGCAGCAGACTCATGAGCGAGCAGACGACCGGCACCCGGTACAGCGTGGTCCACAACGACGAGGAGCAGTACAGCCTCTGGGCCGAAGGGCGGCCGCTCCCGGCCGGCTGGCACCGCACGGACTTCAGCGGCGGGCGCGAGGAGTGCCTGGCCCACATCGACGAGGTCTGGACGGACATGCGCCCCAGGAGCCTGCGGGTGGCCATGGGCGAGAACTGACAGCTCACCGACCGAGGGCCGGGGAGGGAATCCGTCGTCGTACGGGTGCCTTCCCCGGTCGTATCCCAGCCAGCAGTGGAGGTCAGCCGTGTGGGCGCTTCTTCGCCGCAATGCGCAGTTCCGTCGGATGTTCGCCGGCGAGGCGGTCTCCAGCTTCGGGGACAGCGCCATGTTTCTGTCACTCGCCATCTGGGCGAAGGACCTCACCGGCTCGAACGCCGCCGCCGGTCTGGTCATGCTGGCACTCACCGTGCCGGGCCTGTCCGCGCCCTTGCTGGGGCACCTCGTGGACCGGGTGCATCGCAAACCGCTGCTGGTCAGGATGTACGGCGGCATGGCGGTTCTCGTGCTGTCGCTGCTGGCCGTCCGGGGCTCCGGCCAGTTGTGGATCATCTATGTGGTCGCCCTCGCCTACGGGGTGCTGGTCTCCACGCCCGCCCGGCAGGCGCTGCTGAAGGACCTGCTGCCGTCGTCCGACGCCGTCCAGGCCAGGTCGCTCCTCATCGCCACCAGGGAGGGCGTGCGCATCGCCTCCCCGGTGGCGGGCGCCGGGGTGTACGTGGCCTTCGGCGGTGTCGCACTGGCCGTGTTGGGGGCGCTCACACTGAGCGCGGCGGCGCTGCTGATCGGTTCGGTCCGGGTGGTCGAGTCGGAACCGGATCCTGTCGAGGAGTCCTTCACCACCTCCCTCGCCGCCGGCCTGCGGTATCTGCGCGGCATACCGCTGCTGTTCCGGCTGACGCTGGCGATGGTCGTCTTCCTCGGCGGCATCGGCATGCTGGAGACCGCGGCCTTCGCCGCCGTCGATCACGGCCTGGGACGCCCGGCGGCGTTCGTCGGGGTCATGGCGTCGATCCAGGGCGCCGGTTCCGCGCTCGGCGGTCTGATCTCCGGGACGGTGGTACGGCGGCTGGGGGACGTCGGAACCAGCTGCGTCGGCTACGGACTCGTCGCGGTGGGGCTGCTGTTGTGCGTCTCCCGCGATGTGGCGCTCTTCCTCGTCGGGACGACACTCATCGGTGCGGGACTGCCGTTCGTGGCCGTGGTGCTGGGCGCGGCGGTGCACCTGTACGCACCGGCCCGCATGCAGGGCCGCGTCAACGCCACGGTCAACACCGCGAAGGACGGGGCGCAGGCCCTGTCGCTCACGGCGGGCGCCGCGCTGATCGGGGTGCTGGACTACCGGGTCATGTACCTGGTGATGACAGTGACCACGGTGGCGTGCGCGGTCAGTCTGCTGGTCCGCTCGATTCCCGCTCCGGAGGTGGTGCCGTCGGTGGCGGACGCCCCGGCCGGCGAGGGGCCCGCACCGGGCGCGGCCCCAGCGCGCGAGCAGGACAGCGGCGAACCCGCGGGCGAGCCGCGGGTGGGGTGAGCCCCGCCACAACGGGCCGCGCCGAGCGCAGTGTGGCAGGGCTCCACGAAGAGGGGCGCGCGGGACGGGGCCTGTGCCCCGGACGCCGGGTGAACGCGCGCGCCGGGGCGCCTGCGGTGCGGGCGCCCCGGCATCGGTCAGCGGCGGATCTGGTAGGCGCGGGTCACGGTCTGCTCGATGGTGTTGCCATCGGCATCGGTGGCCTGCACGCGCAGCGATACGAAGCCCGCGTTCGCGGGGTTGCCGATCGTGCCGTTGAGGCCGCCGTCGAGGCGGACCTGCCGCCAGTTCGCGCCGTCGTCGTACGAGGCCCACAGCTTCGCCCCGGCAAGCTTCAGACCGTTCAGGCCCTTGGGGTGGCGCACGCCCAGTCCGATGCGGGTGGTGGAGTGCGGCCGGGCGCTGTTGGCCTGGTCGACGTCGAGTCGGTAGTCGACCGACAGGACGGGGAGCAGGGTCAGTCCTTCCTTCCGCTCGGAGTGGAAGCGCCAGTCGGTGCGCACCTTGGTGGAGGTCGTCCAGCCGGGGGCGTCCCGCTGCACGTCGGTGACCACGCGGTATTCAGCGCGCTCTGCCGTCATCGGGAAGGCGACGGGCGCCGAACGGACGCTGCCGAGGAGCTGGCCGTCCCGGTAGACGGTGGACAGCGCCTTGTCGCCGGCGGCTTCGACGGAGAAAGACTGGTCCGGCGCGGTGTCGAGCAGACCGCCCGACGCCACCACACCGACATCGCCCTGCCGGACGGCCGAGTTGGACTGTCCGTCCCGCAGCGCGGTGCGGACCACGGCTTTGTTCCAGTCGCGGTGCACGCGCTGTCCGGCCTTGAGCGTCGAGGCGTTCGTCACCATCCAGGAGCCGTCCGACGTCCACACGGGAGCCGCCTTCACCGCTTCCCAGGTGGGCACGTCCGCGGAGACGTACTCGGTCCGGGAGCGCGGCAGGACCACTCGGTCGAAGCCGAAGTACGCCGTCGGCTGCATCGGCGAGCGCGTCAGCCGGGCGTATCCGCCCTCGGTGACCGGCGTCGAAGCGTGGAACGAGGAGTCCACGGTGGCCAGTTCCTCGTCGCGCACCCGGTAGCGCTGGTCGGCGGGGATGCCGCCCTTGCGGTACTTCAGCAGCTCGTAGGCGTACGGGCTCACCGCCGTACCGGAGATCCTGATCACGGCGTTGTCCAGGGCCGCCAGCTCCTCGCCCTGGGTGCCGGAGAGAGTCATCGCCGGGATCTTGGTGGCCGTCGAGCCCCAGTTGCCTGCGAGCCAGTTCTCGGGCACGTCGTTGTAGATGAGGATGGCGAGCGCACCCGCGCTCGCGGCGTCGTCGACCTGCTCCCGCACCGTGCGCTCGGCGCTCCGCTTCACCAGGGCGAGCTTGCCCCGGACGTCCTCGCCGGCCTTCGCCACGCGCAGGACGCGGGTGCCGTCGATACGTGCGGAGCCCGTCCAGCCCTCGAGGTAGGCCGCGTCCAGGGCCCGGTTGCCGTGCCCGACGAGGCGGGCGTCGAGTGCGGGTGCGCCGAGCGACCAGCCGACGCGCGACTCGAAGCGCTCGTTCGCGGTCTGCGACGGGATGGAGTACACGGCCGTCTCGCCGTCCAGCCACGTCTCGCGGTCGTGGATGAGGTCGCCCTCCACGGCCTGGAAGTTCAGACCGATGCGGGCGCGGTTGGTCTCCGTCGGCCGGGAGGTGGTCATGGTGACCGGGCCGGCCTTGGTGCCGTCCAGGGTGAAGGTCCGATCGGAGTCGATCACCGTGCCCGGCCGGGCGGCGTAGGTGTACTCCTCCAGTCGGCTCCAGTCGGAATTGTAGTGGAAGATCTCCGAGATGAAGGCGTGCTCGCCGCGCGGTACCCGCACCACGACGGTCCCGTCCGCTGCGACCGGGTACGTCTCGGGCAGCCCGTAGCGGCCCAGCTGCCAGGCGGTGACCGCGGCGATGCCGCTCGTCGGCTTGCCGTCGCGGTCGAGCACCTTCAGCGTGACGTCGAAGCGCTGTACGTCCCGGCCGAAGCCGACCGCCGTCACTGCCGCCGTCCGCCCGTCGGCGGAGACCGCGGTGACGTGCGCGCCGTGCGATCCGGTCGTCACACCGACGGTGTTGAGGGTGAGGTCGACCTCGGTGGTCCCGTGCGCCGGCACGGTCACCGAGTCGGCTCCCAGGCTGAGCACTCCGGGCGGCAGCTCCTCACCCGCGTTCTCGACCTTCAGGGCGAGGGTGACCGGCTGGTCGCCGTCGTTGACGTATTCGATCTTCTTCCCGACCGGGGCGGTGGCGTCCCAGTCCCGCAGTCCGAAGTCGACCGTGCCGCTGGCCGATACGGGCTGCCGGAGTGCGCGTGCCACGTCCACGCGGCCGGCGCCCTGGGCGTAGACGGAGGTGGCGGGGGTGGTCTTGGCCGTACTGATCAGCTGGCTCTTCAAACGGGCCGCCGTCCAGTCGGGGTGGCGCTGCGCGAGGATCGCGGCGGCGCCGGCCACGTGCGGCGTGGCCATGGAGGTGCCACTCGCGGTGGTGTACGAGCCGTCCACCGGTGTGCCCATCGTCGTGCCGGCGGCGCGGGCGGCGACGATCCGCGAGCCCGGCGCGGTGATCTCCGGCTTGAGCCCGCCGTTACCGCCTCGTGGGCCCCGGCTGGAGAAGTCGGTGACCGTGTCGGTGGAATCCACGGCGCCGACCGTCAGGGCCGCGTCGGCGGCTCCGGGTGAGCCGACGGACGTCGCCGCGGGGCCGCTGTTGCCCGCCGCGATGGTGAACAGCACGCCGGTCTGCGCCGTCAGTTCATTGACCGCCATCGACATGGGGTCGGTGCCGTCGGCGCCCTCTCCGCCGCCCAGGCTCATGGAGATGACCTTCGCCCCCGAGTGCGCGGCCCAGTCCATCCCTTCGATGATCGAGGATTCCGAGCCGCTGCCGCCGTCGTCGAGCACCTTGCCCACGATCAGTCCGGCTCCCGGTGCCACGCCCCGGTACTTCCCGCCGGAGGCGGCTCCGCTTCCCACGATGGTGGAGGCGACGTGGGTACCGTGGCCGTGGCCGTCGCGCACCGTCTCGCCGGGGACGAAGCTGCGGCTTTCCACGATGCGGTCGGTGAGGTCGGGGTGCGTGGCGTCGACACCGGTGTCCAGCACCGCGACCTTCACGCCGGTGCCGTCGAAACCGTCCTTCCACGCCTCCGGGGCGCCGATCTGCGGGACGCTCTTGTCGAGGAGCACCTTGACCTGCCCGTCCAGCCAGAGGCGCTGGATGCCGCCCGACAGGCGGGCCTTGGGGGTACCTGCGCGGGCGCTGTCGTCGTCGATGGCCTCCCAGAACGTGGCGCTCTTGCGCTTGTCGGCGCTGACGGCGGCTCCGCGCAGGCCGGGGAGTTTCCGGGTGAGGCGGGCTCCGCCGGGTACGGTGTCCTTGGCGCCGGACGCGTAGCGCACGATCATCGGGGTCGACGCGTGGTGGGCGTCGTCGTACCCCTGGGCGATGAGCTGGGTGACGTTGAACAGCCGACCGTCCACCTGGCCGTTGTGCACCAGCGCTTCGACGTCGCGCGGGATCACGTACACATCGGTGCCGACGGCGTACGTCCGCAGTTCGGCCGCATTGCGGTGGTACGGGAGGATGTTGACGGCGAGGGTCTTGCCCGCCCTCGTGGCCACCGTCACCTGGTCCCCCGTGACGAGGGTGACCTTCGAGGTGCGGACTTCTGCTTGGGACGGGGTGGTTACCGCGTCCTCCCCGGTCTTCGGTGCGGGGGTGGCACCGTACACCAGACCGCCGCCGGCCAGGGTGGTGGCCATGGTGGTCGCCAAGGTGAAGCTGAGCAGTGCGGCTCTTCGCCTGAAACGCATGCTGAACGCTCTCCTTCCGCCGGCAGGGAGGGTTCCGCGACCGGCGGGTCAAGCCTTGGCAGGAAGGGGCACCGACGCTACGGCCGCGCCTGACGAAGAAGTGACATGTCCGCTCGCCGCCACTTTGCGCGTATCGCAGTCGGGAGGTCGTCGTACGTGATAGCGCGGACATCGTCCCGGCGTGCGGGTGTGGTTAGATCACGCTGTTTCCGGTGGGTGGTACATCGGTTGGGGTGGGTCGGGGTGGGTGGGGGCGTCGTGAGAGGCGGGCACATGCTGGAGGCCGCGGGGATCGGGGAGGGGGAGGAGCGGGTGTACCGCTTCCTCGTCGGGATGCGTGAGGCTGATGCCGCAGTGATCGCGGAGCAGTTGGGGCTCGAAGTGGCCCAGGCACACAGGCTGTTGGCCTCGCTCCACGACAAGGGGCTGGTGGGACGGGTGGCCGTCTCGCCTCCGGGGGGCGCGGTGCGGTATGTGCCGGTGGCGCCCGATGCGGCGCTGCGTCCGTTGCTGCTGCGTGGACATGAGGCGCTGGAGTCGGCGCGGCGGGGGGTGGAGCAGCTCACCGAGGAGTACCGGGCCGCGGGGCGGCGGCATGACGCCGGGCAGCTCGTCGAGGTGATCACGGGGGTGAGTGTGATCCGACAGCGGCTGCGTCATATGGCCTACGGGGCACGTGAGATGCGCTGGCTCTGCAAGGCCGGCCATGTGGCCATGCCTGCGGCGGAGAACGACGAGGAGTGGGAGCTGCTCGCCCGTGGGGTGCGGTACGAGGCTATATACGAGCGCGCTCTGCTGGAGGAGCCCGGCATGGTCGACAACGTTGCCCGGAGTATCCGCGCGGGTGAGCAGGCGCGGGCTACCGGGACGCTTCCGGTGCGGATGGTGATCGCGGACGGTTCGATCGCCATCTGCCCGCTGATGCACGGTGGTTCGGGGGGTTCACTGGGCGAGCCTACGGCCGCGGTGGTGCACGGCAGCAGCCTGCTCGACGCTCTGATCGCGCTGTTCGAGAGCCAGTGGGCGGCGGCGTCGCCGCTGCACGTCACGGACTCCGGTGAACTGGCCGACTTCGGCGGCAGTCAGCGACCCGGCGCGAACGTCGCCGACGACGAGCGGTATCTGCTGTCCCTGGTCGTCGCCGGGGTCGCGGACAAGGCGATCGCCTCGCAGCTACGGGTCAGTCAGCGCACGGTGCAGCGCCGGATCCAGGTACTGATGCAGCGCGCCGGTGCCGCGACGCGGACGCAGTTGGTGTGGCAGGCGGCGCGGCGGGGGTGGCTGCCATGAGAGGAGGTGGCTTTCATGAGATACGAGCCGCTGTTCCCGTCCCGCAGCGGACGTCGGTGAGTCCGTCAGGTCGAATGCCGGTTGATCTGACGGACTCACCGGGCCGGCGGCAGGGCGTGCCGCTCAGTTCGTGGCGAACGCGCGGCGTACTTCCTGAGTCACCTCGTTGCCCCGGCTGACGTGTCCTGGCTACGCGCTCGGCGGCGCCGCTTGCTGCACGACCTCGAAGGACCACAGTGTGGACTGGCTCGCCGCCGGCCTGGGGCGCTCACTGCTCTCCGTGCCACCGCTCTGGTGGGCCGTCTTCATGGGGCCCTCCATCCAGGCCTGGAAGGACTCTTCATCACGCCACCGCGTGTAGACGAGGTAGTTGTCGGTGCCTTCGACGGGGCGGAGGAGTTCGAACCACTCGAACCCGTCGGAGTTCTCCACAGCATGGGCACGGGAGGCGAAGCGCTTCTCCAGCGTCATCCGCTGCTCGGTGGGGACGGTCAGTACGTTGATCTTGACTACGCTCATGGCCTCATCCTGCCTCACGGCAGTCGGCAGGATGAGGAGCGGCTCGTGTACGGCATGGATCCGCGGGACGCCGCTCGAATCGGGACCGTCACCACAGCAGTCGTGCTGCCCGTCGCAAGGCGGAGGGGCTGGCCGGGCGCCTACGCCTTCCTCGGCTACGCGCCCGACGCGCCGGTCGAGCTGACGCCTCTCGTCCTGGAGCGCACCGAGCTCGCCGACGGCGACACGCTCAGCTTCTCCCCGACGGGCGCGGCGCGCGCTCACCGCTTCCGCGGCACACCGCACAGGGCGAGGAGGTCGTCCATCATGTTTTCGAACAAGGGCAGGTAGTCATCGAATGACGAGGCCATGTGTCCGTAGACGGCCATGCAGAGCAGCCCGTAGATCTGCCGCCAGCACGTGATCATCACCATGGCGACCCCTGGCGGGTAGTCGTGCTCCATCAACCGTCCGTACGCCGTCACCTGTGCCCGAAGGCGCGGCTCCATGTCTTTCACAGACGGGTACCGCAGGATGCCCCGGCGCCACAACTGTGCGAAGGTCTGTCCGAACAGACCGCCCAATTCCCTGATCAGCACCTGGTCGACGTGTTGCCCTGAGGCGACCAACCGTGCGTAGCCCGCGCCCATGAGGAGATCGAACTCACCAGGGTTCGCGACCGACCAGTCCACCACTGCCCTTGTAGCTGCGTAGAGTTGACCACCGAGATCCTCCGGGTCCATCGTCCCCGCCGCGTCGGCGACGGTCGACACGAAATCACGCGTGACGCCTTGGTAGACCGCGAGCGTGAGGCCCGGCTTTCCCTCGAAGTAGCGATACAACGCCGGCGGCGTGACCCCCAGCTCCCGGGCCACCGCCGACAGGCTCAGGGCCTCGACGCCCTGCGTGGCGATGAGCCGGCGCGCCGCCGCGAGCGCGTCGTGCTCCAGCTCGACGCGCAGGCGCTCCCGACGTGACGCGGGCCGACCGGTCTCTCCCCTGACGGAGGGGCGCATCTTCACCTCTCAATGACTCTCGGCTCAGCAACTCGGCCAAGCCGCTGCGAAGTTGATGGATCTCCCAGTTGCAGTGACACCATGTTATGTGGTTAATACCTTTCACTCTGTTGATGGGTGTCACGCCTCACCGTGGCGCCGTGAAGGGATAACGCATGACCATGCAACGCAGACGGGCCTGGTGGCTCGGCGTCCTTGTGGTGCTCGCACTACTGGCCGGAGGCGGGGTCGCCTTCTGGAAGATTCAAGAATCCGACACCCGCCTTGCCATCGAGATCAAAGGGCTGCCCGGCGATGCCCGGTCAGCCGTCACGGTCACCGGGGCCGGCGGGTTCAGGCGTTCAGTGACGGCCTCCGCCACCGTGGAGGTACCCCCGGGATCCGTCCGCGTGACACCTGCACCGTTCAAGGCGGCCCACGCGACCTACTACACCTCGCGTGACGTGCTCACCACCACAGTCGACAGCGGCGAGTCGGCGCGCCTGATCGTCGACTACCAGATCGCTGTTGCCGACAAGGCTCGCATTCTCGACCACACCAACCCCGGGCTGGCCAGAACGACCACGGGCAAGGATCAAGAGCTGCTGTTCCGGGCCGATGCCGAGAGCGCACAGAATCTGAAGACCGGCGACATCCTTCTCGCAGCCGAGGGGCCTCAGACGCCCAAAGGCCTGCTGCGGCGGGTAGTCCGTATCGAGCATCGTAAGTCCGTGCTGGCCGTCGAAACGGCACCGGCGCGGCTGCAGGAGGCCATGCCCAAGGCTGTCCTGCGCTTCCCTGCTGCACGCAAGGGGAGCGCGGCGGCCTCGGACGTGGTGCCGGCCGCGTACGCGGCGGATCCGCCGATCCCCAAGCCCGAGGCCGAGGTAGCCCTCAAGATCGACGCACGGATGGGCAAGGTCAAAGGCGGTCAGGCTTCATGCGGGATCAACCACCCGCTGTTCAAGGCGGAGGGCGAATGGCCCAGCGTCGACCTCACCGGAACCGATATGGGGTTCGATGAGACCGATCTTGTCTGGGCGCAGCTTCAAGCAAAGATCAAATATTCCCTGAAGACCACCTGGGGTACCCCACATTCTGCGCATTGCGGCTGGGAATGGGAGGAAAGCCTGGACAAGACTCACGTGGCCAGCGCGATGATCGCCGTGCTGGCGCGCGTCGGACCATTCACCGTCCGTCCTGAACTGTCGGTCTTCGGAGGGGTCGAAGCCCAGGCGGCGACAGGACTCAAGATTGAGTCGAAGATTGAGAATGAATTCACGGTGAAGTCCCGGCTCAGCCTGAGACCTTTCGCTACAGCGCATATCGAGGACAAGGATCCTGCCAAGTATGATTCCAAGCTGGCCGGGGCCACAGAAGGGAAGTTGAAGGGAAAGGTCGGCTTCAGGGTCAAACTTGTGGCGGGCGTACCCCTGGATGTTTTTGCTACAGAATTCTTCCTGGAATTCGGAACCGGTGTGGAGGGAAGTATCGAACCACTGAACCGAAAGGCCAAGGTCGAAGGGTTCATCGAAGGTGGCGCCGGCATGGAGGTGAGCGCAGGTGAGTTCGCCGGCCGGCAGGTCGGAATGACGATTCCGCTCTACAAAGTGCCACTCTGGGAACGCAAGATCCCTCCGACCCTGGCCTACGCCACGCAGAGCAGCATCGAGGTCAGGACGGGCGAAGCCGGCCCTGACCGCGTCGCCCCGATTCCCCCGGGCATGGCGGCCCGCCGGCTTGTCTGGTCACCGAACGGCGAACAACTCGCTTGGAGCACCGCCCCGACGAGATCCGGTCATGACGAGGGGCGCGTCTACCTGGCTGATCTGGCGACGGGCAAGGTCGGCAGCTGGGAGTGCGGGAGCTGTCGGTTCTCCTTCGCGGGAGACGCCTTGCTCTCCAAATGGGACACGCTGGGTGGTGAGGAAGCCGGCTTCGCCCGGTATCGCATCGGGCAAGAAGAGCCCACCGCTGTTCACCTGGAGAACCCCGCGACGCTCCACCGCGGGCAGACCCAAGAAGAAGTCTGGGAGGTGGCCAGGAAATACTGCGGAACCGGAGGCTGTGCGACGATTGATCTCTACGGCGAAGCGGCGAGCTCGGGCGATTCACTCATCGGAATTCCGTGGAACGACTGTCGCCCCAAGCTGTTTCGCGTCAACTCGCGCCTCCAGCCATCCGCCCTCACCGTCGCCAACGCCTACCCCGACGTGGTCGAACCCGGACCCGACGGGCGGTTGCTGCTCTCCGGAGTGAATTCCGGCGGCTGTGACGGACTAGGACGGCCGGGCCATCTGGAGTTCTCGGAGGTGTCCAGGACCGGGCAGTTGAGTACGGTTCCGGTTCCCTCTCTCTACCAGTCCTGGGAGCCGTGCTACCTCTGGTACGACGAGAAGAAGAACCCTCACGCCGTCCTCGCCCCTCCGATGGATGATGGCGACGTTCTCACTGTGGAGTACCCCTGCTTCCAGCAGCTACCCAGGAAGTTCAGGACTCTGGAGAAGCAAGGAAATTCCTGGGAAGAGAGCGATGACGCTGTGCTGCTGCGGAGAACTCAAGGAGACTGGAGTGCTGAGCTGCACGTCGGTGGGCGGTTGACAGCTGAGAATTCCGGCCGGCGATTCCGTGTCTCCGAGCGTGTGCGCACGTTCGCCTGGGGTCCAGGGGCATCGTAGACGCCCCCTGATGAGAGCGCGCCCAACACGTGGCGGTGGCCGAGCCTCGACTCGTGGCAGGCGAGGTCACCGCGGCGCCGCTTCCATGGTGCTCCCTCACCACCCGGCCGGAGCAGCGACACCGGGAACCGGTCGACGTCCAGCTGATTCTGCGCCGCGACGGCACCACGGGCCCGGAGGTTTCCTGCTGTCCCGCCGTGCCGGAAACCTCTACGCCTCCGGGCTGTGGCACCTGGTCCTCGGGCACCTCGACGGCCTCCACGAGGACGTCGTCGACGCGCTGATCCGCGAGGCGGCGCAGGCGCATTCCCGATCGATCCGTTCACCAGCCGGAGGCACCCCGTGACGCCATCCACTCCCCCGTCTCCGATGGGCGTGTTCGCGCATCCTGATGACGAGTCCCTGCTCGCGGGCGGCACGATCGCCCAGCACACCGCCGCGGGGAACCGCACCGCGGTCGTCACCACCACCTGGGCCGCAGACAGTCCCCGTGCGGCCCACCTCGCCGACGCCCTGGACGTACTCGGCGCGGGCAAACCGCGCATGCTCGGCTACGCCGACGCACGCAACCCCTCCTCTGCTCCCGGCCGGCCGCGTCTCATCGACACGCCCCTCGACGAGGCCGTCGCCCGACTGGTCCACCACATGCGGCGCTTCCGCCCTGACATCGTCGTGACCCACGACGTACTCGGCCAGATGACAGGCCACCCGGACCACCGCCGCACCCACCAGATCGCCCTCCTCGCCTGCGAAGCCTCAGGCCTCCCGCACCTCTATCCGGAAGCCGGCGCCCCCTGGCGGCCTCAAGCCCTGTACGCGGCCACCCACCCCGACAGCGACGTCGGCGAGCTGGCACCGCTGCTCGCGGGTGTCGGAAAGAGCGTGCTGCGCGTCCCGGACGAGTACGTCACCACGCTCGTGGACGTAACCCCGTGGATTGCTGTGAAGTGGGCCGCGATCCTCGCGCATCAAGGCGAAGTCGCCCGCGAGCGCTCCCTGCCAGGCGTCCTCGTCCGCCTGCCCGAAGAAACCCGCCACAAGATCATCCGAACCGAGCACTTCACACGGCTCACGCCCGAGCCGGTCCCGGGCGCCCCGCATCGGCTCACCACCGGATCCGGCCACCGGTCACGTCTGCACTCGCGTCCTCGCCACCCCAGAACAGGCCGTCGAGCTCTTCGACTGGGGCCCGTCGGCCGCGGATCAGCTCGACGCCGTCCACGAGGCACGCCAACGCCTCGGCATCCCCAGAGCCGCACGCCGGCCCTTCACCGAACTCGTCGGCCCCACTGCCTGGTAGTTCCGCGCTCTGGGCGCGTGCGGGAGCCGGGCTGGGACAGACGCCTCCACCAGGTGGTGGAAGAGGCCGGAGCACATGCCTTCGAAGGGTTGCGGACCGGTGAAGTCTCCCTCAGGTGTGGCCCGCTGACGGGGACTCGGCGAAAGCGCCGGCGGCTGCGGCGAGGGCGGCGGTTCTGGCCGCGTGACCGGGCAGGTGCGGGTCGGGTGATGTGCGGAGAAGCACGAGTTGGTGGTACAGCGGCGCGGTGGCGACGATGAGCAGTCGCCGGGCGTCGGTGTGCGGTGAGAGTTCGCCGCGCCGGACAGCCCGGCCGACGACGATCTCGCAACGGGCGTATCGGTCCTCCCAGAGCCGTTGTTGGGCGTGGAAGGCTTTCTCGGAACGGAACGAGGCGGCGATCAGCGCTGCGACGATCGGTGGCTGTGCAGTCAGGGCTGTCTGGATCTCCAGGTTCAGTGCTGCCAGGTCGCCTTCCAGTGAGCCGGTGTCCGGTGGCTGCCAGTCGTCGTCGCTCGCCGCGTCGAGGACGTCGGCGAGCAGGCCGCCGACGTCCACCCAGCGCCGGTACACCGTTGTGCGGTGCACACCCGAGCGGGCGGCGACGGCGTCCATGGTGAGCCCGTCATAGCCGTGTTCGCCGAGTTCCGCGAGGACCGCGTCGAGCACCTGCGTACGAACTCGGGCGGTGCGGCCTCCGGGCCGGCGTCGCGTCGGAGGCGGCCGGGTGCTTTCCGGTCCTGGGTCGGTGGGAGTCATAGCCGGTAATCCGATTGCTCAGGGGGACAGTGGTATGACAGCATCTTAAAACAACAGTTGTCGCATTAGTGGAGTGATCGATCGATGCTCTTCCGAAGCGTTCGCCCGGCCGCGCGGCCCTTGACGGCCGCCTTGTTCTCGAATGCTCTGGAGTGCCTGCATGCCTACACAGATCACTGCGCTCGCCGTCAGCAAGTCCTTCGACGGCAGGCTCGTCCTTGACTCGGTGACCTGCTCGCTCGCCGCGGGCGAGCGCACCGGGATCGTCGGCGAGAACGGCTCCGGCAAGACCACCTTGCTGCGCCTGCTGGCCGGGCGTGAACGGCCCGATCAGGGGGAGGTCGTCGTCCAGGCCGCCGGCGGCATCGGCTATCTCGCCCAGGACGAGCGACTGGCGCCGCAGGCGACCGTCCAGCAGATCGTCGACCGGGCCCTGAGAGATCTACGCGCAGTCGAGCAGCGAATGCGTCGTCTGGAGGCCGCGATGGCCGATGGCGACGAGTCGGGCATGGCCGAGTACGGCGAACTGATGACGGTCTTCGAGTTGCGTGGCGGCTACGACGCCGACGCCCGGGTGGAACGTGCCCTGCACGGCCTCGGCCTGGGGCTGGTGGGCCGCGAACGTACCGTGGGCAGTCTGTCGGGCGGAGAACAGGTCCGGCTGCGGTTGGCGGCCGTTCTGGCGGCCGCACCGGAGGTGCTGCTGCTGGACGAGCCGACCAACCATCTCGACGAGGCTGCCCTGAGCTGGCTGGAAAATCACCTGCGCACCCGACGGGGCAGCACGGTGGCGGTCTCCCACGACCGTGTCTTCCTCGAACGTGTCGCCACCAGCCTGCTGGAGGTGGACGCCGACCGGCTCCGCGTCGTCCGGTACGGCAACGGCTACACCGGCTACCTCGCCGAGAAGGCGGCTGCCCGACGACGCTGGGTCCAGGCGCACGACCAGTGGCGGGCCGACGTCGACCGGCTTCGCGAGGCCGCCGCGACCACCGCCCGCCAGGTGGCCCACGGCCGTCCGATGAAGGACGGCAACAAGATGGCCTACGACCGGGCGGGAGGCCGAGTGCAGCAGTCGCTGGCAGGCCGGGTTCGCAACGCCGAGGAGCGACTGCGCCGCCTGCTTGCCGACCCGGTCCCGCCTCCGCCCGAGCCACTGCGCTTCACCCCCGTACTGCGGACCCGCCGCCTGCAGGGCGTCGTACTCGACGCCGCCGGCATCGCCGTCAACGACCGGCTCGACCGCACCGACCTCACCGTCACGGCGGGCGAACGCCTGCTGATCACGGGGCCGAACGGAGCAGGCAAGAGCACCCTGCTCCGTGTCCTGGCCGGGGAAGTCGCCCCCGACACCGGGAGCGTCAACCGTCGCGGCAGGATCGGCTACCTCCCCCAGGAGCCACGACCCGGGAAAGCGGACGAGACGGTACTGACCGCCTTCGCCCGTGGACGGGCGGGGGAGGCGGCCGGATACACCGAACGGTTGCTGTCCCTCGGCCTGTTCGACCGCGATCAGCTCATGGTGCCGGTCGGCCGGCTGTCCACCGGACAGCGGCAGCGTCTCGCTCTGGCGCGACTGCTCAGCGAGCCGTCGGACGTCCTGTTGCTCGACGAACCCACCAACCATCTGTCACCCGCCCTCGTCGAAGAACTGGAAGCCGCTCTGACCGGGTACAACGGCGCAGTCGTCATCGTCAGCCATGATCGCCGCCTGCGGCGGCGCTGGCGGGGCGCCCATCTGGCCGTGCAGCCGACTGCGGCGTCCACCGCCCAGGCCTGAGGCCCGCCGGCCCCGCAGGCATCCCTTCAAAGAGGAAGCACTTCGTGATGTCACGTGTTCACGCCGACCCGACCGTGGTGCATCCGCTGCCCGAGCAGCCACGGGTGGCGCTGCTCAAGCCGCTGATCACCTCGCCGCTGATCGAGGTCGGGGAGTTCTCCTACACGTCAAGGCCCGCCGCCGATCCATTGAACGAACCCTGACCGAGAACGACCGACCCTGCGAAAGCCGGGCTCCTCCTGAGGAAACGCTACGCGCGGTCGGGCCGAACGGCTTCACGGCCGTGTTGCCGAACTCCGGTGGTCGCCCTACAAGCGGTGGCCCGCTCCCGTACCGGCTGTCCCTTCACGTTCCAGCACCGAGAATTGAGTGTCCACATGCCTGCCTCGTCCCACCACAACCCGTTCGCCGACCGGCTTCGCACCCATGCCGCCCCGCTCACCCACCTCGACCGGGAAGCACCGCTCGACGACCTGGAGCCGCTGCGCGCCGTCATCGGCAATGCCCGCGTCGTCGCGATCGGTGAAAGTTCCCACTTCATCGACGAGTTCGCGCTCATGCGCGAGCGTATCCTGCGGTTCCTGGTCGAACGCTGTGGTTTCACCGTCCTGGCCTTCGAATACGGTTTCAGCGAAGGCTTCCCCCTTGATGCATGGGCCCTGGGCGAGGGGGTGGACGACGACCTGTCGGCCCACCTCGACGCGGCGATCCCCGTAGGAGTCGATGGGCCGCTGCGCTGGATGCGCGGGCACAACCGCGCGGCCTCATCGCCGGTGCGTTTCGCCGGCATCGACATCCCGGCGGCCGGTGGGTCCTTGCTTCCCGCCCTGGCCCCGATCGCCGACTACCTGCGCCGCATCGACCCCGAAACCCTGCCGGCGGCCCAGGAGGCGATACGGATCGCCGAATCGTTCGCCGGTGGCTCCGGGGCGGACGCCGCGCCCGCGTGGGCACGCCTGGCCACCGCCGAACAGGACGGCCTCAGCGCGACCCTGATGCGCCTGCTCATCCGGTTCCGCTCCCTCGAACCGCTGTACGTCTCCCGCGGCGACCAGCAGAGCTTCGACATCGCCGTGCACCGACTCGAAGGCGCCTGCCACGGCGACTACACCTTCCGCGCCATGGCCGGCCTCTTCGCCGGCAAAGGTCTGACCGCCGACACGTCGGCCCGGGACGTCTACATGGCCGAGTCGGTCCTGTGGCACCTGGAGCGCTTCGAACCCGGAACCCGCGTCGTGCTGGCCGCTCACAACGCCCATATCCAGAAAACGCCTGTCTCCTTCAACGGTCACCTCACGGGACTCCCGATGGGGCAGCACCTGCACCGCGCTCTCGGGGACGAGTACGTCGCCCTCGCCCTGACGAGCACCACCGGACACACGGCGGAGATGCGCCGCGACGAAAACACCCGCTTCGGTTTCACCGTCGACCCCACCCCGTTGGACGCCCCCGAACCGGGAAGTATCGAAGCCGCTTTCGCCGATGCCGGCCTCGGACTCAGCATCGCCGATCTGCGACGGGCACGCCCGGAGGCCGGAAGCGACGCCGACTTGGCCCCGGGCCCCGACCGCATCCGGATCCAGAGCGCCTACCTGCGCACCCCCGTCCTCGACGCGTTCGACGCCATCCTCCACACCCCGACCTCCACCGTGGCCGACGACCTCGACCTCGACCTTGACCACGTCACCGACACCGACACGGTCGTGGAGAAGACGCGGTGAACGGCCGTGACGGCAGGCTGTACGCGCTCGCCACGGGATCGGACCGCGCTGCGGCCCACAACGAATGCCTTACGAGGGAAGGGGCCAGTGATGGACGCCGATGCGATACCCGTGGGCGCAGGCCCGGCCGGCCCGTGCAACCGTCGTCGCGTCGCGGCTGACGGCCTGTCTGCCCGTCGCTACTCGGCGGGCCCGGCGGGCTCGGCGATCAGCGCCGTGGCCATGGCTCGGAAGCCGAGCCTGGCGTAGATCCGGGCGACGTCATCGTCACCCGCGGACAAGAAGACGGTCTCGACGCCTCGCGATCGTGCGTCGGCCACCAGCACAGCGGTCACCGCCTCAGCGAGACCCCGGCGGCGCGCGGTCGGCAGAGTTCCCACGCCGACAATCTCGGTGACCGCGCCGACAGGCTGGTGCTGGCCGGCACACAACGCCGTGCTGTCCTCCACCGCGGCGGCAACACGCGTCAGACCGGCCAGGATGCGTCCGACCGCGCGTTCCATCGATCCGTCACCGGCATGGCCGCGCACCGCCTCGTCCAGTTCCGCCGGGCCGGCGGCCCCGACAGCGGTGCCGGGCTCGGCGAAGGCCAGGTGGGGGACGGCCAGCGCGCTCGGCAGCACGGGATCGTCGTGCCTCACAGTCCGGAGCACCACGCCGTCGGCCACCTCGGGCACGACAGGGGTCGGTACGTTCGGGCCGAGCACCATCAAGGGGTGCTCGTGCACCTCAAGGCCCGCCTGCTCGACCGCAGCCCGCAGCTCGGGGGCGGTCTCGGCGACCCACTCGAACGTCTCCGGAATCCCGAGTTCGCGCTGCCGGGCACGGACCCGGTTCACATCGGCGGCACTCACCGCTCCGGACCACCCCAGGGTCGGACGGGCATAGAGGGGCCAGCCCTGCTCCTCTCGTACGAACAGGGTCAGCGGCCCGAAGTCCTCGACTCGGGCTCCGGAGCGGGGAACCGCGTCGTAGTACTGCTCAAGTCGACCCAGCAGCTTTCGGCCATCAGCAAGATCCAGAGACGTCACGCCGAGCATCCAAGCAGGAGCTCGGCAACCACTGCCACCGCATTACGTTTTGTCGACCGAGACATCGCGAACCACGTCGATGGTCACGGCTCTCCCCCATCCACGGAGCCGACCCGCTCGGCACGACCCTGCTCTCCTGCGCCCTTGCCCGCCTCCCCGCGGAAGTGGCCGACGCCGCGGTATGTCGGCTCGATTTACCCCTTGCCCTCCGCCCCTCGACGAAACGGGTGGAGGCGCGATCGATGCGCCTCTCCCCCGGCCTGGCCGGCACCGGTATCCAGAAGCAACCGCGATCCGTTACGGACGCTCCGAGGCACCCCCGAGCAGCTCACGGTGTCCTTGTCCATGGACGCAAGCGGCTTGCACGGTTTGCAGCGAACTTACGTTTCCTGAAAGTCGAAGCGAAAACCCCTGGTGTGAACGGGTGTTGGCTTGCACGAGGTCGAGACGTTGCCGATCGCTGCCTGCGCGATCAGTAGACGGTGCATCAATTCTCTGCAACCCTCCGATCGTTCAACGCAAGAGATCTCGTACATGGTGCATAAATCTAATCCTCATCACGACACGACTGAGCCGCGCTTCGTCGCCGTCAGGGCGCGAGGCCGAGGATCGGGGAACCATGAGAGCGAAACGCTGGAGGTCGCGGGGCTTGAGCGCCGTGATCGTGACCACTCTTCTGACGCTCGGCGCGCCGACGCTGACGGCATCGGCGGCCGACGGAGAGAACATCGCGGCCGGCCGGTCGGCCGCGGCGAGCAGCGCACAGAGCGGAAAGGCCGCCACCGGCATCACCGACGGGAACCAGAGCACGTACTGGCAGAGCTCAGGCACCTCTCTGCCGCAGTGGGTCCAGACCGATCTCGGCACCACGATCAGGGCGGACCAGGTCGTCCTGAAGCTGCCGGCCGGATGGAAGCGCCGTAGCCAGACACTCTCCGTGCAGGGAAGCACCGACGGGACGAGCTTCACGACGCTGAAGAACTCCGCCGCGTACACCTTCAGTCCGGGATCGGCCAATACCGTCACGGTGGCCTTCCCCGCCACCAAGGCGCGGTTCGTGCGGATCAACATCACCGCGAACACGGTCGGGCGGGTCGCCCAGCTCTCCGAGTTGGAGGTGCACACGGCAGGCGAGTCCTCCGTCAACCTGGCGAGCGGACGCACTCTGACCGCGAGCAGCCACACCGAGGTCTACACCGAAGGAAACGCCAACGACGGCAACAGGGCCACGTACTGGGAGAGCCGCAACAACGCCTTCCCGCAATGGATCCAGGCCGATCTCGGCTCTGCCGTCCGTGTCGACCGGGTCGTCCTGCGGTTGCCCGACGGATGGGGTGCGCGCAGCCAGACACTGAAGCTCCAGGGCAGCACGAACGGCTCGGACTTCACCGACCTGACCGCGTCCAAGGCGTACACCTTCGACAGTGCGGGCGGGCAGTCCGCGACGATCACCTTCGACGCGGCCACCACACGGTACGTCCGCGTCCTGATCACCGCGAACAGTGTCCAGCCTGGGGCCCAGGTCTCCGAACTGGAGATCTACGGTCCGGCGTCGGGTGACACGCAGGCACCGACCGTGCCCGCCAACCTGGCCTTCACCGAGCCTGCGAGTGGTCAGATCAAACTGACCTGGAGCGCGTCCTCGGACGACACGGGCGTCACCGGCTACGACATCTATGCCGACAACACGCTCCTGACGAGCGTGAGCGGTGACGTCACGACGTACACCGACAACCGGCCCGCCGACCAGACCGTCTCGTACTACCTGCGGGCCAGGGACGCGGCGGGAAACCAGTCGGGCAACAGCAACACCGTCACCCGGCGCGCCGGCACGGGTGACACGCAGGCGCCGACCGTGCCCGCCAACCTGGCACTCACGGAACAGGCGAACGGTCGGATCAAGCTGACCTGGAGCGCGTCCTCGGACGACACCGGCGTCACCGGCTACGACATCTACGCCAACAACACGCTCAGGGGCAGCGTCGCCGGCGATGTGACCACCTACACCGACACGCAACCAACCTCCGCCACCGTCAACTACGTCGTCCGGGCGAAGGACGCCGCCGGGAACCAGTCCGGCAACAGCAACTCCGTCACCCGCAACGGATCCGGGGGCGCGGGCTCCAACCTCGCGGTGGGCAAGCAGATCAGCGCGTCCTCCGTGGTCCACACCTTCGTCGCGGCGAATGCCAATGACAACAGCGTGACGACCTACTGGGAGGGGGCGGCGGGCAGCTACCCGAACACCCTCACCGTCAAGCTGGGCGCGAACGCCGACATCAGCAGCCTCGTTCTCAAACTCAACCCGGACAGCGTGTGGTCGGCCCGCACCCAGACCATCGAGGTACTCGGCCGGGAACAGAGCGCCACGTCCTTCACCGGGCTCGTCGCCGCGAAGAGTTACACGTTCGACCCGGCGAGCGGGAACAGCGTCACCGTTCCCGTCACCGCGCGCGTCGCCGACGTGCAACTGAAGTTCACGGCCAACTCCGGCTCGTCGGCCGGGCAGCTCGCGGAGTTCCAGGTCATCGGAGTTCCGGCACCCAACCCGGATCTGGAGGTCACGGGTCTGACGGCAACACCCGCCGCGCCGGTCGAGTCGGACGTGATCACGCTCAAGGCCACGGTGCGCAACAACGGCCCGGTCGCGGCGCCCGCCGGCAGCGTGGCGCTGCGGCTCGGCGGCACGAAGGTCGCCACCGCGCCGGTCGGAGCGCTGGCCGCCGGGGCGCAGACCACCGTCAGCGCCTCCATCGGGTCCCGGGACGCGGGCACCTACGAGCTGAGCGCGGTCGTCGACGAGGCGAACGAGATCATCGAGCAGGACGAGTCCAACAACACCTTCACCAGTCCGGACTCCCTCGTGGTGAAGCCCGTCAGCAGCTCCGACCTGATCGCGGCCGCGGTGGACTCCTCGCCGTCCAGCCCCGCCGCGGGAGACGCCGTGACCTTCTCCGTCGCGATCAAGAATCAGGGCACCGTCGCCTCCGACGGGGGGAACCACGGCGTGACACTCGCCGTGGTCGACTCCAAGGGCGCCACCGTCAAGACGCTGACGGGCGCGTACACCGGCAAGATCGAGGCCGGCGCGACCACCGCCCCGGTGAAGCTCGGCACCTGGACCGCGGCCGACGGTTCGTACACGATCAAGGTCGTCCTGGCCGACGATGCCAACGAACTGCCGGTGAAACGCGAGAACAACACGTCCACCCAGCCGCTCTTCGTCGGGCGCGGCGCCGACATGCCGTACGACATGTACGAGGCGGAGGACGGCACGGTCGGTGGCGGCGCCCAGGTCGTGGGTCCCAACCGCACGGTCGGCGACATCGCGGGCGAGGCGTCCGGCCGCAAGGCGGTGAATCTGGACGCGACCGGTGAGTACGTCGAGTTCACCACCCGCGCCCCGTCGAACACCCTGGTGACCCGCTTCTCCATCCCGGACGCCCCGGGCGGCGGAGGCATCGACTCCACGATCAACGTCTATGTCGACGGCGTGATGAAGAAGGCGCTCCCGCTGACGTCCAAGTACGCCTGGCTGTACGGCGCCGAGACCTCGCCCGGCAATTCCCCGGGTTCGGGCGCGCCGCGGCACATCTACGACGAGGCGCACATCATGCTCGACGAAACCGTGCCCGTCGGCAGCAAGATCCGACTGCAGAAGGACGCCGCGAACACCTCCACGTACGCGATCGACTTCATCAGCCTGGAGAAGGTCGCGCCGGTCGCCAACCCGGATCCTGCCACGTACACGGTGCCTGCCGGCTTCACGCATCAGGACGTGCAGAACGCGCTGGACGCGGTGCGGATGGACACCACCGGCAAGCTGGTCGGCGTCTATCTGCCGGCCGGTGACTACCAGACGTCGAGCAAGTTCCAGGTCTACGGGAAGGCGGTGAAGGTGGTCGGCGCCGGTCCTTGGTACACGAAGTTCCGGGCGCCTTCCGCGCAGGAGAACACCGATGTCGGGTTCCGGGCCGACGCCTCCGCCAAGGGGTCGTCGTTCTCGAACTTCGCGTACTTCGGCAACTACACCTCGCGGATCGACGGACCGGGGAAGGTGTTCGACTTCGCCAACGTCAGCGACATCGTGATCGACAACATCTGGAACGAACACATGGTGTGCCTGTACTGGGGCGCCAACACCGACCGGATCACCATCAAGAACTCCCGGATCCGAAACATGTTCGCCGACGGCATCAACATGACCAACGGGTCGACGGACAACCTCGTGACCAACAACGAGGCACGCGCCACGGGCGACGACAGCTTCGCGTTGTTCTCGGCGATCGACGCCGGCGGGTCGGACATGAAGAACAACGTCTACGAGAACCTGACCTCGATACTGACCTGGCGGGCCGCGGGCGTCGCCGTCTATGGCGGCTACGACAACACCTTCCGCAACATCCGCATCGCGGACACGCTCGTCTACTCCGGGGTCACCATCTCGTCGTTGGACTTCGGCTACCCGATGAACGGCTTCGGGACCGATCCGACGACCTTCGAGAACATCTCGATCGTGCGGGCAGGAGGCCACTTCTGGGGCTCGCAGACCTTCCCGGGCATCTGGGTGTTCTCGGCTTCCAAGATCTTCCAGGGCATCAGGGTCAACCATGTCGACATCGTCGATCCGACCTACAGCGGAGTCATGTTCCAGACGAACTACGTCGGCGGGCAGCCCCAGTTCCCGATCAAGGACACGATCTTCACCGACATCTCGATCTCGGGTGCCCGTAAGAGCGGGGACGCGTTCGACGCCAAGTCCGGGTTCGGCCTGTGGGCGAACGAGCTGCCGGAATCGGGGCAGGGGCCGGCGGTCGGTGAGATGACCTTCAACGGTCTGCGGTTCTCCGGCAACGCGGTGGACACCCGGAACACGACCTCCACCTTCAAGATAAACGTCAATCCGTAGAAGGGAGACGGGAACCCGTAGCAGGTGGACGGGGAGTCCCTCCAGCTGAGATGCAGGACTAACGCAAGCAGCTTGCGCAGCTTGCGTTAGTCTTGCGTGTATGACGCGACGACTTGCTGAAGTAGCGAAGAAGGTGGGTGTCAGTGAGGCCACGGTCAGTCGGGTCCTCAATGGCAAGCCCGGAGTCTCCCAGGCGACCCGGCAGTCCGTACTCACCGCACTGGACGTGCTCGGGTACGAGCGGCCGACCCAGCTGCGGGGCGAGCGCGCGCGCCTCGTGGGCCTGGTCCTGCCCGAGCTGCAGAACCCGATCTTCCCGGCCTTCGCCGAGGTGATCGGCGGTGCGCTGGCGCAGCAGGGTCTCACTCCGGTCCTGTGCACCCAGACCAAGGGTGGCGTCTCCGAGGCCGATTACGTGGACCTGCTGCTCCAGCAGCAGGTCTCCGGCGTCGTCTTCGCCGGCGGGCTGTTCGCCCAGGCGGACGCGCCGCACGAGCACTACCGGCAGCTCGCCGAGCGGAAGATCCCGGTCGTCCTCATCAACGCCCCGATAGAGAACCTCGACTTCCCCTGCATCTCCTGCGACGACGCCGTCGCCGTCGAGCAGGCCTGGCGCCATCTGGTCTCGCTGGGCCACGAGTCCATCGGTCTGGTGCTGGGCCCCGCCGACCACATTCCCTCGCGGCGCAAGCTGGGGGCCGCGCGGGACGTCGCACGGGCCAACGGCGGGGAACTGCCCGACGTGTGCGTGGAGCGGACGATGTTCTCCCTGGAAGGCGGCCAGGCGGCCGCGTCGCGCCTTCTCGACCGGGGTGTCACCGGCATCATCTGTGCGAGCGACCCGCTGGCCCTGGGTGCCGTACGGGCGGCTCGTCGGCGCGGTCTCGCCGTACCGGGCGACGTCTCCGTGGTCGGATACGACGACTCCGCCTTCATGAACTGCACGGAGCCCCCGCTCACCACCGTGCGTCAGCCCATCGAGGCGATGGGGCGCGCGGCCGTCGAGTTGCTGTGCACCCAGATCCAGGGCGGGGAGGTGCACCCCGGTGAACTGCTCTTCGAGCCCGAACTGGTGGTGCGCGGTTCGACGGCTCAGGCTCCGCGGTAGCCCCGGCCGTCGGCCCGCTTCTCTGCGTCGCGACACCGCAGGGCCCTGTCCACTCTTCCCGGACAGGGCCCTGCGGCATTTCCGGGTCCGCGCAGCCGGGGTTGTCCGACGGCGGGCCCCATGCTCCCGGGCGCCCCATGCGGTCATCTGTCAAACAATTACGAAATCAGCGCGAGATATTGCGTCAATCTATCGGCGATGGTTGAGTGTGCGACGCCCCGCAACGCATCGGCAGTGGGGCGACCTCCACGTTCATGCCCGAAGGGGACCACCCATGAGAAGTGCCCGGTTCCGCCGTATCCGCCGCGCCAGCGCGGTCACCCTCGTCTCCGCGCTCACGCTGACCGCGCTCGCCGCCTGCGGCACGAGCAGCAGCAACAACGGCAGCGGTGCATCCGACGGTGGCGGGTCGACCGACCCCGCCGCCCCCCTGGATCCGAAGACCAAGGTGACGCTCACCATCGACTGCATGCCCCCTGCGGCGAAGGCGGCCGAGCTCAAGGAGTGGAAGGAGGACGTCGCCGAGTTCAACAAGACGTACCCGAATGTCACCATCGAAGGACGCTCCACACCCGGCCAGTGTCTGGAGCCGCCACGCTTCACGGCGATGCTCAAGGCCAAGTCCCAGCCGGACGTGTTCTACACCTACTTCACCGATCTGCCTCAGGTTCTCGACAACGACGGTGCCGCGGACATCACCGCCTACGTCAACGACAAGAGCGTTCCCCTGCTGAAGGACATCGATCCGAACGTCCTCAACTCGCTCAAGCAGGACGGCAAGCTCTACGGCCTGCCCACCAGCAACTACACCATGGGCCTGCTCATCAACCGCAAGCTCTTCCAGCAGGCGGGCCTGGACCCCGACGCCCCGCCGCGCACCTGGGCGGAGGTCCGCGCGGCTGCGAAGAAGATCGCGGGCCTGGGCAAGGGCATCGCGGGCTTCGGCGAGTACAGTGCCGGCAACACGGGCGGCTGGCACTTCACCGCGCAGATGTACAGTCTCGGCGGTGCAGTCGTCGACGCGAGCGGCAAGAAGGCCGCCTTCAACAATGAACTCGGCAAGCAGGTCGCCGAGAACCTGCACGCCATGCGCTGGCAGGACGACAGCATGGGCAAGACGCAACTGCTCAAGTGGGGCGACCTGCAGAAGCAGATAGCCGCCGACAAGCTGGGCATGTTCCTGGCCGCACCCGACGACATCGCGTACATGGTCCAGCAACTCGGCGCCAGTTACGCGAACTTCGGGATGGGACCGATCCCGGGCGAGAGGAACACTCTGGCCGGCGGCAACAACTACATGGTCAAGAAGGGAATCTCCGGCGACAAGATCAAGGCCGCCGTCGCCTGGTTGAACTTCAAGAACCTCACCGTCGGCAAGGGGCAGTTCGAGTGGGCCCGTACCAAGGCCGACAAGCTGCCCGTGGGCGTTCCCCAGCCCAACTTCTGGCTGAACGAGTCCAAGACCAAGGACGACGCGGCCCGTGTCCAGTACGCCACCATGCCGGTCGCCAACTTCAAGACGTTCATGGACAACCCCGTCGCGGGCAAGGCGGAGCCGCCGAAGGCCCAGGAGGTCTACAAGGTCCTCGACAACGTGATGTCGGGCATCCTCACCAACAAGGACGCCGACCTCGACAAGCTGCTCGCCACTGCCGAGGCGCAGGTCAACCAGGTCCTGGCCAACCAGTGACCGGCACCGGGGGCCGGCCTGCCGGCCCCCGCGTCCCGACCGCTCCCCGACCGCGCTCCGGCACTCCCGCACCGAGGAGGCGACAGATGTCGGCCCCCACCATCTCCACCACGAACATGGCGAACAAGCCCCACCGCTCCCGGCATCACGGTCGCGGGCCGGGGCCGTCCGGCGGCACCTTCGCCAAGCACCTGCGCCGCAATCTCACCGCCCACGGCTTCCTGATCGGTGCCGTGATCTGCTTCTCGTTGTTCTCCTGGTACCCGATGGTGAGGGAGTTCCTGCTCGCCTTCCAGAAGACCGAGAGCGGACGGACCACATGGGTCGGCCTCGCCAATCTGAGCACCGTCTACCACGACCCCGCCTTCTGGCAGGCCTGGCGCAACACACTGCTGTTCACCCTGCTCGCGCTTGTCCTCGGCTTCGCCGTCCCGTTCGTCGTCGCGGTCGTCCTCAACGAGTTCCGGCACGCGCGGGGGTATCTGCGTCTGCTGGTCTACCTGCCGGTCATGCTGCCACCGGTCGCCTCCGTACTGCTCTTCAAGTACCTCTACGACCCGGGGTACGGCCTGCTCAACGAGATCCTCGGCTTCTTCGGTCTGCCCGCGCAACAGTGGCTCCAGGACCCGGACACCTCCATGCTCTCCGTGGTCATCGCGGCGACGTGGATGAACATGGGCGGCGCGACCCTGATCTACCTCGCCGCACTGCAAGGAATCCCCGGCGAGCTGTACGAGGCCGCGGAACTGGACGGCGCCGGTCTGTTCCGCAAGATCTGGCACGTCACCATCCCGCAGACCCGGCTCATCCTCTCGCTCCTGCTGCTCATGCAGGTCATCGCGACCATGCAGGTGTTCGTCGAACCGTTCCTGCTCACCGGCGGCGCGGGCCCCGAGGGGTCGACCACCACCGTCGTCTACCTCATCTACCAATACGCCTTCAACTTCAACAACTACGGCGCCGCGGCGGCGCTCGGTCTGGTCCTCCTCGTACTGCTCGCCGGTGTCTCGGCGACGTACGTGAAGCTCAGCCGCGCCGAGGACGAGTAGGACCGGGGGATACGACGGATGTCCACACGCACACTCATCTCACCGGCCCAACTGGCCAGGCCCCGGGGCAGGATCGCCTACTGGGTGACCTTCGCCCTCGTCGTCGGTCTGTTCACCCTGGTGTTTCTCGGACCGCTCTACTGGATGGCGTCGAGCGGCCTCAAGTCCACTCAGGAAGCCGTCCAGATACCGCCGACCCTCGTCCCCGGGTCCTTGGAGTCCGGGAACTACTCCCGCGCGTGGGAGGTGATGGACCTCTCCCGGCTCCTCTTCAACACGCTGTACTACGCCTTCGGCGCCCTGGCCTTCCAGCTGATCTTCGACGTGGCGGCGGCCTATTCGCTCTCCAAGCTGCGGCCGCTCTTCGGCAAGGCGATCCTCGGCATGATGCTCGCCACCCTGATGATCCCGGCGACCGTGCTTGTCGTTCCGCAGTACCTCACGGTCCTGGACGTGCCGCTCGTGGAGCGCAATCTGCTGAACTCCCCCTGGGTGATCTGGCTGCCCTCGGTGACGAACGCGTTCAACATCTTCCTGCTGAAAAGGTTCTTCGACTCCATCCCGAAGGAACTGCTGGACGCCGCCTCCATGGACGGAGCCTCACCGATGCGCACACTGTGGTCGATCGTGCTGCCCATCTCACGGCCGATCCTGGGCGTGGTCTCCATCTTCGCCGTGGTCGGGGTCTGGAAGGACTTCCTCTGGCCGATGCTCACTCTGCCCGACCCGGCCATGCAGACGCTCAACGTCGGCATCTACTCACTCTCCAACGGCGTCCCCGAGAACGTGCTGATCGCCGCGCTCACGATCGCGTCCCTGCCGACGCTGCTCATCTTCCTGATCTTCCAGCGCAACATCATGAGCGGCCTCACCGCCGGTGGCCTCAAGGGCTGACAGCCCGTGCGCACCCGCACCGAGCATTCCCGCCCCCGCACACGTCCCACCCTTCTCGCACCTCCATGAAGCCTCCGCCGCCGGCCCGTTCCCCGGCGCCCCGCTGTCCGGGCCGACGGTGGAGAACCCCCTGCCCGAAAGGACCCTCACGTGGCAGCCCCTCACTCGGAACGCACCGACGACTGGTGGCGCAACGCCGTCATCTACCAGGTGTACCCACGCAGCTTCGCCGACGGCGACGGCGACGGCACCGGGGACCTCGCGGGCATCCGGGCGAAACTGCCCTACCTCGCCGAACTCGGCGTCGACGCCCTGTGGTTCACACCCTGGTACGTCTCACCACTCGTCGACGGCGGCTACGACGTCGCCGACTACCGCACCATAGACCCCGCCTTCGGGACACTCGCCGAGGCCGAGAAACTCATCGCGGAAGCCCGCGAGTCCGGTCTCCGGGTGATCGTCGACATCGTCCCCAACCACGTGTCCGATCAGCACGTCTGGTTCCGGGCGGCCCTGGAGGCGGGGCCCGGCAGCCCCGAGCGCGAGTTGTTCCACTTCCGGCCCGGCCGGGGCGAGAACGGCGAACTCCCGCCCAACGACTGGCCCTCCCAGTTCTCCGGACGCACCTGGACCCGCGTGCCCGACGGTGAGTGGTACCTCCACCTCTTCACCCCGGAGCAGCCCGACCTCAACTGGGCGCACCCGACGGTCCGTCAAGAACACGAAGAGATACTGCGCTTCTGGTTCGAGCGGGGCGTCGCGGGCGTACGGATCGACTCCGCGGCACTGCTCGCCAAGGACCCGGAACTCGCCGACTTCGTCGAAGGCGTCGACCCCCACCCCTACATCGACCAGGACGAACTCCACGACATCTACCGGTCCTGGCGCGCCATAGCCGACGAGTACCAGGGGATCTACGTCGGCGAGGTCTGGCTGCCCGATTCCGAGCGCTTCGCCCGCTACCTCCGCCCCGACGAACTGCACACCGCCTTCAACTTCAACTTCCTCGCGTGCCCATGGCAGCCGGACCGCCTGCGGCGCACCATCGACAACACCCTGGCTGAGCACGCCCCGGTCGGCGCCCCCGCGACCTGGGTCCTGTGCAACCACGACGTGACCCGGACCGTGACACGGTACGGCCGCGAGGACACCGGATTCGATTTCGCCGAGAAGGCTTTCGGGACGCCCACGGACCTGGACCTCGGCACGCGGCGCGCCCGGGCCGCTGCCCTGCTGACCCTGGCGCTTCCCGGCGCCGTCTACGTGTACCAGGGCGAGGAACTGGGCCTGCCCGAGGCCGATGTGCCCCTGGACCGAATCCAAGATCCGATGCACTTCCGCTCCGGTGGCACCGACCCGGGACGCGACGGCTGCAGAGTGCCGCTCCCGTGGGTCGCCGATGCGCCGCACAGCGGTTTCGGCTCGCAGGGCGAACCCTGGCTGCCGCAACCGGAGGACTGGCCGTCCTACGCCGCCGACCGGCAGATCACCGACCCCGCCTCGATGCTGACGCTGTACCGCGAGGCGCTGCGGCTGCGACGTACCGTCCCCGGCTTCGGGGACGAGTCGCTGACCTGGCTGCCGTCCACGCCGGGAGTCATCGCCTTCGGCCGGGGTCATGGCCTGACCTGCGTCGTCAACCTCGCCACCGAGCCCGCAGAGCTCCCGGCCCACACAGACGTCCTGCTTGCCAGCGGCCCCCTGGACGACCGGGGCCACCTCCCCCAGGACACGGCGGTGTGGCTGCTGGCCTGACCCCCACCGCCGAACCGCCCCGCCGCACCGGTTCGGGCTGGTGCCGGCCTCCGGCCGCAGCCAGTTGCTGACATCGACAGCCAGAACGGAGGACTCCGGCAACTCCCCGACCGCGTACCGGAAGCCGCGCATTCCGTTTGCCTGCTCCCGGCCGCGACCGGCATCGTGGCCGGGCTCGGACCGGCCGGACGCCTGGTCGGGCGGATGCACGAATGCGACTGGCAGGCTCAGGACGTACGGTCCGTTCCGGTGGTCACCGGAACGGACCTCGTGCAGGACGAGATGAGCAGCGGGGAGATCCCGGGGCGGGCCCGACGCCCGCCCCTCGCTGAGCGAGGCTCGTCAGGCTGTCTTGCAAGGTGATGTGGGGGAAGTACTCGGCGTCAAGAACGAGGCCCGCAGGGCCGATCACCGCGACCATGCCCTCATCGCCATGCCGCCCACTCCTTCACCGCGAACCGGTCCCCGACGCGACGTACTTGGGCTGCGCCCGGCCCGGGGAGGTGCGCGGGGAACAGCAGGGCGCCCCGGTCCACGGCCTCCCCCAGCACCCGGCGCCGGCTGTCCCGTGCGCGAGGTTCGTCCTCGTCGAAGCCGGGGCAGTCGTCCGGCTCCACGATCTGCAGTGGGCTGTGCAGCAGGTCCCCGACGAACACCGCCCGGTCCGTGCCCGACCGCAGCCATACGACGCTGGAGCCGGGCGTATGGCCGGGAGCGGGCTCGATACGGAGCTGGGCGTCGATGTCGTGGTGGTCGCCCTCCCACAGCACGGTCTGCCCGGCCCGGTGCACGGGGGCGACGCTGTCCTCGAAGACGTTGGCCATCCGTGGGCCGGAGCGGGTCCGGTGTCCGTTGGCCGGGTTCCAGTAGTCGAAGTCGGCGCGCGAGATGACGTACTGGGCGTGGGGGAAGGTCGGTCGCCACTCTCCGCCGTCCGTCAGGCGGGTGTTCCAGCCGACGTGGTCGCCGTGGACATGGGTGCAGATCACCGTGTCGACGTCCTGCGGGCGGACGCCTGCCGCGGCCAGCTCACCGAGGTAGTGGGTCTTCAGACGGTGGAAGGACGGCATGGCCGGTCGCTCCCGGTCGTTGCCGATGCCGGTGTCGATCAGGATCGTCCGGCCCTCGCTGCGGATCAGCCAGGTCTGGATCATCAGGTGGACCTCGTCGGCGGCCGGGTCCAGGAAGGTGGGAGCGAGCCAGTTCTCGTGTGCCTGCCAGTGCTCGACGGGCACGTCGGGGAAGACGTAGTCGCGGGCGCGGCCCTTGGCGGGCAACTCCACCACACGGGTGATCTCCGCGTTTCCAAGCACGATGGTGTCCATGCCCCCAGCCTGCGTGCCGAATGACGCAGGCGCTATCGGTCGCATGACCACACCTGGAAGGGAGCGGGATGCGGCGCGATGCGCCCGCTCGGCGACGCACCGCACCGGGTTGGAGTCGGACAGTGACCATGAGGGGACCGGAGAGTGCGGGGCTCGATCCCGAACCGAACCGGGTTCCTCCGCCGCGACCGGATCCGCGTACTTGCGCAGGTCCCGCAACACCCCAGGTGCAGACAACCCGCGCCTCCTCGCCTTCGACCGGACCACAGATCGGTCGCACGAGGTGCGAACGCGCGAGAGTGGGGCCCCTGAGAAGCTCACGCGAACAGCACAACCTTCTTCGCTTCATTCACGTCCCGGTCGTGGGTCGTTCCCCAGTCGCACGTCCGGGTACGGACGTTCAGCGGCATCTTCTCGGCGAGGGGGCGTACGACCTGCTTGTGCTGTCCGAAGGCGCCGGCGAGTCGCCTGCGCGGATGCCGTCGGCACGCAGGAGGGCGAGGACGATACCGGCATGGACGGGATGTCGTCGAAGCCCCGCCCGGCGAGCGCGATCAACAGCTCACACTGAGCGGAGAGGAGCCCCGGGCGAGCGAGCGTGCCGAGATCCGATTCCATGGTCTGATGCCCGGTCACCGACCGCCCGCTGGGCTCGGACATCGTCACCTCACCCCCGGAGCGACGTCGCGTCCGTTGCTTGCGCTCCGGAAGGCCTGGGCATAGCTTCAAAAGTAGTCACCAAACTTGACTATCGAGTTTAGCGACCAATGAAGCTGCGACTCACCTCCCCAAAGGAGCGGAACATGAGCGAGCGCAGCAGGTTCCTGGAACCGATCACCCGCGAGAACGTCGCCGTGGTGCTGGTGGACCACCAGGTGGGCTTGTTGTCCGGCGTCCGGGACATCCCCCTCGGTGAGCTGAAGCACAACGTGGTGGCGCTGGCACGCGCGGCGACCGTGTTGGGCATCCCGCTCGTTGTCACCACCACCGCAGCGGACAGCATGTGGGGGCCGACCACCGCCGAGCTGGTCCAGGTGCTGCCGGCCGGACAGAAGATCATCGACCGCAGCACGGTCAACGCCTGGCACGACGACCGGGTCCGCGGAGCCATCGAGACCACCGGCCGACAGAAGCTGATCTTCGCCGGGGTGTCGCTCGAAGTGTGTGCCGCGCTGCCCGCGATCTCCGCGACGGCCGCCGGGCACGACGCGTACGTCGTCGTGGACGCCTCCGGCACGTTCAGCCAGGCCAAGCGCGAGGCCGGACTGCTGCGCATGCAGCAGGCGGGCGTCATCGTCAGCGACTACGCCACCCTCATGGTCGAGGCCCTGGCCGACAACGCCTCCCCCGACGCCGGCGCCCTCTACGCCGCCCTCGACATGCCGTTCGCCGTCCTGGTCGGTCAGATCTCCGCGGCTCACCACGTCTGAGGGCTGCCCGGAAATCCGCGGTGGAGCGGCGCGCGGCGTCGGACTGCCGTTCCTCGCCGCGTCGTCGCCGGTCGCGAGGACTCCCTCCTCCGCCTTGCTGTCCCCGGCACCGAGCCCCGCGCCTGCGTGAACTCCGCTGCGGGGTTCATTCAAGTGAACGGAGGAACCGTCCGGGTGCGACCGGGGGCATCACCGCCCCGCCGTGCATACGATCCGGGTCACGGACCGTCCATGTATCGACACTCGTTCCCGGCCGGGCGTCACCCGCGCGGCCGCACGGTTCCCCTGGGGAGTGACGTGACCCGGCTCAGCACCCGTTTCCCGCCGACCTTGACGGCCATTGGTCTGGCGCTCACCGTGGCCGGGCTGTCCGGCGGCGTGGCGCACACACCGACGGGGTTCTACCGCGCCGCACACAGCCCCGCCACGCAGGACGGCCACCCCGCCTCAGGGGGCACGGGGCCCCTGCTCCAGGACCCACCGGAGCTCGTCAGCGGCGGCGGCGTGCTCAAGGCGGCCATCGTCGTCGAGCGGCGCAAGGTCCAGGTCGGCGACCGCCGGTTGTACGCGACGACCTACAACGGTGCCTACATGCCGCCCACGTTGCGCGTGCGCCCAGGTGACCGCATCGACCTGACCATGACCAACAAGACCGACAAGCACACCAACCTGCACACGCACGGACTCATGGTCTCGCCGCGCTCCCCCGCCGACAACATCTTCATCTCCATCAAGTACGGGCAGTCGTACCACTACACGTACAGGCTCCCGCGCAATCACCCCACCGGTACCTACTGGTATCACTCACACGCCGACATGCTGTCCGCCCCCCAGGTCGCCGGTGGGGAGTCGGGCATCATCGTCGTCGACGGCCTGCGACGCCAACTGCCGCCGTCGTTGCACCACATCACCGAGCACACCATCGCGCTCAAGGACTTCCAGGTCGAGGGCGACGCGATCAAGACCCACCCCCTGAGCATCGGCGCTCCCACCAACCGCACCGTCAACGGCCAGCACAACCCCGTGATCCGCATGCGGCCGGGCGAGACCCAGTTGTGGCGGCTGGCCAACATCGGCGCCAACATCTACTACAAGCTGCACCTGCCGGGCGTCCGCTTCCATGTGATCGCCCAGGACGGCGTTCCGGTGGGCAGGATCTACGCCAAGGACACGCTGCTCATCCCCGCCGCCTCACGCTTCGACGTCCTGGTCCAGGGCGGTGCTCCCGGCACCAATCGGCTGGAGACACTGCCCTACAACACGGGCCCGGCCGGCAACCAGCTCCCCCGGGCCGACCTCGCGACCGTCGTCACCGGCGGCACTCCCCTGCCACGGACGACGATCCCGAGCCGCTTCGCCCCGCAGGAGGACCTGAGCGACGCGAAGATCACGGCCCGCAAGACGATGGTCTACACGGAGAACACAGCGGGCACCGTCTTCTACATCAACGGCCGCACGTTCGACCCGAAACGGACCGACTTCACCTCCACCCTCGGCACCGTCGAGGAGTGGACCGTCCGCAACGACTCCGACGAGGACCACAGCTTCCACCTGCACACCGACCACTTCCAGTTGATGAGTATCAACGGAAAGACTGAGGACCCCTCCCACAGCGTGTACGACACGGTGAACGTGCCCAGGCGTGGCGCCATCGTCATCCGCGTGCACTTCAGGGACTTCACCGGCAGGACTGTTCTGCACTGCCACATCCTCAACCACGAGGACATGGGCATGATGTCCGTCCTCGACATCGTCCCGCCCCACACCCCTCACCAGAAGACGCCCGGCAAGTGATCTCCGACGGCCGACGACACATGGGCCTGCGATGCCGCCGGCCCCGGGGGAGGTTGCCCGTCGGCGCCGACACGGGGCCGGGCACCTGCTCCGCGGTTTGCATCGGGAGGACGAACCGCTCGGCTTGCCGTTCGCCCCGGACCGGGGCGCGCATGCCGCGCAAGGCGCAGTCGTGTAGCAGGCCGGCCGAGGAATCGGCGGATTCGCGGGAGCCGTCGGCCGTCGCGATCAGTTCCTTGGCGCCGTCCGCGCGCACGCCCCTGCCGACCAGCGTGCAGGACGTCGCTTGCGCGCGGCGGCTGCGATCGCGCAGGCCGCCGTGGTGACCTTCCGGGGCCGGTGGTGGCCGTTGCGCACCACCGGCTGCTTCATGGGCATGTTCTCTTCCTCTGCCTCCAGCACCACCGGCCCGACGACGAGTCGACTGCCTTCCCGATGAGGTCTGGCTGGCGCAGAGCTGCGTCGATGGGCACGATTGGAGGAGGACCGGCGGGGGCTTCGCGTGCGTCGTTGTTCGGCCGGATGCAATGCGCGCGGACCTCGCGTGAGTTCTCCGGACTCGACGGCTCCACCCGGCCGAGTTCCGGGACGTTCCGGCTCCGCCGGACAGGCAGTGGGCGGTGCCCATTCCGTCGCCCAGTCTGCGGGCCGTCCGGTCGGCCCTGGCTGGCGGCCTCGGTGCTTGTTGGCGGTGCTGGTGCCGGTGTGTCGTGGACAGAGATACAGGGGCGAGAGGCAGGCCACGGGGCTGCAGTCCATCAATCCGGAACGGCAGAGGTGAGCGATGGGGCATACCGCCGGGACAGGGCCGGTTCGCCGGCTGGCGGCAACCCTGTCCGCGGGACTCGAACCGGCGTTGTTGGCCACTGCGGCAGCGGCCCTCACGGCCGGTGGTGTGGCCTGGGTGGTCGGCGCCGGCAGCCTGGCTGACCTGTTCTGGGGCCTGGGCACCGTATCCGCCGTCGTCCCGGCGGTCGGGTGGGTTCTGGCTGCGTTGCACCGCGGTCGGTCGGGCGTGGACCTGATCGCCGTCCTGGCCCTCGGCGGCACCCTGGCGGTGCACGAGTACCTGGCGGGTTCTCTGATCGCCCTGATGCTTGCCACCGGCCGCACGCTCGAAACCGCCGCTCAGCGGCGGGCCTCCCACGACCTGCGGGCCTTGCTGGAGCACGCTCCCCGCACGGCCCGTCGACGCACCGACGCCGGGGTGCACACCGTGAAGCTGGCCGAAGTGGGCGTCGGCGACCTGCTCGTGGTGGGCCCGGGCGAAGTGGTTCCGGTCGACGGCCGCCTGGAGAGTGCCGCTGTCCTCGACGAGTCGGCTCTCACCGGTGAACCCCTCCACGTCGAGCGGGCGCCGGACGAATCAGTGCGCAGCGGGGTGGTCAACGCAGGCGGTGCCTGTGAATTGCGGGCCACCGCTGCCGAGCAGGACAGTACCTACGCCGAGATCGTGCGGCTGGCGCAGCAGGCCGGTGCGGAATCCGCCCCCGTGATCCGCCTGGCCGACCGGTATGCAGCCTGGTTCCTTCCTCTGTCCCTCACGGTGGCCGGACTGGCCTGGCTCCTGAGCGGCTCCGCGGTCCGGGCAGTCGCGGTCCTGGTGGTCGCCACCCCGTGCCCCCTGCTGCTGGCCGCACCGGTCGCGATCGTCTCCGGCCTGTCCCGTGCCTCCCGCCTCGGCGTGGTGATCCGCGACGGCGGCGCGCTGGAGAACCTCGGCCGCGCCCGCACTCTGTTGCTCGACAAGACCGGAACCGTCACGGGTGGCCGTCCGCGCGTTGTGGACGTCGCTGCCGCACCGGGGTGGAAGCCCGCCGAGATACTGCGTCTGGCCGCCTCGGTCGACCACTACTCGCCGCATGTGCTGGCCCACGCCATCGTCGACGCCGCCCGGGAACGCGGGCTGGAACTGTCGGTGCCCTCGGACGTCACGGAGGAGCCGGGCCGAGGCGCCTCGGGCACCGTGGACGGGCACCGGCTGTCGGTCGGCCGTGTCGACACTCAAGATGCTCCCCCGGCCTGGGCCCGGGCCGTGGACAATCGCGCGCTGCTCGATGGCGCGGCCGTCGCCTGGCTGAGCGTCGACGAGCACTTGGTCGGCGCCATCCTCCTGCGTGATCCCATCCGTCCGGATGTGCCCAGGACCCTGCGACACCTGCGTACGGCCGGCATCGAGCGAATCATGATGCTCACCGGCGACCGTGCCGAACCGGCGCACGAAGTGGCCACCGTCCTCGGCCTCGACGGCGTACGGGCCGAACTCGACCCGGCGGACAAGGTTGCCGCGGTCCGTGCCGAACGCGACCGGGCCATCACCGTCATGGTCGGCGACGGGATCAACGACGCCCCCGCGCTCGCCGCAGCGGACATCGGGGTCGCCATGGGCGCCCGCGGTTCCACCGCCTCCTCCGAGGCCGCCGACATCGTCTTGACCACCGACCGTGTGGACCGCCTTGCCGACGCCGTCGCCATCGCCGGACGCGCACGGCGCATCGCCGTACAGAGTGCGCTGGGCGGCATGCTGATGTCGTTGGCCGCCATGGTCGCAGCCGCCGCCGGCCTGCTCCCGCCCGCCGCCGGCGCCCTGCTCCAGGAGGGCATCGACGTCGCGGTGATCCTCAACGCCCTGCGTGCCCTGCGCGTCGACCGGACAACGCGACCGGCCCTCACCCCGGCCGCTGAAGCGCTCGTTCACCGCTTCGCCGCCGAACACGACGACTTGCAGGATGTCCTCGACGCCGTACGCGACGCCGCCGACCGTCTCTGCGACAGCCCCGACCGCAAGGCCCTGGCGGCCGTCGAGGAGACGCACCGGCTGCTCACCGAACGGCTCCTTCCGCACGAGTACGCCGAAGAGCACCAGCTCTACCCCGCACTTGCCCCGACGCTCGGCGGCCCCGAGGCCACCGCCACCATGAGCCGCGCCCACACGGAGATCGAACGCCTGGCCCGACGCATCGCCACCCATCTGCGCCTGGCCCGCGCCGACGGTGGCCTGACACCTGATCAACTCGGTGACTTGCGCTCCTGCCTCTACGGGTTGCACACCGTCCTGCGACTGCACTTCGCCCAGGAGGAAGAGAGCTACTTTTCACTGACACCGTGACGCACAGGCAGGCACGGACCACCGACGGATCGCCCGTGCTCATCGAGCTCGACTTCCGCCTCGTCCGGCACCGCGAACCGCCCCGTCGGCGCCCACCGGCTCCGCAGGTGCTGTCGATGGAGGGCCAGGGCTCCGTCGTTCTCGCGGTTGCCCCGGAGCCGCAGGTATGGGCTCGATACTCCAAGTCGGCGGTGGTGGGCGGTTCGTGACGGGCGGCGGATACGCCTCGCGGCTGTTCCGACATCATGATGTGAGCCCGAGGATTTGGAACGGGCGTTCTGATCGTCGTGCTGGGGTGGGGGGTGCGTAGAAATACGTGACTTGCCACTGCTGTTCGCGGTGATCGTTCTCAAGTCTCTGAGAGAGTCGCTCAGTCGGATACGATCTCGACCATGTCCGAGCCCCACAACAAGCAGTTGACAACCGAGAACGTCGAGGCGAGCGCGCTCGCGTCTGCCGTGTACCAGGCGTCTGCACATCTGCATCGCGACGCGGAACCGGCCGTGCGACGGCAGCTGTTGGCCTTGGACGCGGCGCGCTACGGGGACCGGGAGTTGGCTCAGCGCTTCGCCGCAGGCGAGGGAGAGGGGGAACCCGGTTCCGCGTGGCACGTGCAGTGGGCCACGGGTTCGCAGGTGGCGCCTCGACTGTGTGCCGTTATCGAGGGCCAAGGCGGTATGTCGTGGACGGAAGCGGTGGCGACGGGGACGGCGGGGGACCGCCCGATCGTGGCCGTCGCCGGTCTGGACGGCCAGGTGCCGGTATGGGACCTGACGACCTTCGAGCACCTTGGTGAGGTGCGGGTCGCGGAGGGCGGCGACGTGCTCGCTGTGGGAACGGCGGCTGTGCAGGGCCGTTCCGTCCTGGTCACCGGCGACGAGGCAGGCCGCGTGCTGATGTGGGACCTGGCCACGTTCGAGCAGGTCGGCGAGCCGATGACCGGCCACAACGGCGGTGTCACGGCCGTGGTCACGGCCGAGGTGGACGGCCGCCCGGTCGTCGTCAGCGGCAGCTTGGACGGCACGGTGCGGGTGTGGGACCTTGCCGTCGGCGAGTGCGTGCTCAGTCTTTCGGCTGGGGACGAGGTGTTCGCGATGGCGACGGCGGTGGTGGCGGGGCGTGCGGTGGCCGTCACCGCTCCCAGCGGCTTCGATGCCACGTTGCGGGTGTGGGACCTGGTTACTGGCAGGCAGGTCGGCAAGCCCATGATCGGCCACAAACATCAGGTCGGACGGATGGTGTCCGCTGTGATCGGGGGCCATCCTCATCTGGTGACCGGCAGCATGGACGGCACCGCGCGGGTGTGGGATCTGACCACCTGCGAGCAGGTCGGTGAGGTGCTGAAGGACTGCGACGATCACATGGTCGCCGTGGGGGTGGTGGCGGTGAACGGGCAATCCCTGGTACTTGCCGGCGGTGGGGAGCCCGTGGTGCGGGTGTGGGATCTGGCCGACCGCCGCCTGGTTGAAAGGCTCGTGGCCGAGCACGTCCCCCGGGTTGCGGCGATGGCGACGGCGGTGGTCCGCGGCCGGCCCCACGTGGTGACCGTGGACTTCATGGGCACGCTACGGGTGTGGGACTTGAGCAGCGACCGGTTGGTCGGCGCGCCTGTCGTCGGCCACACCGACAACGTGTACGCGATGGCGACCGCCGTGCTGGACGGCCGCCCGGTCGTCGTCACCGGCGGCGTGGACCGGACGGTGCGGGTCTGGGACGCGGACACCGGCCTTCCGGTCGGTGAACCCCTGATCGGCCACGACGGCCCGGTGTGGGGGCTGACGGCCTGCGTGCTCGACGGCCGTCCGGTCGCGGTCAGCACCAGCAGCCACCATCGCATCGACATCCGGGTGTGGGATCTGGCCACCGGGAAGGAAGTCGGCGAGTCCATCGTCAACCGCACCGATCCGGAGCCGGCCGCACCGGATCCCAACCTCCCGCCCTGGCTCGACCTCCCTCAGGGCCCTCACAGCCTCACCACTGTACGGACGCTGTCAGAGGTGATGATCGACGGCCGTCCCCACATCGTGACCGGCGGCGACGACGGCAAGCTGCGGGTCTGGAACCTGACCACGCGGGAACAGACCGGCGACGCGCTGAAGGGCCACACGGGCCGGGTGCGTGCCGTGGCGACGACGGTCGTGGACGGCAGCCCGGTCGCCGTCAGCGGCAGCTACGACGGCACCGTGCGCGTGTGGGACCTCGCCACCGGCCGGCAGATCGGGCAGCCGATGACCGGCCACACCAAAGCGGTGCGTGCCGTGGCGACGACGGTGCTGGACGGCCGTCCGGTCGCGGTCACCGGCAGCAGCGACGGCACGGTGCGGGTGTGGAACTTGACCACCCGGGAGCAGGTCAGCGCTGTTCTGACCGGCGACGCATACCCGGTACGTACGGTGGTGACCGTGGTGCTGGACGGCCGCCCGATCGCCGTCGCCGGCAGCGGAACCGCCAACGTCACCGACTGGGACGCCGACAGGGAACTGCTCGATCTCGACGACGAATATATCGACGTCGGCACGGTACGCCTGTGGGACCTCACCACCATGCAGCCGTTCTGCCCGGATCTGGTTACCCCGGCGGGCGTCAAAGCCGTCGCCATGACCCCGGACGGCCGGCTGGCCGTGGGCTTCGGCCACGAGGTCGCAGTGCTGGGCCCACTGTGAACGACGTTCTGGCCACCGTTCACGACATCGACTGGGCTCAGCGTTGCAGAGCTTGGGCCGGCTGCCCTTGACGCAGAACACGAAGTCGGCCTTGCGTCCCATCAGGTAGCGGGCGTCGGGCCCGCTGTGTGTGCAGGGCGTCGGCGGTAACCACGCACCCGGCGATGTCGATGGCATCCAGCAGCCCCTGATGCAGGTGATCTCGTTGGTTTTCGCGCCGACATCGGTCTGGGCCGGCACCAGCCCGTCATGGGTCGCGGCGGCCAACAGGTCTGGGTCCGCACGACCTGCAGTCTTCGCCCCGCGCACCGCCTTGCCGCCCACCCCGATCCCGACCAGCGGCTCCGGTCCGCCTTCGACGTCCTCAGCGGGCTCGCAGTCCTGGCCGAGGTTGCTCAGCCCTGGTGGCCGCCCCGCAGGGTCTTCTCAAGGAGCGCGAACGACTTGGGTGCACCGCCCGGCTGCGGCTTGCCCGTCTTGTGGCCGACGAGCCGGTAGCCGTCGTCCGAGTAGTACGTGTTCAGGCGCACGTTGCCGGCCAGGCAGTCCAGACGTACGTACTCCCGCCCCGCAGCGGCCACGCGGTGCTCCGCAGCTCGCAGCAGCAGCCGCCCCGTTCCCGGCCGGGCAGTGCTGCGGTCCACCATCAGCCGGTGCACATAGCCGGCCACCGGCGGCTGCGGTCCCCAGGCCTCCTCGTCAGCCCACCACAGTTCCCAGGCCCCGGCCGTGCGCCCCTCGGCCTCGGCGAGCCAGACCTCGCCGGTCGCCATGATCCGGCGGAAGTGGTCCTCGTCCAGCTCACCGGGCTGCCACTGGCCGGTATTGCCCTGGGCGATCATCCAGCGGGCAGCGTCGTCGCGCAGGCGGACGAGAGTGGCGAGGTCGGCTTCGTCGGCGAGGCGGAAGTGCAGATCGTTCACGGCGCGATCCTCGCACGTGTGCTCGATGCTGCGTCCACCGACCGAACGAGGGACGCCGCGGCCGCCCACTGCCCTCCCTCCAGCCACAGTCGGGTAATTGCTTGCCGACTGTGGCTGTCCTGTCTCGGACATCTTCGGGCAGGGTGGGGCGGTGACCTGTGCCTACGGTTGAGCGGGACGAGTTGGCGGTCGATGTCCCGCTCAACCGTGGGCAGCCTGATGGTTCACCCGCGCAGCCGGGCCGGCAGGCGCCGTGGAGCCTGCCGCAACGTACTGGCTGCCATGGCTCGGGGAGCCGGTTCGGGCCGTCCGACTTGTTGGGCGATCCGGTACTTGTCTGCCTCGCGGATGAGTTGCTGAGAGCGGATCCGGTGCATGTCGCTCGCTCCTACTGCTGAAGCTCCATGACGTCGGCGACCACACAGCTGACGTTGTCGGGGCCGCCGGAGCCGTTGGCGAGGGCGATGAGTTCGCGGACCGCCTGCTCGGGCTCACCGGTCTCTGAGAGCACGCGGCGGATCTCCCCGGTCGACACGACGGTGGACAGACCGTCGGAGCAGAGCAGGTATCGGTCTTCCTGCTGTGCGTCGTGGAGGCGCATGTCGGCAACGGCGTCGGCTCCTTGGTTCAGAGCTCGTATCAGCAGCGACCGCTGGGGGTGGGAGGCGGCTTCTTCCGGGCTGAGGCGCCCTTCGTCGACCATCGACTGCACCATGGTGTGGTCGTGGGTGATCTGGAACAGCTCTCCGTCGCGCAGGAGGTAGGCGCGGGAATCGCCGATGTGGACGAGGGCCAGCTGCGATCCGGTCCAGAACATCGCGGTGAGTGTCGTGCCGGCCTTCTCGGGGGAGGAACCGCCCCCGGCGACGCCGTGGACGGCCTGCTTGGCCTGTTCGATCGCGTCTTCAAGGACGTTGAGGAGATCGCCCGCCGGGATACTGCCGGTTTCGAGGTGCTTGAGTGCGTCGACGGCGGCTGCGCTCGCGGGGGCTCCCTGGCTGCCGTAGCCGTCGGCGACAGCGAGCAGGCGGGGCCCGGCGTAGGCGGTGTCCTGGTTGCTCCTGCGGACAAGGCCTGTGTCGGACAGGGCGGCGTAACGGATTTCGAGGGGCGTGGCGGCAGGGGACATGGCAGGGTCCTTCCGGGACAGATGGTCGATGAGGAAGGTGGCGAGGTCCCGCCGTGCGGCGGTGTCGGCTTCGACCTGGGCCCAGAACGCGCGGATCTCCTGGGACGCCTGGCCTGCCTCCAGCGTGCAGACCTGCTGGATCCGGGCGAGAGGCATCCCCAGGCGTCGGAGCCAGGCGACCAGTCGGGCCTGGTCCAGTTGCTCCGGTGCGTAGAGGCGGTAGCCGGTCACCGCGTCGACGCGAGCGGGGGTCAACAGACCGAGCTCGTCGTAAAGACGCAGCGCCTTCGGCGACAGCCGGGACGCCTTCGCGAACGTCCCGATGGTCAGCAGCCCCATGCTCGTTCCTCCTCATGCCAGGCACGTCGCCCGGCCTCACTGATGCTGTGGGCTCCCCCAAGGTGAAGGTCAACCAACGGCTCTGCTCGGTCCCGTCCGATGGTCTCCCACTCGTTCGGGGAGCGCGTGATCAGCCGAGGACACCGGTCCGTCGTCGGGCCTCGATGCCCCGCTGGGCGGTGGGTACGGGTGTGCCTCTCGGAGCGTTCAGGAGGCGTTCGGCCGCCCACGCGCCGCGCTGGGTTGAGGAACGCACGCCCGTCACGAGGTCGCCTTCCCAGCGGCCCGGGACAGCGCGATCCTCGGCCTCGGCGGGGCAGGCAGGTCTGCCGCTCAACCGCCTCCGTGACGGCAAGGGCCTGCTGACGCCCGCATGCGCTATGATTGATCTTGGAAGTCCGCCGCAACTCACGGCGACTGACGCTGCGTTGGTGGTCCAAGGAAAGACGCCCCGCTTCCTGCGGGGAAATGCAGGTGCAAGGCCTGCCCAGCGCTCGCTCGCGAGGCCCTTCCCCCATCAGGGGAAGGGCCTCGTCACATCCCTGCGCGGACTTCACCCACAAAGACCCTGCAACAGTGACCGCGGACGCATGGCAGCGTGCGCGCACGAGCCGGTGGCCAGCGGACCGTACAGGACCACTCCCTGCGATCCCACCCCACATGCGCGGGTCGGAACCGATGACTCAGCGGGGCGTCGGCGATGTCTCCGGCGCCCCGCCCGGTGCGGGCACCGGGGCAGACGAGACAACCCCGGTGCCGGCAACGCATCTCTGCCGCGGTGGGAGCGGTTCTCAGCGGACCGTCACGTTGAAGACCGGCGAGGCCGTGGCGCCGCTGACGATACGCAGGTCGTTCTTGCCCTTCAGTCCGAGTTTGACGCCGAGCGAGTAGGAGCCGTCCCGCGAGATGCTCGTGGACGCGGGCAGGCTGACCCACTTGCCGTGCTGCTTCTGCTGAAGGGTCACCTTGCTGCCCGCCTTGAGGCCGGTGGTCCGGCCCGTGACCCGGAACAGCTGCCAGGCGCGGACGGAGGACACCGACGGCTTGGCCGTGATGCCGGGCCCGGCGGGCACGGCCTTCTGGGCGACGGCGACCGGAGTTGCGTTGTGTGCTGCCGGGGTTGCTGCCGTCGCGGTACCCGCGAGGGCGAGGGAGGCCGCGCCGAGGACACCGACGACAGCTGTGCGCAGGGAGCGCCGCTTCGAGACCATCACAGTTCTGCCCCTTTCTATGATGAGAACAGCCTTTCGCGCCATAGGGCACCTACGTGCCGATTGGCGTAGTCACTAGAAACGACGGCGCAGCGGGGGCAGACGTTCATCGGGTATGTGTCGCTGTCTTGTAACAGCCGAGCGAGCCCGAGGGCGATGACGCCAGGAGCAGCTCGGCGTTGCCGCGAAGCCACATCGACGCATGGAGCACGACTACCGCGGGATGAAGCAGGCCCTGGGCCCGGCCCGCTTCGAGGGCCACACCTGGAAGGCCGGTACCACCACGTCACCCCCGTCTCCTTCGCGCACGCCTTCCGTGACCGTTGCTGACGGAGAACGCGACGACCCGCCGGGCTCCCGGCGGGTCGTCAGCGGCACGTGTTCAGGCACACCTCGGGGAAAGTCCATGCCAACGACGTCCGGTCGAAGGGCTGTTACGCAGCCGGGTTTGCGATCAACCGGGTGCGGAACTGTGCCGGCAGGGCACCCATGCCTTCCCGGGCTCCTCCCCCGCGCAGAGCATCCGCGCATGCTCGGGCGGAGCCAGATACAGCCCGATCACGTCGCGGAGCTTCTCGCTGAACTGTGGGGCATTCGGTGCGGAGGACCGGGACCAGTTACGGCACAGCCCTTTGGCCCTGGGTCAGGCCCTCGCGATCTTCCTGCCCGGCATCGGCTCCGCGAGTGCTGTCCGCCATTCAGGCGCACCGAAAGCGTCCGCGAAGTACTGCGTCTCGTGCACCACATGCCCGTCGGTGAATTCCATGATGCTCACTGAGCAGGTGGGCACCCCGTCGTACGTGATGACACACTCGCTCACCCACAGCTCCCCACTGCCGACGATCCGGTGGACGGTGAAGTGGCGACTGGCGGGGTGCCCGCCACGTTGCGCCGAAATCGCCGTTCGGCCCCGGAATCTTTCACCTGACTGGGGGTAGTCGAGAATCGCGTCCGCAGCATAGATGGCGTGCTCGGCTTCGGTGTCCCCACGTTCCGATGCCTGCCAGTGTTCCTCAAGTGCGGCCCTGGTCCGCGTATCAGGATCCATCGCATTGTCCCTTCTGCAGACGACCGGAGCGATCCGGGATCCGGGAACGCTCCGAGGCTCCCACTCCGGAAGCCGGGCCGTTGAACGTAATGGGCAACGGTGAAAGCGTAGACCCCAACGCAGCGACTCGGCTTTTTGCGCGAACGCTGCACCGTGCGTCGTCGCCGACGACACGGGGGCTTTCCTCGACTTCGTCACCCAGGTGCTCGGGGGCGGCTCAGCGGTCGACACCACGGGCGCAGCAGCAGATCGGTCAGAACCACCGGCTTCCCCATGATTTCAAGACTTCGCATGTGCCGGCCCCGTGGCCAAAGAGGTTTGCCCACCTGATTCGGTAGCTTGCCTGTTGGCTCGGCACAGGGGTGAAGCACCTGGAATACGGGTGCTCGACCAAGGAATCCGTCTCTTCCAGAGGCTTCGCGTGTGTGTCCGGATCACGGACATCGTCCGGACCGCCCTCTGTGTGTATCCGGTCAGCGCGGACCGAAGATGGAGGACGCTCACTGTCCGGGCTGGATGGCGCTTGGGGTATCACTCCCCAGGCGGCGCAGCGCCTGCATGGCCTCGCGCTCCACTCGTGAAAGATCGCAGATGATGGTGCCTGCCTGTACGAGGCATTGCGCATCGCCCGATTCGCCGGCTTTTGTGATCAGTGCTGCGGCTTCTGTCCACAGGGTGGCTGCCTCTGTGTACAGCGCGTGGCCGGTGCGCAGGTGGCTGCTGTCGAGCAGGTGGGTGCATTCGGCGAGGAAGTCTCGGTAGAGGTTACGGAACAGGGCGCCGCCGGTGCCGGCCTTCTCCATCAGGCGGGCAGCCTGCGGCAGGTCCCGCTCCGGGTTGTCGGTGCGCCGGAGCCAGGTGCGTACCAGCTTGCCGGCCTTCTCGATGCCTCGGTGGCCGAGGTTGGCGATGGGCGGGTCGAGGAAGGCGTCGGCACAGGCGGTGACGGCGGGAATGATCCGGCCCTGTGGGGAGGGCAGGTTCCTCGGAGCGGTGAGGGTGAAGGACCGGTGTCTGGCGGTCATCGGGCCACGCGCGGCCCTGGCCTGGGCGAGGCTGGTCAGGCTGGTGGACACCGCTCCGCCTTGCTGGTCGGTGTCCACCAGGTAGGCGTCGTGTTCGTCGTAGCCGTACATGGCGACGACATGACCGCCGAAGTGCACCTTCGAGCCGAAGTAGTCCAGGTGGTAGCTGTCGAGTTGCAGCCCGACGGGGTGACCTGCGTCGATGGGAGCCACCACGTTCTCCCACGCCCTGCGGGGCGAGGTGGTCTCCTGGACCACGAGCTCCACCTTGAGTCCGGTGGCCAGGTTTCTGGTGAGGTCGAACGGCTTGACCCGTCCCCCGAGAAAGGGGAAGCCCATGTTCTTGCTGTCCCAGTAGATGAAGGACAGGCCGGAGCCGAGGCCGAAGAGCATGGCCTCGGACAGATCGAGTCCTTGGTGCCGCAGCAGCACCCCCAGAGCCGTCGTCTCGCAGTGCTGCCCACCGTGGGCGTCGATGTCCAGTACCGTCGTCATGCCATGCCCTCCTGGACGGGGATGATCAGCCGGGTCATCAGTTCTTCTTGCGGTGCCTCTGCCGGTCCGACGAGATAGGCCTCACGTACGGGCGCCTGCGGGCGCAGTCCGCGCTCGTGGACGGCGGCGAAGAGAGCGTTGTAGGCCAGGGGAAGCTGGGCGTAGGACCCGATGTGCACGGTCTCGGCGACAAGTCCACCGGGCAGCACCTCGAATTCCAGGCCGGCTGTCCCTTGCCCTTGCGGCGTCTGCGCTCCGACGGCGATCTCCATACGCTCTTCCAGGTCCAGTGGGTACAGGCCCCACAGCGGCGGCTCCCATGCGATTCCCGCCTTGCCGAGCACGGGCAGCAGTCGGCCTACGCATTCCCCGACCCTCTCCCCGATCTCCGCAGGGGTGCAGACCGCCCGCACCACCGCCAGCCGTCGCTCCGGCTCGCTGTTCATCGTCACCTCATAGCCGGGCAGGCCACCCTCCGCCAGCCGGTCAAGCATCTCAAGCCGTGCCTGGTCCCTGCTGATCCGCTCGGCCACCCGGTCCCGCTCGGTGCGCAGAATCTGCGCCCTGTGCGCAGGCTCGGCAGCCAGTGCCTGGGCGATCACAGCCAGAGGGAGATCCATCTCGCGGAGCAGGGCGATGGTCAGGGCATCACGTGCTTGTTCAGGTGCGTAATAGCGGTAGCCGGAGCCGGCTTCCACGCGAGCCGGAGCCAATAGCCCCATCTCGTCGTAGTGACGTAACTGCTTGACGCTGAGTCGGCACAGGCGGGCGAAGCGCCCGATGGTGAGAAGTTCGTCTTGCACGCCATCATGGTGGACCCTCCCACAGTGGGAGAGTCCACCCGCACTCTCGCTCCTGCGGCTCCTGTCGGGGTTGCACCTGGTGAACCCGTGTGCTCGACCGTTGCCGACGCATCAGGGATCGAGGTCTGTTTCTGGTGCGAGCCAGGGTTCAGATGGCGGTGCGGCCGCCGTCGACGGCGACGGTCGCGCCGGTGACGTAGCTGGCCTTCGGCGAGGCGAGGAAAGCGACGACCTCGGCCACCTCGGCAGGCTCGGCCACGCGCTTCATCGCTGTGGTTTCGGCGATCGCGTCGAACAGCTCGCGGGACGCGCCGCGGGTGTAGACCGGGCCGGGGGCAACGGTGTTGAAGCGGACGCCACGGCCGCTGTACTCAGCCGTCCAGCTCTGCGTCAGCGATGCCAGCGCGGCCTTGGTCGCGCCGTAGGCGGCACCGTTGGCCAAGCCGAGGCTTCCGGCCATGCTGCCGATGTTGATCACGCTGCCCGATCCCTTCGCCGCCATCGCCGGGGCGAAGGCGGCCACGAGGAAGAACGGCGCGCGGACGTTGCCGGCGAACATCGCGTCGTAGTCGGAGACCTTCATGTCCTCGGTCGGTGCCCAGACGGCTCGTCCTGCGTTGTTGACCAGGACGTCGATCTCGCCGACCTCCGCGGCGAGCCGGTCGATGCCGACCGGGTCCTCCAGGTCCGCCGCGACGAATCGGGCGTGGCCGCCGGCCGTGGTGATCTCGTCGACGGTCTCGGCACCGCGCTGGGCGTTGCGGCCGACCACGACGACAGACATTCCGTCGGCGGCCAGCCGCTTGGCAACCGCCCGGCCGATGCCGGACGTGGCCCCGGTGACCAGGGCGGTCACGGGATGCGGGTCGAGATTTGCGCGCTCCGTGGACATTGGGATGCACCTTTCGGCCGACCGGGGCAGCGCCCGCCCGACAGGCGGGTGAACCGTGATGCGCGGCCCCTGGTTCCTGGCCTCCACTGTCTCTGCCACCGCAGGCTCCAGCACCTTCGGCTACTCCGTCCCGGGGTGCCGAACAGTCGTCTTCACGGTCTTCTCGACCTCGTACCGTTCGGCCCCGGCAGCGGCGGCGCGTTCGGTGACGGCCGCCTGGATACAGAGCGCCCTCTCGCGCCATGCCCGCCGCTGTGTCGCCTGAACGCCAGGCCCCGACTGCCCACGCGAAACCGGCATGAATCGCGGCAGCTTCCCCTGCTCAGGTCCCGACCGACCGGCCAGCAGGCATTCAGCTCGGACAACCACAGGAACACGTCGCCGGGACAGCGCGCCTTCACGATCCCCTCAACCCTCATCGCCACACAGGTGACGCCGGCCGGCCACCCAGTACGCCACGAGGCCGGCCGCTGACACATGAACAGCCACGCCGGAGAAGCTGGCGGGCCACCGGGTGAGATGGTCGAAGACCCGTGCCGGAGTCAAGGGCTGTCCCGTAACCCATGGCGGCCACGCGACGACGGCTACGACGCCTCGCGGCGTTCGCGAGGACGTAGCCGAGCTGCCGTGCTTCCAGAGCGGCGCGAAGTTTCGGGTTGTCTCCGTAGACCTCGTCGCCGGCGGCCCATGCGGCAGGGGCTCCGGCGTCGAGGGCGCGTTCGATCATCTGCTGGGCCAGGTGCGGCTTGGTCGCGAACCCGGATTCGTCCGGGACGGCGGCCTGTGCGCGGCATTCTTCGTTGCCGGTCCAGGACTTGGGCAGGTAGAGCGCGCGGCGTCGGATGCGGTGCATCGCAAGGCGGAGGGACGTCCGCATACTGGATGTATGCGGATGTTCCGACAACGCGGCGAGGTGCCGTAGCTGTCGTCGTGCGCCCGCCAGGGGTTACGGGACAGCCCTTAGGAGCGGGTCCGGCACAGTTCCTGGTCCACGAGTGTGATCATGGCCTGCTGGGTGTCTCGGCCGCCGTCACTGCTGACGTACACCACGGCGGTCCGGGTCCCGTCTCGGGTGGCACCACCCCAGGTGATATAGCCGAGCAGTTCGCCCCGGTGGCCGAAGTAGCTGCCACCACAGGACAACGGGATCTCGGCTAGACCGAGTCCATACCTCACGCCCAGCTCGGGCGCGTCCATGGTGTTCGTCATCTCGTCGAGTTGCGCCGGAGCCAGCAGACGACCGCCGAGCAGCGCGGCGTAGAACCGGTTCAGGTCGTGAGCGGTGCTGATGACCGATCCGGAGCCGACGGCCATACTCGAATTGAGCACCGTGACGTCGGTGCCGGTGCTGAACGCGTAGCCCTGCGCGTGCGGGCCCAGGATGAACGGGAAGGTGCCGGGCGTACTGGTGCCCCTCAGGCCCAGCGGTCGGATGATCCTGTCGTTCACCTCCTTCGCCCAACTCCGGCCGGTGACCTTCTGGGTGATCATCGCGGCCAGAATGTAGTTGGTGTTGGAATACGACCATTGTTCGCCGTCCGGGGGGAAGTTGGGAGGGAGCTGCATCGCCAGCCCCACCAACTCCTCGGGGGTGTAGGTGCGGAACCGCTCGGCTCGATAGCCGCCCGCGCTTTTCAACGCGGGTATCTCCGGCGGGCCGATGTCACGGATGCCGCTGGTGTGCTGCAGCAGCTGCCGCACGGTGATCTGGCTGCCGTCGTTGCCGTTGCCCTGGACCACTCCCGGAAGCCACTGTTCGACGGTGTCCTCCAGGGACATTCGCCCTTCGCCGACGAGTTGCAGCACGACCGTGGCGGTGAAGGTCTTGGTGGCGCTGCCGATCCGGAATCTGCCGTTCAGTGGCATCTGCCTCCTGCTGCCCCTCTCGGCCGTCCCCGCGCGCGCGATGTCACGTGTATCCGGTGACGTCACCTCAGCGGACACACCAACGACGCCGGTGTCGTGGACCGCATCCACCTGCTGCTGGAGCGGATCGTCCTGCGGCAGCTTCGCCGCCCCCGTCCCGGTCGACGTGGCGAAGAGAACCGCACCCAGGCTGGTCAGGACAAGCTGGTCCCGCCGACGCCTTCCCGGCACACGCATGATGATCCCCGTCCTGTTCGGGTTGCCTGCGCGTTCAGCGCCCAGGCTGTGGCCCCCGGTGTTCCGCCCCCCGGAGCCGATGGTCGACGACCATCCCACCAGCGATGAAGGGATCGGCCCATCCGGCACTCCCCCCGACGTGCCGATGCGCTGTCCTCAGGGCGGTTCTGGGGGTTACCCCCGTAAGGACACTCAGGTTTCTTCCTCCAGCTGGCCCCGACCAGCAAGATCACGAACTACGGCTGGATCATCAGGCATGCATATCTGGCGGAGCTGCCGCGTCGTTTCGACTTCAGCCAGGTAGCGTTGTGGCATGGGCACGGAGTTTCCCGAGGTCGGGAAAACACTTTCCGTGGTTGCGACGAACGTAGGGTCACGCCTCCCGGAGGTCAGCCGCGACATATGGGATTGTGTGCTTGAGGAAATCCCGGAGCTCAGGGGAGACGAGCCCGTCCTCAAACTCTTGCACGCAAGCGTCGCGGAAAATGTTGCCACGCTGCTGCACGTTTTTGAGAACGACATACCCCTGGACAATGTCGAAGGGCCCGTGGCGGCTCTGGAGTACGCCAGGAGGCTGGCGCAGCGGAGTGTTCCCATCAGTGCACTGGTCAGGTCCTACCGGATCGGACACTGGCGCTTCCTGCAGTGGTGTCTGGAGGAACTCCACGGTCAGGGGATCGGAGAGGATCTCTTTGCCGCGACCGTCTGGCGCATGTTGACGGTGAGTTTCGGCTACATCGACCGAGTGACCGAGCATGTCATCGAGCTCTACCAGTTGGAACAGGAACGCTGGTTGTTGGGCCAGACGGCAGGGCGTGCCGCGCGGGTGCGGGAGATTCTTGCCGAGCAGGAGGTCGACGTCGACCGGGCGGAATCGGCACTTGGCTATCGGCTCGGGCAGGTGCACCTGGGGCTGGTGGCCTGGCTGCCCGTGCCGACGCACGGTGGTGGAGGGTTGGCCCGACTCGGCCGGATCACCAGTGCCATCGCCGAAGAACTGAAGTGTTCCGCAAGGCCGTTGTCCATCCCTCATGATGAGAAGTCGTGCTGGGCCTGGTTGCCGCTCGGCTCGGACGGTGAGGTCTCATATGAACGGATGTGGGGTGTGGTCGAGGCCGGCGATCCGTCCATGTGCGTGTGCGCCGGGCGTCCGGAGTCCGGTATCGAGGGATTCCGCTGGACGCACCGGCAGGCCTTGCGGGCACAGGAGCTGGCCACGGCGTCGAGTTCGGGGGCTCGGTTCACCGCCTACTCTCGCGTTGCTCCGGTTGCCCTGATGTGTACGAATATCGACGACGTGCGGATCTGGGTACGGAGCGTTCTCGGTCCGTTGGCCGTCGATGACGAACCCGCCGCACGGTCGCGGGAGACCGTGCGGATCTTCCTGGACACCGGTTGCAGCTACACCGCTACGGCGCGTCGGCAGATCCTCCACAAGAACACCGTGCAGTACCGCATCCGGAAGGCCGAGGAGGCCATGGGGCACACGGTGCAGGAACAGCGGACCGATCTCGAGGTGGCGCTCCTTGCCGTCCAGTACCTGGGCTCGACGCTCCTGACTTCCTCATGAGACAGCACTCGCTCCCTCGCGGGCAGCACTCGGTCAGCCTTCCGCCGGGTCAGCCGTCAGCCCTCGCCGAGGGCGCGCATGACCCTGATCTGTGCCTCGTCCCGCGCGCTCTCCAGTTCCTCGACGGTCGCGCCGAAGTCGGCTTGTCCGGAGAGGAGTTCAACGGTCGCCTCGTCAAGGGTCGGGGTGCCGAGATCACGCCACAGGTCTTCCAGAGCGGGGCCCAGGTGTTGCAGAAAGTGCGGCAGACCGCCGGGGCCGCCGCCGAGGTGGAAGCTGCGGAAGGGGCCGGCGACGGCCCAGCGCAGACCGAGGGAGGAGGTGACGACATCGTCGAGTTCCTGTTCGGTCACCACGCCGTGGACGACGAGGTCGACCGCCTCGCGGAAGAACGCGGCCTGCAGCCGGTTGGCGACGAATCCGGGCACCTCCTTGCGCAGCACCTGCGGCTTCTTGCCGAGTGCCGTGTAGAAGGCGACGGCGCGCCGCACCGTGTCCGGATCGGTCTGTTCGCCCGGAACGACCTCGACCAGCGGCACAAGGTGCGGCGGATTGAACGGATGGCCGATGACGAGCCGTCCCGGTTGCTTCATCGCCTGGGCCATCGCGGTGGCGCGAATGCCGGAGGTGGAGCTGAGCAGCAGGGTATCCGGGCCCGTGGCCTGCTCGATCCGGGCGAAGAGGTTCTGCTTGAAGTCCAGGCGCTCCGGGCCGTTCTCCTGGACCACGTCCGCGTCCGCGACCGCCTTGCCGATGTCGGCTTCGAAGCGCAGACCGCGGTCGAGGCCGGCGGTGCGCAGGCCGATCGCCCGTAGCGCCGGGACGGCCTGCCGCAGTTGGTCGCGCGTGCGTCGGGCCACGTCGGGGAGCGGGTCGTTGACGGTGACGGTCAGGCCCCTGGCGAGGAACAGGGCGGTCCACGATGCTCCGATGACCCCGGCGCCGATGACGGTGACGTGGTGGAAGCCGTCCATGGTGCCGTCGCTGGCGGGGGAAGTACCGTTCATGATGACTCCTGGTGTGCTGCCATGAGGTAGTCGTGGACGGGCTCGGGAGGCGGCAGGGTGAGGTCGGTCAGGACGTGGCCGGCCGAGAGGACCTTGTGGACGGGAAGGTCCGCCAGCGGCGCCAGGGCGTGCTGGAAGAGCTGCAGCCGGGCGGGGCCGGTCCAGGCGCCCTTCACGGTGATGTCGTTGATCTGGAAGCGGACCAGTTCGCAGATGCGCGGCCGGCCGGTGTATCCGGGGAGGATCTTCAGCATGAAGGTGGGACGGCAGATCTCTTGTCGTGCCCGGTCGGCGTCGAGCGGGGCGTGCTTGTAGCCCATGGTGGCGGTGGCGACGCGCAGGGAGCCGTAGTCAAGGGTGCCGACCAGGGTGTCGGCGTCGACGGTCAGCCTCGGGGCGCCGAGTTTCTTCGGGTAGGCACTGATCTCGCGGCCGCTGGCGATGGCCGGCAGGTTGTCCACGTACATCGCCAGGACGTACTCACCGCGCTCGCCCTCGTAGTCCACGGAGAGCACTTGGCCCGACTCGGTGTAGTCGCCCAGGCCGGTGGTGTCGGGCATTCTCATGATTTCGAAGCGCACGGTCGGCTCGGCGACCCGCAGCGGCTCGGGGATGAGGCGTTCCAGCGCTCGCTGGTCGGTGCGGTAGACGATGGTGAAGTACTCCCGGTCGGTGAAGCGGTACGGGCCCCGGGGGTAGGCGGGAGCGTCCAGCGGGGTGGTGAGCTGTTGGGTCACGTCTTGGGTGCGCATGGTGTGGCCTGGGGTCTTGTGGGCGTGGTGGGATGGCTGCGTCGGGTGGCCGGACCCTGGTGCGCCCAGGGTGCGGCGGGCCGCCTCGACGGGGCCGGGGATCAGCGGCGCTGCCAGTGCGGTGACCGCTTCTCCGCGAAGGCGCGGGCGCCTTCCTCGGCGTCCTGGGACGCCAGGACGGGCGCGACGATCCGGTCCTGCTCCTGGAAGGCATCCTGGTCGCGGTAGGACGTCCGCTGGTCGATGCAGCGTTTGACGGCTGCCACCGCCAGAGGGGCGTTGCGGGCGATACGGGTGGCGAGGGCCAGGGCCCGGTCGAGTGCCTGGCCGGGTTCGGTGAGGTGGTTGACCAGGCCGAGCCGCTCGGCGCGTTCGGCGGGCAGGGGATCGCCGGTGAGCAGGAGTTCCAGGGCGATGTTGCGGGGGATACGTTCCGGCAGTCGGATCAGGCCTCCTTCGGGCGGGACGAGTCCGTAGTGGACCTCGGTCTGGCCGAAGGTGGCGTCGCGGGCGGCCACGACCATGTCGCACGAGAGTGCCATCTCGGTGCCGCCGCCCAGCGCGTAGCCTTCGACGGCGGCGATGAGGGGGGGTGGTGATCTGGGCACGGGTGATACCTGCGAAGCCCCGGCCGGCGATGATAGGGGTGTCCCCGGCGGCGAACGCCTTGAGGTCCATGCCGGCACTGAAAGTTCCGCCCGCACCTGTGAGGATGCCGACCAGGAGGTCGTCGCGGGCGTCGAGCTGGTCCAGGGCGGCAGCCAGTGCCCGGGCGGCGGCACCGTCGATGGCGTTGCGTGCCTGCGGCCGGTCGATGGTGATCACCAGCGTGCCGTCGAATTCCTCGGTGCGCACTGTCGGAGTGTCAGCGGCGTCGGTCATGGTGAGAGTTCCCTTCTCCCCCGCCCCTGTCCCGCCCTCACGGTGGTATGCGCCCCGGTGGCGTGGTCCTGGTTTCGCGACGTCCCCCGGGCCGGGGCTTCAAACGATTGCCCCCGCCTTGCGCAGGTCCTCGATCCCGGCGGCGTCGAAGCCCAGGTCACGCAGCACGGATTCGGTGTGTTCGCCGAGGTCCGGGGCCGGACGCGGGGGCACCTTCCGCTCCTGGTCCAGCCGTACAGGGCTGTCGACGGTCAGGGGCGGCTCGGAGCTGCCGTCCTCGATCGGTACGACGATCCGGTTGGCGACGAGCTGGGGGTCGCGGGCGCACTCCTCGAGTGTCTGGACGACTCCGTAGGTGAGGCCCGCGGCGTCGAGCAGCTCGCGCCACTCGGCCAGGGGACGACTCGCGAAGGTCTTGTCCAACAAGGCGACGATCTCGGCGGAGTTGGCGCGGCGGCTCGCGGTGTCTGCGTAGCGTGGGTTCTCCGCCGCCTCGGGGTGGCCGATGGCCTTCAGGAACAGCGGGACCTGCTTGTCCTCGTTGGCGAAGGCGAGCAGTACCCAGCGGTCGTCCGCCGTGCGGTACATGTTCGCCAGCGCGTTCGGCGGATGGATCCGGTCGACCGGGCGGGGGTTCTTCGCGCCGACCAGGATGGCCTGCAACCACATGCCGGCCGCCCACACTCCTTCGGCCAGCAGCGACGCCGTGACCCGTGCGCCCTGGCCGGTCTTCTCCCGCCGGTACAGCGCGGTCATGATCCCGGCGAACAGGGTGACCGCGGTCGCATGGTCGCCCGATCCGAAGATGTTCATCGCCGGCGGCGCGTCGCGCTGGCGTGTGACGTCCATCAGGCCGCTGCGCGCCCAGTACGCCGTCACGTCGAAGCCGGGCAGGTGCGCGTCCGGACCCGCCTCGCCGAAGCCGGTGACGTCGGCGTAGATCAGGCGCGGATTGAGCGGGGCCAGGTCGTCGTACTCCAGGCCCAGCTTCGCGCGCGTCCGCGGTGGGAAGTTGGTCACCAGCACGTCGGTCCAGGCCACCAGCCGCTCGAGCACCGGCCGGGCACCGGGCGACTTCAGGTTCAGGGCGATGCTGCGCTTGTTGCGATTGTCCAACTGCCAGGGGTAGTTGACCCCATCGACCTGCGGATTCGGTGGTACACGGCTGAGCGCGCGGTAGGTGTCGCCGGCGTGTGGTGGTTCCACCTTGACGACGTCGGCACCGAAGTCACCGAGCATGGTGGCCGCCGCCGGAGCGGCGATGAAGCTGGCGAGATCGACGACGTGCAGTCCCTCCAGCAGGGGCACGTTGTCCATGGCTGCTCCCTTCCTCACTGGTCAGCGGCCCGCGGCCACCGGGACGAAGGCGTTGTATCCGGTGATGTCCCGGCCGACGATCAGCGCCTGCACCGTGTCCGTGCCCTCGTAGGTGTCGATGGCCTCGATGTCGCACAGGTGCCGGGCCACGTGGTAGTCGAGCACGATCCCGTTGCCGCCGAGCATGTCGCGGGCGTCGGCGAGGATGGCCCGGGCGCGTTCGGTGTAGTGCATCTTGGCCAGGGCCACCCGCGGCATCGAGAACTTGCCCTCGTCCATGAGCTGGCTGAGCCGGTACTGCATGCACACCATGTCGGTGATATCCGCCAGCATCCGCGCCAGCCGGTACTGGACGAGTTGGAAGGACGCCAGCGGCATCCCGAACTGATGCCGCTGCTTGGCGTAGGCCAAGGCGGTCTCGTACCCCGCGATGGCCGCTCCCACCGACTCCCAGGCCACGCAGAAGCGGGAGGCCAGCAGGACCTTCTCGGTGTCGCGGAAGGTGTGGCCTCCGGCCAGCCGGTTCTCTGCGGGCACCCGGACGTCGGTGAGCGAGATCTGTGCGTTCTGCACGCATCGCAGAGCCGTCTTGCCCGTGATCACCTGGGCATCGAACCCCGGCGTACCCTTTTCCACCACATAGCCGCCGACGTGCCCGTCCTCTCCCCGGGCCCAGATGATCACGTAGTCGGCGAACGTGGCGTTGCCGATCCACCGCTTGTGGCCGTTGAGCACGTAGGAGTCACCGTCCCGGCGCACGGTCGTCTCCAGCTTGACCACGTCCGTGCCGTGCGCGGGCTCGGTCAGGCCGAAGGCGCCGATCTTCTCCAGGCGCGCCATCGGCGGCAGGAAACGCTGCTTCTGCTCCTCCGATCCCAGCAGCCCGATCGAGGTCATTGCCAGTGCGGAGTGCACGCCCATGAAGGTGGAGACACTCAGATCCCCGCGGGCCAGCTCCAGGATCACCACGCCGGCCGTCACATTGCTCATCCCCGGACAGCCGTCACCGGAGACCTGGAAACCCGCGATACCCAGCTGCGCCAGCTTGGGGACCAGTTCGTGAGGGAACTCCGCCCGCTCCCAGTACGGATTGATGATCGGGTCGACCTCCCGGTCCATGAAGTCGCGGACCCGATGGCGAAGAGCCTGCTGCTCGTCCGTCAGCAGATCCCCGAGCAGGTAGTAGTCGGATTCCTCGGGCCCACCCAGCACAGGCGGCTCCACCACCGGATGCCCGTCCCCTTCCGGGATGTTCGGCCCCGGCCCGGGCGCGGTGCCGCGTGTTGCGTTCATGTCCGGCTCCTTCCGGTCTCCGGAGATGAGTTCCCTTCTCTGCACACGACGCTTCTCTGCACACGACGCTAGAAGTCCGCGGCCAAGCAGCCACTGGGCGCAAAGCACCATCTTCGCGACGAAGTTCGTGCGGGTGCGCCAAACGGCCCGCCCTCGCCGCGCGGCACCCTTGAGGTACGAGGAATCAACATGATCACGCCGGAGGAAGTGGTCGGGCGACTGCCGCCGAAGATCGGCTCGGACCCATCAAGCACGCCGTGGCGCCGTACCTGCTCAACCGCGAATCGATCGGGGTACGGTTCGCGCTGCCCGTGATCGACCGCGCCAGGACGGCCGCCGTCCCATGCGACGCCGACCGTGTCGGCCTGGACGGCGCGGGGGCTTAGGGCTCGCAGAAAAACAACACGCCGATTTCGTTGCTGGGACCTGTCCTTGTGATATCGGACGCTGAACCCGCAGGTCACAGGGATGTGTCTCAAGTAGGTCCAGGGGCCTCACTCCTTATCGCTCGGGACATCGCTGCAGGTCGGCGTCTGCCATCACCAAGGCTCGAGCAGATCCTGAAATCGGCGTGTTGTTTTTCTGCGAGCCCTTACGGCCTGGTGCACGACGGAGAGCGGATCGGCGAGCGGCGCAATACGGCTTCGGATCCGAGCGGAGGAGGGAGGCGACGCGGAGCGTCGTCGACCGGCGACAACGCCGGAGGCGAAGCCGCATGACGCCGGGATCCCGCTCGCCATCGTGCACCGGGCCGTTACCCGAGACGGTCAGGGACGGGCCGTGCCCGGTCGCCGGCCCCTCGTCCCGCAAGGGGTGGCCCCCCTCAACGGGCCGGAAACCGATCCTCTGCTTGTCGACAAGGATCGTGTACGTGAACCAGACGCCGCGCCCGTCGGGCGACACCACGGCGTTCTGCTCGCCGTCGCTCGTCGCATCGCTCAGGTGCACGACGTCGCCCTGGGCGGCGCCGCTCTCCACAATGCTGGCGTGGGTGGAAGGCGCCGAGAGGCCCCGGTTCGGCCTCTCCTTGCCACGGGACGCGCTTGCTCGGCCTGTCAGGACTCGGCGGCGCGGCCCGCTTCGCCTTGGAGATCCTCGTCGATCACCATGCCTCTACCCTGAAGCGTGCGTCCAGCGGTTGCAGAGCGAGGGCTGGACGAGGGCGGACGGATTCCGGGGTCGCGAGGCGGAGGCGGAAGCGGGACCAGACAGCGGCCAGCAGGCTGACTGCCTCGACCGCTGCGAGGGATGCACCGAAGCACGTGCGCGGGCCGAGTCCGAAGGGGAAGTAGGAGCCGCGTGGAACTTCCGTCGGCTCCTTCCCCAGCCAGCGTTCTGGGCGGAATTCCCCGGCCTGCTTCCAATACCGCGGGTCGCGGTGGTTCACCCACTGACTCACCGTGACCGTGGTGCCGGCCGGAATAACGTAGTCCGAGAACTTCACATCGATACGGGCGTCCCGGCTGGTCATCCAGACCGGTGAGTACAACCGAAGGCTTTCCCGCAGAACTGCGTCGGTGTACGGCAGTTCGCCCAGCAGCGCCATCCCGGTGGCATTCCCGGCGAGCGCCTTCTCCGATTCGCGGTACACGCGCTCCGCCGCTTCCGGATTTCGGGCGAGCAGAACACTGGCCCACACCACGGCGTCATTCGTGGTCTCGTATCCGGCCATGAGCAGGGTTGCCAGTTCGTCGTTCACCTCGGCCGGCGTGGGCGTCGGCGTGCCGTGGAGCAGTGCGTGCAGCACGGGCGCGGCTTCCGGGTCGGCCGCGCGGCCCGAAGCGGCGACTCGGGCAAGAGTCTGTTCGACCCGACGGAGGTTGCGGCGGATCTGCAGCTTGCGACGGGTGGGAAGCCACTCGGGGAGCACCACCGGTGAGGCGGAGAGTTCCATGATCGGAGCTACCATCCCGGCGACTTCGGCGACCTCCGATTCGGTGTACTCCTCGCCGAACATCAGAGCCGTGACCAGGCGCAGGGTCACCACTGACACATCCTGCTGCAGGTCCCGCACCTGGCCCGGACGCCACTGCTCCAGCATCCGCTCGCCCTGCCCGCGCATGGCGGCGGCGGCCGTCGCGGACAGTTCCCGGCCGAAGGCCGGCTGGATGCGTCGACGCTTGGCCTTCCAGTCCTCCCCGTCAGCACTCATGGTGGACAGCGGCAGGCTCTGCCTTCGTCCCGCACGCCGGGTCTCGGGGCCCTGCTTGACGAAGTCGGCGTTGCGGTCGACGAGCATGCGCTCGACGTGCTCAGGGCCCGCGAGGAGGACGTTCCGCGGACTGATGCGGACGACGTCCCCGTACTCCTTCGCGCATGCGGTGAGAAACCGGAGTGGATCGGTGCTGAATTCTTGAAGATTTCCGAGTACGCGGTCGCCTGCCGGTCCCGGTATGTCCATCAGCATTTTCTCTGACACCCCGCCCCGCCTTCCAGGATTACCGGGGTGTGCGAGCGGCGCTCGTACACCCCGGCAGCTACTTTCCGCGCCGATCAGTAATACAGGTACGGGGCGGTCAGCCGGTCCTTGCGAGTGAGCCGCATGAACAGGGCTCCGGTGAGCACGAGCTTACGCATAGAGATACACCTCCCGATGAATACACTCAGATCCCGGTAGAGCATCAACGGCCGAAACGGTATTGGCGTTGACTGACACACGTCAAGAGGCACGTTTCTGATATGGGGACAAGGAAGCTTATTACGCCCTATCTTGCGGTCAGAGCCAAGATGATGTCTCAGGTCGTGCGTTTGGTGTGGCTCTTGTAGCAGCTCAGGGTCTCGGCGAGGCCCAGAAGGACGAGACGGTGAGCCCTTTCCAATCTCACACTGACGCGTAGTGAAGGACGACGAAGGCCTTTACGACATCGGTGATTCGGTTGGTGCTGCAGCGGAGCTTCCGCAGGAGGCACCAGCTGTCCTGGTTCTCGTTGTCACGACGTAACCCCCGTGGGGTCGGGGCCAGCGCGTTCCTGGCCATCGCTGCTTCCGTTTCGGTGCGGTGGTGCGGGTGGGACGGTCGGTGCGGGTGACGGCGGGGGCGCCGTCGGCACTCATTCCCCGTACTCGTCGTGCAGGCGCCACCACTGGCAGGGGCGGCTGGACCGTGCGGTGTTCGCGCACGACGAAGAGCAGCAAGAAGGCCGCCGCGGCGCCGAGCATGGTCCATGCACGCGCCCCGTGCCAGCTCACGCCGACGACCAGCAGCACGAGGCCGAGCGTGCCCGATACAGCGCCGGGCAGGTCCAGTGGGCCTCTGCGGCCGGCACCACGGGGCAGTCCGGCCCGTGTCGCCGTCAGCACCGCCAGTCCGAGTGCCACGGAGAACCACAGCACCGCCCGCCAGCCGAGGAACTGGGCCAGTACGCCACCCAGCACTACCCCGCCGCTGAAGCCGGCCGCGCCGACCGCGGCGTACACGCCCAGCGCGCGGTTGCGCGCCGGACCGGCTGGAAACACCTCGGTCAGCAGGGCCAGTGCGGCGGGACCGGACAGGGCCGCGCCGACTCCCTGGACCGCCCGCGCGCCGAGCAGCACCACGGCGTTCGGTGCCAGGGCCCCCGTCAGCGCGGCAGCCGTGAACAGGGCGACCCCGGCCTCGAACGCCCATCGTCGGCCGAACACATCGGCCAGTCGACCGCCCACCAGCAGGAAACCGGCGAACGTGACGGAGTAGGCGGTCATGACCCACTGCAAGGTGGCGTCGTCCAGGCCGAAGCGTGCTCCGACGGATGGCAGGGCCGCGTTCAGGACCGCCAGACCGCTCAGGTCGAGTGCGAGCGCACCGGCCAGCACCCCGAGCGCCAAGCCGGGCCTGTGCCGTGGCATCGCTGTGGTGCTGGTCATGCGGGCCTGCCGAGGAACTCTCCGCCGTCGACGTCGACCACGGTGGCGGTGACCGCCGGATTGGCCATCAGGGCCAGGACCATCGCCGCGACGTCGTCCGGCTGTCCGGGGTGCGCGATCAGCTGACGGTTGCTGGGGTGTACTGCGATGCCGCCGGGGCTGACCGCGTTCACCCGGATCGGGCCGAGTTCCCAGGCGGCGTTGCGAGCCAGGGCCTCGATCGCGCCGTGCAGCGTTCCCCATACGCCGCGGCCGTCCGACGGCCGCCGGCTGCTCGAGCCCGACAGCAGGGTGATCGACCCGCCGTCACGGAGACGGCCGACGGCCGCCTGGACGAGGTGGTAGCTCAGCCAGAGCCGGGCGAACGCCTCGTTCGCGACCGCTGCCGGAGTCCCCGCGATGCCGCGGGCGGAGCTGGGATGCGCACCGCCTGCCAGCACGGCAACGTGATCCAGCGGTCCCGGTCCGGCCGTTGTGAGCAGCCGGACCGCGTCGTCGGGATTCTCCGGGTCGGCGACTACGGTCCGTACCTCGGGTGGTGCGGCCAGAAGACGGTGCCGGGAGCGGCTGGACAGGGTGACGTCGGCACCGGCAGCGAGGGCCTGCCGTGCGGTGGCGAGCCCCATCTTCCCGGTGCCCACCACCAGGACGCGGGCGCCGGCCAGCACCGGAACGTGGTTCGTGGTTGTCATGCCGAGCAGCCTGCGGTGATGCTCGCCCGCTGCCCAGCCCTCCCGCACTCGTACGCCGCCGAGGCGTACCCCTGACAGGGTCACCCCACGCCTCACGGGTTCGGGCATAGTGGCGGCATGCAGCGCACCTTGGAACTGGGCGCCTTCCTGCGCTCCCGCCGCAGCCAAGTCCAACCACAGGACGTCGGGCTGAACCCGGTCGGCGCACGCCGCCAGGTACCAGGACTGCGCCGGGAGGAACTCGCGCAGCTCGCCGGGGTCAGCGTGGCCTACTACATCCGCCTGGAGCAGGGCCAAAGTCACCACGCCTCCGACGGCGTCCTCGACGCACTCGCCCGTGCACTGCGCCTGAACGACATCGAGACGGCCCACCTGCACACCCTCGCCAAGCCGATCCGGGCCCGCCGGCATGAGCCCCACCCCGAACGGCTGCGACCCCGACTCCGCACCATGCTCGAGTCGTTCGACGCCGTGCCCGCCTACATCGTCGGCCGTCGCACCGACGTACTCGCCTGGAACCGGCAGGCCCACGCACTGCTCGCCGCCCACCTCGACTACGACGCCCCGCACGTATCGACCGACAGCCGTCCCAACCTGACGCGCATGCTGTTCCTCGACCCGCACCAGCGCGAGCTGTACCCGGACTGGAACCGCAGGGCCAGGGATGCGGTGGCCGCTCTGCGGCAGACCGCCGGGCACTTTCCCGACGACCGGGACCTGCTCCGCCTGGTCGGCGAACTCGCCGTCCATAGTGAGGAGTTCGCCGAACTATGGGCCACGCACCCGGTCGGCGAATGTGGCTCCATCACGGAGCGCTACCATCATCCCCTGGTTGGTTCACTCGCCCTCGACGAAGAGGTCATGCATCTCCCGGCCGACGCAGGACAGCGCCTCGTCGTACTCAACGCCGAACCGGACTCCCCGTCCGCCGCGGCCCTTCGACTCCTCGCCGCAACCCATCGGCACGGGTGCCCACAACAGACCTCATGAGACACCGCGCTCGTGGAGAACACTTCGCGGGCGGCGCGGGCGGGCGACCTCCAGCACCTGACACAACCGCTTCACGCCCCAGGCGCGGTGGTGGTCCTCAATGAAGATCCACCATCTTGAAGTCGCTGGTCACGGAGCTGGTGTGAGTCGCTGATCGTGTTCTCGTGCTGGTCGGGGCGGTTGTCGGAACTCAAGATCGTCTGCCGTTTCGTTGATCGGGGATCCGTGGACTCCCCGGCGTGAGTGAGGCGCCTGTCCGTACGATCCGGGCGGGAGGTGCATCGGGTGGCCATGGATGCGGAACCGGACCTTCGGGAGCTGATCAGGCCCAGAGATCCGAACTGGAGGCGCAGGCGGAGAAGTTGAGCCAGCAGCTTCAAGAGGTGCGTGACGAGTTGGAGGAGCTCGCCGTCGCCGAGCGGGTCGCGTACCGGCTGGTCGGACAGCTGCACGCCGAAACGGAGCGGGAAACGACACCGGCGCAGGCTGCCGGGCAGGTCGCGGGCCGTGCGGTGCTGCTGGTGCCGCAGCGTGAGCGCGGCATGGACGAGGCGGTCCTGCCCGAGGACTGCCAGCGGATCATGGATGTGGTGCGCCGGGCCGACGGGCCGGTCATGGTCAAGCAGGTGTGCGCCGAGCTGGGGATGTCCTACGAGCCGGCCCGCTCGGAGGCGCTGCGCGCGAAGCTGAACCGGCTGGCTGGCTGGCTGGCTGGCTGAGCGAGGCTGGCTGCGCAAGCGGCCGGATGGGAAGTTCACCGCCAGGCTGTGAACGTGTCCCGTCACCCACAACATGCCGTTCCGGGAATGCGGCCCACGGACCCGTCCGGAGGATCACGCCGATGCGGTGGAGAGCTGGACAGTGTCCCTGCGGGACGGAGAAGCCACGCTCAAGGTCCACCGGCTCGTGGCGGACCCGCTGTCGTTGCGCCGGCGGATCTGGAGGGAAGGGTTTTGAGGGTGGGGTAGACGGGGAACCGTTCCGTTTCACCGGCACGTCCGCGCTGCGGCGCTCTCGTCGATCGGTCACCTACGAAGGACCCACGATTGATGTCCGGATCGTGCCGCGCGCGTTCAGTCTCCGTCTAGTCGAGCGGGGAGAGAAGGTCGGATTCCGCTCATTCGGCAATCAGTGGGAGCTGCCGGACCTCACGGATCACGCCGTGCTGGCCGTCTGCCTCTTCGAGTGGGCCGGGTTGGAGGATCTGCTCAGGACACCCGTGCTCCGGGACCTGTGACGGGCTGGCGCGCATGCTTCGTCATTGCTCTGCCAGAAGCTTCGTCATTCAGCACCGCTGGGATGCCTCAACCCGACCAGTTCGTCAGCAGGTCGGAAAGGGCTCAGCGGCCGCCCTTTCGTTCGCACCGGACGATGAGGCGGCGATAGTCGAAGAGCCAGGAGATCGACCGCCCCAGTCTTTGAAGGAGATCAGCACGATGCCCTCATCTCACCCTGTGCCCATGCACACCCTCGCGGAAGACGACCTCGCGACGGCCAGTCCCGATCTGCTGCGACGCTGGTCGAGACGTTCGCCGACACGCTCCTGTCTGCTGAGGCCGACGCTCGCCCCGGGACCGCGTGGGTGACCCGGATGCACGGGCGCAGGACGTGACGGGCCGGTGGTTCCGAGCCGGCGGCGAGCGCGGGCGGGGCCGGACGGCGGGTGTGTCGGCCGCCGTGGGCCTCGCATCCGCCCGGCTCACCGGGGGAACGGGGGCGCCGGGTCAGCCGGACTTCTTGGTGATGACGAAGCGGTCGATGACCAGGTGGTCGATCTCCGTGGCGAGGAGGCACTCCAGAGCGTCGCGCGGCGAGCAGACGATGGGCTCGCCGGCCACGTTGAAGGACGTGTTGAGGAGACAGGGCACGCCGGTCCGATCTGTGAAAGCGCGCAGAAGGCCGGCCAGGACCGGGTTCTGGTGGTCGTCGACGGTCTGCACGCGCGCGGTGCCGTCGACGTGGCAAGCTCCTGGTATCCGCTCGCGGTACTCCTCGCGGACCGGGAAGACGAACGTCATGTATGGCGACGAGGTCTTCTTGCCCAGGTCGAACACCCGGGGCGCTTCGGACTCGAGGACGACCGGGGCGAAGGGGCGGAAGGGCTCGCGGTGCTTGACCCGGATGTTGATGATGTCCTTGATCTCGGGGAAAGCCGGGTTGGCGAGGATGCTGCGATTGCCCAGAGCGCGCGGCCCGTACTCGGTGCGCCCCTGGAACCAGGCGACGACGTTCTTCTCGGACAGCAGCCGCGCCGTGTGCTCGGTGACCGCCTCGATGTCGGCCTCCTCCTGCCACTCGACACGGTCGGCGTACTCCTCCAGTGCCTCCAGGATGTGCGGCTCGTCGTAGGAGGGCCCGAGGTAGGGCGTGACGGCGTCGGCGGAGCGGTTTCTGAGCCCGGCCGTGTACACGGCCGCGCCGATGGCGACCCCCGGATCGCTCGCGCCGAAGCTGACCTCCATGCCGGTGAACGACGAGCGTTCCAGCATCTTGGTGTTGGCCACACAGTTCAATGCGAGACCGCCCTCGAAGAGGAGTGTGTCCAGACCGGAGGCGGCCGTCAGCGCCCGCACCTGGTGCGTGGTGACGGCTTCCACCATGTGCTGGGCCATGGCGGCGACCTTCACCCGGAAGTCGAACTCCTCGCGCTTCTCGCTGTCTCCGTCGAACAGGTCGTCGAACAGCGCGTAGTAGGCCGTCACGTCCATGGGGATGGAAATGGTGTACGTGCCGTTCTCGTGGAGCCGTACGCAGCGCTCCAGCAGGGGGTTGCGACGCGGCGACGGGCCGTATGCGGCCAGGCCCATCACCTTGTACTCGTCGTTGTTGGGGACGAAGCCGAGGTAGCGGGTGATCCTTCCGTAGGCCACGCCGAGCGAACTGGTCATCGGGATGGTGCTGTCGTCGAAGACGCGCACCACGCCGTCGCGCACTTCGCCCGTCACCGAGGAGAGGGTCTCGGCCCGCCCGTCGCTCACCAGGAACGCCGCGTCCCCGCCCCCGGCCAGATGGGCGCCGCACGTCAGATGGGCCAGATGATGGGGCACCAGGACCAGCTTGTTGGGGTCGAGCTCGTGGCCGGTGCGCTGGACGAAGTCGTCGTGGATCGCCTCACGGCTGACCATGTCGGTGTAGAACTCGCCGGTGCGCCGCAGGACGTCGAACTTCTCGGCGGGCGACTGATCGCCCGAGGCGACCTGGGCGATCATCTCGTCGGCCACCTCGGGCGAGAAGCGCCAGGGGAAGGCGACCACGTCCACCCGGTCGAGGGAGACGCCGGCGAAGTCCAGGCACCACTGGATCGCGTGGGCGGGGAAGTCGGAGGTCTTCTTGACGCGGCTGAGCCGTTCCTCCTCGACGGCGGCGACCAGTTCGCCGTCGACCACGAGGGCCGCCGACGCGTCGTGGCCCACGAGCAGGTTGCGGGCGACGCCGGTCGCCCCGAACAGGCGCCCGAAGATCTCGGCGCCCTTGGTGAATCCGTTGTATCCGAGCACGATCACGGTGGTTCAGCCTCCCTGGCGACGATGGTTGCGACACGACCCCACGGACGCCGTCACGGGTCCTGCGGAAGGTCGATCGGCTCGTTCGGGCCGCCCTTGGACTCGATGGTCAGGAAGGACAGCACCTCGTCGCCGATGTTCTTCAGGTCGTGCAGGTGATGTCCGCCGTCGGCGACGGTGAAGTACCTCGTCTGCCCGCGCGCATAGGAGATCTCCCGGCTGGTGCCGTCGCTCATGTGCTGGCGGGCGCGACCGTCGGTGAGGGCGATCCAGTGGTAGTCGAGGACATGACGGTGGACGGGGAGGCGCTCGCCCGGCTCGAGACGCGTCTCCCAGACGCGCAGGGTCTCGGTGTCGACCAGCAGGGCGCCGCCGACGCGGCCGTTGTGCTCGTTGGCGGCGAAGTCCGCGTGCAGCGGCGGGCTCCAGCGGTCGTAGTTCTCGGCGACGACCTCGCTGGTCAGCGCGGTGTCGTGCACCGGGTGGTGGTCGGTCTGGGGGCGATTACCCACGGGCCGGTCCTTTCGGTCTCGGGGTGCTGGTGGCTCGACGGTCGGCCGGCGGTTCACCCCACACGGGACAAGGCGTCGAGCAGGGTGTCGCCGGCCCGCTCGTCGGCGATGGAGACACGGCAGGTGTCGGGGACCAGCCGGGCGGTGTCGGCGACCATGATCCCGGCGCCGCGCAGCTGCTCCATGACGCGTTCGTGCTGGTGCGTGCGGACCAGGAGGAAGTTGGCCTCGGAGGGGAACACCCGCTCCACGGCCGGGTGCCGGGCGAGCGCACGGGCCATCCGGTCCCGCTCCGACAGGATGCGCCGGACGCTGTCCAGCACCCGCGCGGAGTCGGTGAGCCGGTCGCGTACCGCCCGCTGCGAGGCGTTGGTGAACCCGAAGGGCACCTGGACCCGGCGCAGGGCGTCGACGAGCCCCGGCTGTGCCAGAGCGACACCGCAGCGTGCCCCGGCCAGCCCCCATGCCTTGGAGAGCGTCCTGAGCACGATGAGGTTGTCGTGCCGGGCGATGAGCGGGGCATACGAGGGCCCCACGCTGAACTCCACGTACGCCTCGTCGATCACGACCAGGCCCCGGCTGCGGGTGACCAGTTCGAGCACCTGCTCCGGGTCGAGCCTGGTGCCGACCGGGTTGTTGGGGTCGCACAGGAACGTCACGCGCGGGTCTGCCGCCAGAATCCGTTCGACGTCCAGCCGTGCCAGGTCGTCGCCGAGCAGCGGTGCCTCGACGACGGGCAGCCGCAGCACACGGGCGAAGTGCGCGTACAGCTCGAAGGTCGGAGGAGTGACGCAGACCGCCTCGCCCGGTGAGGCCAGCGCGGCAAGGAGCAGCATGACGGCGTCGACGGCCCCGCTGGTGAACAGGGCGTACTCGGCGCCGAGTTCGCCGAGACCCTCGTGTCCGGGCAGCCGTCCGACGGTGGTCAGATACGTACGGGCCAACTCGGCTGTGTCGAGTTCGGGGTAGCGTCCGTCCGCCCCGAGGAACGGGTTGGTGTTGCCGGAGAGGTCGAGCAGGTCGAACTTGGGCCGGCCGCGGAAGCGTGCCGGGCCCGGGACCGGTACCGCGGCGACCGGTTCGGTGGCGAAGGCCGACACCTCGATTTCCGTGGGCTCTTCAGGCTCGGCGTCCATGCCCGGGGCGAGCAGCCAGTGGTCGAGGAGGACGAACTGGTCGGCGCCCAGGGCCCGCATCCGCTCGGTGTCGCCGGGCCCCAGGTGGACCCATTCCAGGCCGGTGCGTCGGGCGTGCAGATACAGCTCGTACAGGGATGCCTCGTACAGGGCCTGGCGCACGGTCGGAGCGTCTGGTGCCAGGGCCTGGGTGAGGCTGTAGATCCCGCGCCCGTTGTGCGAGCGGACCAGGAGCCCGGCCTGTACGACGTCGCAACCGCGGCGGCGTACGAGCAGGTCGGTGCGGTCCGCCAGGGTCCCCTGGGCCAGGGCGTCGAGCGCCTCGGCGCTCCAGAGCGCGCCGCGCCCGCCCTCTTGCCGATGGAGAGCGGCGAACGCCTCGCGCGCCGCGGGCTGCCGAGGCAGGTCGCCGAGCCGGATGAGCTCCCAGCTCAGCTCCCGGTGCTCGTCGTGGCGGGCGCGCAGTTCGCCGAGCCGCTGCTCGCCGACCCGGCTGCCCAGCACGTCTGCCACCTCGCCGGGCAGCCGTACGAGCCCCTCGCTTCCCGCGGCCGAGACGACGAACCCGGCCGCGCGCAGCGGCCCGGTGTCGTCGGTGCGGCGCACGTACGGCACGAGAATCCTTTCGAGTCCCAACTCCTTTGCCTTGCAGATGAGTTCGTTCACTGCAAGCAGGGTGGGGGCGGGACTGCTCGGGCCATGGGGGACTCCCCCGATCAACGTGGGGCGCTGCGGGCCGGACACGTCGGCCCGTGTGAACCACTCGTGGTGCAGGCCGAGTCGGTCCGGCGCGCCGACCGGCCGGCCGGACTCCAGCGCGGCGCACAGGACGCGCCGCAGCTCGGTGACATCCGATTCCCTACGCATCGCTGCCCTCCACTCCCCCGGTGGCGCCGGACGTCTCGCCCTCGTCGGCGGCGAGATGCGCCTCGATACGGTCGCGGTACTCCTCGAACATCTCGGCCAGCGTGCGAGCGATGCCCGGCCGCCAGTCGACGGTGCAGTCGCCGATGAGGTCGCGGCGGACACGGTGGTCGAATATCGCTGTCTCGCGGCTGGGCGACTCGTGGTCGAGCCGGGCCGGGACGCCGGTGAGAGCGGACATGTACCCGATGAGGTCGGTCATGCCGACTTCTTCGTCTCCGCCCCAGTTCACCACCTGAGCGGGCGTGCGTGCGGCCGCCCACAGCAGCGGCACCTGACGGACGACGTCATCGGTGTGGAGCAGGTTGCAGTAGTTCTGGCCCTCGCGCGGCACCGCGCAGGACCGGCCGCTACGCAGCTGCTCGAAGAGGATCATCGGCACGCCGCCGTGCCCGTACGGGCCGTAGGCGATGTTCAGCCGGGCGATGACCGTCGGCAGTCGCAGGCTCTCGGCGAGACCCCGGGCCACTCCCTCGGCCGTGATCTTGGCGACGGGGTACGTGGCCAGCCATGGGGCCGCGCCGCCGAGCGGGTCGCTCTCCCGGTAACGGTGGGTCGCGTCGGCCCGGTTGTAGACGACTCCGGAGGAGACGTAGAGGAAGGCCTCGGCGCCGGCGCAGTGCGTCATCAGGCGCGCGGTGCTCACCGCGTTGATGCGGGCGGTGTCCTCGAAGTCGTGGCCGTCGCCCCGGTGGACGGCCGAGTGCAGCACATGGGTGAAGTAGTCCGGCAGTCCGTCGAGTTCGTCGGTGGCCATGTCCCAGACGACGGTACGGGCGCCGGCGGCCTCCAGTCTCTTGCGGGCCTCGGCGTCGGCGAACCGGCCGAGGCACCACACTTCGTTGCCGGCAGCGAGCGCCTCGGCCACGGGTCGCGCGACCTGTCCGGTGGCGCCGGTGATGAGAATCTTCTTGCCTTGCATGGTCAGTCGCTCCCGGTTGTGTCGAAGGTGGCCCGGCAGGTCATCGGTCCAGCGCGCGAGTCAGTTCCCTGCGCAGGGTTGCCTGGAAGCTCTGGACGTGCTGGGGGCTCATCAGCGTGTAGTGCTCGCCGCCCACCTCGATGTAGTTGTTCGCCTCGCGGGTGAACTCGTCCCAGTCGCGCAGCTGACCGTCCAGCCACTCCTGCTTGGTGCCCTTGAGCGGGGTGCAGTAGAAGACCCGCGCCCGTTCGACCGTGCCGGACGGCTCGTAGTCGCGTCCCAGGTGCACCATGCTCTGCGCCAGGTGCACCCAGGCACCGAACCGTGCGACGTTCAGGTCGAGTTCGGCCAGCCGCCGGGGCGGGGCGTGCTCGACGAGGTGGGCGAGCTGGTCCGCCTCGGGCAACAGGCGCAGGGCGGTGGTCAGTTCGGGGATGTCTGCCGGGTTGATGAGTTCGAGGAACAGTGCCAGGTTGATGGCGCCGTCGGTGAAGGTGATCTCGTTCATTCGGCCGGAGATGCGCGGGGGAAGGTTGAAGATGCCGACGAAGTCGACCCTTTCGCCGTCGGCCTCCAGACGCTTGGCGATCTCGAACGCCACGGCTCCACCGTAGGAGTAGCCCGCCACGGCGTACGGGCCGCTCGGGCGGGTCCGCCGGATCGCCGCGACATACGCGCCGACCATTTCGTCGAAGGAGGCGAAGTGGGACTCCCCCTGCCCGAAGCCCCGGGCCCGCAGCGCGTAGAACGGCCGCTCCCCGGTGAAGTACTTGGCGAGGTTGACGAAGACCAGTACCTCGCCGAGCCCCGGGTGGACGCAGAACAGCGGGATCCCCTCGCCGGTGACCTGGAGCGGTACCAGCGGGTCGTAGGCGACGTCGCCGCCCGCGCCGGACGCCGAGGCCAGGCGGGCCGCCAGCGCCCGCACGTTCGGGGCCTGCAGGAGCGTCGCCATGGGGAGGTCGTCGAGACCGAAGGCGGTCTGGACGCGGAGTTTGAGCCGCAGGACGTCGAGCGAAGTGCCGCCCAGGTCGAAGAAGCTCGCGGTGACCGGGACCCGCTCGACGTTCAGCACCTCGGCGAACACCTGGGCCAAGGTGGTCTCCTCCTCGTCCGCCGGCTCCACGTGGCCGCCGAGGAAGCGGCCGGTCACCTCCTGGGCGCGCCGGGCCGCTGCGTCCAGCGCTCCGGACTCGACGGCCGTGCGCAGCCGGGACCGCTGGACCTTGCCGAGGTTGCCGCGCGGGATCTGCGTCTCGGCGACCGGCAGGATCAGCTGGGGACGGAATCCCCAGTGCATCACCGTTGAGCTGCGTACCGCGACGAGCGTGCGGTAGAGGGTCGTCTCGTCGGCCGGGTCGACGGCCGGCACGAAGGCGACGGCCAGCTGTTCGGAGTCGGCGCCCTCGGGTCGGATCGGGAAGGCGGTGACCTGTCCGCGCCGGACGCCGTCGAGTTCGTCGAGGACCGCTTCCAGGTCGTGGCTGTAGTAGTTGACCCCGTTGACGATGATCGAGTCCTTGGTGCGGCCGATGAGGGTCAGCCGCCCGTCGGCGTCGAGCCTGCCCAGGTCGCCGGTGCGGAACCAGCCGTCGTCGGTGAATGCCTCGGCGGTGGCCGCGGGGTTGCCGAAGTACCCACTGGTCACCATGGTTCCGCGTAGTTGCACCTCGCCGGACGCCGCCGAGGCGGGACGGTCGCTTGAGGAGAGCACCGTGCCGGTGCCGTCGGCGATCCGGATGTGCAGCCCCTCGACCGGGTGGCCCAGCGGCGGGAACTCCTCGCCGAGGTCGCGGTCGGTGAACTCGCGGTTGAACACACTGCCCGCGCAGGTCTCGGTCATCCCGAACGCGGGCACCACCACGTCGGGGCGCAGCCCGTAGGGGGCCAGGGCGTCCAGGAACGACCGCACGGTGGCGGTCACGGTCGCCTCGCCGCCGGAGATGATGTAGCGGATCCGCGAGAGGTCGATGCCTGGCACGGTCCCGGCCGTCCGCGCGAGGGCCTGGTTGACCTGACCGAAGAGGAAGTTGGGAGTGAACGTCACCCGCACCTGGTGCGTCGTCAGGAGTCTGAGCAATCCGACCGGTTCGGCCAGCACGGTGGCCGGGGTGGCTATGACCTGGTTCGCACCGTTGCGCATCGGCAGCAGGTGCGCCTCGATGGCCGCGATGTGGTCGGCGGAGATCCAGTTCATCATGGTGTCGGCGGGCCCCAGGTCCAACGCCCCCGATTTCCCGGCCTGCGCCGCGAGAAGGTTGGCGTGGGTGAGCCGGACCGCCTTGCTCGATCCGGTCGACCCGGAGGTGAGCATCAGCAGGGCGAGGTCGTCCGGGGCGGCCGCGTGGATGTGCTCGGGCTCGGTCGGAGCGGCGTCCAGCTCCTCCACGGTCACCGTGGTCAGCCCGACGTCGGGCAGATCGTCGTGTGCCTTGGGTACGACGACCAGCGGGTCGCCGAGGAGGCCGCGCAGGTGCTCCAGCTGCGGACGCAGGCGGGAGGAATCGGCGGCCGGGGCGATCGGGCAGGGCACGACGCCCGCGTGCAGGCAGCCCCAGAAGGCGCGGAAGAAGCCCTCGGGGTCGCCGGCCGCGACCAGGACGCGGTCCCCCGGTACGCTGCCCCGGCTGCGCAGGCCCTGGGCGATTCTCAGGGCGCCTTCGCGCAGGTCGGCGTAGGAGACGAACGGCCCGTCGACGAAGGTGACGCCGCGTGTGGTGTCCTGTGCGGCGCGTTCGAGCAGATGCGGAAGCGTTGTGACGCTTGTGGCGTGACGTATGTCCGGCATGGCAGTGGAGACCCCCGATCGAGGTGGGACTGAACTGGGTTGGATCAGCGCGCACGTACTGGCGGAGGGTGGGTGGTGTCCGCGAGCGGTGAGGCCCTGTGAGTCCGGGGCGGGGCGGGGCCCGCCGCGGGCGGTGTGCGGCACACGGTCGCGGCCGGTTTCAGGCCGGCGGGTGGGGGTCCGCGTGCGGGTGATGTGCCGGTGGGAGTCGTTGCGGCGCTGCGACGTGGGAATGTCCGCGCCGGGGCTCTACTTCCCGCCGGTCTCGTTGAACCGGACGATCTCTGCGATCGTGCGGCTCAGCCGCCGCTCGTCCGGGTCGGAGACGATCGCCTCGCCGACACGGCCGTATGGGCCGGGTGGCGTGTCCGGTGAGGAGGAATAGGTGAGCTTGTCGAAGGTGAAGGCGCGCGCGAAATCCTCGCGCGTCAGGCTGCCGTGGTCGGGGCGCCGCAGCAGGAGATAGCCGTGGAAGCGCTCCGGCGGGCGGACCGCCGGGGGGAGGGAGACGCTCAGTCCGAGCGCCAGGCTGATCTCGGCGTCGAAGAGGTCGACTCCGTGGGTGAGCCGGACCAGTTGAGGGGAGAGCGCGCCCGGCAGGCGGATGGCGCATTCGCCGAAGGTCAGCCCGTCGTGTTCGACGTACGCCTCCATATGGAACACGCAGTCCGGTGCCTCCAGGGTCTTGAGCACCCGTTTGGTGAGGTCCTCCGTCTGTTCGAACAGGTCCGGGTGCAGCCGCTCGTCGAGCAGATGGGCCGCGAGGACCCGACCGTGCACGGCGCTCAGCGGCGAGTTGTGATAGCGCGTCAGGGAGCGCCAGTGCAGTTCGCCGCCCTGCCAGATGCCGTCCATGTAGATCTCGGGGGCGTCGACGAACGACTCGGCGACCACATCGACGTCCGACTCACCCGGGAACGGCTCCAGTGCGCGGTGGTACTCCTCGGCGGAGCGGACGACCTCGGTGCGCAGCGAGCCCGCGCCGATGGCCGGTTTGACGACGAACTGCTTCCCCAGTTCCCCGGCGAGTTCCGCGTAGGGCGTGGCCCGGGACGTATAACGGGCCCGCGCGCGCCGGACGTCCGGCGGGAGCCGGTTCTTCTGCAGGTACTTGTCCCGGAAGAAAAGAACTCCCTGGGAATCGGAGTTTCCGGGAAGATGCAACTGCCGACGCAAATAGGCTGCCGCGAAGACCCCGAATTCATGGACGCTGATGACGCCGGCCAGGTCGCCGAGACCGGCGGAGAGCACCGCCCGGAAGACTTCCTGCGCGTTCTCCATGTCCGCGACGCAGCGATAGTTCTTCCTGTCCTGTAAACGCAGGGGCGCCGACACGATGTAAAAGGGTTCCAGGCCTCGACGCCGCAGGGCTTGATCGAGATCTTCCCGGTATCCGACAACGACTATCGTGGGCATGCGCCGTCTCCAAAGTCACCACTGCCGAAATGACGAATTACTTCGTGTTACGTCGCGATGCGCGACGGGATCCACCCCCTGACATCCGATGCATCATTACGCAACCACATGACGACGAATCATGAAATATGGATCACAATGCGGGTTCTTGCAATCAGTCGCTTCGCGAACCCTCTCTGCACGCCGGGAGATATTCGCCGAGCCGGTCAGGGCTTGCGACGCCATGTAATTACATGACCGATGACCCGTAGGACGCCTGCGTACGATTCGCCGCGCCCGGGGCCGGATCCGGGCGGGCCGCCGTCATGCGAGCGACGATCCGCCGCGGGCGCCGCCTGCCTCGTTGAAGCGTGCGATCTCGTCGATCGTGCGCCCGAGCCTCGACTCGTCCGCGTCGGACACGATGGCGTGACCGACGCGGCCGTATGGACCGACCGGAGCGTCGGGAGCGGAGGGGTAGTGCAGCTCGTCGAAGGAGAAGGCGCGCTCGAAGTCCTCCTGAGTCAGCATGCCGTCACGCGGGTGACGCAGGAGCAGATATCCGTGGAAACGATCCGGTGGCCGGTGGCCGTACGGCGGCTCGGGCGCCTCCCCCAGGGCGAGGGCGATCTCGATGTCGAGGAGGTCGACGCCGTAGGTCAGTTGATTGACCCGGGGCGACAGGGCTCCCGGCAGCCGGACTGCGCATTCGCCGAACGTCAGCCCGTCGGGCTCATGGAACGCCTCCATATGGAAGACGCAGTCGGGTGCCTCCAGGGTGGCGAGCACCCGGCGGGCCATGGCCTCCGCCTGCCCGAAGAGCTCCGGACATCGTTGTCGGTCGAGCACATGCGCGGCCAGGACGCCGCCCTGCACGGCACTGAGCGGGGAGATGTGATTGCTGCTCAGGGACGACCACTGGAGCACGCCGTGCTGCCAGACGCCGTCGAGGTAGACCTCGGGCGCGTCGACGAACGACTCGGCGACGACCTCGACGTCCGAGCGTCCGGAGAACGGCTCGAGCGCTCGGGCGTACTCCTCGGGCGAGCGGACGACGCCGGTGCGCAGGGCGCCCGCCCCGGCGGCCGGCTTGACGACGAAAGGGGTGCCCAGCTCGGCGGCGGGCTCCTCGTAGGGCGTACCCACGGGCAAATACCGGCACCGCGCGCGCCGTACCTCCGGCGGCAGCAGGCTCTTCTGGAGGTACTTGTCCCGGAAGGCGAGAACCTTACGGGAATCCATATTCCCCGGAAGATTCAATTGCCCGCGCAGATATGCCGCCGGGAATACACCCATCTCATGGACGCTGAGCACGCCTGCCAGGTCTTCCGTCTGCACGGAGAGAACCGACCGGAGAACTTCCTGGACGTTCTCCATGTCGCCGACACAGCGAAATTTTTTCTTCTCCGGCGAGATGATCGGAGTCGGAACGATGTAGAAAGGATCTACATCCCGACGCCGTAGCGCCTCGTCAAGATCATCCCGATATCCAATAACCACCATCGTGGGCATGCGCCGTCTCCAGTGTTACGACTTGCCGAGCCAGGGAGAAGTTATTGCGATTTCATCGTGACGCAGCCGGATCTCTTCCGGCACCGGTGAATCATTGCACAGACCCAGTCGATCACCTCCTGTGATATGGATCACAAGAGAATCGTGAATAACCACAACAGGAAGCCCAGATTCCTTGGACGTGCCCGGCACGCCGGAACTGGGCCTGTCAAATGAGCGGCTCTGTCGCACTTTCGGTGGTGACGGTGCGGGAGGGCATGCCAAGAGGATGCGGTGACGGAGGAGGCCGAAGCCTGCCTGGCCGTATACCTGCCGCTTGGTCGTCTTGGTGTTGGTGTTGGTTTTGGTGTTGACGCCCTCGGTGGGGCCGTAGCTGCGGGGATGGGCTGCGAGCCGGCGCTGGTCGCCGGTACCGAGCGGTCCGTGGACGGCGCATCTACCGGCGGCCGTGCGTTGTCGGCCCGGGCCCTGGCCGAGCTGCTGCGCACCCCGGCACCCCGCGCGGCCGGACTCGACGAGGGGCTCCGCACAGCGGAGTCATGGGTGGACGACCGCGGCCGCAGCAGCGCGAGGGCCCGATGTCCCGGAAGGCCCGGCGAAGTGCCGCGGCGGGCGCGTCGCACGCCCGAGCCGTGGGCACCGCGGCGGACTCGCCTCCGGGGCCTCCGCGTGCGCACCGGCCGCGAGCAGCAGCGCGACGAGCACCAGAGGCACCCGCAGCCAGGCATATCGACGAGCGGTGCCTGCGTGCCGCGGGGTTGGACTCACAAAGGAGCATCTGTCGGCAACGCACGCGCCTTCAGCGTATCGACCCCGAGAACCGCCCTCTCGGGCCACCTGTACGACACGAACCATCTGTACGGCACGAAGTTGACGAACTGCACGGGGTTCATGCCGTACGCGGGATCCGCTGTGCACGGCCGTGGAGCCGGAACGCCGTTACGCACTCGACGATGCCGACCGCGACCAGCCACCAGCCGGCGACCAGGGTGAGGACGGCGATTGAGGTGAACGGCGAGATGATCAGCACGATCCCCGCGATGAAGGTGACGACGCCGAGGACGGCCTGCCAGCCACGCGCGGGCATGGTGGAGTCGTGAACGGCGGCCAGAGTATGGGTGATCCCGCGGATCAGCCAGCCGATGCCGATCCACAACGCGAGCAGCAGGATCGACTCCAGCCTGCCCCGGAAGCAGAAGAGGCCCAGAAGGATCGACAGGGCGCCGCTGATGAAGGCCAGGACACGCAGCGAGGTAGCCCTGTGCGTGCCGAAGGCGGCAGCCAGTTGGAGCGCGCCACTGAGAATGAGGTAGATGCCGAAGAGGATCCCGGCGACGAGCAGGGACGGGCCCGGCCAGGCCAGGATCACGATCCCAAGGACCAGGGAGGAGATGCCGGTGATCAGGACGACCTGCCAGGCGGTGCGGGAGAGGCGGTGCAGGAACCCCTCGAAGGGTGGCTCCACGTAACCCGGGTGCGGTTTAGGCGCGTGCTCGTCACCCGTGGCATGGGCGTGGCGGTCGTCGTATTCCGGTCCCCGGGGGGAGCCGCTCGGTGCGTCGGTCATGATCCATGCTTGTACCGGGCACGGGCGCCCCGCCACCTTTGCCGGTCCACCCGGCTGACGGCGGAGGCACGGACCGCACCGCGCGGGGCCCGGTGAACCGCGGGCCGTGTCCAACCAGGCGTGCGGTGACAGAGCACTGCCCGTCCCGAAGGTCCGCGGCCCAGCCTTGCGCGGACGGCACGAACACTCCGTCGCCTGCGGGCAGCAGGAGTCCCGGGGCAGCGGCAAGGGCCGCGAGTGCGGCCGACGCACTGACCGCGCCGGGATGGCCGATCGCCGAACTGGCCGCCCAGGGCCCGACCCACCACGACATCGCGGCCCGCTTGTACCTCTCACCCCGCACCGTCGACTACCACCTGCACAAGATCTTCCCCGAGCTGGGTATCAGCGCCGGGGCCCCGCCCCGCGACGCCCTGTCGCAGGATTCACCGCAGTGATCGGGTGCCGTGTGAGCCGGCCGGTCCAGCAGAAGCTCACCGCAGGTCCGACCGGCCCGGCGGGGCTCGAGGCGGCATGGCCGACCGCAAGGGCGTTACGTGACCCGCGCCGTCGGATGGGCAGAAGGCCGACGCGCCCGTCTTCGAGGCGTTGTCCGGGCCGCTTGCGCAACGGGCGGCGTCAGGGGTGCGGTTCGGACCGTTCCGGACGGTCTCCTTCGACGGCTGCAGCTCGATCAAAGTCCCGGACACCGCGCGGAACCTTGCCTGGCGCGGAACCCGGGCCACGTCGGCTACCCGATGGTGGAGCGGATGACGCTCGTCGCAGACACACCCGAGCCCTGATCGGCGCGGTGCTCGGCACCACTCTCCAGGGAGGGACGGCCTATGCCCGGCGCCCGGTGCACCAGGTGGCCGATGACGCCGACCACACCTGCGCTCCTCGTGGGCGGCTTGGCGTAGGCACTAGACACGATGAATAGTAGCTATATGGACATATCGGGCAAATGGAACGATGTACTCGTACACCAGACCGATCCGTACAACGCCGAATCGCCTCCCGGCGCCCTCGCAAGTCAGATCACCCCCCTGGACAGCTTCTACAGTCGCAATCACTCGTCGATTCCCCGCATCGCCCCGGGGGGCTGGCGGCTGCGAGTGGACGGTCTGGTCGATCGCCCACTTGAGCTGTCGATGGACGAACTGCGGCGCCGCTTCCCCGAGCGGAGCGTGGTGGCAACACTGCAGTGCGCGGGCAACCGCCGCGCGGACCTCATCGAGATCCGCGACATACCCGGCCAGGTCTCCTGGGGCCCCGGAGCCATCTCCACCGCGCGCTGGAGCGGGGCAAGCCTGGCGGATGTGCTGGACGACGCGGGAGTGCGGCCGGAGGCGGCCCACATCGCCTTCACCGGTGCCGACGTATCGCAGCAGGCCGAGCCACCGCAGCCCTTCGGCGGCTCGATACCGGTGGCGAAGGCAACCTCCAGCGAGGTGCTGCTGGCCTGGGCCATGAATGATCAGGCGCTGCCCACCGCGCACGGCGCGCCGCTGCGCGTGGTCGTCCCCGGCTGGATCGGCGCCCGCAGCGTCAAGTGGCTCAAGCACATCACCGCTCAGGCCGAACCGTCCGACAACTACTTCCAGATCGAATACAGCGTCCTGCCCGCCGAAGCCGACCCTCACCAGGTCGAGCAGGCAGACAGCATCACCCTCGGCCCGATCGCCATCCACTGCGCCATCCTGCACCCCGGCAAAGACGCCCAGTTGTCGTCCGGGCCGACCGAGGTCACCGGTTTCGCCTTCGCCGGGGACGACAGAACCGTGGAACGTGTGGATGTCTCCGTTGATCACGGCGTCACCTGGGCCCGCGCCGACCTGGACCCGCCGGAGAACCCCTGGACGTGGCAGCACTGGCGCTCCGCTCTTACCCTGCCCCCGGGCGAGACCGAGCTCATCGCCCGCGCCTGGGACTCCACGGCGGCCGTGCAGCCCGAGTCCTTGTCAACCGTCTGGAACCCCAGGGGGTACGCCAACAACGCCGCGGCCCGCCTGCACGTCACATGCCGTCCCTGACCCGAGCGATTCGGTCGAAGGAGTCAGCGATTGACGCAGGGCTGTATCCAACCTGACGTGAATGTCAACGAGTTGGACGGCCTGAGCGGTATCGCATCGAGAGGGCGATGAGGCCGGTGGATGGGTCCGTGGCCTCACATCGTTGCTGCGCGACTGGAGTCCGCACAGCCCCCACCTCCGCTGACCCAAACCGTCCCACCGCACTCGAAGCCAGCCTCTCCCGGGCGGCACGCGCACCGAGATCCGAACCATTCCCGGATCAGCCCCCTCCCAGACGCCACACGCACCAGCGTCTTCCCTGGTCAGCGTGGTGCGACTGCTGCACCACCAGCAGACGAAGAATCTCCTGGTGCCGCACTCGGTACTTCGTCGGCGCCCGCTTGGCGCCGTATCCTGAAAAAGCGGTGGCGGCGCGGGCTCGGGGCCACATACGTTCGCCTCCATGGTTGACGCAGCTTTCGGGCATCCGCGCCTCGCCGCCATCTACGACCCACTCGATCCGGACCGCAGCGATCTCGACGCGTATCTCGCGATGGCGGAGGAGTTCGGCGCGCGGTCTGTGCTGGACATCGGGTGCGGTACGGGCGTGTTAGCGCTGCTGCTCGCAGAGCGCGGGATGACGGTCACCGGGATCGATCCCGCACGGGCGTCCGTCGACGTCGCGCGTGGCAAGCCGGGCGCGGAGCGGGTGCGCTGGCTCGACGGCGACGCGGGGGACCTGCCGCCCATGCAGAGCGACCTGGTGACGATGACCGGGAACGTCGCCCAGGCGATCGCCGAGCCGCAGGCGTGGCGTACGACGCTGCGCGGCGCGTACGAGGCGCTACGGCCCGGCGGGCGGCTTGTCTTCGAGACGCGCGATCCGGCGCAGCGCGTGTGGGAAGAGTGGGCGGAGTGGACGCGCGAGACCACGTACCGCATGACGGACATCCCGGGCGTCGGCCACGTCGAGACCTGGGCCGAGCTGACGGACGTGAGCCTGCCGCTGGTGAGCTTCCGGGGTACGCATGTGTTCGCTGCGGACGGGAACGTACTGACCTCGGAATCGACACTTCGCTTCCGCGAACGTACGGAGATCGAGCGGGACTTGCATGAGCACGGCTTCGTCGTCGAGGACGTACGCGACGCACCCGACCGGCCGGGGAGGGAGTTCGTGTTCGTGGCGCGGCGCAGAACCGCGGAGCACCTCCCACCCGGAATGCCCTAAGGAACGTGCGCACCACACAGCGCCGGGCAGACGGGACTTCGAAGACACTCCTTGGCTTGACTCTGTCGGGGATCCGGCCGGACAGCCCGGGGTGCGGTCCCGCGCGACTCGCGATCGGTGAGCTGTCAGGAGCCTTCGGCGCTGGGGCGGTTCAGGTCGCCCCGGGTCTTCAGGAACCTGAGATACTTGGGGTCGTCTTCTTCGAAGATTTCGGGTCCACCGCCCATGTAGGCCCTGATCAACTCATCCGCAGCGTGGTCGTGGTCGCCCAGCTCGAAGGTGGTCTGACCCAACCGAAGGTGGATGTATGGATTGCCGAGTCCGTCGGGGCATTGAACTGCGTTGTGGAAGCACTTGTAGGCCCTGTCGTAAACACCCAATCGGAAATGCAAGTCGCCGATCGCGACGTAGATCCAGGTAGCAGCCGCCCACCCACGGTGATCGCCCGGCAACAGCCGCAAAGCTTCGATGTAGCGTCGCTTGGCCTCGACGAGTTCTCCCATTCCGGCCAGGGCATCACCCTCCTGACACAGGTCCCTGATCTCAGCGTGGACCTCGTCGGGCAACCGCATGGTCGTCCCCTCATCCTTCGGCGCTTCGTGCATTGGGCTCCGCGAAGTGCTCAGGGGCAGATTCTGATCTCGCTGGTGGTTCCGGTGGCGCCCGAGCAGGTGAGGCCACCGTTGATCATTAGGTGTTGTGTGGACGACCGGTGATCACGCGGCGACCTCGGGCGCCAGCGTAGTACCTGCCCGTTGCCAGGACGCATTCGAGGGTGGGATGGGCCCGATAGCCAGCCGGTTCTCCCAGCCGAACCCCGCTGCGGTGTGCGCGGGCTGCTGTCGGACCTGCCGTGCAAGAACTGCTGGAATCTCGCCGAGCACATCGGCGACGCCACCCCGGCCGGACCTCAGCGCGCCGACCGCCTTGCCGAGCGCCTCCCGCGCAGGGCCTGGCAGAAGCTGCCCGCCGGACAGGGCGCGAAGGGAAACCGCTACTCACAGGGTCCCCCAGGCCGGTGCCGATTACCTCGGGTTCGAGGAACAGGTCTGCCAGCTCGCCGTGCGGCGGTTCTCCGGTGATCTGGTAGTAGCCCACCATCGCACCGTCCCGCTCCGCGACCACGACATGCCCGTCACGCATGGCGGCGGGGCTGACCGCCAGAGTCTCAGCCATCCGATCCAACAGCGCCTGTAGGTGACCCCAGTACCCCTTCCACCGCCGCGTCAGCGCCGTGAGCACTCCCGCCTCAACGGGCACAGCAGCTCGCAAGAAGATCTCGTTCAAGGGCGGAGTATCACCCGCCTCGTCCTGCCGGGACGAAGGGCTTTCGGGCGGGAAAGCCCGGGGGCGCCCCAGAGTTCCCAAGGCCGCCAAGTTGCCGGACACGAACCGACCAGGGATTTTCCCGCAACTGATCTCGGCATGAGGGTGGTTGGTCAGAACTGGATCCTGGGGACCACTGGGGCCCTCCGCCGCCACGGCCGTGTCGTTCTCGTGGCCTGTCCGGTTTGATCACTTGATGTCCAAGGTGGCCCAGAGCGCGACGAGTGGCGGGTGGATCCGCCTGGGGAAATGAGCGGCAGAGTCCCTCTGCTATGGTGCGCCGATGTCAGCGATCAAGAAGTTTCAAGTCACCTTTGACTGCGCAGAACCTGAGCGCCTCGCTCGCTTCTGGTGCGAGGTGTTGGGGTACGTTGTACCCCCGCCACCGGAGGGGTTTGCCACTTGGGACGATTTCAATCGTTCGCAGGCACCTGAGCAGCGGGATTCATGGTTCGCCTGCATAGATCCCTCAGGAGTGGGCCCGCGACTGTACTTCCAGCGCGTCCCCGAAGGGAAGGCCGCCAAGAACCGGGTGCATCTTGATGTGCGGGTCGGCACCGGTCTCGTGGGTGAAGCGCGCCTCGCCGCACTTGAGGCCGAATGTGCGCGACTGGTTCCGCTCGGCGCGGTACACGTGCAAACGCTGTATGACGGCAATGATGCGTGCATCCCGATGCTGGACATCGAAGGCAACGAGTTCTGTATCGACTGAGTTTTCGGGCCGGTGCTCCGGCAGCCGCCGTCCGCGATGACCGTGGCCCGGCCGACGGCGGCCTTCGCACCGTAGAGTTCCCACGCCTTGCAATCGTTGCGGTTGCCTGTGACCAGTCGGCCGACGGTGACGACGAGTCGGATGTCGGCGTCGATGACGACCTGGTGGTTGGTCGAGTTCCGGTAGTTCTTCGACTGCTCGGCAATCGTATGATCCCGCGTGGGAACCAGGGTGCCGTCGACGATCAGCACGGCGTCCTTGCAAAACCGCTGGCGGGGCTGAAGCGCGAGCGACGGTCCGAGGTTGCCGATGATGCGGTTGGCGGCCGACTTCGACACCCCCAACATCGGAGCGAGCTGTGGCAGCGTCAGGTTCGTATGCCAGTAACGACTCTTAACAAAAGGAGGCGTCTGAACCTCCAGGAATGATGGTGTGTCAGTCCTCGTTGATGCCGGCCGGAGGGGGCGAGCCAGTCGAGATGAGGAAGACCGCTGCCAGACCGTGGGAGATCGACGACGAGTTGTGGGCGCGCATCGAGCCGCTGCTGCCGGTTGTCCCGCGTAATCCGCGGCGTCCCGGTCGTAAGCGTCTGGATAGTCGCAGGGGGCTGTGCGGGATCCTGTTCGTGCTGTACACCGGGACCCACTGGGAGTTTCTGCCCCAGGAGCTGAGCTTCGGCTCGGGGACGACCCGCTGGCGACGGCTGCGGGACTGGAACGAGGCCGGGGTCTGACAGCGCCTGCACGAGCTGCTGCTCTCCGAGCTGCGGGCCGCGGCCCTGCTGGACTTCTCCCGCGCCACGGGAGAAGTCCAGCCACATCCGCGCGATGAAGGGTGGGCCGACCACCGGCCCGTCCCCGGTGGACCGGGGCAAGGCCGGCAGCAAGCACCACCTGATCGTCGAGGCGCATGGCACCCCGGTCGCCGCGATCACTACCGGCGGCAACCGAAACGACGTCGACGTCACCCAACTGATCCCGCTGATCCAGGCCGCACCGGGCACGGCCGAGCTGGGCGTGTACCGCTGGGTCGTGGAAGGAGCGATCACACACTGCTGCATTGGTTCCGCCGCCTGCGTACCCGCTGGGTGAGCCGCGACGACATCCACCACGCGTTCGTCACCCTCGGCTGCGCCGTCATCTGCTGGCGACGACTGCGCACCACAATTCGTTGAGAGTGAGGGCGGGCGATCGCCGGAGGGGACGGCCTGATCGATGCGTCAGAACGCGTACGTAGTAGTCGTACCCGCGTAGCCTCACACCCGGGACCTCAGCACGTCGACCTCACAGCCTGGCGCGAACGGGTCGAAGCCGTGCTCGATCAGCCAGCGAACTGCCAGCAGGCTTCGCAACGACCACCACGCGTGGATCACGTCGAGGTCGATGTCGGTGCCGTAGCCGGCGAGGAAGTCGTCGAGGTGGTCCTCGTGTCCCAGCGTGAAGGTGGCGAGGTCGTACAGAGCATCACCTTGGCCCGCCTCGGACCAATCGATAATGCCCGTCACCTCGTCGCCGTCGACGAAGACGTGCGCGATCTGCAGGTCGCCGTGCGTGAACGCCGGAGTCCACGGCCGGAGCGCGGCCTCGGCGACCTGACGGTTACGGGTGACCAGGTCAGCGGGCAGGAGGCCGTTCGTCACGAGCAACTCGCACTCGTCGTCGAGTTCCGTCGCCAGCGCGACGATGCTCCGCCCGGCCCGGCCGGGCCGGGGCGGCAGCGGCGCGTCGTGCAGCTTCCGGATGGCGGCGCCCGCCGCGGCCCACGCCGCCGACGACCCGGTCGACGGCCTGCCGAGGCGCCCGAGCGTCGCCCCTGGGAGCGTAGCGACCGCGAGCACGGGCGGCTTGCGCCACAGGACCTGCGGGGTCGGGACCGGCGCGAGGGACATCGCCTCGACTTCGGCGTCGATACGCGCCTGATCGGCGTCCACCTTCAGGAACACGTCGCCGACGCGCAGGGTCGCACGCTCGGAATGGGCGACGACGACTTCGACCTCATCCATGGGCGACCAGTATCCCGGAGGTGATCACCGACGTCGCCAGATTATCGCATGCGACTACGCAACTGGCCGCGTCCCACCACCCGACAGCCTCATACGCGACACTGACCCTTGACCAGGTCAAGCCCACTACGTCAGGAGTCCTGAGCCGCTACCAGCAGGATCCGGTCCTCCACGGTCAGGCTCCACGGTCGGTAGTCCTCCGGCCGTAGACCGTGATCTTCATGCCCGTGCGGCTTGTCGCCGGTAGTGGCTGGCCTGGGACCGGGCTTGGTGGTGGCGTCGCCAGTGGGACCAGCCGATCCGGTGGGCCGTGGCGTGGACGGACTGGACGACCAGGGTGATGAAGAGTCGCTGGATTCCGTTGCAGGTGAGCGGTATGGGTGCGGGGTGGCGGGTCTCGTCGGCGCGTACGACGGCGAGGAAGGCGTGGGCGAGCATGGCCAGGGTGACCCAGCGGGACCAGGAGTAGCGGCGGACCTGGTACTTGTCCGGTCCGGCCAATCCCTTGCCGGACCGGGACGTCTCTTCCACGGTGCCGGGCGTGGGTTGTGTGTCAGTGGAGGGTGGTTGCATGTGGGTCATGTCTGATGATCTGCGTGGTGACGGTGCTGACTCCGGGCTTGTGGATGTGGGTGGGTGTTTGGCGGATCCGGGGTTCTTGGTGAACGCCGAGCCGGGGGAGGTATCGGGGCTGGTGTGTACCGATTCGGGGTCTGCGGGGCGGTCGGTGCAGGTGGTGTGCCGGATGTTGGCGCGTCTGCACCGGGATGCCGGGGCGGGGGTGCGGCGGCAGTTGCTGGCGTTGGATGCGGCCCGATATGGGGAGCGGGAGCTGTCGGCGCGGATCAACGCCGTCCCGGTCAAGGACGAACCTGTGGCTCGGTGGGAGGTGCAGTGGGCCACAGGCGGCATGGTCGACCGCCACATCTCGCAGCCCCTGTCCGGTCACACGGACTCGGTCAATGGCGTGGCGACGGGGGTGTTGGCGGGCCGTCCGGTCGCCGTCACCGGCAGCGACGACGGGACGGTGCGGGTGTGGGACCTGGCTACCGGCCAGGCGGTCGGTGCACCCCTCACCGGCCACACGGACATGGTGTTGACGGTGGCGACGGCCGTGGTGAAGGAACGCCAAGTTGCCGTCACCGGCAGCGACGACGGGACGGTGCGGGTGTGGGACCTGGCTACCGGCCAGGCGGTCGGTGCACCCCTCACCGGCCACACCGGCTCGGTGGTGGCGGTGGCAACGGGAGCGGTGGACGGCTGCCCGGTCGCCGTCACCGGCAGCAGCGGCGGGTCAGTGCGGGTGTGGGATCTGGCCACCCGCCAACCGCTCAGGGAACCCTTCACCGGCCACACGCGTGGGGTGTTGGCGGTGGCGACGGCGGTGGTGGACAGGCGTCCGGTCGCCATCACCAGCAGTTGGGATGAGACAGTGCGGGTATGGGACCTCGTCACCGGCCAGGTCGGCGAACTCCCCAGCGGCCACACCGGCCCGGTGCTGGCGGTGGCGGCAGCGGTGGTGGGGGGCCGCCCGGTTGCCGTTACCGGCGGCGACGACGGGACGGTGCGGGTGTGGGATCTGGCCACCCGCCAACCGCTCGGGGAACCCCTCACCGGCCACACGCGTGGGGTGTGGGCGGTGGCGACGGCGGTGGTGGACGGCCGCCCGGTCGCCGTCACCGGTAGCTGGGACGAGAAGGTGCGGGTATGGGATCTGCCCACCGGCCAACAGGTCGGCGAGCCGTTGACCGGTCACACCAGCGGGGTGTTGGCGGTGGCAACGGCGGTCGTAAACGGCCGTCCGGTCGCCGTCACCGGCAGCGATGACAACACGGCGCGGGTGTGGGAATGGGCCGCTGGCACGGTCGGCAACCCCCTCACCGGCCACACCAGCGAGGTAAATGCGACGGCGACGGCGGTGATGGACGGCCGCCCGGTCGCCGTTACCGGCAGCTGGGACGGGTCGGTGCGGGTGTGGGACGTTGCCACCGGCCAACCGGTTGGTGAGCCCTTCACCGGCCACACCGAAGCGGTGGTGACGGTGGCGACGGCAGTGTTGGAGGGCCGTGCGGTTGCCGTCACCGGCAGCAACGACAACACGGCGCGAGTATGGGACCTCGCCACCGGCCGGCCCGTCGGCAAACCCCTCAGCGATCACACCGAAGCGGTGGTGGCGGTGGCGACGGCGGTGGTGGAGGGCCGCCCGGTCGCTGTCACCGGCAGCTGGGACGGGTCGGTGCGGGTATGGGACGTGGCCACCGGCCAACCGGTTGGCGAGCCCTTCACCGGCCACACCGAAGCGGTGGTGGCAGTGGCGACAACGGTGATGGACAGCCGCCCGGTCGTCCTCACCGGCAGCTGGGACGGGCTGGTGCAGGTGTGGGACGTGGCCACCGGCCAACCGGTTGGCAAGCCCTTCACCGGCCACACCGAAGCGGTGGTGGCAGTGGCGACAACGGTGATGGACAGCCGCCCGGTCGCCGTCACCGGCAGCAGCGATGGAAAGGTACGGGTGTGGGATCTGCCCACCGGCCAACAGATCGGCGAGCCGTTGACCGGTCACGCCGGCGGGGTGAGGGCGGTGGCGACGACGGTCGTGGACGGTCGTCCGGTCGCCGTCACCGGCAGCGATGACAACACGGCGCGAGTATGGGACCTGGCCACCGGCCGACTCGAGGAACGGGAGTTGGTGTTTCCAACAGGGGTGAACGCTGTGACCGTTTCCCCGGACGGTCGTCTGGTGGTGGGGTTCGGCCATGAGGTGGCAGTGCTCACCCGCTGCTGACCAGGTCCCTGCGCGGTGCGTCCCGGGGTGTCCGCCACACGGTAGCCCACGCCTCGGTCGCGTCGACGTCAGCTGTTCGGGGTGGTGATGAGGCAGGAAGCCGCAGGCTGGTCGGCCAGCCCGTGGGTTCCTGCCCCACGTGCGTACGCCCGCATCCGGACCTTTCCAGAGCCCGGAACCAGAGTGAGCTCATGGGATCGGGCGCATCGTTGGTTGGTGCGTGCCGGGTTCCGGGTGCCGGGCGGAGCCTGGCATGAGGCAATGGTTCACACGAAGGGGGGTTCACTCCAAGGCGTCGCCGACGAAGACGGCCCAGGCCAGCTCACGGCTGAGTGCGGAGGCCCTGATGTGCTGCCGAGAACGGGCCCACCTCCTCGCCCACGGCGATAACCCCGGGGGCCGGGCCAGGTCCTGACTCGTACCCGACGTCGGGCCGAGCACTCGCCGGCAGGGCCGTGCGCTCGCGCAGCCGAGGCGCCGGAAGGCGGCGACCTTGAGTCGGCGCATCTCGTCGCAATGGGGACAGGGACACGACGTCACATGCCCGAGACCGGAGAACCGGACCGATCCCGAACATGCAGTGACCCTGGCCCGTGCATGGCTGCCCCGTCCTCTGACCGCTGCCGCCGGACTGTACATCCGGCGGACCCCGCTTGAGTGACTTGGGCAGGGACGTGTGGTCACGTATGAGCATCACCGGCCTCACGGGCACGATGAGCTGCTGCCGGGATTTCACCGCCTGGGATGCCCGTCATGTCGTCGACGTGGAAGCGGAGAGCAACGACGCGCAGGCTCGGGCAGGAACCAGATCAATGGCGACGCCGTCGAAGGAGCAATTGAGCTGCTGAAAGGCCTGGCCGTGACGAAATCCAGCATGTATCTGCTCGCCGCATCCGCTGCGCTTGCCCTCGCCGTGGTCGGCTGCGACTCAGGGTCCACACCGGTCGCCGCCGGAGGCGGTGCCACAGCAGAGGCAGCCCGATGGTCCGAACCGGATCGGTATTCATTCCGGCTTCTCTCCGAGTCCGGAGAGCGGGGCGGCCTTGGAGAGTACCGGATCACCGTGGGGAACGGGACGGTCGTCAAGGCGATCGGCCTCGACGAGCCGGCCCGGCGTACCGTCAAGGAGAATCCGCAGGATGTCCCAACGCTTGGCAGTCTCCTCACTGACGTGCAGAAGGCCCGTGCAGGCCAGGCTGAGGTCGCGGAGGCGGTATTTGCCGCAGATGGACACCCCACTGAGATTCACATCGACTGGCTGGCGAATGCCATCGATGACGAGGCCGACTACCTCATCACCGAGTACCGCGAACTCCCCTGACCGGCGCCCCAAACGTCCAGGTCTGCAAGCAGTGATGGCTGCGCACCGTCCGCTGCGCAGCCATCGGCCATGCACGGGCCAGGGTCATTGCATGCGCGCTCCTCCTGGACACAGCCATCGATACAGGGAACCTTGCCGTCCTTGATCGCCCCAAGAATGACAACAGTGCCCAGCTCATCCCTATCCAGGATCTCGCAGCCGCCCGCACGGAGTGCGACTGCGACAGCATTCGCGAGTCCTTCCACCGCCCTCACGCCGTTGGTGCACTGCTGGTTGTCGATGTCGAAGGCGCGGACCTCCCATTCGTGCGGTTCGTGACGAGGAGGTCCGAGCGGCCGGCGACGACTGGGGCTTCATCGGGGACCCGGAGTCGGCCGTGCCCACTGTTCGCGCGGCGAACGCGATGTGGGAGGAGCTCCCGGCAGAGGAAGACATGCCCCGTCGGCGACTCCTGTCCTGGGCCAAGGAGACGCCCTCACAGCGACGTCGTACGCTTGAAAGGAGCGTCTGCCGACCAACGGCCGAAGCCCTGCGTCGGGTCTCCCCCATCGCAGCGGCATTGGCGAGCGGTCGAGCGACACCTCTGACGAGCGACGCCGATCTCCGCATCCTGAGGCTGCGGTTGAAGTATCGGGTGGGTTGATATGCCGTCAGGGCGCCCCTCTGCGTTGCGACAAACATCCTTCAAGGCTCAGCACCAGCCGTGCGTTTCAGCCAAGGAAGTGAAACATGCCTCTGCAAGTCGAAGAGCGTATCCGAGTTTCCGCCACACGCCCCTGGGCGCCGCACGCCGACGGCGTGGTCGGCGCCTACCTCGCTGAGCTGATCGGGACCTTCATCCTGGTCTTCGCCATAACCGCCACCGCCACCTCCGCCGGACTGGCACACACCATCGCCGGACCGGCCTACGGCTCGCTGGCCATCGTCCTGGCCAACGGGATGGCGCTGGCCGCGCTGGTCGGGGGCCTCGCCCACGTCTCCAGCGCGCACTTCAACCCGGCCGTCACCGTGGCATTGGCTGTCATCCGCAGGTTCTCGTGGCGGCATGTCCCCGGCTATATCGCTGTCCAGATGACCGGGGGGATCCTCGGCGCTCTCGCCACCTGGGCCATTCACGGCAACGCCGCTCGGGCCACCACGCACCTCGGTGCCACCAACCCGGCGCCCGGGGTGGGCGATGGCCGTGCCCTGGTCGTCGAGATCCTGATCACCTTCGTACTGGTCCTCGTGGTGACCGCCGCGGTCACCGATAAGCGGTTTCCGGCCCCCATTGCCCCGGTCGTGGTCGGCTTCGCCCTCGCCGCGGCGGTCTTCATCGGCGGCCCCAGTGACGGGGCCGCGGTCAACCCCGCCCGCGGTCTTGGCCCGATGATCGCGGCCGGCTCGTTCAGCGGCTGGTGGGTGAGCCTGGTAGGCCCTGTGGTCGGTGGTGTCCTCGCCGCGGTGCTCTACGACCGATTCGTCCGTCGGGGCCAGCCCTCAGCAGTTGAGCAGGTGTCCAAGCCCCGTATCGCCGGCAGTGGACAAGCACGCAGTCGGCGTGTGCGGTAGGCCCGGACCGGCGTACGCGGCACCAAGGGCGCTACGACCGTTGCTCGATCCACCAGAGGACCGGCGCATCCGGGCTCAGCCCGGCGAAGACGTCCTCGCACACAGTCCCCACTCCGGGCCGACCAGCAGCCCCAGGCCGGGTAGATGCGCCGCCTGTGCGTGACGCTTGTTGCGTCCAGCCTGAGTCATCCGGCAAGCAGGCGGGCCCGGCGAACAAGTGGCTAAGGGCCGTCCACCATCCCGGAACAAAGCTGCACTTCCACAGCTCCTGGAGGTCATCGCCATGGCTCTGATCGTGTCCGGCAATCCCTTTACCCGTAGCAGAGATGACGCCCCTGCGCGATGGCTGCTCGATATCCTGTGGCTGGTTCTGGCCAGCGGCGAGGAAACCAACGGTGAGTACTCCGTCATCGAACAGTTCATGCCGGTCGGGTCCGGCCCACCTCCGCACATTCACCCGTTCGAGGACGAGGCGTTTTACGTCCTGTCCGGCGAGATGACAGCCATCATCGGTGGGCAGAAAGCAGTCCTCGGGCCGGGTAGCCTGGGCCACCTCCCGCGGAACGTGATGCACGAGTTCAAGGTGACGGGGACGGAAGTCTGTCACTGCCTCAACTACTACACCCCGGCCGGATTCGAGCAGGCCATTCTGGGGTGCTCCCGGCCGGCGGAGCGCCGCGAGTTGCCCCCGCCCGGCCTGGATGCGCCGGACTCCGCGCAGGTTGTGAGGTTCTTCAACAACTACTGGGTTGCGCCGGCCGACCTTTCGTGGGCCAAGCAGAAGTGGTCACGCGGCTGAGCGGTGTTCCAGGTTCCGTACGGCGCCCCCCACTACGGCGTCGGCACACCGCACGGTGACAGCATCTACGAACATCGCGGCTTCGCGGCGCACTCCTTCGACCGCGGTCTTGTCGATGCTCTACCCGAAGGCCGGCGCCTGGCGAAGGTGCACGCCTTCGAGGAGGGGCTCAGGGCCTGCACCGGTAGCGGCCGGGGCAGGCTGGTCATTCGGTGGGGGTCGGGCCGGTGATCCAGCGGGCGGCGAGGAGCCCGGAGGCGGCGGTGAGGACGGCTGCGGCGATGACGGTGGCGTTGAGGCCGAGGGCGTCGGCGAGAATGCCGGCGACCAGCGCGCCGGCTGCGTAGCCGATGTCGCGCCAGAAGCGGTAGGTGCCCAGTGCGTTGGCCCGCCAGGCAGGATGGGCGTGGTCGGAGACGGACGCGATGAGGGCCGGGTAGACCATGGCCGTGCCCAGGCCGAGGAAGACCGCCGAGAGGACGCCCGCGAGCAGCGGGCGGTCGAGCAGGGCGAGGGCGAGAACGAAACCCACGGCCTGGACGAGCATGCCGCTGACGATGAGGGGTTTGCGGCCGATGCGGTCGGCGAGGTGACCGGTGGGGATCTGCCCGATGCCCCACAGGATCGGGTAGAGGCCCTTGATCAGGCCGATGGCGGCCAGGCCCAGTCCGTGGTCGGTGAACAGTAGAGGGAAGACTCCCCAGGTCAGGCCGTCGTTGAGGTTGTTGATCAGGCCCGCCTGGCTGGCGCCGCGCAGGGAGCGGTCGTGCCAGGAGGTGCGGGTGAACGTGGCTTTCAGTCCGGTGTCCTCGCCGGTCGGCAGCGGCTTGGTGTGGTGGGCGAGTTCAAGGGCGACGTGGGCCGCGGTGTCGCGGACGGCCAGGGCCAGGGCGAGGCCGGCGATGACGAAGACGACACCGATGAGTTCGGGGACGGGGCGCAGGCCGTAGCCGGTGGCGAGGTAGCCGGTGAGCAGGGCGGTGACGCCGACCGCGGTGTAACCCGCGGCCTCGTTCAGTCCGGTGGCGAGCCCGCGCCGGGAGGGGCCGACGAGGTCGATCTTCATGTTGACGGTCATCGACCAGGTCAGGCCCTGGTTGAGGCCGAGCAGCACGTTGGCGGCGACGATCCAGCCCCAGTGCGGTGCGTAGGCGAGGGTGAAGGGGACGGGGATGCCGAGCAGCCAGCCGGCCACCAGGAGCTGCTTGCGGCGGAAGCGGGCTGTGAGGGCGCCGGCGGCGAGGTTGGTGAACGCCTTGGTGAGACCGAAGGCGATGATGAAGGAGAAGACGGCCAGGTCGCTGGTCAGGCCGAACGTCTCGGAGCCGATGAGCGGGACGGTGGTGCGTTCCAGGCCGACCAGGCCGCCGACGCAGACGTTGACGATGACCAGCAGGGTGAACTGGAGCCAGTTCTCTCGCAGGCCCAGTTGCACACGCCGCCCGGAGGCGTCGGTCGAAGTGGTGGGGGACGTGGCGTTCACGAGTGCGCGTCCTCCGTGTGCTGGACGGGCTGCCGGCCGCGGGCGGTGGCGTACTGGTCCGGCCCGCCGTCCAGGACCGCGAGGTCGGTGCGCCCGGCGCGTTCCAGCAGGCCGGCGGCGGTCATGGCCAGGGCGCGTCCGTCGCCGGGATCGAGCGGGTAGGCGCTGTTGCCGAGCCCTTCGTCGACGAGCGGGGTGAGGTGATCGTCCACGGAGCCCACGGCGTCCTCCAAGATCTCGGGAAGGGGGTAGTCATGCCCCAAAGATTCAACTACGATAATCCATGGATTTATGGAGGATTCCATGTCGGAGAGCATGAAGAGCGCGACGAAGGCCAGGCTGTATGACGCGTTCGCGGCCAGCGGAAAGGCGCTGGCCAGCGGAAAGCGTCTGGAGTTGCTGGATCTGCTCGCCCAGGGCGAGCGCACGGTGGACGCGCTCGCGAAGGCGGCCGGGCTGAACCTGACCACCGCGTCCGCGCACCTGCAGACCCTCAAGCAGGCCGGGTTCGTCGCGACCCGCCGTGAAGGCGTGCGCATCCACTACCGGATCGCCGGCGACGACGTCGCCCAGCTCTTCGCCCTGCTGCGCAAGGTCGCGGACCGCCACCAGACGGCCGTGCCCCCCGCGCGCGACGCCTACCTCGGCCCGGACACGACCGACGAGATGGGCCGCGAGGAACTACGCGCCCGCGTCGCCGCGGGAGACGTCGTCGTGCTCGATGTGCGACCTGCGGAGGAGTACCACGCCGGGCACATCCCCGGTGCACTCTCCATCCCCGTTCAGGAGCTGGCCGACCGGATCGACGAACTGCCCGAGGACACCGAGATCGTCGTCTACTGCCGCGGCGAATACTGCGTCCTGGCCTACGACGCCGTACGGCTGCTGACCGACCGCGGCCGCCGCGCGATCCGCCTCAACGACGGCATGCTGGAGTGGCGTCTGTCCGAACTGCCCGTCGACGCGGCGGAGCTGACATGAGCGGCCCCGACCGCACGCTCCCGCCGCACCCGGGCCTCGCCGACGGCCCCGTGTACCTGGACTCCAACGCCACCACCCCGGTCGACCCGCGGGTGACCGAGGCGATGCGGCCGCACCTGACGGACTTCTTCGGCAACCCCTCCAGCAGCCATCCCTTCTCCAAGGTGCCGCGGCGGGCGCTCGATCAGGCCCGCGCCCAGGTCGCCGACCTGATCGGCGCCCGGCCCGGCGAGGTCGTCTTCACCTCCTCCGGATCCGAGGCAGACCTGCTCGCGCTGCGCGGCGCGGTCCTCGCCTCCGCCCACCCGAGCCCGCACGTGATCACCCAGGCCACCGAGCACCCGGCCGTGCTGGAGACGGTGTCCGCGCTGGAACGGCTGCACGGCGCACGCGTCACGGTGCTGCCCGTCGACAGCCACGGACTCCTCGCCCCGGCGGCGCTGGCCGGAGCGCTCACCGAGGACACGGTGCTCGTGTCGGTGATGGCAGCGAACAACGAGACCGGCGCCCTCCAGCCGGTCACCGAACTCGCCGCCCTCGCCCACGAGCACAATGCGCTGTTCCACTGCGACGCCGCCCAAGCCGCGGGCAAGATCCCCCTCGACATCGACGAGCTGGGTGTGGACCTGCTCACGATCGTGGGGCACAAGATGTACGCGCCCAAGGGCGCCGCCGCCCTGTACGTACGTGATGGCGTACGGCTGGAGCCGGTCGTCTACGGCGGCGGGCAGGAACGCGGCCTGCGCGCGGGCACCGAAAACGTGGCCTTGGCCGTCGCGCTCGGGACCGCCGCCCAGCTCGCCGTCGACGACCTCGCCACCGGCGCCCCGGCTCGTCTCGCAGCCCTGCGCAACGACCTCCACCAGCGACTGGCGACGGCCCTGCCGGGCCGGGTCCACATCAACGGGCCGGAGAAACATCGGCTGCCGAACACGCTCAACGTCAGCGTAGAGGGTGCCCTGGGGCACGAACTGCTCGCCGCGGCCGGCGAGATCGCGGCTTCGACCGGCTCGGCGTGCCACAGCGGCACCCACACGCCCTCACCCGTCCTGACCGCCATGGGCCTTGAGCCGACCCGCGCGCTCGGGGCGCTGCGACTGTCCCTCGGGCGGTGGACCACGCCGAAGGACATCGAGACGGCAGCAGCGGCCCTTGTCGGGGCGGCCGGCGCGCAGTGACCGGACCACCCGTCGCCGCCTTCCTCGCCACCCACCCGCGCGTGGCCCTCGTCAACTACCCAGGCCGGCCACCGGCGAGCAGAAGCAGATCGTGCACACACAGATGCGCGGCGGCGACATGCTCGGCGGCAGCATGCTCAGCGTCGTCCTGGACGCGGACGCCGAACAGACCGCCGCGGTGGTGGGCCGGCTGCGCCTGTTCGCCATCCCTCCCAGCCTCGGCGGCGTCGAGTTCCTGGTGCTGCGACCGGAAAGGTTCACCGGCTCGCGACGCCCGGCACGGCACCTCGCCGCGTTGTCGCATCACCCGAGTACGTCCAGCACGAGGGCGATCCTCCGCCTTGCGACCCACCGCACCGGACGCCGCGAGCCTCCCGGCAAACCTTTCCGGCCACAGCACCGGTCACCCAGCCCATCACCACCACCCATCACGGCCTGGACCTGGCCGAGCGCACCAAAAACGAGGTATCGCCGACAGCATGATCCGCCTGCCCATCGGCCTCGAAGAGCCGACGACCTGATCGCCGACCTCGCCCAAGCCCTCGAAGCCGACTGAACACACCCCGTGCACCGGCCCGCGGCACTGCTCACTCGGCGCCGGGCCGGTGAACGACAGCCCGGCGCCCAGCGGAGACCGGCGCCGGACGCAGACCACCGTGCCCGTCGACGGCCTTCCCTCCTGTCCTGCATCACTCACTGCCGCTCCGGAAAGAGACATGACCGGTACTGCGCCCGTCGGCACGACGGCCTCCATACCCGACCCCACCCAGGCACAACGCCGCATCCTGCGCGTCCTTGTCGCCTCCCAGATCCTCAGCGGCGCCGGCCTGGCCGCCGGCGTGACCGTCGGCGCCCTCCTCGCCCAGGACATGCTCGGCTCGACCAGCCTCGCCGGGCTTCCCAGCGCCCTGTTCACCGCCGGGTCCGCGCTGGCCGCCGTCGCCGTAGGCCGCATCTCCCAGGCCCGCGGCCGCCGCCCCGGCCTCGCGACCGGCTACCTCACCGGAGCGATCGGCTCCGCCGGTGTCATCGCCGCCGCCATCCTGGACAACCCGGTACTGCTGTTCATCGCCCTGTTCGTCTACGGCGCGGGCACCGCAACCAACCTCCAGGCGCGCTACGCCGGAGCCGATCTCGCCGCCCCCGGCCACCGCGCCCGGGCCGTCTCCACCGTCCTGGTGGCCACCACCCTCGGCGGCGTCGCCGGCCCCAACCTCGCCGCCCCCACCGGCGTCCTCGCCGAAACCCTCGGCATGCCCGACCTCGCCGGCCCCTTCATCCTCTCCGGCGCCGCGTACGCCCTGGCCGCCCTCGTCCTCGCCCTCTGGCTGCGCCCCGACCCACTGCTCCTGGCCCATACCATCGCCGAGTCCAAGGACACCGGCGCCGCAACTGCCCCGGCCGCCACCGGCAGCGCCGACACGAACGGCGGCCGCGGAGGCGTCGTCCTCGGCGCACTGGTCATGGTCCTCACCCAGCTCGTCATGGTCGCGATCATGACCATGACGCCGGTCCACATGCACGACCACGGCCACGGCACCGCCGCCTCCGGCCTCGTCATCGCCATCCACATAGGCGCCATGTACCTGCCCTCACCGCTCACCGGCTGGCTCGTCGACCGCTACGGCCGTATGAAGATCGCCGCATCCTCGGGAATCACCCTCCTCGGCGCCGGCATCCTCGCAGCCGCCGCGCCCGGTGACTCCGTCGCGCTCCTCGCGCTCGCCCTGGCTCTGCTGGGGCTGGGCTGGAACTTCGGCCTCGTGTCCGGCACCGCGATCATCACCGACACCGTCCCGCTCGCCACCCGCGCCAAGACCCAGGGCACGGTCGACGTCTCCATCGCCATCGCCGGCGCCACCGGCGGCATGGCCTCCGGCATCATGGTCGCCGCCACCAGCTACCCCGCTCTCGCCCTCACCGGCGGCATCCTCTCCCTCGCCCTCCTGCCCGCTGTCGCCGCCACCGCCTACCGACGATGAGCCCCATGAACCCCGAGATCCCAGCGCCGGACATCACCGTCGACGGCACCGACCTGCTCTGCGTCACCCTCCTGCTCCGCCTTCGCCAGGAGATCGACGGCGCCAGACCCGGCACTGTCGTCCACGTCATCGCCACCGACCCGGCCGCACCGCTCGACCTCCCCGCCTGGTGCCACATGACCGGCCACCACTACCTCGGCCCCGTCCCCGGCATCGAGCGGCCGACGTACGCACTCCAACTGGCCGCTGGCGCGCTTCCCACCCGATCCGACGCCCCCTGGCACCCAGACACCCCGTAGCCTCTGGCATCACTGGGCGCACTCGCCGCATCGCGCTCGGCAATCAGCTCCTCTCCCAGTGGAAGGCCTGACGCCGAACTCAGCTCAACACTCTGAACTTGACAGAGAAGTTGGCCAGGTCAGGAGGTGACCGGCGTCGCCACACCTCGCGGCCGAGGGCGCGGCACTGACATCCAGCAACGGGGCGACGACGGCTGGCTGCGGGCCCGGCCCGCACGCACGCGCCTCGTATCCACGCGCGCGGCTGATGCCCTGAATGTGACATATATGGCGTGAGTGGAAACATGGGATATGTGGCAGTTGGTGCTGGCGAGAACTTCTTTGCTGAACCCTCTGCTGGGAGGGCTCAGGCAGGCGAGAGGAGTGCATCATGATCGCCAAGCTGCTCGGCAAGCTGTCCTTCACCCGCCACTACGGTGCGTACGGGGAACACGACTGGGGTGCGTAAGGGGCGACTACCGGGTCTGACAGCACTGCCGGCGGGAGCCCCCGGGCGCCCGTCGGCTTCTGGTCACGTTGCCGACAATTTCGGCCCGGACAGGTACGAGAGCCAGGGGCGATCCCATGGGCCGGATGAATGAGCCGCCGCGGTTGCCCGAAGGCAGCTTCGCGGCCTGGAGCCGCGACCGGCTGACGCTGGCGCGCCGTGGCGCTGTCGAGTGCGGGGACGTCTGGCAACTGGAGCCGGGTGTCTACGTAGCGGCCACGGCCGGGCCGTGTGAAGCAGTTCTGCGCCGCGCGCAGGACTTCCCCAAACCACCCTCGCCACTCTTCCCGTCGTTGAAGCGGTCGAGCGGAGCACCGACGCCTGAGGAGCGTGCGCACGCTCACGCCGCCCGCATGCGCGGACTACGCCCGCAGGCGGTTGCAGCCCGGATCGGTGAGATAGCGCCCAGCACCGCTCGATTTGCTGACCAGTGGCCCACGGACCAGGACGTCGAGATTCTGCCCCCGGTCCGGCACGCCCTGGCGGAGATCGGCGTGCGCTACCTCTTCTCCGAGGACGCTCCCACTCTGCTGCCCTTCGCCTCGCAGCTCTTCCTGGCCCGGGAGGTGCTCGTACGCCCCTCGCGCTGGGTATGGCCGCGCTGGGTCCCCACACCGGCACGGCGGTTCCGTACACGGCAGCAAGTCGCCTTCGTCGACGCTTTGCTGCCCATCGTCCGCCGACGCCGTTCATCGGGCCTGCTCGGTGACGACGTGCTGGGACAGATGCTCCGGCCCTCCTCCCGCTACGGCCTACTGCCGGAAGAGGCCGTCCTCGACCCTCTCCCCGGAATCACCCTCGCCACCTTCGAGACACCTTCCCGGGCAGCCGGATGGATTCTGCTCAACCTGGCCCGGTACCCCCAGGCAGCGGGCCGCGTCGCGGCCGAAGCCGCCTTGCTGCCCGCGGACCCGGCCGCGACGACCAGCACCCACCTCGACAGCCTGCAATACACCCAGGCACTGGTCCGCGAGGTGCTCCGACTGCACCCCCCGAGCTGGCTACTGACCCGGCGCGCCACGCGGCGGACCCAGCTCGCCGACTACACCATCGACGCCGGGTCCACCGTTCTTGTCTGCCCCTACACCGCCCACCGCGACGCACGGGAGCACCCCGAGCCGGACCGGTTCCAGCCCGAGCGTTGGCTCGATGATTCGGGCTCGCCGGCGAAACCCGGGGTCTTTCTCTCCTTCGGTACCGGGCCGCATGGCTGCGAAGGAGCCGCTCTGGCCATGGCGATGCTGACGCTCCTGACCGCGCAGACCGCCCGCCGATACCACTTGAGCGAGCCGCCCGGACCAGAACCCAGCTACCAGCTCGCCACCTTCGAAGGTCTCACAACTGTCGGCTTGCGCCTGCGTGCCACCTCGCGCAGCTGAGAGCAGTCCCGCTTTCAGTGACAGGCCGCCTCCACGGCGAACTCGCCCGTCTCGACTGAGGTCCGGGCTCCGTGCCGGGCGTTGCGCCCGGTCACGATGACGGACGTTCCGGCATCAACCAGCCCCATGGCGACCGCCCGGCCGATGCCGAACGCAGCAGCGGTGACCGAGGCGGAAGTGGGACGCAGGTCCGGGCTGCGACACCCGCGCCCAGGGGACATCCGAGCACCACAGACCGTGGCTGTCGCGGGTATTGGCGGCCGAGAGGGAGGTGCCGGTCCAGGACTTCCGCCCAGTGGTGCAGGGCTACGGAGCCGGTGGTGTCGGCCTGTGCGCCCGTCCTTTCCCGAGCACGATCAACACGTCGAGATCAATGCCTGCTCTCCAGCAGGTCCTTGAGCTTCTCCAGGTCGGTGCGGACTGTGTCCTCGATCGCATGGACCTGGGCGAATCCCTTCGGGCCCCCGAAGGTCGCCCGCACGGTGTCCGGGTCGTACTCCAGCCGGACTTGCAGCTGGGTGTGTTGGTCGTCCAGCGGGTTCACGGCGAAGGCTGCCTTCAGGTCCGGGCTGTCCACCGTGCAGTCCATCACCTGGCCCTTGCCGCGATCGGTGATACGTGTCTCGAAAGCCTGCTCGTCGTCCCCGATCCGGACGTCGAGATGGGCTCGGCTGCTGCCTTCCGCGGCGGCACTCTTCACGCCCTCCATGAACATCGGATACTCATCGATGCGGTGCAGTTGCGCCCAGACCTCCTGCGCCGGGACATCGACGTTGACCTGTTCTTCGAGCCTGCTCATCGGGAGCCTCGCTTCCCGGCCCGGCCGCCCGGGCCATCGGTACCTCCAGCCTGCTCTGCTGCCCGCCCTCCGGCCACCCAGCCCGGTTCTGTCTCAATGCCCGCGATCCGGTCACGCTCGGTGGGTGCATGTATCCGTTCGTCGTTATTCCAGGTCAGGGCGCGGAACTTGAAGCCTGCGACAACACGCTGTTGATCGCCGAGCACGCCGAGTCCTACGACAAGGTCTTCGACTGCGCCGACGCGATGCCGCAGCTCCCTGAGGTACCCGACCCGATGTCCACCCCCGGGAATCGAATCAGGCCCCTCTCGACGAACCGGGTCGTCATCTCATCGAACTCAGGCGAGGACTGGGACGGCTGTTGTGGGAACCGAGTGGTCCGCCGGATCCGCTCCACGGCCACTGACCAGATGTCCTCGGCAATATGCGTGTCGCTGTCTCCAGCGGACCGGAGGCCTCCCCCGCCTGGAACGCGCCGTGGACCCCACGACGAAGTCCGGACTCGTCGTGCCGGGCCGCCACGTCATCGCGAGCGGGTTCCGGCGCGCCGGAACCACCCGCATCGCTTGGCCATCTGGGCAGGCACGGCGTCAGCAGGCAGACCGTGGCGCAGGCCCTCGCGGGCGCCGCCGTGAACTCCACGCAGGCCCACCGCGTCGCGCCTCCCGGCGAGCGGCGCACCGCCGAACTCATCCGCGAACTCGCCGACCGACCGACGGCCGGCAAGGCCCTCCTCAAGGCACTGGAAGACGAGATCGAACAGTTGGTCACCGCCCACCCTGACGGGGCCCGCATCCGCCGCCCGGCGGGAAATGGGGGGCTGGCCTCCCGGGCGACGGCGGCCGGGACTCAACCGTCCCTTCGGGTGGGACGTCCCGCTTTCTCCCGGAAACACGTGGGACGGAATCTTCGTCCGAAGGCCAGGAAACGCTGAGCGACACAGGGTCTCACTCAGCCGATCCTGAAGACACCCTCATAGGAGAGTCCATGAATCGCATGATCCAGCGCAGCCTCGTGACCGCGGTTGCGGCGATCGCGATGCTGCCCGCCGCAGTCGTTTCCGCCGACACCGCCGCCGCGCAGCAGCGACACACGGCGCCTCACCAGCAGATGACCCACCGGCGCACGGCCCCGCCCCAGCTGTGGGCGCCGAGTCACTCCACGCCCCGGCCCGTCACCTGCACCGGCTACGTCCAGGGCCGTGTGGTAACCCGTCACATGCCGCTCAGGATCCGCTCCGGCCCGGGCACGGGGTACCGGGTCATCGGCACGCTGCGTCCCGCCAGCACGGTCCACATCCCCTGCAAGAAGTACGGGCGCAACGTCCGCGGCAACCACCTCTGGTACAAGCTCTCCCACAACAAGGGCTACATCTCCGCCCGCTACGTCCGCAACGTGAGCGCCGTCCCCTGGTGCTGAGCCGCTGTGCCCGCCCGTCCCGCTCACGGGGCGGGCGGGCCCGTTCCACGAAGCTCACGAGCAAGCGAGGAGACCCCATGTCCCTTTCCCTTCCGTCCGATCCGGGCCGCAGATCCGTTCTCGGCCTCGGAGCTGCGGTCGCACTGGCCGCCACATTCCCCGCCGGCAGGGCAGAGGCCCAGCCGAGGGACCAGCCGGCCGACCTGGCGCCGGCGGGCAAGCCGTGGCTCCAGGGTGTACGGCTGCACCACTCCACGGTGCTTCAGTCCTTCGCCTTCGACGAGCGGCACGGCCACATGTACGCGCTCCAGGTCATGGAGGGCGGCGTCCGGCTGCCGGGTGAGCCGCGCGCGTACACCCGTGCCGAGCGCGCGGCCCGCGGCGACATGTGCCTGAACCGGCTCACCATGGGCGGCGCGCTCACCGGCGATATGTACCTGCTGGGCTTCGGTCACGGCAGCGCCCTCGGTGTGGAGGACGCGGCCCGCCGTGCCGGCGCTCTGTGGACGGAGTGGGACGCACAGCCGGGCTCCGGCAACGGCCGCGGTATCTGCCGCTTCACCTTCACCGCGGGCCGGGTGCTGACCCGCGCCAGCCGCACGATTGCCACGTATCGCCCGCTCCCCGGCACCACGAACAACCAGGTGGCCCTCGACCCTGCGCACGACCGGCTGCTGCTGCGGTACAGGGTGGGCGGCATGCCGCGCTACGGGGTGTACGGGCTCAATCAGTTCGCGGCCGGGGTTTTCCGGCCCGTCATCGACTTCGCCCAGCCCGGCGCCGAACTGGGGCTCCCCTTCCAGGGCATGGCGCTGTACGGCCCGTACGCCTACCAGTTGCTCGGCCACGGATACGGCGCTGACAACCCTGCCGGCTCGGCCGGCGACGTCCGCCTGTTCCGTATCGACGTTCGTACCGGACGCGTGGTGCAGCAGGTGCTGGACCACACTGCGAGAGGGCTCTACCCGCGCGAGCCGGAGGGCCTGGCTGTGCTGCGCCGGGGCGGGCCCTGGCTGTGCCTTGGCTTCACCCAGGGCCAACCTTCGCACCGCACCTTCTCCTTGTACTACAAGCCGATCGCCCGATGACTCCGGCCGCGCGTGTGGCCGCCCCGACCCCAGGGCACACATCACGCGATCCGGAATGAACCGGATGCCTGAGAGAAGGATTGGGAACGGCATGAAGGAGCAAGCGACGGCTCGCCGGCAGCAACTGCCCGACTCACTCGGCCCCGACGGGCTGCTGCTGGTGGAGCGGCTGCGTGACCTCAAACAGCAGACCGGGCTGAGCCTGGCCGCGCTGGCCACACGCACCGCCCACAGCAAATCCTCATGGCATCGATATCTCAACGGCGTCAAGCTCCCGCCGCGTACCGCTGTCGAGGCGCTGGGGCGACTCGGCGGCACGGAGATGGCGCCGCTGGTCGCCCTGTGGGAGAACGCCTGCCGGGCCGAGACCAGACCACTGAGCACGGCGCCCCAGCCCCCTGCGCCGCGGCTGCCGCTCGACGCAACTGCCCGGACGCGACGGCTGCGGACGGCCGTCGTGCTGGCCGTCTCCGCCACGCTGGGCGCCGTGGCCTGCGCCGTGGGTGCCCCGGCCCTGTCGGGCGGCAGCCCGGAGCGGCAAGCGGCGACCTGCCGCATGGAAAGCTGCCGGGGCCAGTATCCGAGCTCCTCCCACTGCGACCGGGATGCCCGCACTGAGAGCACCGTCACCGAGGATGCCTACGCCGTACGACTCCGGTTCAGCCCGTCCTGCGCCACCGTCTGGTCCGAGGTGGAGACGGACACGCGCGATGGCGCCCTGGAGGTCTCGATCCGATCCGGAGCGGACGAGCTGCTCGCCTCGCGCCGGGACAGGGTGACGCACGGCAAAAGCAGCCCGATGCTGCCCGCGACCAGCCCGAAGGGGGCCGAGGCATGCGTCGAGGTGGCGGACCGACTCGCCTGCACCGGGGCCGTACGGCTCTCCGCGGATCTGTCGGAGGCCCGCTGAGGCTCTCCTCCACCCATGTGCCTTGTGCGGGTGGGCCCTTGAAGCTTTCATGAAGCCCTACGGCGGAGGATGCGGCGGGTAGATCCGGGTACCGACGCCCGACAGGCTGTTCTCCGCCGCCTGGCCGGTGTGCCAGCGGGATCAAGATCGCCTGATACGACCGACCAGCCATGACGAGGCCCCGGCAACCCACCGGGGAGCCCACCGACCACATCGCTGGTGTTCTGGTACAGCGTCCGCTCCAGCTCGGCCCGGCACCACGGCCCAGGTCTCCCCCGTGTCGCCTCCAGCGGGTATCCGGCCGCTCGCAGGGAGCGGCAAACCGGGGCCGTCCTTGCGGCAGGCCCGGAGCAAGTCGAAGCTGATCGGCTGGACGGCGAGGACGACCGACCTGGTCGTTCGCCTGTCAGGCCCCTTTCACCGGTCCCACTCGGAGCAGAACCCGGTCTACTTGGTGACTCCCAGCTTCTCCCCCGCTGTCCCTGCCACGCCGAAGACCTCATCTGTGCAGGTGGGACTAGCTTTCAGAAGTGGATCAAGACCGTGTGGTGGGCTCGGACGCTCCCGGGGCAGGCTGACCACCAAGCTGCACTTGGCGGTTGAGCAGGCCCGGAAGCCGATGTTGCTGGTGATCATGGGCGGGCAGTGTGGAGACTCCCCGCAGTTCCAGGTTGCCCTCGGCCGCATCCGCGTGCCCGGCTCGGATCCGGTCGGCCTCGTACTCGGCCGGACAAGGTCCGCGCCGACAAGACGTACGGCTCCCGAGCGAACCGCGCCTACCTGCGTCGACGAGGGATCCGCTGCACTATCCCGGTGAAGCTCGATCAGATTGCCAACCGCAAGAAGCGCGGCTCTCGCGGTGGCCGTCCGCCGAAGTTCGGCCCGGCCGACTACAAAGAGCGCCATGCGGTGGAGTGCGGGATCAATCGCCTCGAACGCCACCGCGCGGTCGCCACGAGATATGACGAGCTTGCCGTCCGCTACGCAGCGACCGTCCTGGTCGCAGCCATCAACGAGTGGCTGTGACGGGGTGGTGGCGGGCGCATCACTGTGCTGGTGACCACGGGACCCAGGGAAGGGCCTCACGCCAACCGGGTCGCCCATAGGCCCAGCCCTGAAGCACCTCAGCCACAGGTTCTACCGCGAAGACCGAATCCTCGTGGGGTACCCATGCCTGGAAGTGCCTGTCCGGCCCTCCGTCACGGTATTCCACCTGGTAGCTCAGGTCGTCGTTGAGATAGACCTGCATGTAATGCTGGTCGACAGGTTCCAGGTCGAGTCGCTTCACGATGACAAACCGCCACGTAAGGGTCATGTCGGCCAGCAAGTCGTGTAGCTGTTCCTCGGACGGGTCGTCCCAGGTCGTCCCATTAGCCTCAATCGCTTGGATCACTGGTGCTGCCATGCAGGTGACTGTAGTAACCGATCAAGCTCTCGACCTTGGTGGGTTCGGTCTCTGAAACATGCCCTACATGCAATACCGGTGATTTAGGTGTTTTTCTGGCGCTTGCTGGTTGGTTTGGTGGGTGGGACCAGTGTGATTGCTGCTGCGGACGGTCGGGGTGTGTTGCGGTGGTGGGTGTGTTTGAGGCGCCAGTTGGGGCCATCTTGCGTTTGATGACACGGGGGTTGGAACGTTGCATGCGGGGTGGCAGGAGTCGTTCTAACAGCTCACGGATGGCGTGAGTCAGGGACCGACTGAGTCGTGGGCGGAGGGTGCCGCCCGGTCGGTGAGGTGGCGGCGAGCGATGCGAAGGGGGCGGGCGAAGGACAGCCTGTCGGGGTCGAGGCCGGCTTGGTGAACGGTGTGGTGCATGACGTCCCATCACCCGCATCAACCTGTCCAATCAGTTCCAGGACGGGCCCCGTCTCCTGGACCTGCACAAAATCACCGTCACACCATTGCCCGGAGCGCCCGCCCGCGCCCTGGAGCGGCTGAAGGACCGTGGGACAGTTATTCAATGACAAGCCCCCGAGCAGGTGGAGAACTGTCGGATCGGGGTGTTCGCGACGTACGCGACCCGGCGGGGGCACACGCTGATTGATCGGGAACTGTATCTGCCCGAGTGCTGGACTGGTGATCGAGTCCACTGCGAGGTGGCGCATGTCCCGGCCGAGCGAAGGCCGGCCCGCCGGTCATGCGGCGGTGGCGGCCAGCAGGAGGTCGAAGGCGTCATTCGCCTCGCGGAGCACCGCCGTCGCGTCGTGGCTGCCGAGGCGCCAAGCCGCCTGGTAGCAGGCGATGGTCAACTGGGCGGCGAGGACGGCGGTGGCCGGCGGGGTGCCGTGGTCGATCAGGTACTTCTCGAGGAGGTCGGCGTAGTGCCGGGTCTTACGGGTGTGGCGGTCTTCGAGCTCGGGGTGCTGCTTGACCAGACGGTGGTAAACCGCGTAGTGGCCGGGGTTGCGGGCGGCCTCGGTGCAGATCGCGAGCAGCAGTCGCCGAGATGTGGCCAGTGCCTGCGCGAGATCCTGGAGCGGCTCGGCGGGCGCATCGTGCATGGCCGCGGTGAGCGCGCGCAGGAAGTCGTCCTCGGTGGAGAAGACGACTTCCTGCTTGTCGCCGAAGTAGCGGAAGAAGGTGGTGCGGCCGATCTCGGCCTGCTGGGCGATCTCGTCCACGGTGACGACATCGAACCCCCGCTCCATGAAGAGCGCGAAGGCCGTCTCGATGATCCGCTCCCGGGTCTGGCGGCGTTTACGGTCCCGCAATGACTCCACCGGAACCGTGTTCGTGTTCATTCGGCCAGGATATCCGCCCGTCCCGCCCGGCGGTCAGCGTCGACGAGGCGGGCGGCCTCGCGCCACAGCTCCTCCTCGCGGGCCTCGTCGTGCGACTCCGGCGACGACGGGACGTTGCGGCCGCGATCGAGGTAGGACCCGGTCCGGGCGGTCAGCCCGGTCAGGATCGTCTCAGCGAGCCGGGCGCCCGCCTGCTGCGGCGTCATGCCCCGGCCGAGGAATCGCTGAAGCTGGAAGAATCCGTTGAGCACGCCCCGCACGGGCCCCGGGGCGTGGCGGAAGAAATCGGTGCCCGCGACGAGCGCCGGGTTGTAGGAGTAGACGCCGATACTCTCGGGCAGGCGGCGGGCCAGCGCGTGGGCCAGGTAGATGACGCCGAGTTTGCTGGTCGCGTACGCCCGCCCGGCCTGCCGCGCGCCACCGGCACGAGGCGTGGCCAGTCGTTCCGGCGTCTCCCAGCGCGGCGGCGGCGTGGCGCCGAGCGTATAGCGGAACCGCCCGAAGTGGCAGTCGCTCGACGTAAGCACGACCCAGCCCGGACCGGTAAACCGGGGCAGCAGCTCCCTGACGAGCAGATAGTGGGACAGCACATTGACCCCGAAGGTCATCTCGTACCCGTCCGTGGTGCGCTTCTCGGTCGTCGTGACCGTCAGGCCGGCGTTGCCGAGATAGCCACCGAGTGGCGGCAGGTACCCGGTGTCGAGCCCACGCAGAATCTCCTCCACCGCCCGCCTGATCTCGGCGAGCGAAGCGAGGTCACAATCCACGCCTGTGACCGCGGAAACGCCGGTGGCCTCAGCGAGTTCCGCAGCGAGGCGTTCGCCGCGGCGGGCCAGCACGACGTAGTGGTTCTGCGGCCGTTCCCGCATCAGCAACTCGACGGACTCGCGGCCGAAACCGCGGGTCACTCCGGTCAACACGATGGTCCGGCTATCCATGGCAGACTCCTCGGTATCGAGTTCCAAATGGTACTCGATACCGTAACGTCTCGGCGCGGCGCGGTGGACGGCTCGCCGCCGAACCGTGCGTGGGGGGGCAGCCGGCGCGAGCGGAGAGCGCCTGGAGCAGCAATCCGGCGAGATGGCGGCAGGCGTCGGGGCCGAGTGCGCCCTGCAGGCCCGCGTCGGCCGCGGCGTAGGGATCCCGACCGGCGGCCAGCAGTCGCATGCCATCTTCGGTGATGTGGAGCTCGGTGGTGCGGCCGCGACCTGCTTCGGTGCGCCGCTCGACGGCCCCCCGTTCCTCAAGCCGGCGGACGGCGACCTGGGCGCTCTGCACTGTAATCCCCGCCGGGCGCCCCAACTCTCTGCAGGAGAAGCCAGGTTCGCGGCGCAGATGTCCGAGAGCGGCGAGGTGCCGCAGGGTGTATCCGGTCGGTTTCAGTGCCTGCTCGACGTCGTCGCGCACGCGCCTGTCGAGGGCTGCGAGCAGGAAGGCTGACGCAGCGCCATCCGGGCATCGCGGTGGAGCCCAATGTTCTGTTCGTCGATGAGGGTTCGGTCCTCACATCAGCCGGCGTCGCGGGAGGCATCGACCTGTGCCTTCACATCGTCCGGGCGCGACCTCGGCGTGAGCGTGGCGAACGACATCGTCCGCCGTCTGGTGACGGCGCCCTATCGGAGCGGCGGCCAGGCTCAGCACCTTCCCCGAAGCAGCCCGGCACCGCATGGCGACACGCTCGCAGCGACCCGAGAGTAGGCACTGACACGCCTGCACGAACCGCCCGCAGTCACCGATCTCGCGACGCACGCACGGATGTCGCTACGCACCTTCATGCGCCGCTTCGCCGAGGAGACCGGCGAGACGCCGCCGCAGTGGGGCCTCCGTGCTCGAGTCGACTCTGCCCGAGCACTCCTGGAAGCCACGAAGCTCCCGGTCGATCAGATCGCCGAGCGCGTCGGATCGGGAACCGGATCCGACCTCCGCCTGCATTTTCGGAGAATCCTCGACGTGTCGCGTCCGAGTATCGGGCCGCGTTCTCCGGACGGACGATTCCGACTCCGTGTGCGGGAGCTCCTGGCGCTCGGCAGGTGCCGTCGGAAAAGCGCGCGCAGGGGCGTCGGCCCGTACTGCGGGGGTGCTCGATGGAAAGCGGCGGGCAGATCGCCGGGAACCATTGCCGCTTCGTGAGCAATGAGTAACGCCGCTCGCGTCGGCGACCTGCCATCAATGGTGGAGCCGGCCGGAGCCGACGCCATGGATCGCGTCGGCTCCAGCGCGGCAGTGCCTCCGGTCGCCAAGCGGGGGTCGCACATGCGCTCCGTCTTCACTCCGCTGCCCGTTGCCTTGCGCAGTCCCTCATGACAGGAGGTCGTGACCGCGCGTGCGGATGGCGACTCTGCTTGCAGTTAGACTGCAAGTGATTTCTACGAAGAGGCATGCACGAAGGGTCGAATCAGATGCACGAACTCGCAGGACGGCCGGCACTTGTAGGCCGTCGCCCTCTTCTCCGCCGGATCTGGGCCTATGTGGAGCTCACGAAGCCGCGCGTCTTGGAGCTGCTGCTCCTGACGACAGCTCCCGTGATGGTGCTTGCCCAGCGAGGGATTCCCGATCTGTGGCTGATTGCCGCGACCGTGACTGGCGGGATACTCAGCGGAGGGGCGGCTGCGGCGTTCAACATGTATCTCGACCGGGATGTGGACGCGCGGATGAGGCGGACGGCGAAGCGCCCTCTCGTGACCGGTGAGGTGTCGCCTCGCGCTGGGCTTGCATTCGCGTGGGCTCTCGCCGTCGCATCGACTGCGTGGTTCCTCATCACCGTCAATCTGCTGTCGGCTGCGTTGTCCGCGTTCGCGATCTTCTTCTATGTGGTGGTGTACACGGTGCTGCTCAAGCGCCGGACTGAGCAGAACATCGTCTGGGGAGGAATCGCGGGCTGCTTTCCCGCGCTCATCGGGTGGAGCGCGGTGACCGACACGCTCTCCTGGCCAGCGGTCGTGCTCTTCGTGTTGGTCTTCCTCTGGACGCCCGCCCACTACTGGCCGCTCTCAGTGAACTACCGCGACGACTATCGCGCCGCAGACATACCGATGCTCGGAGCTACGCGGGGCACACGCCACGTCGCCGCGCGGGTGGCCATTTACGCGTTCGCGACAGTGTTGTGCTCGATGGTGCTCATCCCGGTCGCCGGGATGGGACTGCTGTATTCGGTGGTCACCGTCGCGTCGGGTAGCTGGTTCCTCTGCGACGCCTGGCGCTTCTATTGGCAAACCCGCACATCTGACGCGGCGGGTGACCGGCCCATGCGCGTATTCCGCAGCTCGATCACCTATCTCGCCCTCGTCTTCGTCGCGGTCGCCATAGACCCCCTGCTCCATCTGACGCTCTGAGCCGAGGAATCCCATGGCGCGATCTCATTCTTCCAGCCTGATCCGCAGTGCAAATCGAAAGGCGAATGGTGGGAATCACCCTTCTCGTCGTCCATGTGACGGCCGCGATCTTGTTCATCGGTCCGCCGACGGTCGCCGCGTCGACGTTCCCTGGATACCTTCCAGCCGCAGACTCCGAAGACCGCGGAAGATCGTGTCGCAGGTGAATGAGTGTGACCGTCAGCCGGTCAACGAAGACCAGTTGGTGCCGAACGCCTGCCCCTGCCGCACGCTTCCTGGCCCCACCGCGTGCTTCGTGACGGCGCCCTTCGACAACAGCCTGCCACGGCCTGGCCAACTCCTCGACCAGGCAAGCGAGATGATGCCGAGAGATCCCCATGAACAAACAACTGCTGTGCGAGAACCGCTCGATCAACCGTGATCGCCACATCTGGATCAGGCCACCCACCAGCAGAAACACATCACCCGCAACCATGCGCCAGCTCGTAAGGAGCTGTTGTCGTTCCGTTCTTGAGGGGTGAGCGTCGAACAGGAGTCTCGATCGGGTGGTCGCAGCTGGTCGCGGGCATGAGAGGGGCAGGTCCGCGAGAGGTTGGGCCGGGATACGGAGCCGACGGCCGCCGTGATCGACTCGCAGTACGTCAAGGCGGATGCCATCGTCGGTGCGGACGGCCGCGGCTTCGATGGCGGCAAGCTCGTCAACGGCCGCAAGCGACACGTCGTGGTCAATACCCTCGGCCTGCTGCTCGCGGTGATGGTCACCGCCGCGGACATCGGCGACCGCGCCGCCGCCCAGGTCCTGCTCGGGCAGGTGGCGTCGGGGCGCGGGCGGCCAGGACCTCAACCGCCTCGGTGACATAGCGGTAGCCAGTGGTGGTACTCACGCCGAACCCGGCCCCGAACTGCACATACGGATGACCGTTGCGGAGATGGGCGAGGGCGAGCAGGGCCTGCCGACCTGCGCTCAGGCGCCGCCACCGTGCGCCGAGACCACGGCGGTGTTCCCGCAGACAGGCGGAGAGGAAGCGGAGGGCAGAACTGGACACGTCCGGCCCGGACGGGTAAACAAGCACGTGAAGCCTCTGGTAGAGACGGATCTCTTGGTCGAAAACCCATCTACCAGGGATTTCACCCTTGTGTCAGGCCAACTGGCAAGCTGCCGAAGCAGGATCGAACCGCTCCTCGGCTATGAGTCCGGCGCATGCGAACCCCGGCATCATGGGCTGGTTGTCCTGATGGGTGCACTGCTGCGCCCGTGGTGTCGACCACTGAGCTCGGCGTCGAGTGTCTCCTGAGCCACGCGCATGGCCTCGGCATAGACGGGGTCCTGCAGGCGTTTCCACATCTCGTCCTCAGAGACGTCCTCAACGCAGCTGACCACCCACCAGATGTTGCCGAAGGGGTCCTTGATACGCCCTCCGCGCTGTCCGAAGGCGTCGTCGGCCAGGGAAGTGACGACATGGCCGCCGGCCGCGACAGCTTGTGAGAACGCCTCGTCCGCGTCGGCGAGGAACACGCGCAGCAGGCTCGGCATGGTGGGCCAGTCCGCATGTCGGTCGAAGGCCAACACGACAGTGTCGCCAACTCGGATCTCACCGTGACCGATCAAGCCATCCTCGGTCGATACCCGCCCGAGCTCCTCACCCCCGAACGCCTGGGTGACGAAGTCGAGGAAGGCCCCCGTGTCATCGGTGACGACCCAGGGCGCAACGGTGGTGTAGCCCTCCGGCGCGGCGCTGGTCTGCTCGGGCATCGCGGTCCTTTCGCTGAAGTTGGTGGCAGGCAACGACGATAGGCGTGAATTAGGTCAGCACCTGTCCTGGACAGCAGTGAGCTTGGGTCGCAACCAGCGCTATCTCACGACTGCTCGCGCTGCTCTTGCCAAACCCCGCCAAGGACCCCTGGCACCGTCATCCTGAGGTTGGAAAACGTTCACGTCGGCTGTTCCTGCTTCAGGAGCGGGTGCAGGGTGCAGGCCAGCGCCATCGGAAAAACCGGCGAGCAATCGTCAAGAGTTGTGGGTGGCGTCTTCTGGGTTTGAGGCGGTGATCTCAGCTGCGGCAAGACGGGCTTCCTCGCGCACGTCCTGGTCGGGGTGGTTGAGGAAAGGCTCGATCACCGGTAGCGCCTTGGGGGCGTGCGTGGCACCGAGGATGTAGATCGTGTGGCCAAGGATCTCGGTCTCCATCGTCGGCATGGCAGCGGCCAGCGGCTTGAGGAAGTCAAGGGGCAGGCGGTGATGGTTGAACGCCTCACTGACCGCGTTCAGAGCGGACTCCCGGACCCGGGTGACGGGTTCGTTGACGGTCAGACTGACCAGACGCCCGACGACGAGGCGGGCTGTATCGGCGTCGAGGGCGGTGCCGCGCAGGAGATCCCCGAGCGAGGCGGCTGCGACGTCCCGCCGGCCCGGATCGCGGTCGGTCAGAGCTTCGAGTGCAGCGGACATGTCCTTCACGCTGTCACCTCGGACCGCGCGACCACGCCGCTCTCGAACCGGGCTCCCGCACGGACGAGCGGCACCAGGTGGGCGCCGGTGATCGCGCGCCATCGCGCCTGGGCGGACTCGACGAGCCCTCGCCGACGATCCCGTCGATCAGGGAGGCGGGCTGGGTGGAGCCGTCGTCGGTGACTACGCTGAGCACGGGCGGGCCTTCCCGACCCACGCTGCGAACGCGGGCCCACTCGGTGACCATCAAAGGATCATTCGGGGAAGGTACGCCCTCCGTGTCCCTCCCCGCACCGATCCACAAGTTCTGAGCATTGCTCGACTGGTGCACCGGCGGTCATCGAGCGCCCGGAAAAGCGAATCGTGTACTTGCACCCTGCGGCCTGTCCCACTCCATGCAGAGCAACATTCAGCAACAGCGGGCTGATCACGCCGTGAGGCGTGCCCTCCTCGGTCGGTGCGAACCGGCCGCGGTCATTCATGCCCGCCTTCAGCCAGCCGCGGATCAGGTCCCTGGCGGGGAACTGGCCGTGAACCGCTGCGGGTCTGGTGCAGGCTCCGGAATACCCTGCCTTGGGTGGAGTCGAGTTGCTTGGTTTCAGGCTACTGGCGGGGGCGGAGTTGGTACCACTCCGCGCTGAGCATGCCCAGCGCGGAGTGGCTGCGCCGGCGGTTATGGGAAGATTTCCAGGTACTCGAAGAGCGGTGGACAGCTCCAGGCGTGTCCGCCACCGTCTGCGGTTGAGCAGTTCAACCTGAACCCGGACCCTGAAGGACTCCATCATCGCGTTCGTTGGGTGGTCGAGAGGATGTTCATGGTGGGACCTCCAGTGCGCCCCGGGGAAGTCGTCGCACTGGAGGCCGTTTTTGGGGCTTCCTGATCGGATGAGGAAGTCTCGGTTCTGCCGACATTCTGCTGGGAACCTCAGGGCGTCTCTTCCCGCGTGGTCTTTGGTCGGAGGAAGACGCAGGCGCCGAGGTTCATGGACTGCAGGGTGTGTCTTTTGTGCAGTGAGGTCAGGCTCGCGCAGCCGCTGCTGGTTCTTCGTTGGCGGAGGCGAATTGACGCAGGGCGAGGGTGGCTCCAACGCCCGGGATGTGTGCGGTTACCTGCCCCTTGTCCAGAGAGTCACTACCAGCAGATGCGCGCTTCAAGCAGAGACCCGCGCGGTTCCGGACGGCGATGGGCTAAACCGCTTCACTGGGCGAGATCCCGGCACGGCAGGCGCCGGACTCGGGTCCCGCAGCTCGTCGCCTGAGCAGTCGACGAGCGTAACAACGAGGCCGAGCGAGACGCCGAAGGAGAACCGACATACGAGCAACAAGATACAGTATCCCTGCAGGTTCCGGTGCGGTGAGGTCGAGGGCGGCCCACAAGGAGGCGTGAATGGCAGAAGCGAAAGATGGCGGCTCGGCACGGTATCCGATGGGTCCAACGATGATCTTGATCCTGCAGGCGCGATCTTTGGAAGCGCGAGTCGAGGACGGGCTGAAGGCGATGGGCCTGTCCCTACGCCGACTGGGTCTTCTGGGGCATCTGCGGGCGGATCCGGGAATTTCGTTCAGCGCGCTGGCACGGCGTGCAGGCATCAAAGTGCAGAGCCTGCACCCGATTATTGAAGTGCTGATCACCGAAGGTTATGTCGTCACGGTCGGTGGCGTGGGCCAAGGCCGCGCGGCGGTGATCGAGTTGACGGATCAAGGCGTCGAAGCGATAGAGCGCGCGAACCAGCTCCTCGCCGAGTACGACCACGACGTGTTTGCCGAGGATGAATGGAAGGATCTCGGTGGCGCCCTCACTCGGCTTGGAGAGGCGCTGTGGCGTCAGCGCGCTGCTTCGTCTCGATCAGACACCGAGTAGTCACCCCCTGCACCAGCCGAATTCGTTGGGGGATCGCGAGCCTTCGAATCGGGGCGCAATTGCCTCGGAGTCCCGGTTGAACATCGAGCGGACGCTCTACCTCCAGGTGCCGCTACCTCCGGGGCAAACCTGTGCGATGGTCAGCTCCCGTCCGGCTTGTGCGGAGGCATACGCCGATCTACTCCCCCTATGGCCGGCGGTGAGGTCGGCCTGGCAACCAATCTTTTCGATCACCGTCCATGCTGAACAGCCTTCCCGCAGTGCCTGTCCGTGGCAGGTCCAGGCGCCGGATCTCGGTAGCAGACCGGTCTACCGGCTGCAGAATCATCGGCCCTTGAAGGGGCCCCGCAAGAGCTTCGCCTCGACCGACTGCCCAATCTGGTGGTGAGAGCACATCCAGCTCGGTGGGCCCATCGTTGGCGTCTGGGACAAGCTCAGCGGCCAAGGGCTGTCCCGTAATCCGCGGTGGTTCATAGCGCGGCGTCGGATGCGATGCATCGCAAGGCGGAGGGAGGTCCGCATACTGGATGCATTCGGATGATGCGGCAACGCGGCGAGGTGCCGTAGCTGTCGTCGCGTGCCTGCCGGGGATTACGGGACAGCTCCTTGTTTCAGATCAAGGCGTGAGGTCCGGCTCGAAGAGGTCCGCGGTGCCGGGACCGGGCGCGCATCCCTACCCTCGGCCCCATGCGCGACGAATCCGCCCTGCTGAACGTCATCGATGTGGAAGCCACCTGCTGGGACGGGCAGCCGCCGCCCGGCTCCGTGAACGAGATCATCGAGATCGGTCTCACCGTCGTGGACGTGTCGGACGACGCCGCGTGTCCCGGCACCGTGTCCTGGTCCGTCCTGCCCGGTCGGCGGTGAGCGACTTCTGCGCCGAACTGACCGGACTGACGCAGGCCGAGGTGGAACGGGGCGTCACCTTCGCCGAGGCATGCCGGATCCTCGTCGAGGAGTACGAGGCCGGTGAGCGCCCCTGGGCGAGCTGGGGCGAGTACGACCGCCGGCAATTCGCTCGGCAGAGCCAGGCCGACGGGGTGGCGTACCCATTCGGCTATCCCACGGAGCGCACCCACACCAACGCCAAGGCCGTATTCGCCGCGGCCTACGGGCTGCGCAAGAAACCCGGCATGGACCACGCCCTGCAGATCGCCGGACTGCCGCTCGAGGGACGCCATCACCGCGGCGAGGACGACGCGTGGAACATCGCCGCAATCGTCGTCGATCTGTTGGGCCGCGGGGCATGGCCAGTCACGGCCACAGTCGTCTAGAAAGCGTTCCGTCGAATCAAGGCTTGCGGTCCATTCACCACCGAACTCAGCTACGCAGAAAGGGAGTTGCTCGCACCGTTTCTGCCGGTAGGCAGGAACGGTACATGTTCCGAGCGGCTGCGGTCGCAGTTCGAAGGCGTGATCTGATGGTTCCGCACCGGCAGCCCTTGGCGGGACAGGTCGGCCGACCACGGCGCCTGGCAGACCGTCTACCACCGTGTGGCGGGATGCGGGCGTCTTCGAGCAGCTGATGGACGCAGTAATCGCCGAGGCGGCACGGCGGGGGCAGGTGAACCTGTCGCTGGTCAGCGTGGACTCCGCAGTTGCCCGCGCCCACCACCACGCGGCCGGGGCGGTGGTGCGTGAGGAGGTACCGGCCTCCCTCGAAGAGGCCGTTGCGGATGAAAAAGGAGCCGGGCAAAGGAACGACAGGCGCAGGACGTCTGGGGCAGCAGCGAGCTTGGCGCCCCCGGCAGAACGAGCGGCGACGACTGCGGCGCAGACGCCGGGTCCGTCTGAAGGCTGCTCGGCCGGGCCGCTCGCGCGGCGAACTGACCAGCAAGGTCCCCCTCGCCGCCGAGCGGCGCTGCCGCCTTCCGTCCTTCGAACTGACCGAGGGGCAGATGGCCGACAGCCCCCACCTCGTACCGGATGCACTCGGATGATGCGGCAACACGGCGAAGTGCCGTGCCGGGCGTCGCGAACCGGTGAACCCTTCCTGTCACAGCAACGGCGACCGGACTCTTCTGGCGGCGCTGCTGCAGCCGTCTGCCGCCGCCGCGGACCGTCGACCGAACAGGCTGAGCCCGACCAACGGAACGTGACCGGTGGCCGGGCTCAACGGGTCAGACCATGCGCCAGTCCCAGGCCTGGGACGGCATGCCGTTGCAGTCGTAGAGCTGAAGGTCGCGCCCCGGGCTGAAGTCACCGGACGGCACGTCGAGGCACTTGCCGGACATGGGGTTGCGCAGGGCTCGGTTGTCGTGCCACCAGAGCTGCGAACCGGTGCCGTTGCAGTCGTAGAGCTGAACCCGGGTGCCATTGGCCGTGGACCCGCCGGCCACATCCAGGCACTTGCCGAAGGCACGCATCTCGAACACATTCTGCTTGAGGATCGGGACGCGGCTCCACGCCTGCGAGTTGGTCCAGTTGCACGAGTAGATCTGTACGGGAGTGCCGTTGTCGCTGCGGCCTCCCTCCACGTCGAGGCAGAGGTCGCGGCCGCCCACGTTCCAACCCACCCCCTTGTCGGTGTCGTTCACGAACCGCCACGCGTCCTGATTGTCATAGCCGATCCAGTCGGTGGAGATCATGTTGGGCATACGCCCGTGCGTGGCGGACTCGCAGGCAGTCTTGACCGTCTGGTAGAAGTCGTCGTAGGTACGGGAGCTGAACTGGTTGTTGAAGAACAGCTTCTGGAATGCCCGCTGTCCGCTCGCGCCGTACCTCCCGCCGACGTCCAGCGGGTCGGAGATGCCGTCTCCGCTGCGGTCGGTGCACTGGCGGATGCCGTTGTCGTAGTGGTTCTGGATCGTCCAGTCCCTCATGGGGAAGATGCCGATGTCCTCCCGGTCGACCTTGCCGGACAGGACCAGCAGCCGCTGGTTGGTATTGACCATGTCCTGGACGCGGGGCCAGCCGATTGAGTCGACTCTCCAGGCGTGCGGGTCGAACATCATCGAGCGGGCGCCGGGGACGGAGTCGAAGGCCTCGGCCAGCAGGTCCTTGGAGGCATTGTCCTCCAGCGTGAGGACGAAGACTTCCTGTCGGTTGCTGTTGAGGAAGTCGACGATGGTTCTCAGGTGGTCGGCCAGCGGGCGGCCCCACTGGCGGAACACCTCACCGTGGCCGGTGCGCGCGAAGGGCGGGCGGTCGTCGCCCGTGCCGTAGCTGTAGTCATAGACGTCGAGTTCGGTGGCGCGCACGCCCTGGTTCCACAGCTGGTCGCGCAGCGAGTACGTCTGGTTGGTGAACGGCGCGCTCATGCCGTCGGGGCCGTTGGCGTAGCCGTTGTGGCTGCCCAACAGGGTGACCTCGTCGAGGTGGCGCTCGCCCCATCCGCCGTCGGGCAGCTCGGCGTGCGCGGGCGCGGTGAGGACGGCGGAGAGCAGGCCGGCCAAGGCGAGTACGGGCAGGAAGCGGCCGAGGACGGCCCTGCTCCATCTGCCGATGGTGTGGTTCATGGATCCGCTCCGTTTCGTCGGATGTCGTTGCGGGCTGTCCAAGGCTCGGCGCGGGTTGCCAGGAAGAGCTCAACGTTCGATGAACGTCGCGGCGGGGAGGCGACGGGAAGGCGGCGGCGTGTTCCAGGGCGTGCTCGGGAAGGGACACGGCTACCATCCTGGCCAAGGGGTGCGGTCATGCGGGGGTTTGAACAGGCACAGGGACCGTCGAAGAATCTGACGGTGCGTCTGCTGGGGCCGGTCGGTGCAAGGCGTGGCGGTGAGCGGATAGCGCTCGGACCGCCGCAGCAGCAGGCGGTGTTCGCGATGCTGGTACTGCGGCGTGGGCACGTCGTCACGATCGGGCAGTTGGTGGAAGGCGTGTGGGGATCGACTGCCGCGCCGCGCTGCGCGTCCTCGGCGGTACGCACCTATGTCTCCCAGTTACGCGCGGCCCTGGAACCGGACCGGCCCGCGCGGTCCAGAAGCCGGTCGATCGTCGCCGCGGAGGGCGGCTACCGGTTCCTGGAGTCGGCGGTGGACGTGGACAGCGAGGTGTTCGCGCGCGAGACCGCGGACCGGCGCGATTCTGCCGAGGTCGTGTACGAGCGGCTGTCACGCGCGGTCGGACGCTGGCGGGGCATCGCTCTGGCCGGGGTGCCAGGGCCCTGGGCGAAGCACCACCGCGAGCAGTTGACTGAGTCCCTGTTGGCGGCGCGCGAAGACCTGTACGCCGCAGCCGTCGACCTGGGACGGCACGAGGAGGCCGTGTCCGAACTAGCATCAGTGGTAAAGGAGTTCCCCTTGAGGGAGCGGTCGCACGGGCTGCTCATGCTGGCGCTGCAGCGCGCCGGACGCCAGGCAGACGCCGCTCGTGTGTACGACGAGGCGTGCGAAGTCCTGGAGCGGGAACTGGGGACGCGGCCGTCAGCGGAATTAACGGAACTGCATCGCGGACTCCGCGCGGGGCACACGGTGCGTTCCCCCGCGTGGCCCGTGGGCACCGACGTCCGTCCCGCGGCCCCACCCCTCCGCCCGGACCGGTTGGCAGGCGCCTTCGGGCTCCAGCGGCAGTCGTCCATGGGCGCGGACCGGCGGCCCGGCGCACCCGCGATCGTCGGCACTCCGCGAGGCGGCACGGTGATGACCGCCGCACCGCTGCCCTCCGACATCGGCTGCTTCACGGGGCGTGGTCGGCTCGTCGAGGAGATCGGGGCGCACCTGCTCAAGGCCCGCCCCGGGCACAGCCGGGCCGTCGTCATCGCGACCGTCACCGGCATCGGCGGCGTAGGCAAGACCGCGCTCGCCGTCCATGTGGCACACGGCCTGCGCGAGGCCTTCCCCGACGGCCAGCTGTACGTCAGCCTGCGCGCAGGCTCCCATCCGGCGGATCCGGCCGGTGTGCTCGCCGATCTCCTCTCCGCGCTCGGCACCCCGCCCGAACGGCTGCCGCTGGACAGGGAAGAGCGGGCAGCGCTGCTGCGCACCCTGCTCGCCGACCGTCGTGTGCTGCTCGTCCTGGACGACGCCCGTGACGCCGCCCAGGTCCGCCCGCTCCTGCCCGGCACCGCCGGATCCGCGGTACTTGTCACCACCCGGGCTCCTCATCTCGCCGTACCCGGCGCCCGCTCCTTCGCCGTGGACATCTTCGCCGAGGCCGAGGCGGTGTCGTTGCTCGGCACGCTCGCGGGTGCCGCACGAGTGGCCGCGGAGCCCGAAGCCGCCCGGGACCTGGTCGACTCCTGCGGCCGCCTGCCGCTCGCCGTGCGTATTGTCGGTGCCCGCCTCGCCGCCCTCCCCTGCCAGGGCCTACGCGCTTTCGGCGCGCGGCTGACCGACACCCGCGTATTACTGGACGAACTGAGCCACGGCGACCACATGGTGGAGTCCGCCTTCCGGCTCGGCTACGACGCCCTGCCCCCCGACCTGGCCCGGGCCTTTCGCTTCCTGTCCCTCCTCGACACCCCCGACCTGCCGCTGCCGGTCGCTGCCGCTCTGCTCGGCACGGAGGTGCACACAGCCGAGGACCTCGCCGAGGCCTTGGTCGACGCCGGGATGCTGGAGTCCCCCGCCCCGGGCCGCTATCGCCTGCATGACCTGCTCCGGCTCTACGGCCGAGGCCACGCCGAATCCATGGAGCGCGCCGAGGACCGGACGGAGGCGCTGCGCCGGGTCCTGGCCCTCCTCTACGGCAGCGCGGTCCACGTGGCACACACGGCTCTGCCGGACAACACCCCCTCCCCCGCCTGGCTTCACCCGGCGGACCACACGGGCATCGCCTTCGAGGACACCGATCAGGCCCGGACCTGGTTCCGCGCGGAGCACGCCGTGCTGACCGCTGCCGTGGAGCAGTCGCTGGCGTCGGTCCCCGACGCCCTGCGGATGGCCGTGGACCTGTTGATGCTGATCGCGGTCTGCAGCCTCTTCCCGAGCCGTGGTCACTACGACGAGGCTTGCCGGCTCGCCGGATCGGCCGCCCGCCGGGCCGGGGAGGCCGGCCAACCCGAGTACCGGGCCAGGGCGCTGCACACCCGGGCCTGGCTTTCATGTCTGGTGGGCAACTACGCCGCGGCGGAGGCGGACCTGCGCGCCGCGCTCCGCTGGGCGGAGGCCACCAACAGCCACCAACGCCTTCACATGTCAGGGGTGCTGCTGGCACTCGTGCTGCGAGCCACCGGACGCGTGCAGGAGTCGGAAGTCACGATGGCCAGGGCCGAGCGGTACGCGGGCGACATGGACAACCCGGCCAGCCCTGCCGGCCTCGCCCGGTTCGTGGCCCGGCTGCACGTTGCCGTGGGCGCGGACCAGCCGCCCTCCGGGCTCCCCCTGATGACACCACTGATGCGTCAAGTGGACGCCCACGGCACATCGCTGGTCAGGGCCGAGGGAGTGATCCGGCTGGGGGCCACACTGAGCGGAACGGCCAAGTCGGGTGACCGGTCACAGGCGGAGGCGGAGGACGGCGCGAGGACCAGCGGACAGGGGGCTTGACCCCGCATCCCGGGCACGGGCTATGCGGCTGCGGCTGCGGCTGCGGCTGCGGCTGCGGCCAGGGTGGTGCCGCATCCGGCAAGCTGCAGAAGGAAGTTGCCGCAGCCATCGCTTTCGCGTGGGCACCGGCCAGGATGCCTGGGGCCGGCAGCACCCCGAAGCCCACTGCCGGGTCACGCCAGCCTCTCCGTGGGGAGCCGGTACGGCAGCTCCAACCCAAGGATGCCGGGGCGCGGAAGAGGACGGGCGGGTGCGTCCGCGCCCTCGCCGCTGAGCGGGGCCCGCCGGATCACCGGACATCAGCTGCGCGTGCTCGACTCCGTGCCGTCTCCGACGCGTCGGGAGCGCCAGCCCGGGTTTCTGCCGCTGAGTGCCGGAGCGCGCTCGAACAGGGCCGGGCTTCCGTGGCGCACGCCTCGCGCACGGATCGACATGCCGCGGCTCGCCCCTCGTCATGTAGGCCTTCGGTCTAGATGATCAATTCCAAGGGATGCCTGCGGAGGGTGTGGGGTGGGCGGTGGCCGAAGCCACCGCGAGACGGTCAGGCGGCAGGCTGCCGGCCCTGGTTGTCGAGGTGGCAGCGGGCGGTCAGGCGTCAGGGTCGACTTCGGGGTGCGTGAACCGCACGGGCTTGCCCAGCGACCGGGCGTAGGCGATTTCGGCTCGGGTGCTGTCTCCGATGTAGTCGCCGACTACGAGCACCTCATCAGCGAGCCGAATCTTCGCCCGGTGCAGATCGTCGAGTCGAACCTTCAGCGCCTCGGCCTCGACGGGATCGGACCAAAGTTCGTGCGGCGACTTCATATCACAGCCCGGTTTGACGACAATCTTTCCGGCTTTGGTCTCCCGCAGATCGGCCTCGTTCATCTCGGTCATGAAGCGGGTGGAACCGCAGATCACGACGATACGCGGGAGGCTCAACAGCTTCTTCGCGTCGGCGAGCCTCTCCTCGGGGGTGAGCAGTTGCGGGTATGACACTGGTTCCTCCTGGTGGTGTGGTCCAAGGGGTGCCTGCGGAGACGAGAACGAGGGTGTCCAAGATCGTTTTGTGACGAACGACGTGGGCACCCTCGCGACAGCACTCTATGCGACGACCGACGACATCCTGAAGGAGCATCCTGGGCTGGCGCCGTGGCGCCCGCCGGTCGGCATTACGCCCCGCCTGAGCGATGCCGAACCGGTCACCCTCGCCACGATGCAGGCCATACTCGGCTACACCTCCGAGGCCAAATGGCTCCGCCATGCCCGTGCCCACCTGCGCCACCTCTTCCCCTACCTGCCCCAGCAGCCCGGCTACAACAAGCGGCTGCGCAAGGCCGCCGGTCTGATGCGAAGCGTCAACCGGATCCTGGCCACCACCACCTCGGTGTGGAGCGACGACGTATGGCTCGTGGACTCCACCCCGGTGGAATGCGGCCGCTCCCGCGAGACCGTCAAACGCTCCGACCTGGCAGGCTGGGCCGAATACGGCTACTGCGCCAGCCACAGCCGCTTTTCTGGGGCCTGCGCCTGCACCTGCTGTGCACCCTTCAGGGCCTGCCCATCGCCTTCGTCCTGACCGGGGCCAAGGCCGACGAACGCGAGACCCTCCTCGACCTCCTGGCCGCCGAATGCGAGCTTCTGCGAGAGCGCCCCCGACAGACTCTCATCGACGACAAGAACTACTTCGGCCGTGGTTTCGAACGCGAACTGTCCCAGCATGGAGTCCAGTTGCTGCGGCCTGCCCGTAAAGGCGAACGGGAACGGCCTGGTGCCGCCCTCTTCAAGCAGCTGCGGCAGGTCATCGAATCGATCAACGAGACCTTCAAGGGACAGCTTGACCTCGAACGGCACCGAGGGCGCACACCCGGAGGTGTCATAACCCGCGTCATGCAACGCATCCTCGCGCTGACCGCCGCGATCTGGCACAACGACGCGACCGGACAAACCGTCCTACGCTCACTGATCGCCTACGATCACTGACCCCTTGGATAGATCATCTAGCACGTGTCCGGGCGATCTTGTAGTACGGCGGCAACTAGATCGTGGATGAGGAACTCCCCGGGGGCGCGGTTCTCCTTGAGCCGGGTCAGGTCGTCGGGCCCGAACCAGTGGTAGGTGGTGTGCTTGGACCATTCCATGGCGGGATGGTCCAAGTCGCCGTCGACTTCGACGAGGTAGTCGGCCTCGCGCCGCATCCCGTCGCCGTCGTCGCCGGTCCAGGTGGTGACGCCGAGCAGTCGTCGGACTCGGCGCAGACGCCAGCCGGTCTCTTCCTCGACTTCCCGCATGAGCGTGTCCAACAGGTCCTCACCGGGCTCGACGTGGCCGCCCACGATGTCCCAGCAATCGGGGAACAGCCGCCGGTGGGGGCCGCGTTTCTGGGCGAAGGCCCGGCCCTGCCCGTTGAGGATCACCGCGCCTACCGCCCACAGTTCGCCGTCGGCGGGCACCGGCACCTCGACACCGCTGTCGACGATGACGTTGGGGTGCTAGTCTGCAGCCATCACCCCACTGTAGGGCCCGTATCCGATCACAACCTTGGCGCATTGCCCGGAGCATGGCGAGGCGGGGAAAGCCGTCGGACAAGGAGTGGGAGCGGCTTAACGCTGCTGCCGGTGAGCAACAACCGGTGCGGCCGCTGGCGCGACCACCGGCAAGTGATCAACGGGATACTGCACCGGGTGCGGACCGGGGTGCCGTGGCGGGACCTGCCGGAACGGTTCAGCCCCTGAAAGACAGCGTATGAGTGCCACCGGCTGTGGTCGGCCGACGGCACTTGGGAGCGGCTGTTCCAACAGACCTTGGCCGTCGCCGATGCCGACGGGGCATCGACTGGGACATCTCGGTGGACTCCACCGTGATGCGCACCCACCAGGACGCGGCCGGCGCCCGCAGGACACCACTCCTGCCCCCCGGTGCCGAGGCGTTCAGGGCCGTCGCCAGCCGCTACGACAAACGCGGCTACTTCCTCGGAACCGTCACCCTCGCAGCCCTGGCCATCTGGCTCCGCACATGATCACCCGGACGCTCCCTAGTCGATGAAGACGCTCCAGGCGACCGCGTTGAGGTTGTCACGCAGGAAGATGTCGGTTCCTGCCAGGCGCTCGTCCCAGGAAGGCATCAGCTCCGCCGCGCGTGTGACGACCGCGTCCATCCAGACCTTCAGTTCGGCCTGTCGGTTGTTGTGCGGAACCTTGGCAGCGGCCGCGCTCTCCTTCAGGTCGACCGTCCGCAGCGCCTCGGCGGCGGCGGTGCGGAGGTCGCGGATGAACTCGCGGTTCGTCGCCACGTCCTCGGGGGTGCCGGGCAGGGCCATGTGGCCGGTCACGATCGTGTCGAAGTCGTACTCGAGCAACTCGTTCATGGCCTCGTAGTACGCGGGCACGTGCGCGGAGAAGTACAGCCGGAAGAACGGTGCGCTCTTCGGCGTGAAGCTGTCGATCGCTCCCATGAGCCTGTGCTGCGGGAGGTGGATGAACAGGTTGCCGGCCACATGCCAGTCCCTCGTGTAGTCGAGGACGAACCGGACCCCGTCGATGTCCATCTCCGTGTGCCAGCCGCTGAAGGTCTCGGTGGGCAGCGGGCGCCGGTCGTCCTTGGCCTCCTTGATGAGGTCGCCGGTGATCTCGTGCGCGATGATCTTCAGGCCGTCCCGGTTCAGCAGGTGAGCGGCCCCGATGTGGTCGGCGTGCGCGTGGCTGTAGATGAGGTGGGTAAGGGGCTTGGGCGTGACCGACTCCATGGCCTCCAGCAGTTTGTCCCCGAGGAACGGCGAGGCGTCCACGAGCACGACGCCATTCTTGGTCACCAGGAACATCGTGTTGATCATCCCTTGCGTGACGAGGTAGGCATCACCGCCCAGGTTGGTGACGGCATACCCGGTGGACTCCGGGATGTCCGGCCCGAGGGCGAAGTCAGGCACAGGCTTGAACTCGGTCACGGTGATCTCCTCTTCGCGGTTCCGTCCGGCGGACGGGCGTGGCGATGTGGGTGTGAACGGAGGACGTTCGGGGCCTGTTCGACCCCAGGAGGTCGGGGCCGGGGACGGCGGGCTCGTCGCTGGCGGCGATGGCCGTTCCGGCTTGCCGCCACTCTTCGAGGCCGAGTCGGCCGAGCGGGCGACGATCCTTGAGCCCGTGCCCCGTCGGCCGGCTGAACGGTGCGGGCGCAGGCCCGTGCGGAGTCCCGCCGTACACCGCCGAAAAGTCCGATGGGGTCGTATCCAGAGTGGCAGGGGATGCACGGCTGCGCAGGAGTTGTTGCAGGCATCGGGAGGTCCTCGACCCGGCTGGTGGCTTCTCACGCAGACCACATCTCCCCAAGAGCTCTGGTGCCCGATGGAGTCCGATGGCGGCGGCTTCTACAGGGGGCGAGGCAGCCTTGAGGTGCAACGGAACACGACACCGCCCTCGGCGGTCGGGCCACCGGACCGCCCCTGGAGCGGACGCCTCGGAGGCGGTAGCCGCGCCGAGGGGCGACAAGGCGCGTAAGCCGCCCTCCGACGCCTCGAGCCGACTTCCCCACCGCTACGCGTCCACTCAATGGCTGCCCAGCGGATTCGATGACCACCAAGTCAACGTTCGTTGGCCTGCCCTTGTCGGCCGCCGACGAACGGGCCGAGCGGGTGCCGGTGACGGACACCTGTCGGCAACGGCTGAATTCGGGCTCTGGATCACATCCGTACCAGAGCCACGGAGGGTCACCGTGACCACGAACGGTCGTGGCTGCCGATCTTGCTCACCGCCTGTCCCCTTGGTGAAGAAGCCGCCCCGCCGGGCGGAAAATCAGGCGACCCGAGGGGTCTGCTCGGCTACGGTCGCCGGGGAGGTATGCGCGTGTCCTGGCCATCTGTGATCATCCTTGTCTCCGCGGAGCGACGCCCGTCGCTCGAGGGGCGAATCCGCGCTTTTGAGCTCTTGCCGGATCCTGTGACGGGTGACGAAAGGCTGCACTGGCACGGGTACTCGTACTACATCGACCTCTCGGGCGGGATCCTGGCGGACTACGAGCCGGACGAGATCGATCAGGTGACAAACCGGATCGGCGAACCGTATGCGGTCTATGTGTCGTGCCAGTCCATGGACGCGGCCCGGGAGTTTCTCCGTGACGTCCTGCCTGGGCTCGACGGTCTTGTCGACACCAACCACTACGAGATCCTGCAGGCGGGCGAGTTCCTCACGCTGATGGGCCGCCACCCCGGATGGGACTGGCGGCGCCGGCCAAGCACAGACCTCCAATAGACCGGATCACCTCGGCGTCCTGTTACCTGCGGGTCCAGATGAGGACGGCGGCGAAGCCTGGTCACAGAGGTGCGGCGCCTGTACCACCAGCAGACAAAGAACCTCCTGGTGTCGTACTCGCCGAAGAGTCCCGGCTTCTTCCAGAAGCAGGAGAAGAGGAGCCTGACCAGGGCAGATGCCTGGAAGGCGCCCTTGTCCGGCTCTCCTGGCGCAATGTGTCGACATCCGGGCCGGCTCCTGATTCCTCCCAGGTGCGTCCCTCCTCTGACCAACCGTTCCTGGCATTTCCGGGTGGAGGGAGCGAGGCCGACTTCATGTCCAGAGCTGTTCGCCGAGAGTCCCGGCGGGTGCGGCGCCGGGCAGGACGTAGACCACGGCCGAGGCCCGGTGTTGGAGGAACGGGTTGAGGGCGTCTCGCGCGGCGAGGCGGTTCTGGACGCGGGTGAACTGGCCGGGGTCGCGCATGAAGGCGCAGAACAGCAGGCCGCGGTCGGTCGGGCCGTCGTCGTAGCTGTAGCTGCGGCGGAGCATACGGGCGCCGGCGTCGAAGCGGGGGCTGGCGAGACGCACATGGGCGGTGGCGGGGATGACGTAGGAACCGTCGGGGTTCTTGGCGTAGATGTCCGGCTCGTCATGCTCGGCGGTGCCACTGAGAGGGACGCCGTCGCGGGCGCGGCGGCCGATCACCCGGTCGTGCTCGCCCTCGGGGAGGGCCGCGAAGGCGGCGACGTCCATGCGGATCCTGCGGTAGACCAGGACGGTGCCGTTCCGGTGAGCTCCCGTCGGGCCCCAGACCCACCGCTCGGCAGCCGCGCGATCGGGGTTGGCGATGCCGTCCTTGGAGCCGAACAGGTTGCGAGGGGTGGTGCCCGGAGGCGTGTGGGGCAGGAAGCCGGACTGGGTCCAGCGGGGCACGGCGCCGGCGGCGTGTGCGGCCGCGCCGACGAGTTCGGCAACGATGGTGAGCGTCCAGCGGTCGGCTGCGCACAGTTGGACGAAGAGATCGCCGTTGCTGCGCTGCGGGTCGAGGCGGTCGCCGGGGAAGGACGGCAACTCGCCGAAGGAAGCAGGGACGTTGAGGCCTAGTCTGGCGGCAAGGGCGGGGCCGATGCCGACCAGGGAGGCGAGCCGGGACACACCGCCGCTCTGGAGTCGCGGATCCGGCGGGGCGGCGGAGGCCGCGGCGGCGAGCGTGCGGGTCAGCGCGCCGAGGACGCCGCGCAAGGTCTTCCGGTCGGTGGCGGCGGAGACTTTCGGGAGGTCGAAGGAGAGCAGGTGCGTGGCCGGTTGCTGGGGCGCCGTGACGCCGGCCTGCCGGGCGCCGTGGAAGGGGGTCGCGGTCTCGGCCGACGGGGCGCCGGTGGCGGCACGGCCGACTGTACGGTCGTCCCTCACCAGTTCGTCGGCCGCCGCGCCCATCCCTGCGGCGAGCACCGCCCCGCCGGCGAGCAGTGCCCGACGCCGCCCGAAACGGGTTGCCGCTGGTCTGGATGAATCCTGCGCATTTCCCTGTTCGGTGGGCATACGCCTATTGGAGACGATAAAACAACTGCCATGCAAATCCTGTCTGCAGAAGGCCTGTTAGCGCGTTCAGCGGTTTCGATGGCGGCGTTCCGGGCGGCGCTGCGCCTGTCGGCGCCGATCATCGCGGTCGCACTGGCGGCCACCGGGTGCTCCGGCACGGAATCGACGTCCGCCGATGCGCGGCATCCGGCCGGGAGCGTACTGCGCGTTCCGCAGGACTTCCGTTCGGTGCAGCAGGCCGTGGACGCCGCTCGTGAGGGCGAGACGGTGCTGATCGGTCCGGGCGTGTACCGGGAGAGCGTGCGCGTCACCAGGCCCCGCGTGGTACTGCGCGGAACGGACCGCAACAAGGTGGTCTTCGACGGCGGCGTGCGTCTGGCCAACGGCATCACCGTGACCGGCGCCGGCTCGGTGGTCGAGAACCTCACCGTGCACGGCTACCTCGCCAACGGCGTGCTGTTCACCGGCGTCACCGACGAGCGCTTGCAGCAGCGCGGCGCCGGCGGCTCCGCCTACGACCCGTTGGACACCACCCGCTTCCCTCCCGTCCGGGGCTTCCGCGCAACCCGGGTGACGTCGTACAACAACGGTCTGTACGGCATCTACGCCTTTGACGCGCGCGACGGCGTGATCGAGGACTCCTACGCCTCCGGGCATGCCGACTCGGGCATCTACGTCGGCCAGTGCAAGCCCTGCGCCACCGTCGTCCGTGGCAACACGGTGGAGCGCAACGCGGTCGGCATCGAACTGACCAATGCCTCGGACGGCCTGTCGGTGCTGGGCAATCGCGTGGCCCGCAACCGGGTCGGCGTCACGGTCAACTCCAACGACCTGGAGGCCCTCGCGCCGCAGCACGGCGCGGTGATCGCGGGCAACGTGGTCGCCGACAACAACGCCGCCGACACGCCCGAGCAGGCGGACGGGGGCTTCGGCATCGGCATCGGCATCGGCGGCGGCACCGCGAACCGCGTCCAGCGCAACCTGGTCCGGGGCAACCGGGCGGCCGGAGTGATCGTCACCGACCCGCCGGGGCATCCTGCGAGCGGCAATCGCGTCGAAGGCAACCGTGCCACCGGCAACGGCATCGACCTCGTGCTGGCCTCTGTCGACCCCGGCAACTGTTTCGCCGGCAACCGGCCCGCCACCCAGAGCCCGGACGGCCTGGAGGGTCGCGCGGGCTGCGGCGATCGCCGTCGGGGCGCGCTGCCCGTCGGCCGGACGGCGCCGGTGCAGGCGCCGCCCGGCGTCCCGTTCAGCCAGGTGCCGGCCCCACCCGCCCAGCCGTCCATGCCGGACCCGACGGCCCCGGGCAGCCCGGCGACCGGCCTGCCGGGGGTCGTCGACGCGGCCGCGTACCCGCTCCCGAAGGACGTGGACGTCGTGCCGCACTCGCGCTGAGCACGGTGCTGCGGTGGACTCGGCTTCCGCTCACCGTGCCGCCCCGAAGGGTGGGCCGAGGAGCGTCGTCGGCACCCACGGAAGCCGGGGCGCATCGGCACGGAAATATCAGCTGGTGGCCCACGGCGCCTCGGGGAGCTTCGCGCGGTCGTCGCGTCCGGAGAACTCCAGGGTGGTCGGGGTCCCCAGGCCCGGCATCCGCATCGTCACCCGTCGCAGGCCGCCGTCACCGTCGACCCAGTACGTCAGCGGCGACCGTCCGCCGTCGGGCCCCGCACCGGGCGTGGCGCCCTGGGCTCGCGGCCCGGCGAACCGGTCGTAGCTGCGGCCGTCGATGCGTTCGTGCCCCAGCCGGCGAGCCCCGGACTGTGCGAGCAACAGCGGGTTGTCGGGGCGGTCCGCGCCCAGCCCGATCAGCAACTGAAGCCCGGCGTCCAGAGGATCGGTCGTGTAGGAGCGCGCGGACCAGCCCGAGCGCGGGATGTGCTCGGCCTGCTGCCAGGCCGGGCTGTTGTCTCCCTTGGGCGCGGGGGCCAGGCCGAGGCCGCCGGTGTCCCAGACGATCAGCCCGTGGTCGAGCTGCCCGGTGGCGGGCCCTGACGTTCCGGAGGTCCCGGAGGCCCCGGTGACCTGGTAGCTCCCCACGGCCCGGTGGGTTCGGTAATCCACGACCCCCTTGACCCGCACCGCCACTCCGCCGCCCTCGGTGGCGGTGAGGGTCACCGCCACGGGACTGGCCTGGTACAGATTCAGCCGCGACAGCGCCAGCCTGGACGCCTCCTCCGTCGTCACCGGCCGCTCGGTGGCGGTGTCGTCGGAGAAGGCCCGGTAGGCGGCCACGCCGCCCACTGCGACACCGCACGCCGTGATCGCGATCAGTGTTCTCAACCAGAGGGCCCGACGCGGCGTACGGCCATCGGTCTTTCTCTTCCGAGCCATGCGGTCGCTTTCTCTCGTCGGTCGGTCACACAGGAGGGCGGGTTCGCGAACCGCTGGTCCGCGAACCCGCCCGGTCCGGCCCGGAGGGTCACCGGTGCCGGTCGCCCCGCTTCGGGGCTAGCAGTGCTGTGTCCTTCGCCTGCGCATCAGTACGACCAGAGCCCCGCCGAGGACGGTGAGCGCGGCGCAGCCGGCCAGGGCCAGCAGAACCGCCTGGCTCATGCCGGTGGACGCCAGGCCCGAGTTGGACGCGTGGCCCGGTGCACCCGGTGCACCCGGGGCACCTGGAGCCCCCGGCGAACCCGGTTTACCCGGTGTGTCCGGTCCCGGCGTCGTCGGTGTCGGCGTCGGAGTGGGGCCGGGCAGCCGCTCGTTGACCGCGGTCACCGAGACCCCCTCGTCGAGGTTGTCGGAGGTCAGTACCAGCGGCCCGAACACCGCCACGTCGGGTACGGCGTACCCCTCGGGCGGGCTGACCTCCTGCCAGTAGTACGTCCCCGGCGCGCCGGCGCCCTGGCAGATGCCGTCGGTCCCGGTCAGACAGGGCTTGTCGACCGGCGTGTCCGGCTCCGTCCCGGTGGCCTGCAAGCCGTCGGAACCATTCGTCTCCTTCCACAGCTGGAACTTCGCCTTCGCCAGCGGCTTGCCGTCCTGGTCGTGCTTGACCAGGCGCAGCACGCCTTCCTGTTGCCGGAAACCGAAGTCGTAGGTGTGATCGTTCTCCCCGGGGCCGCCGGTGGTCAGCGCCCGCTCCGGGAACTTCGCATCGCGCGGGACAATTCCCTTGGAGTCGATGAAGTGGTTGTCGCCGACATCCGCTTCCGTGGGCACCCACTGGTAGAGCGGGCCGCCCTTGGCGTAGTCGGCCGGCTTGTCGAGGCGGATGGTGTACTTGGTCCTCGGCTTCAGGCCGCCGGTGACATTGGAGTCGTCGAAGTAGTACTCGCCGCGCGCCGTCGTCTCGGTCGTGCCCACCAGCTTGCCCGACTCGTCGTACAGGTTGACGGTCGCGCCCACGACCGGCCGCTGGCCCGGGTTCTGGATGCCCTTGCGCTCGGGGTCGTACCAGACGCGGTTGCCGATCTGGAGCGGGGCCTGGTCGCAGAGCACCTCCAGGTCGCCCATCGAGGCGCCCTTGCCGAACGGGGCCACGGTGCCCGGCGGGTTGAGGCGCAGGCCGAACTTCGGGTCCTGCGTGCCATCGCGCTGGAGGAACGATGTGCCGTACCCGAGGGCGGTGTGGTTGGGGTCGAAAGCGGAGGTCGCGATGGTGTTCTCGGCCTTGGAGAGCGCCATGCCAGCGAACGCCGTGTTGCGGTGACCGCCCCAGCTGGTGTCGAAGAACCGGGTGCCCCGAGGAGACAGCCCGCAGCCGTTGTTGGTGTCCATCACATACATGCCGTCCGCCGGGCAGGCCTTGTTCAGGTCACCGCCCGACATGACGACGGCGGCGGAGTTCGGCGTGGGACCGGCGGGCGCGCGGTCGCCGAAGCGGTCGCGGAAGGCCAGCAGCATCGAACCGTCGGCCTCGAAGGCGATCTCGCCCAACTCCGGTTCGGGTTGGGCGATGGTGGAGTTGCCGCACGGACGGCCGTCCTGCGAGGCCGGGTAGGTGCTCGTCCACGGGAACCAGCCCGCGCCGTCGCACGGGCCGGCGCCGACCGTCGAGCCGCGCGGGTAGTCCAGCGGCTGGTTCAGCACGGCCTCCTGGAAGGTGCCGGTGCCCAGGTCGAAGGGCAGAACCACCGCGCGCAGGTCCGAGACCTTACCGGTGGACTCGCCCGAGCAGACCCCGCCGAGGTAGCCGGTGCCGTCCTGCATCCCCAGGCCGAAGGGGCGCCAGTCCACCGCCGCCGGACAGCCCGGGTCCGGGATCGCGTAGACGGCCTTCGGCGCCGCCGCGGTCGCCACCGTGGCGTCATAGCGGTAGAGCTTGCGGTTGTTGAGGTTGACGACGAACAGGTCCCTGCCGTCATCGGTGATCTTGATGCCGCCCAGGCTCTCCTTGCCCGGCACGGCGAGGAAGGCGTCGTCGGTACCCGAGCCGTGCGCCGTCGTCCCCGCGTCCGGGACGACGGTGAACAGGGTGGTCTTCTTCTGCGCGCGATCGGTCACGTAGATGCCCCCGGCGCCACCCGGACCGTAGTCCGTGGTGCGCTTGGCCACCGCCGAGGAGAACACCCGCTGGTCGGCCTTGTTCCACGCGATGCCGAACAGCGTGCCGGTCTCGGCGTTGGTGGCGACGTTCGTGACATTGACGTCGACGCCGTCCTGGCCTCGCGCGTCGTACGGGAAGGAGACCAGCGTGCGCTGAGTCCCGCCCTCGCGCGTGGTGGGCTGACAGGTCGTCATCAGCGGTGCGTTCTTCTGGCAGTAGTCACCGGGACTCCACAGTCCGGTGGTGTACGCCACGCTCTTCTCGCCCGAGAGGTCGACGAACTCCTCATTGCTGCTCAACTGGTTGGGTGCGCCGTCCAGCCCCTGGCGCGAGGCGAAAGCCGGGAAGAGCACACCCGGCTTCGGATTCACCACCTGCACCCGGTACTTGCCGCTGGTGGTCCCGCCCGACTCCGGGGTCAGTGTCACGGTGCCGTCGGCCGCCGTGACCCCCTCGATGCCCAACCCGGCGTCATCGGTGAGGGTCACCTTGACGCCCGCGATGCCGGGTTCCAGCGCGGGTTTCCACACGCCACTGTTGTCCACTGCTCGGATCACCCGGACCGTCACCGATCCGTCCCCCGCCTGCGAGTGCGCCGCAGGCGCCACGGCTAACGAGCCGCTACCGATTCCCAAGGCGAGCGCGGCCAGGCAGCCGACGGTGCGGCGACCGAGCATGCCCGGCCGTCGCCGACGCGGCCCGGGCGCGGCTCCCTTCGCTTGTTCATTCGTAGATTTCATCTCCTGCTCTCAGCGTTCAGAAGGGCCTGAAGCCCTGCTCGTGGGGGAGTACATAGAGATGCGGAGAACCGCCTTGCCAGCGATCTTAGAAGGGCTTTGGGCAAGATCGTGGCGGAATGGCGAACTCGTCCTCCGCCGAACTTGCGTGCAACGGCCTCCGAGCACATCGCGGGCGGGGCGGCGAGGTGGCGGGCGAGACTCACACTCCTGTCGCACCGGGCTCCCGTTGTGGATCCTTCGGTCGTCCGGCCGCTTGCACCCAGCGACGAAGCGGGCAACAGCGCCCTGGGGCGAACTACCGCTCCGTGAGCGTCAGTTCATGGTGGCATACAGCCCGATCGTGACCCGCTCCAGGTGTCAACAGCGACGTGACACGGCGCACCTGCCACAGAACGGGGACGGTCGCGGTCCATGAAGCGGACGCGACGGGAGCAGCCGAGGCAGGCACCGGAAAGGAGGTCGGCCGCGGTCATCGCCCATCGCCCCTCTCGATTCCGTCCGGCGAGCACTCGTCGAGAAGCGGGTCCTTGTGTGCGTCACAGATCCGTCAGCCGCCCGATCAATGGGTGACGGAGTCGCCACGGCCCGGCCCGGCTCCCGGTGGTACCTGAACGACTGGTTACATGCACAGGCCGGGCAGCCGCTACGGTGCAGTTGTGATGATCAACAGGGACACGGCATCCGGGACGGCGCTGGTGATCGCGGCGGCCCCGGCCGGCAGAGGCTGTCTCATCGACGCAACCAGCGTCCTGCCCACGCTCGCGGCTGTCCCGCCCGGCATCCTGACCGGCACGACGGCAGCCACCATCGTTGAACTCACCGACCCGGCCGACCCTCAGACCGTCCTCACCCGCATCCGCGCCGCGGCCGCCGCACCCGGTCCGCTCTCCCTCTACCTGACCGGACAACTCCACCTCGACCACAAGCAGCGCCTGATCCACCTCGCGCTCGCCCGGACCACGCCGACGACCCTGCGCTACACCGCATTGCCCTGGCACTGGCTGGTCGGCGAGCTCAAACCGCGCCGGCCGGGCACCACCACCGTCGTCATCGACCTGGTCGCCACCCCGGACGCCTGGCAGCAGCTCCGTACGGAGGGCCTCGCTCTCGGGCACGGGATCCGCGTATACGGCCGGATCGCCCCGCCGCCACCCCGCCGCCAGATCGCAGAACCGGTCTATCTGAAGGCCCTCGCCGCCATCTGGCGCAGCGGCATGAACCCACCACTCGCCCAGCTCCACGAACAGGCCGCCGCCCAGTCCGGCCCCGACGACGCACTGTTCCTGGCCGTCGACCGCACAACCGTCCCCACCCCTGCGGCACCCGCCGTGCCGGTTCCGAACCGGCCACGCCAGGAGCCTTCACCTGTTCCGACTGTGCCTGCTCCGGTATCGGAGAACACGGGGACGACCGAAGAGGACCCGTTGCCTGCGATCTTTGCCGCCGCCCACGCCGGGCGGCACGGCGAGGCCGCATCGCTCGCAGCCATATGGGAGGGGTGGGCCCTGCGCACCTACGGCGCAGGTTCCGTGCAGACCACCCACTGGACCGAGGTCCGCGCCGACCTCGCCCGTCTGGCCGACGATCCGGCACGCAGCTGCGCACTGTGGATGGCCGCCGCCAACTCCCGTCTCGCCCGGCAACAGCCTCCGGACGACCCCGCCGTAGAAGCCGCCGTGGACCGCGCCCACCACCAATGGCAGGAACTTCGCGACCTGCAGCAGGCCCGCGAACTCGGCCCGCCCCTGGTCTCATTGCGCCGCCGGGTACCTGGCCGGCGCCCCGGAGCGGTCGAAGCCACCCAGCGCCGACTGGAACTGCTGCACACCATGCCCCCGGCAAAGGCCCGACGCACGGAGGCATCCGGCCAGGAGGGGGCCGTTCCCCCCTTGAACGGGCGATGACCGGGCCCTCCCGGGGGCCGAATGTGTTCGGGGACGTGCGCGAGCAGCGCATCGACGGCCCCGCGCCCGTTGCCGCCGACCTCGGGCATGGCCGCCGGGACGCGATGTACCGGCGGCCGAGGCCGGTGTCACGGTCCCGTGAGCAGGGCCGCCAGTGCGTGTGCTGGGGCGGGGTGGCGGGCCATCAGGGCCACAGTGCCGGGCACCTGGGCGGGCGGAGCCCACGGAACGTCGCACCCCAGCAGGTCCGCCAGTGCGTCACAGGTCGCAGGATGGGCAGGGAGCAACGACACGCCCCGGGCTCGCGTATCGGCCGGCGCCCAGCCGTCCGCGCAGCCCAGCAGGTCCGCCAGTGCGTCGCAGGTCGCAGGGTGGGCAGGGAGCAACGACACGCCATCGGTGGCGCGGACGGCCGGGGCCTTTGCCGGTCGCTGCCGCCACGGCGGCAGCCAGGCGTCCAACGCCGCGAGCCGTGCCGGGAAGATCCGCCCGGCCTCGCGGATCAGCAGTGGAGCGAGCTCCGAGGCGTTCGACCGGAGCGTGGTGATCAGGACCGGCAGCCATGGCAGCAGCACGGCGTCCGGAAGTCGGCCGAACGCGTTCGACACCGCCTCCACCACCATGTCCGCCAGACCCGGCACCGGCTCCAGCGCGTGCACGAAGCCGCTGAGGTAGTGCGGGTAGGAGGGCACCACCAGCGGGTTGGCCAGCAGTTCGTCGCAGCGGGTCCGCAACTGCTCCCGGGAGAGGGTGCCGAGCTGTACCTGCGCCGCCCACAGCAGGGCCGTCTTCGCCGGGTCCTGCGGATGCGACTGGGCGACGGCCAGTTCCAGCTGGGTCCGGTCGCATCCCAGTGAGAGCGCGAGGCTCTCCATGCCGAACAGGAAGCCCAGCATCGCCGCCACCTGACGGACGGTGGCGTCCTCGTCGGTGAATGCCATCGGCAGCAGGGTGCAGTAGTGCGCGTACCCGGCCTTGACGAAGGACTCGATCCACGGAGGCAGGACGGGTTCGTTGGTGCGGTAGTACGCCAGCAGTCCGCGTACCCGGCGCAGCACCTCGGGTGCCCCGTCGACGGTGCGCTCGGCCGCGAGGACTTCGAGTGCGCGTGTGCCCAGTTCGTCGGCGAGGCGTCGGCCGGGCAGATAAAGCGTCGCGTCCTCGACCGCGGCCAGCACGTCCGCCGTCGTCGCCTGCGGCCCGTACGCGGTGCGTCGGAGCCTCTGCTCCAGCACCTGCTCAAGACTCACGCCCTCGTAGCCGATTTCGATGAGCGCCCGCTGGTGGGTGCCGATCGACAGGTCCCACGACTCCTGGATCGACCGCTCCCCCAGTCGCCGCTCCCCCATGATGGGCCGTGCGGCGCCGGCGGGCATCAGCCTGCGCAGCATCCAGAGCACGTCCGAGCAGGCCCGGAGCTCCGGGTGGGACGCCATGTCCAGCAGGGCCCGGCGCACGCCGCGCTGCTGGAGGTTCAACTCCAGTGGTGCCAGCCGGTCGTGCACGTCGCGGGCGAGGGGCGGCAGGGCGTCGTAGCCGACCTGGCCGATGCGGTCGCCGCCCATCATGATCTCGACGAGGCGGCGTACGTCCCGCCGTCCGGGGACGGTGTCCTTCTCGATGCAGGTGATCGCCGCGTCCTGGAAGTCGTACGGCGTCGGCTTGGCCCGGTCCCTCATGCCGGCGAGCAGGATCGACGTCTCGAACACGGCGATGGCGTCGGCGGTCGAGGCGAGGTAGCCGTTGCGGCGCGCGGCTCGGGTGATGTCCACGGACCAGCCGAGCAGTTCGGCCTCGTCCAGGGTGTCGAGGACCGGTGGCCGGCTCAGGAAGCCGGAGAGCTGGTCCTCCGCCGCGGCGGGTGCGACGGCGGCGGAGGGCGCCGCGGCCTTCGTGGGGCGTTCCTTCTTCGTACCGGCCTGCCCCTGCAGGCGGTACGGCTTCACCCGGGTGCGCTTGAGGTTCTTCGCCCACTGCGTCGCGGCGATCGACACCGAGCCGGAGGCAAGGCCGAACTGCGCCTCGATCGCAGCGTGGCTGGACGGGATCAGGCCGTACTGCCATCGCGTGGCGGTGCGCGGGGAGATCGTGAAGCCGTCGGCGCCGTGCACGCCGAACTCCTCGACGCGGCTGGCCGCGTGGAAGGCACCGCAGACGTACAGGCAGTCCGCCGGGTCGGTGCCGGTCGTGGTCAGGTGCTCGCGCATCCGGGTCCACATGTACCGCTCGCGGTCCTCGTCCACGCGCACACGCTCCCCGTCGCCGGGGGCGAGCCGCCGGAACAGGCTTCCGATGAGGAACATGACCTGGCGGTAGGTGTCGTGGTCGCTGTCGCCGAGCGGTATTTCGACGTACTGGTGCCACCATTCCGACCAGTGCCGCACCTTCCCGTGGCGCAGCAGATGTTCCTCCAGTTCGGCGAAGCGCGGCCGCAGGTCGCCGATCTCGACGCCGACGGCCTCGCCGTGCAGCGCGGCCTCGGCGGCCTCGGTGCCGGGGCCCGTCGTGTCGTCGCCGGTCGGCTCCCCGGCCTGCTCGTGCCGGGTGTCCCACTGGAAGACGTGGTCGGAGGAGCGGTCCACGAGGACGAGTTCGACGCCCGGCGTGTCCAGTGCGTAGGCGATGGCCTGGTACTCGGCGGATGCCTCCGTGATCGGTGCGACGACCGACAGGGGGGCCCACTCGGCGGGGAAGCCGTCGATCTCGCTCGCGAACGCCTGCACCGCCACCGGCAGCCGGCAGTTGCGCAGCTCGGTGAGGAGCGGCGCCATGTCCTCGCACAGCTCCAGATAGACGACTTTCGGCTGCTTCTCGCGCAGTCGGCGGGCCATGGCGAGCGCCGAGGCGGGTGAGTGGTGGCAGACGGGGAAGATCTCCAGCGGTTCACCCACCGCGCGGTCGACGTCGTCGACCATGCCCAGCAGGATGCCTTCCAGGGCTTCGGGGCCGTCGGCGAACCGGTCTGCTGCCTCGTGCAGTTGACCGCGCAGGGAGGCGAAGGTGGTCGCGGCGGCCGCGCGGTTCTCGGGGGCCTTGCTCATGACAGCTTCGCGATCGCTTCGCGGCCGCCCTCCAGGAACTCGGGCCAGGAGCCGCCCTCCTCCTTGCCGCGCGGCTCGACGACGCCGTGCAGGTACTTGTTGAGAATGGCCAGGTCCTCGGGCTCGCGCCGGGCGAGGGAACCGACCAGTGAGGCGGCGAGATTGCGGGCGGTCAGGGTGCTCTCGCCGAAGAAGTTGCTGTGCAGGACGGCGTCCTCCAGCACACCGATCTGTTCGGCGGTGGACAGCGCGGACTCCAGCTTCTCGTCGTCGCTGCCGGCCGCGGCGGACGAGGCGCGCAGATCGGCGAAACTCTGCAGGAGTACGTCGAGGAGGGTGGGCGGCACCTCCAGCTCGATCTCGTGGCGGCGCAGCAGTTCCTCGGTGCGGAAGCGGACGATCTCGGCCTCGCTCTTCTTGTTCGTCACCATCGGGATGCGGACGAAGTTGAAGCGGCGCTTGAGTGCGGAGGAGAGGTCGTTGACGCCCCGGTCACGGCTGTTGGCGGTGGCGATGATCGAGAATCCGGGCTTGGCGAAGACGATGTTGTCGCCATCGCCGTCGCTCTGCAGCTCGGGGACGGAGATGTACTTCTCGGAGAGGATCGAGATCAGCGCGTCCTGCACGTCGCTGGTGGAGCGGGTCAGTTCCTCGAAACGGCCGATGACGCCGGCCTCCATCGCGGTCATGATCGGCGAGGCGATCATGGACTCGCGCGACTGCCCCTTGGCGATGACCATGGACACGTTCCAGGAGTACTTGATGTGGTCCTCGGTGGTGCCGGCCGTGCCCTGGACCACCAGGGTGGAGTTACGGCAGATCGCGGCCGAGAGGAGCTCGGCCAGCCAGCTCTTGCCCGTGCCGGGGTCGCCGATCAGCAGCAGGCCCCGGTCGGAGGCGAGGGTGACGATGGACCGCTCGACGAAGCTCCGGTCGCCGAACCACTTCTGCGACACCTCGCGATCGAGGCCGTCGGCGCGCTCGGAACCGAGGATGAACAGGCGGATCATCTTCGGGGACAGGCGCCAGGAGAACGGCTTGGGGCTGTCGTCGATCGACTCCAGCCAGTCGAGTTCCTCGGCGTACTTGATCTCGGCGGGGGCGCGCAGCAGGTCGGACACGGGAAGGGCCTTTCTGGGCAGGTCACGGGTGGCGATGCGGGGGCCGACGGACGGCCGCCCCTTCGGCAGGGACGGCGGATGGCCGGGCCGTGGGTCGTCTCAGGTGAGGAACGTCTTGAGTTCGTGCACGAGCTTGTTGATGTGGCCGGAGACCACCGGGGTGCCGAGCGCCTTGAACCGCTCGCGGAACCAAGGGTTGACCTCCTGTCGTCCGGAGCTGGTCACCGAGCCGACGGGGATGAATCTCACCCCGGACCGGTGGACCGCCTCGATGCCCTCGAACAGCGGCTGGGAACGGCCGAACTCGTAGAAGTCCGAGATCCACACCATGACGGTGTTCTTCGGTTCGGCGATCTTCGGCCGGGCCATGGCCATGGCCACCGGTCCGTCGTTGCCGCCGCCGAGATTGGTGCGCAGCAGTACGTCGAACGGATCGTGCACCCAGGGGGTGAGGTCGATCGCGCGGGTGTCGTACGCGATGAGGTGGACGTCCACCTTCGGCAGCCCGGCGAAGATCGAGGCCAGGATGGTGCAGTTGACCATGGAGTCGACCATGGAGCCCGACTGGTCGACGACGACGATCAGCCGCTGCGGCGTGGTCCGGCGGACGGTGTGCCGGTAGTAGAGGCGGTCGACGTAGAGCTGCTCCTCCTGCGGGCTCCAGTTGGTGAGGTTCTTCCAGATGGTGCGGTCGAGGTCGAGGTTGCGGAAGACGCGCTTGGGCGGGACCGAACGGTCCAGTTCACCGACTGTGGCCTTCTCCACCTGCGTGCGCAGCACCTCGGCGACCTGGTCCACGTAACGCCGGATGAGGGACTTGGCGTTGGCCAGCGCGACACCGGAGAGGTTGCCCTTGTCGCGCAGCAACTGCTCGATCAGGGACATGCTCGGGGTGAGCCGGGCGGCCAGTACCGGGTCGGCCAGTACCTCGCGCAGGTGCATTCGGTGCACCAGATCGGCCTCGATGGCCCCGAGTTCGGGCCCCAGGCCGTTGTTGCCGATGCCCGCTCCGGCCGGTCGTTCGCCGGGTGGGGTGCCCAGCGCGCGTTCGAGCCGGCTCGCGTCGGACTGCCAGCGGGCCAGTTGGCCGGCGGTGACCGTGCCGGAACCGGTGGCGAAGACGTTGAGCAGCAGCTTCGACGCGAGCGCGGCGCGCCGCACCTCGGCGGCACGGTCGCGCACGCCGTCCGCTTCGGGCTCCGGGGTCATCAGGTCGTCGAATTCATCGGCCAGCTCCGGGTGGCGCTGGACGACGGAGTCGACGGCCGTGCCCGGGTCCAGCAGTGCGGACGGCAGGCCGATGTCCTCCACCACGGCGAGGCTCGCCGCTTCCAGCGCGCTCTGCTCCTCGTGGTCGAAGAGCCGGGCCAGGAGCCGCCAGTACAGGACCTGGCGGCGGTTGTCGTCGGGGGCCGGCTCGGCGGGCGGCGGGGCAGCGGAACCGGGACCGCTCCCAGGGGTGTGATCGGTCATTTCCGCAGCAGCCTTCCGGCGCGCTCACGCAGGACGGCGACGGAGTCGGTGGCCGCCTTCTCGGCCCGTGCTCCGGCCTTGTCGGCGGTGCCACCGGCCCACGCGCCCGCGTGGACGGCGACGGACTTCTTCCGCACGGTCGTCTCGACGGCCACCGGCTGGAGGACGAACTCCCCGGCGTCCCAGCGCAGCAGTCCCACGCATGCGCCGGACGCGGCGACGGCCTCCGGGGTGAGCGGGCCCGCGGCCGGCGCGCGGTCGGTGTCGACGGCCAGCCGGTGCCCGGCGAGTTTGAACGTCGGCGGCCCGTCGTCCTCCCGCTCGGCCGCGTACCCCTCCAGCAGGACGGGTACGGCGATCCGGGCCGGGTGGCGGTCCAGCGGGGCGGTGACGGGATCGGTCGCGGTGGAGAGGATCACCCGCGCCGTCGCGAACGGGTCGGCGGCCTCGCCCGCGCGGGCCCGCTCGTCGTCCCAGACGAGGTCTCCCTCGGGGGTGAGGGGCATGGCGTCGAGCTCCATGGAGCGGCCCTCGCCCACGGCGGCGAGAAGCGACATGCGCGGGCGGAGCAGCTGCCACAGTCCGGCACCGACGACGGTGTCGGGCTTGGGCGCGGACACCGAGGCCCGCACCAGGCGCGGTGCCGTGCCGTCGGCGGGCTCGAACACCGCGTGGACCTGGGCCTGCACGGCGGTCGCGTGTTCCTGCATGTCGACGCCGAGCGGCAGCAGGCGGCCGGTCGCGGGGGACGTGGCCGGTGTGCGGGCGGCGCCCGCCAGGGTCAGAAGCAGCGCGCGCGACCACAGGTCGGCCCAGCGGCGCTCCGGAACGCGCTCCAGGGCGGCCCCCGGGCAGGAGGCGGCGAGTTCGGCGGCGAAGCCGTCGAACAGTGTCGCCTGCCGCCTCAGCAGCGGGTCGGACAGCATCGCGGAGACCACGGGCGCGGCACCGGCGATCAGTTCGTGGTCGATGCCGTGCCAGCCGGCACGGGCGAGGTCGCACAGCCAGGCGCGGGCGGCGGCGAGCACGTTCGCGCCGTGCTCCGTTCCGTCGGCGGCGGGAGCGGTCTCCTCGGCGCGCGGCCGCCCGGTGACGTCCCCGACGCGGGCCGTCAGCGCGTCGTGGACGGAGCCCATGAGGGCGGTGCGGGCGGCGGCGAGCACGACGAAGTGGTCCTCGGCGGCGGCACCGGCCGCGGCCTTCTCGGCCGCCTCGGCGACCTTCGAGGCCAGCGGAGTGCCCGAGAGGGCGTCCGCGATCGCGGTCAGGCCCGCGACCTGCGTGGGCTGCGGGCGGAGGAGCCCGTCGACGAGTACGCCGTCGAAGGCGTCCACGGCCGCGAGTGCCTCGTCGAGCCCGTCGACGGGGTCGAAGAGCAGGTCCGTACGCATCAGGCCACCGCCCTCGTCGGCGGGAACCAGTGCATCTCGGGCAACGGTGTTGTGACGGGCTCCAGTTCGAGGTAGGCCAGGTGCCGCAGGAACCGGCTGAAGACCGGGGCGGCGGCCGAAGTGTCGCCCTGCGCGGGGCGCGTGGCGGTCATCATCGAGACGAGCCCGGGGCCGTCGAGCTCCCCGTCGGGGGTCTCGGCCTTCAGATACCGGGCGACGCGCCCGGCGCCGTACTGGAGGACGGCCTCGCCGACGAGCGCGCGGATGTGGTTGCAGAAGGTGCCGCGCGCGCCGCCGCAGGGGCGGTTGTTGTTGGTGCTGCACGCGAACGCGTATGTTCCGGCCGCGATCGAGGACACGTACACACGTCCTATGTCGGACCCGCTGGACACCACGCCCTGCAGCCGCCCGTCGGCCAGCTCCACGAACGGTACCTTGGCAAGTTTCCGCGGCCGCGCGGGCGATACCACTCGCACCGTGCTCGCCCTCTCCCAGACCGTCAACGCATCTCTCCCATGCATGTCAAAGGGGATGTTCGCGCCGTCGCGGCGGAACATGAACGAACCTATCCCCGCCCACTGACAACGGCTTCGGGCGCGGCATGGCGACGACCCGGCGAAACCCGATGTACCCGGCAGCTCGGAGCCTCTGCCGAGGCCACCGCTTCGGCGGCCGAGGCCAGGGACTGTCGGGCTCATGCGCACTCGGCCGGGGGCGACGCGACCCGGGGCAGGGCCACCCGGGGCAGGGCCACCCGGTCCAGCATCCCGATCCGGAGCGGCCGTTCCGGGCGGGGACATGTGGCTGTGCTGCCTCCCTCGGCTCCTGCGAACCCGACTTTCGGTTCAGGGTCCGAGGGGTGAGAAATCCACGTCGCGCCACAGGGCACGGGCCGCGGTGTTGTGTGCTGCGGCCGGGCTGTCTGCGGTGTCCCAGACATGGGGAGTTGTCGTCGGACCGTTGAGGGGGGCCCATCCGGGTTCACCAGTGGTCGCGAAGCCGACCCACGCGCCCATCATGCGCTGGGACAGCTCATGGTCCGCGGCATCGGGTGGACCTCCGATGAGGAATTCGACGCTTTTGAGGGTGAGGTTGCCGAAGGCAAAGGGGATGTCGGCGCAGTGCCAGGCGCGTACCTCTCCCTCGGGGCCCTTGCGGTGGCGGGCGAAGCAGGATGTGAACGCTCGGCCACCGGCTTGAGCGTGCCGCTCTGCCAGCCGATTGGTGTATTCGCTGAACAGCAGGTCGCCGAGGATCGCAAGATGGATGTCGAGGACCGGGGCATCGGGCATCAGGTCCCGGTAGCCCTGTACCAGGTCATCGGGGAGGCGGAAGTCCCGGGCGAAGGCGGTCAGTTGTTCGTCGGTGGTGACCTTCGCACTACTGCCGACGGCGTCCATCAACCAGTACTCCTGACGGGTGTGGGACACCAGAAGGTCCGCCCCCGTCTCCGAGGCCCCGGCTGCCATCGCGGACAGGGGGTCGCTGGGCAGGATGTCTCCGTCGACGATCGGACCGTAGATGACGGGGTTGTAGTGGCGGGGCCCGGAACCCGGATCCTGCCGGTAGCTTTCGACCACACGATCGGAAGCCACGACCAATGCGTGCGGGGTCGCGGACCTCAGGCACGTGGAGGCGGCGGGGACACCGGCTGCCGCAGCAACCCTGCGGGTGGTCTCAGCTGCGAGTTCCGGTGAGCAGCAAGGGCCGACGGCGCTGTGTGCGATGACGCGGCGGAACAACCCGCGTGCCCGGTCCATCACCATCAGGCAGGCGGCCGAAGCCGCCCCGGAGGACTGCCCCGCCACCGTGACGTTCGCCGGGTCGCCACCGAAGGCGGCGATGTTCTCGCGCACCCACTGCAACGCGGCGATCTGGTCGAGCAGGCCCCGGTTCTCCGGGTACGGCGGCTCGGCACCGGGCGGGATATGACCGAAGCCTTCAAAACCAAGTCGGTAGTTGAAGGTCACCACCACCAGCCCGGCACCGGCCAGGGCGGTGCCGTCGAAGTCGGGCTGTGCGGAAGAGCCGAAGGTGTAGGCACCACCGTGGATCCAGACAAGAACCGGCAACGGTCCGTTGTGGGATGCCGGAGCCCAGACGTTGAGTGTGAGGATGTCCTCCTCGCCGGGCGACCAGAACGGCGCTTCCGGGAGCCGCGCGGACTGCGGGGCCACCGGTCCGAAGTCCTGGCACTCACGGACACCCTCCCACGCCCGAACCGGACGCGGCTCTCTGAAGCGGTTGGCCCCAAAAGGCGCGGCTGCATAGGGAATACCGAGGAATGCCACGATATCGGGGGCCGGCCGACGGCCCCTGACCAAACCGTCTTTCGTTGTGCGGACATCCACGGTCTTCCTCCACCACACGGACATGTCGGTTGCTCGAAGCGACATCAATTCGAGCATTCCGTCGAACACGGCTCCCAGCCTGCCTGGGAGGCAGGGTCCGGCACCAACACCGAAATCCGACCGATTGACACACTTGCGATGTCAATCAGCGGCGGGCTGAAGCTCTCCGGATTCCACGTCGTGGTGGTCGGCCCGTCCGATCAGCCGAAGCAACGAAGGCCGCGCGGCGAAGCCGGCTCAGTAGCGGTGGCCGGGCCAGTGCGGGTCCTCCCAACGGGCGGGGCCGGTGAGCCCGATGAGCCGTATCCGGTGAAGCAGTTCCTCGGAAACATCCTGGCCTTGGAGCCGCGCAGGGGCGTGACGGACCAGCCAGGCAGCGAGCCCGGCGCGCAGGGCATCTGCGTTCTCCCACGCCTCCCATGGAAGTTGATCACCCAGCAGTTCGTACTCCCAGTGGGCAGCCGCCTCGGCCAGATGCCGGTCGGCAACGCGGTGTTCGAGTGCCTCCCAGGTGGTGAGCCAGGGGCTGAGCGTGCCCGATGCCTCGGCGCATAGCGCGAGGACCTCATGCACGGGAACGACGGGATCCGATTCAGCGAGGGTGCGAGCCCACCAGGCATGCAGGAACTCCCAGACCGCCGCGTCCTGGTGCGCGGGCCACTGCCGCCAGTGGCCACGAGCGAACGAACGTCCGACCTCGTACATGCCGAACATGGGCTCCACGAGGCCACGGACCAGCGCCCCGGCGAATTGAGGCAGGATACGTCGCAGCACCGCGCCATGGTCGTTCCAGTCGGGGGCATCCCAGGTGCGACGCAGAAGGTCCGGGTCGAGCACCACGTCCGGGACCTTCAGTCGCGCAAGCTCTTCGTCACTGCCCCAGTGGCAGTCACACTGGGTCTCGTCGCTCCGGGCGGTCATTCCACGAAAGGTGACGTCCAGGCCTTCCAGAGCGCGGTCGAGCCGGAGCCGTGCGGGAGTGTCGTCGAGGTTCATCGTCGTCGGCACAGCCTCAGGGGGACTCCGGGTGGCTTCCGCCAACCGAAGATCACAACCCTACCGGGTGCCATTCACCATCGTCACGGCAGTCACCCTCTCCCCCAGCCGTTTGCGACGGCCCGGCCGAACGGTCACGAGATCAGCGACAGTCGAATCACCTGACCGTCGACGGACTCCACCGCCTTTGGCTGCGGTGTCTCCGGCGCCGGCCGGGCGACCGCGGTACGCGGACAGCCCTCAGCGGACGAACCGCACCACGGGACGCACCCGCGAAGCGAGGTCGGACAGCAGCCGGTCGGCGTGCGGCAGTACGCGGGGCCCGCAGGCGGCCGCGCCGACGGCGACGGCCACGCCGGTCCACGCCAGCGGTCCCAGAGGCGTACACCCGAAGAAGTGGCTGACACCCGGCGTCTGGACGAGGGTGATGAGCACGGCGGCCGTGCCGACGACGGTGACCAGCACCAGCGGGCTGTGGCGGCGTCCGACGACGGTCTGGGTGAGCTGGGCGCCGACCACACCGCACAGGGCCATCGTGCTGGTGCGCCGGACCGAGCCCGGGGTGAGTGCGCCGAACAGCCATGCGACGGTCGCACCGACTCCGGTGATCAGGCCGCGATGAAGGATCTGGCGGGTCAGTGGCGGACCGAGGACGGCGAGGCCCACGGGGGCGTCGAGGACTGCGACGGACTCACCGGCGGGTTCCGGATCGTGGGGGGTGACCGCGACCGCCATCGCCGGGAACATGTCGGTGAGCAGGTTGACCAGCAGCAGCTGACGCGTCGACAGCGGCGACGTACCGGACAGCAGGGTGCCCAGCACGGAGAAGCCGACCTCGCCGGCGTTCCCGCCGAGCAGGATGCTGATCGCGTCGGCCACGCTGCGCCACAGCGCACGGCCCTCACCGATGGCATCGATGAGAACCGACAGCTCGTCGTTGGTGATCACGAGGTCGGCGGCGTTGCGCGCGGCGGCCGACCCACGCGCCGCGATGCCGACCCCGACGTCGGCGGCGCGGATGGCGGCGGCGTCGTTGGCGCCGTCTCCGACCATCCCCACGACGCGTCCCGACTCCCGGAGAGCCTCGACCACCAGCAGCTTCTGCTCGGGTGCGACGCGGGCCACGACACCACAGTCCCGGAGCAGACGCGCTCGCCCCGCCCGGTCGAGCGTGGCCAGTTCGTCGCCGGTGACGACCGTCACGTCCGACGGCCAGCCCAGGGCCACCGCCACGGAACGGGCGGTCTCCGGGTGGTCGCCGGTGAGCATGACGGGGCGTACGCCAACGTCGCCGAGACCGGCCACGAGCGGGGCCGAACTGGCACGAGGACGGTCGGCGAGCGCCACGAACCCGACGAGCTCCAGCAGTTCGAGCGGCTTGTCCAGCACCTCGGCCGCCTCCTCGGCCGCGAGGCGGCGCCGGGCGACGGCCAGCAGTCGCAGGCCCCGGGCGGCAAGGGCGCGCGCCCTGTCGACGGTTGCCGGGTCCGCGTCGGGACAGCACGACAGCATGACCTCGGGAGCTCCCTTGACGACCAGGGTGTCCCTGCCGTCCGTTTCCCTTCCGACGGCGGCCGCGTAGCCCCGGCTCGCCTCGAAGGGCTGGGCCCGCACGACGGTCCACCCGGTCTCGCGCGGGGCAGCCGCCAGGACGGCCTCGTCTGTGGCGTGGGCGTGGACGCCCGGCTGCTCGGCCACGCGCGGGCAGGCCCGGGCGGCGACGCGAAGGATCTGTTCCGCCTCGGGGCCGGACGGCGGGTGCTCGGCGCCGGTGGCGGTGACCAGACGGACGACCCGCAACCTGTTCTCGGTGAGGGTCCCGGTCTTGTCGAAGCACATGGTGTCCACGCGTCCCAGGGCCTCCAGGCTGCGCGGCGTGCGGACCAGGACTCCCAGCCCGCTGAGCCGCCGCGCCGCGGCCATCTGCGCCACCGTCGCCACCAGGGGCATGCCTTCGGGGACGGCGGCCACCGCGACCGCCAGCCCGCCCTGGAGCGCGGTGCGCACCGGGCGGCCGCGCAGCAGGGACAGACCCGCCACCGCGGCGCCGCCTGCGAGGGTGAGGGGCAGCGCCCGGCGGGTCAGCTGGTGCAGCCGCGCCTGGACCCCCGGCGAGGCGGGTACCCGGGCGGCGAGGGACGCCGCGCGGCCGGCCTCGGTCTGGTCGCCGGTACCCACCACCACGGCGCGGGCGCGCCCGGCCACCACCGTGGTGCCTTCGAACGCCATGGAGCTGCGGTCCGCGACGGATGCCTCCGCCACGGGTGCCACCTGTTTGTGCGCGGGCAATGACTCGCCGGTCAACGACGACTCGTCGACCTCGAAGCCGCTGACCTCCAGCAGACGTGCGTCGGCCGGCACGACGTCGTTGGTGCGCAGCTCGATCACGTCGCCGGGTACCAGTCGTCCGGCCTCGACGACGGACGGCTCGTCCGCCGACACGTCGGACAGGCGCCGGGCCGTGGGCCGCTGCCCGGTGGCGAGTTCGGCCAGCGCCCTCTCGGCGCGCAGCCGCTGTACTCCGCCGACCAGTGCGTTCCCCGTGACGGCTCCGACGACGAGGAACGCGTCCACCGCGGACCCCAGCAGCGCGGACGCGGTGGCGCCGATCAGCAGGACGGGAGTGAACGGGTCGTCGAGTTCGGCCCAGGTCGCGCCCGCCAGACGCGTGCCGACCCTGACCGGCGCGAGGGCCGGGTGAGTGGCCGCGGCGTTCAGTGCGTGGCCGGCCCGGCCCCGCACCACCGCCCACGCGGTGGGCGCGGCCCGCGGCGCCCTCGCCAGCCGGGCCATGACCTCCTCCGGGTGCAGCGCGTGCCACGGCACCCGCCGCCCGGGGTGTGGGGGCGCACCGGAAGCGGCCCCCAGCGCGCCGCACCAGCCGGACACCAGGGCCGCGGCGGTGGCGATGCTGACCGGACTGATCCGCAGTTCGAGCGGGAAGGGGACCGGCTGGGTCCGGGCCCCCCGGGTGAGCACCAGAAGTTCGGAGAGCGTGGCACCCGCCTCGGCGAGGAACTTGGCCCGGCGACCGGCCGCCCGTGCCGCGGGTACGGCGGACAGCAACCGCCACGCGCCCTCCAGGCCGCGCAGCGGCAGCACGTCCGCGCCCCAGACGACGGCGCCGCGCTCGTCGGCGACGGCCACAGCGATGTCGCTGCCGAGCAGCCCTTCGAGCACGTCGCGGGCCGCGTCGGTCGGCGCCCCTTCCGTCGCCCTCCGGTCGGCCGGCACGCGTGCCACCGTCAGGACCGTCCGCCCGCCGTCGCGCAGACCGGCCACCACCTCGGTCAGCGGAACCCCGGAGGGGACGATCTGGTCGGCCAGGGTCCCGAACTCGCCGAGCGAGTGGTCGTCCGGTACGACGACGTGCAGGCCGGCCCGGCGCGCCGCGTCCAGCACGGCCTCGGCCATCGGGTCGAGCTCCCGGCCGACCAGGACCGTGCCGACATCGATGCCGCGCACCGACGCGATCATCAGGCCCGTGTCCGACGGTTCGGCGTCCGACGCCGCCCCGTCGGGCACCGGGCGCAGGCCGATTCCCGGCTTCCTGGTCCGGGACGTCGCCGCCCTGTCCCCGGGCGGGCTCAGTGCCGCGGTGGCCTCCCGCCACAGCCGGCGGTGGTCCCAACTGGTCCTGCTGGGATGGACCTCCAGCACGGTGCGCCGGATGCTGCGCAGTGCTCCGGGATGCAGGACGACGGTGTCCACGAGCTCCAGCCGACGCAGTCGCTCCGGGCTGCGGACCAGCACGTCCTCGCGTGCCAGGATGCTGCCGAGTGCTGCGGTGAAGGCCGCCGGGCCGTAGCGCGCGGCCTTGGGCGAACCCGCGAGGACGGTCTCCGCCGCCCCGTCGAGGTTGCGGGTGAACAGGAGCGCGGTGGCGGCCCCGCCCAGCATTCCGTTGATCGCGGCGTCGGCGTAGTCCTCGCCGGGGCACGAACGCAGCGGCGGACGCACGGTGTCGTCTCCGCCCACTGTGGGCCTGCCCGGGACGCACAGCGTGTCGTGCACCGCGTCGAACGCCGCGAGCTGGGCGACGGATTCCGCCAGCTGGGCGATCCGCAAGCCCGCGTCGAGCAGCAGCGGGCTCGGGGACTGCCCGATCCCGCAGGCGGCCGCATGGGCGGCGGCGAGCACCAGGTCGGCCGGGTCCGGACCCAGTGCGCGGTTCAGGACCGCCCGTACCCGGGAGTCCTCCCGCATGACGACGGCCGCGGCCACGACGATCTCCGGGACGGTCCTCAAGAAGGCCGCCCTCGCCACGAGGGCCGTCGCGATGCCCGCCGCATCGCAGGCCACGGCGATGGCATTGGCGCGTACACCCCCGGCCGCACCCGGGTGCGTGTGTTCCAGTGTCTGGTCGTCGACGCGCATCAGCCCGTGCCGGGCGGCGATTTCGGACACCTGATCCACCAGCTGCTCACCGACCGCGCCCTCGGTGGTCTGCACGACCAGCCGTTCCAGGCCGCTGTCCCAGTAGGCGACCAGCACATCGGGGTGTTCGGCCAGTTCGACGGCGACCTTCTCGCAAACGGCTCCGACCTCCTCCACGGCGGGCTTCCTCGCCTCCGGGTGCTGCCGCAGCGCGAGGTGCATGCGGGACCCGGCACGCCAGTGACCGGTCCGAGGAGTCATGGCATTGCGGGCGACCCTGCCGACCCGCAGTGCGGTCGCCGACACCGCCGCCGCGCCGCTCACGACGCCACGTGCACCGGTGCTCACGAGTTCGGCGGCCATCTGCGCCGTGCCGGTGGCCGGCGGGGCGATCCGGCGCGTGGCCCCGACGGGGGCCGCCAGGGCGTTCTGAACGACCACGGCGGGCAGCCCGGTCAGTAAGCGGAGCAGCATGTCTCACCTTCGCGGGCCTGCCGTACGGGCCGGGGGCAACGGACGGTCGTCGGAACGGTCGAGCGGGGTCGTCGAGCGGGCGGTGGCCGCGCCGGTCGGTCGTCGCGGTGTTCGGCGTCGGAGCGGGCGGAGGGCCGGCGTCAGGTCTTCTTCCGCGCGCCCGCCCCGGTGCGTGAGGTTTCGGCCGCGGCGCTCTTGGCGGTCCGCCCGGACGAGCGTGCCCCGGCCGTGCCCGTGGTGCTCGCAGACTTGGACGCACGGGTCTTCGCCGTCACCGAACCGGCCTTGCCGGGACGGGACTTGGCCTTGTCGGGACGGGACTTCGCCTTACCGGCGGGGGCCTTCGCCTTACCGGCGGGGGCCTTCGCCTTGCGGGTCGCAGTCGACGCCTTGGCCGACTTGGCGGTGCGTTTCGTCGACGCCCCCTCGGCACGGGTCTCGCCGGCTGTCCGGACCGTCGCGGCGTCCTTGGGACGCTGCTGCGTGAGCCATACGGCGGCGGCGCCCGCCGCGGCGACCGGCCACTCGACCACACCGACCACACCGAGCAGCCCGGCACCGGCGTACGCCGCGACGCGCCGTGCGTGGGGCGAGACGATCCCGACGGAGTCCAGCACACCGTCGACGAACTCCTTGGCCCGGTCGGCACCGGGAACCTTCTCCACCGCCGTCGTCGCCATCTTCATGGGGTGCGCCAGCGTCTCCTGAACGGGATGCCGCGCCTTCGTGTCCCCTGAGCCGTGCGCATGGGAACTGTCAGTCATGGTCGATCTCCCTCCGTAGGACAGGCGAGACATGCGGCGATGCCGTGACATAGCTCACCTTTTCGACAACCTTGACCAGATCCGAAAATTTCGGCAACTTTGGAGATGCCCGTATCCGCTGGATGGCGGAGTCGGCGGTGCGGCTGCCGCGCCGCCCGTTTCTCTCCGCCGGACGAGCCCGCAAAGACGCCCGACCGGCGTTTCGGTTTCCGGACATGTGCGTGTGTCCCGGCCATGAGGAGGTGACGGCATGAGCGCCCGGTCCAGTCCCGATCCGTATTCCAGAAAGCCGACCCTCACCACCATCACCCCCCTCACCGCCCCTCCGGCCTGACCGCGGTCCCCCGCGTACGCCGGCCGGCCCGCCCCCGCGTTCCCCCGCCGGGCCCGGGCTGTCCTGCTGTACGCGATGGCGACGTCCTCCGGGCCGCAGGCGCCGAGCCCCACTTCCGCGGAGGCCGTCCCATGCGCATCGAACTCACCTGGCCGCGCGCCGGTACCGACGACCGGACCCTGACCCTCGTACTCCCCGGCCCGCCCGCCCGGCTGTGCGCCCCTCCCGCCGCCCTGCTCCGCGCCGTCGCGTGTGCGGAGCCCGTGGTCCTGGCCGCGGCCGTCGCCGTCGGCGCGGGCCCGCTCACCCGGGCCGCACTGCCGTACGCCCTGCGGTTCGCCCGGCAGGCACTCGACACCGGCACGACCGACCACAACCCCCGGTCCGGCACCCCGTGAATCCCCTTGCCGACTCGACCGCCCATGGCCGCCGAACGGTGTTCCGGGTAGTCGCCGCACAGGTGGAGCGGCGACGCCAGGACGGGGACGTCCGCGGCGCGCACACGCACCTCCCGGGAGGGTGTGAGGAGCGGCGTGGCGGCATCACACGAGCCCGAGCCACCACCGTTGGACGTGAACCGGACACCTGTCGGCCCCGGGCACAGAAGCGGGACATCTCACACCCAGGGCCGCAGACCGGTCAGCAGCCGCCTTCAGACCCCGGCCCCGACGAGGACACCGCCCGGTCGGACTCCCCGGTGAGGTGACCGGCCTCACCGGGCTCCACGAGCCGCCATTCACCGCCGAAATTCTCATTCCGTACAGGCACCAGTCGTCACTGGTGCTGTTGAAGGCACCGCGCGCCCTGTCGTCGAACCCCACGGCGCGGAGGCCGGATACGGCGTCGTGGGTGGAGAGCGTCGCGCCTCGGCCCACATGTCCCCCGTACAGGCACACGTGCTCGTCACGGCATTCGTGGTTGTCCGAGGTCGGCGCGCCGGGACCATATCCACTCATTGCCGTCCCACCTGCTGCCGTCGTGCTGTCTCACAACCAGCCGCGGCGGGCCGCGATCACTCCGGCCTGGAAGCGGTTGGCGGCGCCGAGGAGATCGTGCAGGCGGCTGATGCGGCGGCGCATGGTGCGGACGGACCAGCCGAGCTGACGGGCTATCGCCTCGTCCTTGAGGCCGCTGACCAGGAGGGTGAGGACGAGTCGGTCCTCCTCACCGAGGGGGTCCTCGGCGGGGGCGTTGAGCGGCAGGGCCTGCTTCCAGCACATTTCCCAGTAACCGGTGAGGGCATCGAGCAGGGTGGACGGGCGGATCACCGCGGCGCGGACGTCGTCGAGGTCGAGGGAGAGCGGCATCAGGGCGAGCTTGCGGTCGGCGATGGCGAGTTTGATGCCCAGGCCGGGCATGACGCGGGCTTGTTCGCCGTGCCGGACCAGTTCGCGGATGTCGTCGAGGACGCCTGGCCATTCCAGGGCCTCGGGGGCGTAGACCGCGCGGTACCGTACGCCGCGGCCAAGCGCCGTCGCCTCCACCGGGTTGGAGGTCGTCAGGGCGTACGGCGGCCGGTCCAGGGTCATCACGTCCTCGTGGGCCTCCTGTTGAAGGCGGACGAACCAGCGGCCGAGCGCCTCGCTGCCGGTGGTGATCTCCACCTCGTCCTCACAGGTCGCGCCGGTTCGCGCGGCGGCGAACAGCCGCGACAGCTCGTCGGCCGCCGAACGGACACGCTCCAGCTCATTGCTTCTGGTCCGTACCAGCGCCTCGACGGCGGCGCCCGGCTCGATCGCGGCGTACCGGCGGCGGGAGCCGGCGAGCCGGCCGACCAGCCCGTGGTCGCGGAGCCGGTCCAGCGCCCTGGCGACGCGCTCGGCCGAACAGCCGAGATCCGCGGCGAGTTCGGCAGGCGCCGCCGTCCGCCGGGTCAGAACGGCGCGGTAGACGCTCTCGTCGAACGGATCGATTCCTGCCGCCGTGAGTTGCGGTGTCTCGGGAGTCATGGACGGATGGTGGCCCAGTTGTGCCAGCGACAGCAATGGGCCACGGAGATCAGTTGTGCGGCAAGTGCCTTCACCACTAGGACCTTTACGCATGGCAATGAAGTCACGAAGATCGCGTCATGCCGCCCTCGCCGCCGTTGTTCTCGCCGGCACGCTGGCGGCGACACCGGGTGCCGCCGACGCGTCCACACCCGACCCGTCGCAACGGGTTCTCGTCGAACTGTCCGGGAAGCCGGCGGTCACCGCCGCGCCCGGTGGATCCCTGCTGACCGCCGAGGCCGCCCCCGGCGTCGGCGCCGCCCGCCGCGCCCTCGACGCGCGGCAGGAGACGTTCCTCGGCTCGGCGAGGAGCGCCGGGCTGCACCCTTCGGCGACCCGCAAACTGGGTCTGCTCATCGATGCCGTGGCAATGACGGTGCCCGCGTCCGAGGTGGGGCGGCTGTCCTCGCTGCCGGGCGTCGCCGCCGTCCGCCCCGACACGCGGGTGCTGACGAAGACGGACGTGAGCGTGCCGCTGATCGGCGCTCCCGGCGTCTGGCAGCGCAGGGACCCGGCCGGAAGCCGCGTCACGGGCAAGGGAACCACCGTCGCGGTCCTGGACAGCGGTGTGGATTACACCCACCCCGACCTGGGCGGCGGACTCGGCAAGGGGCACAAGGTCGTCGGCGGGCACGACTTCGTCAATGATGACGAGGACCCGATGGACGACAACGGCCACGGCACCCACGTCGCCGGCATCATCGCGGGCAAGGCGGCTGGGAAGGGCGGCGTCACCGGCGTGGCGCCCGGCGCGAATCTGCTGGCCTACAAGGTGATGGACGCCGACGGCTCCGGATACACGTCGGACATCATCGCCGGAATCGAGGCGGCCTCCGACCCGGCCAATCCGCACCGCGCCGATGTCATCAACATGAGCCTCGGCGGCCCGGGCGACGGCACCGATCCGCTGGGCCGCGCCGCGACCGCGGCCGTGCGAGCCGGTGTCGTCGTGGTGGCCGCGGCCGGCAACGACGGGCCGGGCGCGGGTACGGTCAGCAGCCCCGGCACGGCCGACGGTGTGCTCTCGGTCGGCGCGTCGACGAGCAATCTACGGCTGCCCAGTGCCTATCTGGCCGGCAAGAAGCCCGAGTTGATCCAGAGCTACCGCGGTGTCCTGTCCGCGAACCCGCCGAAGAGCCCGGTCACGGCGCCGCTCGTCGATGTCGGCGAGGGCACCCCCGAGGACTGGAAGCGGGTCGGCGACGTACGCGGAAAGATCGTACGGGCGCAGATGCTCGTCGCCTCCGACGCCCAGTACCTGACGGCGGGCGCCGTGGAGTGGGCGCGAGAGGCGGAGAAGCGTGGTGCGATCGCCGTGCTGGCCGGCCTGCCCTCCAACGACGGCCCGGTGTTCGTCGCCGGTGCGCCGGGCGGGGTGCGGCCGCCGGAGGTGAACCCCGAGCCGGGAGTGACCGAGGTGCCGTCGTCGCCCGCGCGGATCGACGCCTCCGGCGACTCGCTGCGCATGGACCGCCTGGTGGTCATGGGCATCGACTCGACCCAGTACACGGAGTTGAGCGCCCGACTCGCCGCCGGGAAGGTCTCGGTGACGCTGCGCGGCGCCGAGACCACCGACCGGATCGCCTCGTTCTCCTCACGCGGTCCCGGGCAGAGCTTCGGTTTGAAGCCCGATCTGGTCGCGCCGGGCGTGGAGATCCGCTCCACCGTGCCCAAGTCGCTGTACGGGCCCGGCCAGTACCGCATGTCGGGTACGTCGATGGCGGCCCCGCACGTCGCCGGCGCGGCGGCCCTGTTGCGTCAGCTGCACCCCGGCCGGACGCCCGCCGAGATCAAGGCCGCGTTGGTCGGCACCGCGAAGCCGCTGAGCGACACCGGGCCCACGACGCGGGGCGCGGGCCGGCTCGATGTGGCGGCGGCCGCCTCGGCCATCGTCAGCTCCTCACCGGCCTCGGTGTCCTTCGGACTCGCCGACCTGTCCGGGCGTCAGGTCGGCGGCACCGCGAAGGTGACGCTGCGGAACTCCGGCACGCGGCCGGTCACCACCTCGCTGCGGACCGACGGTCCGGCCAGGGCCTGGCCGAGGCGCGTCACCGTACCGGCCGGGAGGACCGCGACCGTCACGGTCTCGCTGCGTGTCGCCAGGCCTGCCACCGACACCGAGATCAGCGGCCGTCTCACGGCGACCCCCGACCGGGGGCCGGCGATCAGCGTGCCCTACCTGCTCGCCGTCCGGCATCTGGCCGTCCAGGCCGCACCCGACCCGAGCGACGGTCACGCGACCGTGCACATCGCCCCGCCGACCCGGCTGGCCGTACCGCCGGTCGTCACCGTCACCCCGCCGCGCGGTAAGGCCGTCGACGTCACTTCCACACTCGATCCCGCCAGCGGCTACTACCGGGCCGAGGTGACCGGCAGCGTGGCCGGCGCCTACCGGGTCTCGGTACACGGCACCGCCGGCACCGGGCAGCGGCTCACCGGCGGCGGCGCCTTCGAGGTCACCCCGGTCGACAGCCGCGGGGACCGCTGGGAGCCGGTCGGCCCCAACAGCGAGGCCGGTTCGGTCGCCCTCTCGCCGAGTCGGCCGAAGCAGGCCGTCCTCACCCAGTACCAGAAGGCGGCCCCCTGGCTGACCACCGACAACGGTGCCACCTGGCGCCAGTTGGGCCGACTGCCCGTCGCGGACGGCACGGGTCCGCTCGTGGTGGACGCGAAGAATCCCGACCGCTGGTGGTACGCCGTGAACAGCGTTCACGACGGCAGCCGCCGGGGCGCCGTCCTGCGCACCGATGACAACGGGCGGACCTGGCGCACGCTCGACGTCCCGGACACCCGCATCGTGGCGCTCGCCGCCGATGAACGGACCCGCACCCTGGTCGCGATCACCTCGGACGCACTGTTGGTCAGCACGGACGCGGGTGACCACTGGACGACGTATCCGACCGGTGTGACCGGCGCCGTCACCGCAGCCGCGGTCACCGGTGACACCCTCTACATGACGACGTACCACGGTGTCTGGGCCCGCTCCGGCATCGGTTCGGGCAACCCCGGCGAGGCACGCCTGCTCTTCGAACCGTCCGGCGGGACCGTCGGCGGGCCGGCCGCCGACTCCTCGGTCGTGGCGGTGTATGTCCCGGGTCGGGGAGTTGTCGGTTCCCGTGACAACGGGGAGACCTGGACCACCCTGCTGTCCATGGCGGACGGCGGCCTCCGCCTGACCGCCTCGGGTGGCGACCTGTACCTGAGCACGCTGTCCGGCAGCGGCCGTCTCAGCCGCGACCACGGTCGGACGTGGACCACGGTCGCCGCGCCGTCGCGCGCAGCGCTGCCGATGGACTACGACCGTTGGGCCGACGGTTCCGTCACCGTCTCCAGCGAGCAGGACGGCCTCTACCGGGGTGCGGCGGACGGCACCGGATATCGGCGGATCGGCGTCCAGGGACTGACCGTCAACGATCTCGCCGTCAGTGACGGCCACCTGCTCGCCGCCACCGACAGCGCGGTCTACCGCACCGCCCTTCCCGTCGCGAACCCGGAATGGGGCAAGTCGGGCGGCGAGGGCATGAGAGGCGTGACCGTCCCGCAACTCGCCGTGTCGGCCAAGGATCCGAAGGTGATCTGGAAGGTGCGGCGCACCGCGTTCGGCTCATTCACCGTCGAGCGCAGCGGCGACGGCGGTGTCACCTGGAGGACCAGGGGCAGTTCGGCGGAGGTTCCGACGGCACTCCTGGTCCACCCCGCCGACCCGAACCGGGTCATGGTCAGCTTCCGAAGCCTTCTGGGCCACGGGCTGTTCGCCACCAGTGACGGCGGCGCGACGTGGAAGAACCTTTACCACGAGCGCTCCTTCGACACCCTCGCGGGCGACCCGGCGAATCCGCTGCGTCTGTGGCTCGGCAACAACGCCGGTCTCTACCGGTCCGACGACGGCGGGGTGACCGTCACCAAGGTCGCCGACGGCCCGGTGACCGCGATCGACCTCGACGGGCGGCGCCTGGTCATCGGCGGTGAGAGTGTCCGCGTCAGCACCGACGGCGGCCGGACCTTCCGCACCTCGGACACCGGCGCTCTGGCGATCCATGTCTCCGACCTGCTCCGGGTCGAGGACACGCTCTACGCGGCCACCACCAGGTCCGGGGCCAGCGGCCTCCTGCAAGGCGGCCGCGGCGTACTTCGCAGTACCGACCACGGCCTGAGCTGGCACAACATCTCATCCGGCCTGCAGAACACCGACACCACCAAACTGGCGGCGAGCCCCGACGCCCGCACGCTCTACGTCGGCACCGTCGACGGCGGCGTGCACCGTCTCGAGCTGCGCCACTGATCACCACGGACCGGGTGCCCGGACGGAGGTTCCGTCCGGGCACCCGGTCCACGCGTTGACGGGCCGGTGGATCAGCGCGACGACCACGACGGCCGGGCCGCTCGGCGCGGCCGGGTCGGACCGTTTGACCTCGGAGGTGAAACCGAGCACGGCTTGTGTCATCGCCGATGCGACCAGCTTCTCGCGCCACCTCGCCCCACCCCGCCCCGCGAGTGACGCGATCGGACGCGCCCGCGGAACCCCGGCCGACGCCGGGCGTTCCGCGGGCGCGTCCGTTCCGCGCGGCAGGTGCGCCTGGAAACCGCGACGTCCGGCGAGGAGTTCGGCTACGCCGGCATCTCGCTCGGCGGCGCCGTCGGCACCTGGCTCGCCGTGCACCACCCCGAGCGGGTCACCTCGCTCGCGATCCTCTGCTCCTCGGCCCGCTTCGGCCGGCCGGACGACTGGTACGACCGTGCGGCGCTGGTACGCGCCGAGAGCACCGGCCCGGTCGCCGAGACCGCCCCCGCCCGCTGATTCACCCCGCCCTTCGCGGCCTCCCCCGCCGCCAGGGCGATGGTCGACGACCTGTCCGCGGCCGACCCCGGGGCCTACGCCGGGCTCTGCGAAGCACTCGCCGGCTTCGACCTGCGCGCCGAGCTGCCCCGTATCACCGCGCCGACCCTGATCGTCGCGGGCCGCGAGGACCCCGCGACGCCCGTCGCGCACGCCCGGGAGCTGGCCGACGGCATCCCCGGCGCCGCCCTGACCGAGATGGCTCACGCCGCGCACCTCGCCAACGTCGAGCGTCCGGTGCCCGTCCTGGCCGCCCTGCTGGGGCACTTCGCGGCCGATGCCGCCCCGCCCGCCGACGACGCCTCCCGGCACCGCGCCGGTACGGCCGCGCGCCGCGCCGTGCTCGGTGACGAGCACGTGGACCGGGCGATCACCCGCACCACCGACTTCACCGCCGGTTTCCAGGACTTCATCACGCGTTACGCATGGGACGAGATCTGGACCCGGCCCGGACTGAGCCGCAGCACCCGCAGTTGCATCACCCTCACCGCGCTGGTGGCCCACGGCCACCACGAGGAGCTGGCCCTGCATGTGCGGGCCGCGCGGCGCAACGGTCTCACCCCCGCGGAGATCGAGGAAGTCCTGCTCCAGTCGGCCGTCCACTGCGGCGTGCCCGCAGCGAACGCCGCTTTCGCCATCGCGAACCACATTCCGTCGCAGTCCCCGTCCACGCACCCGACGGCAACACCGTGTGCGCGCTCAGCGTGGTCAGTCACACCAGCAGGCACAGCGCTCGGTCGCTGGCTGAGCACGCCCTGCCCCGGCTGCGAGAGTACGGGGCGCGGATGGAGGCGGCCCTGGCTTCCCCCGCACCGGCGGCCACGCCGCCCGCACCCGGCGGCCCCGACACCTCACGCGCCGCCAAGGCGGAGCTGGGTCCGGAATTCCTGCAGTCGCTGACCCGGGGTCTGGCCGTGCTCACCGCCCTGGGTTCGGCACCCGGTGGGCTCACCCTCGCCGGCGCCGCGGAGGCCACCGGCCTGGCCCGTGCCACCGCTCGCCGGGCGCCGCTCTCCCTCCAGCAGCTGGGGTACGCGGCCGCGGCCGGTGAGGGGCGTCGCTTCACACTCCTGCCCACGTTGCTGGAACTGGGCTACGCCCGCCTCTCCCGGCTGACCTTCGCGGAGATCACGCAGCCCCATCCGGCCCGGCTGGTGGAGCAGGTGCACGACTCGGCGTCCGTCGCGGTACTGGCCGACGACGACATCATGTACGTCGCCCGGGTGCACACCGTGCGCATCATGAGCGTCAACATCACGGTCGGCACGCGCTTCCCTGCGTACGCCACCTCCGTGGGCCGGGTGCTGCTGGCCGGTCTGCCCGAGCAGGAGGCGGTCGAGCGGCTGGCCCGGGCCTCGGTGCGGCCGCTGACGCCGTTCACCCGGGTCGATGCCGCCGATCTCGCCGAGGCAGTGGCGCAGGCGCGGCGGGACGGTCACGCCCTGGTGGACCAGGAGTTGAAGGAGGGCCTGCGGTCGATCGCGGTGCCGGTGCACGACCGCACCGGCCGGGTGGTGGCCGCCGTGAACGTCTCCACCCACGCCAGCCGGGGCACCCTGGACGATCTGCGGCAAGCAGTGCTCCCCGCGCTCACGGCGGCGGCTGCCGCGATCGAGGAGGACCTGACGGTCGTGACGGAACGGGTCCGGCTCGCGATCCCCTGACGGCTCGGGCTCGCGATCCCCTTTGTGTCGCTGCGGCCTTGACCGCACCGCTTCGACACGACTGATCGATGCTGGGGAAGGGCAGGGGCGTTCGCGGCGTGGGTGTCCAGCCGTTTTCGCGCAGGGCTTCCGGGGTGGGAAAGCCGTCCGGCAGCGGGGCGACGAAGTCGGGCGGCGTCGCCAGCAGAGCCCCCTTGACTGGGCGCCGGTGTCGCTGCGCCGCCCAGTGCACAGCGGTCATCACCCCCGCGCTGTGAGCGACCAGCAGGACGGGACCGGAAACGTCCGACAGCACCTCGTTCAGTGCGGCAACCTGAGCATCGCGGCTCAGTCTGTCCTGCTCCAGCGGGGGAACGGTTCGGGCGTCGGCGATCTTGTCGGCGAGGACCGTCTGCCAGTGGTCCGGCACGTGATCGCGCAGCCCAGGGACAATGACGAGCATCGGCAGTGCGCTGAGACTCATGACTGCAACTCCGGGATCCTGAGCGCCAGGTCGGGGAGCAGCCCCAGTCGGCGCAGATCTTTTTCGTAGGAGAACTTGCCGATGATGAAGGCCACGCCGCCCGCGAGCGCGACGAGCGGGATCACCCGCAGTGCGCCGAGCAGGCCCAGGTGGTCCGCGAGCATGCCCGTCACCGCGGGCCCGGGAGCCAGCCCGAGCAGGCTGTTGGCCAGCGTAAGGGTGGCGAAGGCCGTCGCCGTGATGGCGGCGGGGGTCAGATTGGCCACCATGGCAGCCGCCGGACCGGCCGTGCCGCCGGCCACCAGGGTCCCGGCCGCGATCAGCACGAGCTGCAGCGGGCCGGCCGGCGCCTGGAATCCCGCCGTCAGCAGCACGAACGACCCGAGAGCGCAGACGATCGCGACGATCCACTTCCGGGCTGCGGCCTTCCGGCTGAGGCGGTCCGCGACGACCCCGCAGAGGATCATGCCGATGCCGCTGATCAGTGCGAAGACCCCGGCGGCCGGACCGGCCTTCGCAGGAGGCATGGCGTAGTACCGGTTGAGGAAACTGGGTATCCAGGCGAGCAGGGCCATCGCGATGAACATCTGCAGCCCGCTGCCGATGTAGGCGCAGACCACGGAGACCGAGGAGAACAGTCGCGGCAGCTGGGTCCGGATGGGGGCACGTTCGCCGGACACGGCGCTGTCACGGATGGACGCCGGGCCCAACCGCTTCTCGGTGACCACGAGGCCGTAGACCGCGGCCAGGACCAGCCCGAGGATTCCCATCGCGCCGAACGCCCAGCGCCAGCCGTGCTCCTGGGCGATCACACCGCCGACCGACACACCCAGCACGGATCCGAACGATCCCCCCGCCATGAAGGCCCCGGAGAGCGTGGCCCGCAGACCGATGGGGAACACGCTGAGGACCACCGCGATGCCGACGCTCCCATAGGCCGCCTCTCCGACGCCCACCATGAACCGGCCCAGGAACATCTGGCTGTAGCTCGCGGAAATGGCGCAGCCCAGCGTCGCCAGGCTCCAGGCCGTCGCGGCGATGACCAAGATCCTGACCCGGCCCCAGCGGTCCGCCAGAAGCGACAGGGGGAAGGTGAGCACACCGACCATCAGGGCCACGATGCCGCTGAGGGAGCCCAACTCGGCGTCGGAGAGCAGCCATTCCGCCTTCAACAGAGGGAAGACCGCGTTGAGGACCTGTCGCGACATGTAGTCGGACAGCAGCAGCCCAAAACCGAGGGCGAACACCAGCCAGGCATAGCTACGGGATACGACCGGCGCGGCGGGAGACGTCCCCGGCACCGTTGTGCCGGCAGTGTGCAGTCCCATTGGCATCACCTCTTCGTCTCTGGTCGGGGCTCAGAAAGGTTGGTCGCCGACAATCCCCGCGCGCTCCATCCTGCGGACGGCGGGCCAGTAGTCCTGGACGGCGTAGTGCTGGGTTGAGCGGTTGTCCCAGATAGCGACGCTGTTCTTCTGCCAGCGCCAGCGCACCTGGTACTCGGGGACGGCCGCTTGGCTGACCAGGTAGTTCAGGAGACTGCCCGCTCCGGGCGCGTAGTCCTGGCCGAAACGCACGTTCTCGGGCGTGTGGTAGTTGACGAAGTGCGTGGTGAAGGCGTTGACGAAGAGAATCTCCTCGCCGGTCTCCGGGTGGGCACGCACCACCGGGTGCTCCGGGTCCGGGAAGCGGGCCCTCAGCTCGTGGCGTCGCTCCATCGGCATCACGGCACCGAAGGTCGCCTCGATGCTGTGCCGCGCGCGCAGGCCCGCGATCTGCGTCTTGATGTGCTCCGGCAGTCTGCGGTAGGCCTCGGCCATGTTGACCCAGACCGTGTCACCACCCACGTCCGGTGTTTCCACGCAGCGCAGCACTGCACCCATGGGCGGGCACGTGCGCCAGGTTGCGTCGCAGTGCAGCGCGTTCTCGTAGTGCTCGGGTTTGCTGTCCAGATCCTTGTAGATGCGGACCAGCCCCGGGTGGTCGGGGTCGCTGCCTACCACCGGATGGTCCTCCAGCGGGCCGAAGCGCCCGGCGAAGGCGGTGTGTTCGGCGCGCGTGATGTCCTGGTCGCGCAGGAACAGGACCTTGTACTGGAGCAGCAGCTTCTTGATCTCGGAGAACAGGTCCCCGTCGCGCGCTGCGTCGCCGAGGTTCACACCGGACAGCTGGGCGCCGATGGTGCAGGTCAGCGGCTCAACCTTGATCGAGGGACGGAGGACGCCCGGACGCACCAGGGCGGGCGCGCCTTCCTTCGGGCGGACGGTCTGGGGCATGTGCTCACTCCTGGGGGTGACGTGCGGGGCATGGCGAGCTCAGAGGACGAAGACAGAAGATCCTGTGGTCCGGCCCGCTTCCAGGTCACGATGGGCCTGCACCGCGTCCTGAAGGGCGTAGCGCTGGTTGGTCTCGATCTTGATGCGTCCGGCCGCGACGTGCCCGAACAGCTCAGCGGCCAGGGCGTCCCGCTCCACCGGATCGGCGATGTAGTCGGCCAGCGCGGGGCGGGTCACGAACAGCGAACCGTGGATGGCCAGTTGCATGGCGTCGAGCGGCGGGACTCCGGACGCCGTGCCGAAACACACCAGCAGACCTCGGCGTTGCAGCGAGGCCATGGACCCGGCGACGGTGTCCTTGCCGATACTGTCGAAGACGACCGGGACGCCCTTGCCGTCGGTCAGCTCACGCACCCGCTCGGCCACGTTCTCGCGCCGGTAGTAGATGATGTGTTCGCAGCCGTGGGCGCGGGCGGCCTCGGCCTTCTCCTCGCTGGAGACCGTGCCGATCACCGTGATGCCGAGGAGCTTCGCCCACTGGGAGACGATCAGGCCGACGCCGCCGGCCGCCGCGTGGAGCAGTACGGTATCGCCGGGATTCAGCGGGTGCATCCGGCGCAGCAGGTACGCCGAGGTGAGTCCGCGCATGGTCATCGCCGCGGCGGTCTCGCAGTCGATCCCGTCCGGCAGCCTGATCAGTGAATCCGCGGGCATGACCCGCTCCGTGCTGTAGGCACCCAGCGGACTGCCGGTGTAGGTCACACGGTCGCCCTCGGCGACATGCGACACGCCCTCGCCCACGGCCTCGATCACACCCGAAGCCTCCACGCCGAGCCCCGCAGGCAGTGAAGCGGGGTACAGGCCCGTGCGGAAATAGGTGTCGGCGAAGTTGAGTCCTACGGCGACGTGCCGGATCCGTACCTCGCCCGGACCCGGGTCGCCGACGGTGACCTCTTCCCACCGCATGACGTCGGGGCCACCGGTTTCGTGGAATCGAATGGCGTGTACCAAGGCGTGCTCCGTCTACTCGTGTGTGGCTGTGTGTGGGGGCGGTGGCGGGAACCCGTGCCACCGCAGGTGGGGTCGGGTCAGCTCTTGAGGTCGCGCAGCATGGAACCGCGCCGACCGGGGCGGCGGTTGGGCACCATGCCGAGCTGGGCCAGGGTCTCGTCGGCGTCCGAGTACACTTCGCCGAGCTTGTAGATCTTCTTCGCCTCCTGCCCGGTGGCGATCTCACGCCCGAGCGCATGGGCGATCTTCACCATCTGCTCGACCTGCTCCACGGAGGACATCCGCTCGCCCTTGTGCCGCCACAGGTTGTCCTCGTTGCCCACCCGCACGTGCGTGCCGAGGGCGATGCCGATCGCGTTCATCGGCGCCACCGCGCGCATGGATGCCTCGATGGTGAGCACGGCGCCGTCCGGGACACGGCGGATGAACTCGATCAGGTCGGCCGGGTGCCGACCGGCGAACCCGCCTCCGATGGCAACGTAGTTGAGTACCAGCGGCCCGCTGTAGATGCCCTTGCGGATCAGCCGCTCCACGGTCTCCAGCTGTGCCATGTTGGCGAGTTGGAAGTGCGGCTGGATGCCATGGGCGCGGAGCCGCTCGAGGTGCTCCAGGTAGAAGTCCGGCCCTGCCTCGACCACCATGTCCCGATAGGCCTTGTAGTAGCCGGACTTGGCGATCGAGGTGCCTTCTATGTCCTCGTCGTCGAAGAGCTCGACGATGTTCATCTGGTTGGTGTTGATCGCGATCGTCACCTGGTCGGGCTCGGGAGTGATCTCGGCCAGCATGTGGCGGGTGTCGTAGCTGAGCCACTTGGCGTCGCCGCCCTCGTCCTCGGGTGCGAAGGAGATCGACCCGCCGATCTGCAGGACCATGTCCGGCACGGCCTCGCGCAGCCGGGCCATCAGCTCGTTGAACATGGAGATGCGCTTGGATCCGTGGCCGTCCAGCTCGCGCACGTGTATGTGCAGCACCGTGGCGCCGGCGTTGTAGCAGTCGACGGCCGCCTGCACATGCTCGTCCATGGTGAGCGGCAGGTCGTCGGCGTCACCGGGCAACCACTCCGGCCCGTAGGGCGCGGCCTGGATGACCAGCCTCTCCTGGTTCTCCGGATACAGGGAGTCGTCGAAGAAGTGCATGGTCCATCTCCTTTGTCGCATGGGTCTTCACTCGCCGCACGCATCGCTGCCGTCGATGCGAGGCCCAAGGGGCTTGCGAGGAGCGGACGCGGGAATGCGGACGGGGTTTCTGGGCTCGCCGGGGGCTCGGATACGATCAGCGGGCCCGGGAGGGAACATTCGGCTGCGGGCAGGATTTCTGCCCGTTCTCGTGGGATCGGCCATATCCCTTGCGGTGAGGCAACGTTAAGGGCGGGTTACGGCGTGCGCTTGACCGAGGGGGACGGAAAACTTGCCGCTTGGGGACATTCCTTGCCCCAGCGCCCGTCGTCCCGGGACCCGGCCCCGGACAGGGTCATGCCGGGGTGCGGTGTGAATTGCCGTTCCACTCCACTGCGCAGAAACGCTGATGGTCACTTCTCGCCGGAAGGCTGCTGCCCGGCGCCGCGCACCCGCCACGCCCTCGGGCTGCATCCGAACCGCTCACGGAACCAGCGCGAGAAAGCACTCGGTGCCGAGAAGCCCAGGAGTCCGGAGATCTCCGTGAACGAGCGCCGCGGGTTCGCCACCATCTGCCCCGCGAGCTGGGTACGTGTGGCGTTGAGAACCGCGGAGAATGTCTCGCCCGAGGCCGCGAGGTGCCGGTGGATCGTCCTCCGGTCGATGCCGAGGCTGTCCGCGACCTGCTCGATCGAACAGCGCCCGGTGGGCAGCAGGACTTCGATCAGCTCGCGCACGCGATCCAGCACGGTGGTGTCCTTCGAGACCGCGATGGACTCGAAATACTGCCGGGCATAGGTCCGCAGCAGCGGGTCCGACATGGGGTTGGGAGCCTTGAGCTCGCCGGCGTAGAAGACGATCCCGTTGAACTCCCGGTCGAATTCCACCACGGGGCCGAAGAAGCGCCGGTGGGTAATGGGATCCGCCGGCGCGTCGTGCGTGAAGCACACGGACAACGGCTGCCACCGGGCACCGAGAAAGCTGCGCAGTACCCCGTGGAAGGCACCCACGGCCAGCTCCGTGGCCTGGCGGGCGGCCAACGCCTCACCCAGTTCGAGGCTCACCTTGAGAGTGGCCAGGCCGTTCGCCCCGGAGAGCCGGCTGCGGAGCATCTCGTTGTACATGTGCTCATGCCGGACGAGGAGTTCGAGGGCGCTGCGGACATCGGGCTCGTCGCGCAGGACCAGACTGATGGGGCCGAGATTGGAGAAGCTGCGTCGCTCGGCGAGGAGCAGGCCGAAGTCCCCACGCCGTGAGGCCGCCGCCGAGAGTTCGAGCAGCTGGGTCACCGCCGTGCCGGGGATCCATCTGTCCTGGACCGCGAGACCGACGGGGTCCAGGCCCACGCGCTTCATCAGGGCCCGCGGATCGATGCCCAGCGACTGACTGACCTCGACGTAGCCGTTCAGCGCTGCATTGCGGACAAGAGGCTTCATGGGCGCGCTCCAGAGGGGCTTCGTCCCCAAGTGATAAGTGAGATGTCCCGTCACGTCAAGCCATCGGCCGCGTCGTGACCTGCCGTGGCCGGCAATGTTTGCCCCGTGAGGAGTGTCGTCCAGTGCGTGCGATCGCAAGGCGGCCGGAAGTCCTTGCAGCGGAGCTACCAGGATTTTTGGCCAACGCCGCGAGCGTGTGTGCTGGGCGGCGCAGAATCGACCGGATGCGACCGCGGATGCCGTTCGGGACGGATGGTTCCACAGCGGCGACCTGGCCCGTGTCGACGAGGACGGCTACTACTTCGTCGTCGACCGGAAGAAGGACCTCATCATCCGCGGCGGATACAACGTCCACCCACGTGAGGTCGAGGAGGTGCTCCACGAACACCCGGCCGTCGCCGAGGCCGCCGTGGTCGGTGTACCGCACGAGACCCTCGGAGAGGAGATAGCCGCCGTCGTGACCCTCCGGGACGATGCACGGATCACGGCCGCTGAGATACGCGACCATGTCAAGGAGCGGGTGGCGGCGTACAAGTATCCGCGGATCGTCAGATTCACCGATTCACTCCCCAAGGGAGCAACGGGCAAGATCCTCAAGCGCGAGATCGTCGTCGCGAAGAAGTCCTCCACGGACTGAATCGATCCGGTTCGACGGTGGCAACCACGGGAACACGCTGCGTGCGCAGCGCGGCGGGGCTTCTGGACGACGTTCCGCGGAAGCCGCCTGACGTGATGCATCCGCCGGATCGCCCCGCGCCCGTGTATCAGCGTATCGACGGGGCGGGTTCCGGACTCCGCTCGACGAGCGCGTACTGGCGTGAGCATCTACGTGTCGTGGAGCGGTCCGACCGTGGCGAACGGAGATCCGGCTGGGCTGGACAACTGGTGTCCCACGGTGACGGAGGCACGGTGTTCACGCTGTTCCAGTCCTTGACGACCTGAAGCCCGCCGTGGGTCTCCGTGCGCAGGTCCAGGCCCGACCGGGTAGTAGCAGGTGCGGGTTCGGTCGGACCACGCGTCCCAGCTCTTCGAGCGCGGTTGCCCCACCCGTGGTGATCACGGGTGGGGCAACAGGCGGGTGGCCGGGCGGGCCCCTGTTCCGGGAGACCGTCCGCCCCGGGCCGTGTGGCTACCGGACGTCGTAGGCGCGGGTGATGGTCTGGGTGACCGCGTTGCCGTTGGCGTCGGTGAACGTGGCCTTCGTCGTGACCTGCTTGCCGGAGGCTCCGGTGTGGTCGAGGACGGCCGTCCACTTGCCGTTCTGCTGCTCGGTCGGCGCCTGGGTCCAGGTGGTGCCGCCGTCGTAGGAGTAGGACAGCGAGGCCGCCTTGATCGCACCCGGGGTGTAACCTGCGTGGCCCTCGACCGACAGACCGACCCGGATGCCGCTCTGCGCGGGCAGGGTGTTCATGCCGTCCACCGGCAGGTCGTACGCCGGGTGGAGGAGCGGCAGGCCGCGGGAGTAGACGTCCGGCTCCCGGTGCGAGCGGAAGCTCCAGGTGGTGTCGGCAGCGGTGGAACGCAGCCAGTTGCGGTCCCCGGTGTAGATCTTCTCCAGGTGCTGGGTGAGTTCGTACGCGGAGTCCTCGTCCGGCACCTCGAACACGCCGTAAGGGTAGGCGAGCCGGCCGATCTGCTCACCGTTGCGCTTCAGCGACATCTTACCGATGTCGCCGAAGGACCCGCCGTAGGTCCAGTGGTCGCCGGAGCCGTCGACCCAGAGGGCGTTCTGGATGCCCATCAGGTCGCCCTGCCGCTCGGCGGCCAGCATCAGGTTGCCGTCGGCGTCGCGCGCCGCGCCCGGCCGCAGGGGGCCGCCGTACCACTCCTCGGCGCTCCGCTGCCCGGCCTTGTAGGTGCGGCCCTGGTCGCCCATGAAGGCGGCGAACGGGAAGCTGGTCATCGCGCCGTGGAACCAGGCGTCGTCGCCGGTCGTGTAGTAGGCGGTGCGGGTACCAGGCACGTGGACCGTCTGGTACAGGCTCACGGGGATCTGGGTGGAGCTGCTCCCGTAGGGACGGAGGAACAGCGCGTCGATGTAGTCGGCCTCCTTGCCCATGGCATGCCACGTCTCGGTGACCTGGGCCAGCCGGGAGTCATTCGGCTGGTAGGTCCGGTCGGAGCGCAGCGGGCCCTCGGTCGGGAACGACAGGTTGTAGACATAGGACGAGCCGTCCTCGGAGCCGGTCGCGCGCCAGGTGGGCCGGAACTCGAAGGTGCCCGTCTGAGCGCGCCCGGCGATGTCCGCGTAGAACTTCTGCACGGCACCGCCGGCCGTGAGTGTCCCGCTGAGCTGCCAGGTGTCGTCCCACGTACGGGCGTAGGTCAACGTGGTGCCCTGCAGCGTCGAGGGGCGGTCGGTGTGCAGGCTCAGCCGGTGGGCCTTGCGGGCGTCGAGGACAACGGTGGTGTCCTTGGTGATCCGCAGCTGCGGGCGGGCGAGATAGCTGACCGATTCGGGCGCGTTGTTCGCGTCGGACGTCGCCACGAAGCTACTGAGGGCGTAGTCGCCCGGGCGCACACGGTAGCTCTGATCAGCCGCGCCGTTGTTGGTGCGGCGCTCGCCCTCGTCGGAGTCGAGACTGGCGACGTCCAGGGAGGACGGGCCGGTCGCGGGCTTGCCGTTGCGGTCGACGACCTTGACCCGGAGGGTGACCGTCTCCGGCTGGACGTAGAGCGTGACGGGCACGGAGACGTGCACATCGCCGCCGGTGGCCAGGATCCGGCCGGTGACCGCACCGTACTGGGCGGGCTTCAGACGGGCGGTGGGGTCGATCTGCAGCGGCACCTGAGCGGTGGCCCCCGCCGGGACCGTCACCTTGTTCTCCTCCGGCTTGATGATTCCGGAGGTGACGTCGCTGCCGTCGTTGCCGTGCACACCGCTGAGCTTCAGATGGAGCGTCAGGTCGCTGTCGCCGGTGTTGGTGAAGGGCACCTGCACGGTGGTGCGGTCCGACGCGTCCTGCGGCCAGTTGTAGCTGCCTGCCTGGACAGCCGGCGCGGAGAGCGCCTTCTGGTTCACCGCGCCGAACACGTCAAGCACCCCACCGCCGGTCTGGTCGGCGCCGGCGACCTGGCCGCCGGTGCGGGCGGAGGAGACCAGGGCGGCCTTGATCTGCTGCGCGGTCCAGTCCGGGTGCGCCTGACGGACGACAGCCGCAGCGCCCGCGACATGCGGGGTGGCCATGGAGGTGCCCGACATCGTCCGGTAGGCATAGACGCCGCGGCCGCCCGCACTGGCCGCCGAGATGTCGACGCCGGGGGCGGCGATCTCGGGCTTGAGGGTGTGGGTGACAGCGACCGGACCGCGGCTGGAGAACTGCGCGGTGGTGTCGTCACGGTCGACGGCGCCCACGGTCAGCACGCCGGGCACGCACCCGGGCGAGGAGACGGTCTCGGCTCCCGGGCCGGAGTTGCCGGCGGCGACGACGAACAGGGTGTGCTTGCTCTTCGACAGCTCCTGCGTGGCCTGGGCCATCGGGTCGGCGCAGTCGCCGATCCTGGGGTTGCCCAGGCTCATGGAGACGACGTCGGCCTTCTGGTCGACGGCCCACTGCATACCCGCGATGATCCAGGAGTCCAGGCCGTAGCCTGCGTCGTTGAGGACCTTGCCGACGAGGAGGGAGGAACCGGGGGCGACGCCCTTCTTCCGGCCGTCGCTGGCCGCTCCGGACCCACCGACCGTGGAGGCGGTGTGCGTGCCGTGGCCCACATAGTCATTGGTGGTCTTGGAATCCGTGAAGTTCTTGGACGCGTCCACCCGGTTCACCAGGTCCGGGTGCTCGGCATCCACGCCCGTGTCCAGCACGGCAACCTTGGTGCCCTTGCCGTCGTAGCCGGCCGCCCAGGCCTCCGGCGCGTGCACCTGCTTGGTGGACCGGTCCAGTGTGGCCTCGACCTTGCCGTCCAGCCACAGCTTCTTCAGCGTGGAGCCGGAACGTGAGCGGGTGTCGGTGACGTCCTGCCAGAAGGCGGCGGCGGTGTCCTTGCCTGCCTTGAGCGCGACGCCGTCCACAGCGGGGAGGCTCAGGCCCCGTTCGGCCCCGCGAGGGGCCGCCGGCGCGCTGTCGGCAACGTTCACACCATTCCGGTAGGTGGCGATGAGCGGCAGCGTGTCGGTGTGCGCGTCGTCGTATCCCTGGCGGATGAGCCCGGTGACGTTGAACAGCTGCTCGTCGACCTTGCCCTCGGCGATCGCCTGGGAGGCGCCCTCGGGGTAGACGTAGAGGTCCTTGCCCCTCTGATAGGTCTGGACCATCGGCTGCGTGCCGTCCTCGCGGGGCAGCACCGCCGCCGAGCTGCGGCCCGACGCGTCCGTGGTCACCAGCACCTTGTCGCCGGTGATGAGCGTGACCGCGACCTTCTTGCCGCCCGTTGCCGCGGTCTTGCTGCCGACGATCGGCCTCTTCCCCGAGGCACCGTCAGGCGGCGTATCCGCCGCCCCGGAGGGCGCGACCGCGGTGACGGCCAGGACGGCGGCGGTCGCCGTGCCCAAGGCCATACGCGTTATGGAACGCATGAATCTCCCCATCTGAGCCATGAACATCTACCAAACTGCGGCTGCAGCCTGGCAGACATGTGGATTGAGTGGGGATGCCGCGCGTGACGGGTTTCCCGCATGACGGATTTCCGTCACGCGGTCACTTCCACCGGCGCGGCGGGAGTTCGGACCTGACGGGTGGCGTACGCCCGGCCGGGACGGCGATCCCGGTCGGGGACGGCCGGCCCGCCCGCGCCCTGCGCCCCGTCGAGGTCACCGCCAACCGGTCGCCTGCGTCGTCAGCGGGCTCGCCGTCGTCGCACGCGCGCCGCCGCACCGGTGCATGCCTTCAGCCAGAATCACGTCCCACCGGCGGTGAAGCAGTAACCCGCCGGGAGTTGGCGGCCGCTTCTGGCACGGCTGCCGTCAAGAGACAAAGGCTCCTCGACGTTCAGGCCGAGGAGGAGGTCAAAGCCAGCCCGCACGTGCGGCGTGCCAGCCAAGTTGCAGGCGTGAATCCGCTCCGGCCAGATCCATCAGACGGCGGGTCCGCCGCTCCACCGTACGTATGGACAGGCCGAGTTGGGAGGCCGCCCGCCGGTCGGAGATCCCTGCCAGCAGCAAAGCGAGAACCTCCAGCTCCCCCTCGGTCGGCTGCTGATCGCCTGCCGGCTCCGCGCGCACGCTCGTGGCGGTGGTGTACAGCGGCCGGGCCTGGGACCATTCCTTCTCGAACAGATGAACCAGGGCCGTCAGCAGGCCGCTGCGGTGCACCACGATCGCGCTGGGCTCGCCGCCGGAGTCCGCCATGTCCAGTGGCACCATGGCGCGCTCCCGGTCCGACACGAGCATCTTCAGCGGCAATGAGTCGACCAGGCGAAGCTCGAGGCCCGCCTTGATGCCCGCCCGTACGTCCTGCGCCATGCCGGGACCGTCGAGATAGTCCTTGGCAGCCACGACACGGAAGTCGACTCCGCGGTCCAGCGCGGAACTCTCCGAGATGTCGGCGTCCTCGCGCGGCACCGCGATGGGCGCGCCGACGAGGAAGACCAGCAACTCCTGCTGGGCGCCGCGCTGCAGTTGGTGGAACCGGTGTGCGACCTGCTCCACGCCGACGACCACCTCCACGACGCTGCCCGCAGGGTGTGCGGCGGTACTGCGGTACTGCTCGGTCAGCATCGAGAACGCGGTCTCGGCCCGGTGCAGTGCGTTGCGCTGCTCGACGAGGAACGGGGCCAGGGCCACCGAGGGGGGCGTGAGCCGGTAGCGGGCGGGCCGGCAGCCGGCCCCGCAGTCGGCCGACTCAGGTGCCCCGCTCCCGGCCTCACCGGCGACCGCCACCAGGCCACGTGCCGTCAGGTCGAGCAGGATGCTGGTGGTCTCGGCCTTCTCGAGTCCGGTCTGCCGGGCGAGGTCCTGCGCGGAGGCTGTCGGGCGGGCCAGCAGTGCCGTGTATATGGCCTCTTCGGCCGGGCCCAATCCCAGCGCCTGCAGCATCCGGTTCCTCCTCAGGCTGCCACCGTGTTCGACCCTGGCGCAGCTCCCGTGCACCGAGCGGATTCTTGTCAGCCGAACCCTATCCCTCCGTCAGGTTGGCGCCACTGGCTGTGTGCCCGGTCGGTACCCCTGCCACGATGCCGATCGGCCGGGCTCCGACCTGCTCGAAAGTCGACGTGCGCGAGGTCCTGATGGTGCCCCCGCCCGCGAGCCTGGCACCGACCGCGCGGACTCCCGCTGTTCAGCGACGGGACGGGCCCGCTCCCCCACCGGGGCCGCGACGTCCGACACCGCCTTCCTCCAAGCGCTGCTCGGCGCCGAGGACGCTCCCACCCGCGGGCGGGCGGCCCGCTGCGGGGTCCCGGCCGCCATCCCGCCTACGCCGTGGCCCGGCAGGTCCCGGAAGAGGACACGCCGGGCCGTCGACGACGGGGCGGGGCGACCGCGGTCAGGTCCCCGCACCCAGCCAGGTCTCCCGTACGGAGCGGAGCGGGTCGCACTCCGTGCGGGACTCGGTGTTCCAGATGCGTGTCTCGCGCCGCTCGGTGGAGTAGGGAGGCCAGGCCGCGCCGGGGTCGAGGTCGCGGACAAAGGCGACCCAGGCCGTGTGCACGGCGTCGGCGAGCTGCTGCGGGGGCGCCTTCCCCAACGCCTTGTCGACCCCTTCGGCGCCCAGAAGGTCGAAGGCGAAGGGCAGGTCGACGCAGTGGTGGGCCAGGCCCTCGAGCGCGGGTGCGGTCGCGGTCCATTCGAACTGGTAGGCCCACGTGGGAAGATCGCGGCTCGCCCGGGACTCGGCGAGGGCGAGGACGGGTGCACGGAACATCTCGTCGGTGAGGGTCTGACCGGTCTCGCCCTCCGCGACCGCGTTGAACTCGTGCGCAGTGCAGCCGATCATCAGCGGGATGTCCTGGCCCGCCGCACCGGCGATGAGTGCATCCGGTACGGGTTCGGGGATCAGCGTTCCGTCGGCGAAGGGGGCGAGAACCAACATCGGGAGCGCATCGCGATCGGGACCGGGGGCGTTCAGCGTGTCCTGGAGGGCGAGGATCTCTTCGTCCGTCAGGCTCTGGAGCGCCGCGGCCGTGGCGGGCACCCCGGTACGTGCGGTGAAGTACTCGGAGACGGTCGCCGCGAACTCGGGGCCCTGTGGTCGCATGACCGCGCCCGAAGCCGAGATCGCTGCCCGGAACAGGCCCGCCGCGGCCGGCGTGGCCAGGAGTGTCTGGACCGCGCCGCCGCCTGCCGACTGGCCGGCGACGGTCACCTTGTCCGGGTCCCCACCGAAGGCGGCGATGTTCTCGCGTACCCACCGCAGGGCGGCGATCCAGTCGAGCACCCCCCGGTTGTCGGGTGAGTCCTCCAGGTGCAGGAAGCCCTGGATGCCGAGCCGGTAGCCCACTGATACCAGGACCACTCCGTCGCGGTTGAAGGCGGCGCCGTCGTACCAGGGGCTGGCCGAGCAGCCCGCGACGAAGCCGCCGCCGTGGATCCACACCAGGACGGGGAGGCCGGTCACCCCGGCGGCGGCACCGACCGGGGTGAACACATTGAGGTTCAGGGTGGATTCACCGGGAACGCAGGGCTCGGGGATGGTGGTTGTCTCGGCGAACGGACGGCGCTGCGCGGTGGGTCCGTACACGCGGGCGTCGAGGGCCTCGGCCCATGGCTCCGGGGGGACGGGCGCGGCGAAGCGCAACGCGCCGATCGGCGGCCGGGCGTAGGGAATGCCGAGGAAGCGGACGCCTGTCCCGGTCCGTTCGCCACGCACCGGTCCGTGGCTGGTGCGGATGGTGTCTTCCGTCATGCGGGTCCTCTCAGAGGGTGTCGGTCGGTGGCAAGGCACCTGGCGCCCAGCGCAGTGGTGGGTACGCGGCAGTGGCGGGGACACGCCGGGACCTTCGCGTCCTCGGCCGTGCGGCCGGTGACGACTGATGCGACGCCGATACACCCGTCGTGGAACAGCGCCGTGGCATCGGCGCCGAAGCGCGCGGCAGCGACGCCGGGTCCGGTGCGGTCGGCGACGTAAGCGGCCTTCTCGCGGTGACGCGTTCCGAAGAACACGCAGGAGCGGGTGCTGGTGTCGCCCCGGAGCGCGATGAGAAGACCCACGAAGCGGCTCCTTCGGAATACGGAGGAACGAGCCTCCGAAGTACCGCCATCAGACCGTTTGAGAGGGTTGACGTCAATGACGTTGTCATAAGAAGTCATCTCAATTGGTGAGCCTGCGGTAGCAGATAAGGGTGCAGGCGATGCTGGCGAAGGCGAGGAAGTGCTCGGCCTTGCGTTCGTAGCGGCGGTGGAGTCGGCGGCAGCCGGCGAGCCAGGCCATGGTCCGTTCGATGGTCCAGCGGTGCCGCCCGAGCCGCTGCGAGGACTCGACGCCTCTGCGGGCGATGCGGTGCCGGATGCCGCGCCGTGAGAGCCACTGCCGCAGGTGGCGGTAGTCGTAGCCCTTGTCGGCATGGAGCTTTGCGGGCTTGCGTCGGCGAGGACCACGGCGGGAGCGGATCGGGGGTATGCCCTTCACGAGCGGGATCAGGGCCTGGCTGTCGTGGACGTTGGCGCCCAAGATTGCGACAGACAGGGGCAGACCGGTCCGCTCGGTGATCAGATGGACCTTTGAGCCGTACTTGCCCCGGTCGACAGGATTCGGACCCGTCAGGTCCCCCTTTTCAGGGCCCGCATGTTCACCGAGTCGATCGCGCAACGCGACCAGTCCAGGCCGCCGCGGGAGCCGAGTTCGTCGAGGACCAGGCGGTGGAGCTTGGCCCACACCCTGGCCTTCGTCCACTCGGCGAACCGGCGATGGGCCGTCGCCCCGGACGGCCCGAACGCTACTGCAGGCAGCTGCTGCCACGTGCAGCCCGACGTGGCCACGAACACGATCGCAGCCAGCACCTCCCGGTCACCGTGGCGCCGCCGTCCACCGCCCTGAGGCCGCGACGGCGCCCCCGGCACCACCCGCTGGAACAACTCCCACAACTCGTCCGGCACCAGCCGCTCAACAATCCCCGCCACGGCCAACGGCCTACCCAACCAAATGAGATGATTTCTAAGGGCTGTCCCGTGATCCCCGGCGGGCACGCGACGACAGCTACGGCATCTCGCCGCGTTGTCGGAACGTCCACATACATGCAGTATGCGGACGCCCCTCCGCCTTGCGATGCACCGCATCTGACGCCATGCGCTGATCCACCGCGGATCACGGGACAGCCCTTAGCCTCCGGCGCCTGATCCGCGAGCAGAACTGATCGATCCCGCCCTTCAGCAGCGCGCTTAACGTGAAATTACAGTAAAGCTATTGGCAGGGGCAGATATTCAGGAGTCGGAAGTACAGCCGACGCGCGGACTTCGGCGCTGGGCTTGATGGTTGCGGGGTGGGGTGGTGGCGTCGTCCCTGTACGCCGCGGCGGGCTACCCGGACATCGGGTCAGGGGCTGGCTGCAGCCGTACGTAGAAGTACGCGTTTTATTACTGGATTTGCTTCGGCGCGTGTGGAGAAGCGGGCTGGCCGGGCGAGGGTGGTTATCGTGCTGGTCGTGTCTGATGATCTACACGTTGAGAGGGCCGGGGCTGTACTTGCGAGTGCGGATGGGCGGTTGGTGGATCCGGGATTCTTGGTGAATGCCGATCCGGAGGTGGTTTTGGGGCTGTTGGACACGGCCCTGGAGCCTGCGGCGCGGTTGGCGGCGGCGGTGTACCGGACGTCGTTGCACCTGCACCGGAACACAGGCGCGGGGGGACGGCGGCAGCTGCTTGCGCTCGATGCGGCCCGGTACGGGGACCGGGAGCTCGCGGCGCAGATCACCGCTGTAGCAGTGGAGGGGGAGCCGGCCGCGTGGTGGGGGGTGGAGTGGGCCACCGGCAGTATGGTCGACCATCGCCTCCGACGTACCCTGCTTGGCCACACCAACGGGGTGCGGGCGGTGGCAACGGGGGTGGTGGACGGTCGTCCGGTCGCCGTCACCGGCAGCTCCGATGAGACAGCGCGCGTGTGGGATCTGACCACTGGCCAGCAGGTCGGCGAACCCCTCACCGGCCACACCAGGACGGTATGGGCGGTGGCGACGGGGATGGTGGGAGGACGCCCGGTCGCCGTCACCAGCAGCGACGACAGGACGGCGCGGGTGTGGGATCTGACCACCAACCAGCAGATCAGCGAGCTAGTCGGCCACACCGGGGTGGTGTGCGCGGTGGCGACGGGCGTGGTGGACGGTCGTCCGGTCGCCGTCACCGGCAGCTCCGATAAGTCAGTGCGGGTGTGGGACCTGGCCACCGGCCAGCCCATCGGTGAGCCCTTGACCGGCCACACCCGTGGGGTGTGCGCGGTGGCGACGGGGGTGATGGAGGGACATCCGGTCGCGGTCACCGGCAGCTACGACAGGATAGTGCGGGTGTGGGACTTGGCTACCGGTGAGCGGATCGGGGAGCCTCTGACCGGCCACACCGACTCGGTCAAGGCGGTGGCGACGGGCGTGGTGGACGGACGCCCGGTCGCCGTCACCGGCAGCCAGGACGGGACGGTGCGGGTGTGGGACTTGGCCACCGGTGAACAGGTCAGCGAGTTCCTGACCGGGCACACCGGAACGGTATGGGCGGTGGCGACGGAGGTGGTAGGGGGACGCCCGGTCGCCGTCACCAGCGGCAGCGACAACGGGACGGTGCGGGTGTCCGACCTGACCACCAGCCGGCCCGTCGGCGAACCCCTCACCGGCCACGCCGGCCTGGTGTGTGCGGTGGCAATGGCCGAGGTGGAAGGCCGCCCGGTCGCCGTCACCGGCAGCCGAGACGGGACGGTGCGGGTATGGGACCTGACCACCAGCCAGCCCGTCGGCGAACCCCTCACCGGCCACACCGACGGGGTGTGTGCGGTGGCGACGGCCGAGGTGAAGAACCGTTCGGTCGTCGTCACCGGTGGCGACGACGGGGCAGCGCGGACGTGGGACTTGACTACCAGTGAGCGGATCGGGGAAGCCCTGACCGGCCACACCGACGGGGTGTGTGCGGTGGCGACGGCCGAGGTGAAGGACCGCCCGGTCGCCGTCACCGGCAGCTACGACGGGACGGTGCGGGTATGGGACCTGACCACCAGCCAGCCCGTCGGCGAACCCCTCGCCGACCACACCGGCCCGGTCGATGCGGTGGCAACCATAACGATCGATGGTCGCACCCTGGTTTTCACCGGAGGCGGATACATGGATGGGACGGTGCGCATATGGGATGTAGCGACGGGCGAATCAGTTGGCAAGTTGACCAGCGGATATTGGGTGGCATCAATCGCAGCCGCAGTGGTCGACGGCCGCGCTGTGGTCATCGTCGTCGACCAGGATTATGCCATCAGGGCGTACGCATGGGATGCAGAAACCAGCAGACCCATTCCGGGGTTCCTTAAAACACAGAGCGATAAACTCTGGGAATTGACAGAAAGTGAATGGGAACTCACGGAAAGTGGAATCGATGAGATGGTCGAGGACTATCCCTATGAATCAGAGAGCATCCCATTGAATTTCCAGCAGGGAGTCATACCCGCTGAATCAGGTGACCTCCCACCGGTCCTTTGGGAGAGTATCACGCGAGACGAAGCGGTCGACGGTCTCACCTTCGAACCGGATGACCTCCCGCCAGACCCATGGGACGGGACCACGCATATCCAAAACGCCGAATTCCCTATGATGCATATCGATAGAATCAAAGTAGTGACAACGATGGCGTGGGGTGACAACGCTTACGCGATCACCGGGGATTTGTGTGGGCCGGTGCGAATATGGGATATGGCAACCGGCAGGCCGGTGGGCCGAATTATTACGGCCCATACCGGTACAGTAAGGGCGATTTCAGCTTCTGTGATGAATGGCCACCCGATCGCGGTAACCGGTGGCGACGATTGCACAGTGCGGATTTGGGACGTAACCACTGGTGAGCCGATCGGACGAAAGTTGGTATTCCCGTACCGGATACACGCGCTGAGTTTGACACCCGATGGCCGGCTGGTGGTGAGCTTCGGTCAGGAGATTGTGGTGCTGGCCCGGCTCTGAACCCAGTCCCGGTCAACGCGCAGCAATCGTGAGCGTGGATCCGATCATTGCGGCGGTGATCGATCCATGCCGCCTGAACTCATGGACGCGAGCCGACGACGTATCCACCCCAGGGCCGCGAAGGCGCTGTGCGCTGTGGCGTCGGTGCTGTGCTGGTGGTTGCCGGATCCGTCGCGGGGGCCAGGGCATGGGCCTCGTCCTTTCAGGGGCGCGGCCTATGACTGGCTCGACCTCGGACTCGGGGTTCTGGTTGTGGTCTACGTGGCCGTCGGCGCGGGTCAGCTGCTCGCGCACTTGTCCCGCAGAGCGTCGAAGTCTCGTGGAAATATCGGCATACTCAGCGAGTAGCACCGACACCGGTCAAACTTCGATGACAATGGATCAATCTTCACCGTCACAGGTCACCCGGTACTCGAAAAGCTTTCAATACGGACGTTCGGCGGGTGCTGTTGCGTGGTGGCCCGGCGGGCGCGACAGCCGGCGTGACAGGGAGCGTGACGCCGCTGATGTGACGCACTGTGAGCGCGACTGTCCTCTGACAACGGACCTTGACTATTTGTCATTGAAGTTGGACCAGTGACGAAGGCGGCTCCGGCACCATAACTGTCATGGAGCTTTCCGGTGTTGCCGCGGCGCTTGCTCCGCTCAGCATCCCCGCAAGCGCGCTGATCGCTCGTTGGCAGATGCGCACTGCGCTGGCGCAGTCGCAGGCGAACCATCGAGCGGCAATGCAGGTGGCGGAGGCCAACCACCGGGCCGCGTTAGAGGTCGTTGACGCCAACCACCAGAAGGCCAACGAGGCCGCAGAGGCGAACCACGCAAGGGCTCTGGAGTTCGCGCTTGAGAGCCGTCGCAGTGCCATCGAGGTTGCTGGTCAGCAAGCAAACGCTGAGCACCGACGGTGGATGGCGGAGACGAGGAGCGCTGAGTACAGGAACTTTGAGAACACCTTGCCAGAGTTCCGCCGAGCCTTCCTGGCCCGTCAAGCTGGTAGCGAGCACCTCGTGGACGTCCTTGCAGAGCTTCATCGAAGTCGGCACTACATTGGCCATCTGGGGTCTGACGAGGTCACCAGCATCGTTGAACGCATCGACCTGCTGTGCCAGACACTCGCGGTGCACGTCGAACCGGTTGAGCGTGCCGAGTGGTGGCGAACGAGGGTCAGGCCGCTGAGGACGGAACTAAGGGCTCGCAGAAAAACAACACGCCGATTTCGTTGCTGGGACCTGTCCTTGTGATATCGGACGCTGAACCCGCAGGTCACAGGGATGTGTCTCAAGTAGGTCCAGGGGCCTCACTCCTTATCGCTCGGGACATCGCTGCAGGTCGGCGTCTGCCATCACCAAGGCTCGAGCAGATCCTGAAATCGGCGTGTTGTTTTTCTGCGAGCCCTAAGAGATCAGCCGGCCTCGGTCGATGACCGATCGCCGACACCGCGCGAACCACCCCCAGGACCGTCCTTGACGATCAGTCGCTCCGACAGCACGGCATCCTGCGACCGCTCCTCGCCACCCCTCGGAAACCCCTCACCGAAGGCCTTACGACAACAGCATTGACATGCGAATGGAAACCTCGGTTGCATGACTGTTCGACGCACCCTCCCTCCCGCCTCGGAGCACCTCATGGCCAAGCCCGACCTGATCTTCACCCGTGGCCCCATCCACACCGGCGATCCCGCGCGCACCCGGGCAAGCAGCCTGGCCGTCACCGGGGAGCGCATCACCGCCGTCGGCCATGACGAGGTGCGTGAACTGATCGGCCCGGACACCGAAGTCATCGATCTCCAGGGAAAGTTGCTGCTCCCCGGATTCCAGGACTCCCACATCCATGCCGTGTTCGGCGGGAGGGAGCTGGCCGAGTGCGATCTGACCGGCACGGTGGGCGTCGAGGACTACCTCACCCGCATACGCTCCTACGCCGACGCGCACCCGGACCACTCGTGGATCACGGGCGGCGGCTGGTCCATGGAGAGCTTCGACGGCGGACTGCCCACCCGGCAGCTCCTCGACTCGGTGATCCCGGACCGCCCCGTCCTTCTGACCAACCGCGACCACCACGGCGCCTGGGCCAACACCCGTGCGCTCGAACTGGCCGGTGTCACAAGGGAATCAGCCGATCCTTTCGACGGCCGGATCGAGCGCGAGCCGGACGGCACCCCGAGCGGAATGCTGCAGGAGGGCGCCACCGCCCTGGTCTCCCGGATCGTGCCGCCGAGCACGCCGGCGGATCGCCTCGCCGGTCTGCTGCGGGCCCAGAAACTGCTGCATTCCCTCGGCGTCACCGGCTGGCAGGACGCCCTGCTGGGGGTGTTCGGCGGCAATCCGGACCCGTCCGACGCCTATCTGACGGCCGCCCGTGAAGGCACGCTCACCGCCCGGGTGACCGGGGCCCTGTGGTGGGATCGCGAGCGGGGGGCCGGGCAGATCCCCGAACTGATCTCCCAGCGGGAGCAGTTGAGCCACGGACGGTTCCGGGCCCGTGCGGTGAAGATCATGCAGGACGGCATCGCCGAGAACTTCACGGCGGCCATGACCGCCCCCTACCTCGACGGCTGCGGCTGTGCCACCGGCAACTCGGGGCTGAGCTTCGTCGACCCCGTCGCCCTGCGCTCGTACGTCACCGAGCTCGACGCCCACGACTTCCAGGTCCACTTCCACGCGCTCGGCGACCGGGCGGTGCGCGAGGCCCTGGACGCGGTCGAGGCAGCCGTCGAGGCCCATGGGCGGCGTGGCAACCGTCACCATCTCGCCCACCTCCAGGTGGTCCACCCCGATGATCTGGCTCGCTTCGCACGGCTCGGCGCCACCGCCAACATCCAGCCGCTCTGGGCCGCACACGAACCCCAGATGGACGAGCTGACGATCCCCTTCCTCGGACCCGAACGGGCTTCCTGGCAGTACCCGTTCGGCTCCCTCCTGCGCGCTGGAGCCACCCTGGCCGCGGGCAGCGACTGGCCCGTGAGCAGCCCTGATCCGATCGCCGGAATCCATGTCGCGGTGAACCGGATGGAGCCCGGGGCCACCGACGGGCGGGTCTTCCTCCCGGAGCAGTGCCTCGACCTCGCCACCGCGGTCGCCGCCTATACCGCCGGCTCGGCGCATGTGAACGGGCACGACGACACCGGCAGTCTGCTCCCGGGCCACCTGGCCGACCTGGTGGTGCTGGACCGGGACATCTTCACGCTGCCCCCGGAGGAGATCGCCGAGGCCCGGGTCCTGCGCACCTACGTGGGCGGCACGCTGGTGCACTCCGGCTGAGGAGGCTCAGGACGGCTGTCGCGAGGACTCCCGGACCAGCAGGCGCGTCGGCACGAGCACGCCCGAGAGCCCTTCGTCGCCGTTCTCCAGGGCGGCGACGAGGAGTTCGATCCCGGCTTCGGCGACCTTCCGGGGCTGAAGGCTCAGCGTCGAGATCGGAGGTTCGGTGTGCTCGGCCGTGTCGTCCTCGCTCACGCACACCACGAGAAGGTCGCCGGGTACGTCATAGCCGTGGCGGCGCGCCGCCTCCAGGACGAGCGGCGGACTCAGCTCCGCCACCACGAAGAGGGCGTCGGGCCGCTCTGCAGCGGTCAGCGCGCCGTCCACGGCCCGGACCGCCGGGCCGTTGCCGGCGTCGGCGGCGAAGGTCACCCGGGCCGTGTGGCCGTGTGCGGCACACCAGTCCCGGTAGGCGGCCAGAACCCCCCGGTGGAAGCGGGTGGTGCTGTCGGGCAGCACGAGCGCCGTCCGCCGTGCGCCCTGCGATCCCAGATGCTCCAGGGTTTTGCGGACCGCCTCCTCGGCATCGACGTCCACCCAGTGCGCTCCAGGTCTGCCGTCCACCGATCCGTCGCTGAAGACGGGGATGCGGGCGGCAAGCAGATCCTCCACCACACGGTCGTCGGCAACCGGATCGGCGACTATCACCGCTTCGAGCGGCAGGTCGGCCCACTCGCTGTGCAGCGATCCTGCGGGCAGCATCACCAGGGCGTATCCGCGTTTGAGCGCCGCGGCCGCCGTGGCGCTGGTCAGCTGGGCGAAGTACGGCGAATCCAGGTACGTCCACGGGGTCCCTGCGAACTCCCCCACCACGTAACCGATCAGCCGGGCCCGCCCCGCACGCAGTTGCCGGGCGGTGGCGTTGGGCCGGTATCCCATCCTGCGCGCGGTCTCCCTGGCCTTCTCCCGCACGGTCGGCGAGAGACGTCCCGTGCCATTGAGAGCCGCCGAGACCGTGGTCTTGGAGAGGCCCGCCTCGCGGGCGACATCGACGAGACGGACGCGGGGCGCGGCGGTTTGCGGAGTGTGGCCATCGCGTCGGGGAGCTGAGGTCATGCACTGATGCTGCCACCCCCGCGACCTCGGCAAAACCGTTCCCGCAAAGTCTTGCGCGGGAACGTTCCCGCATCAATACTCGCCCCATCCCCCAGCGCCCGTCACTACACCCGTAAAGGGGTGGGTCTCCTTGCGCATGTCCAGAGCCACCGCGCTGCTCGTCTGTTCCGCCGTCGCCGCGGCCGCCACCGCCGGCTGTTCCGGAGCGACCGGGTCCCGTCCCGGCGGCGGCGCTCCCGCCTACACCGTCACCCCCGACTCCCCGGCGGCGAAGGGCTCCCTCGACGCCTTCACCTGGTCGCTGTACGCCGAGCCCTACACGCTCGACTACGCCCTCGCCTACGACTACCCGCCGAACACCGTGCTCGCCAACGTGTGCGAGCAGCTGCTGCGGGTCACCCCCGACATGAAGATCGAACCCGGGCTGGCCGTGAAGTACACGAACCCGGACCCGAAAACCTGGGTGTACGCCCTTCGACCAGGTGTGAAGTTCCACGACGGATCGACCATGACGGCGGACGACGTGGTCGCCTCCCTCGAACGCCACATGGATCCGGCCACCGGCTCTCCGTGGGGCTCGTCCTTCAAGAACGTCGTCTCCATCAAGAAGAGCGGCCCGCTGGAGGTGACGATCCGGCTCAGCAAGCCCGACGTGCTCCTCAACGAACTCATGGCGGCCTCCCCCGGCACCGTCGAGAGCGCCGCCTTCCTGGCCGAGGCGGGCAAGGACTACGGCGGCCCCAAGGGCAAGGTCGACTGCACCGGCCCCTACGCGCTCGACAGCTGGGCCCAGGGCGACAGCCTCACCCTGAAGAAGAACAACGCTTACTGGGACCGGTCGCTGATTCCCAAGACCGACACCGTGACGTTCACCTTCATCGAGGACCCGTCCGCCCGCACCAACGCCTTCCTGTCGGGCACGGCCGACGGCGGTTACCTGGTTCCCTCATCCTCTCTCGCCCAACTGCGCACCAGTTCCAAGGGCAAGGTGTACTTCGGCCCCAACACGGCGGCCGCCGATCTCGCCGTGCTCGACCTCAAGGGCCCGCTCGGAGACCTCAAGGTCCGTCAGGCCCTCTCCATGGCCCTCGACCGCAAGAACATCATCAAGGCTGCCGCCGGCGGCATCGGCGTTCCCGCGAAGGCGCCCGCCGCGCGCGGCGCGTGGGCGCTGGCGCCCGAGAAGGCCGACGACTACTTCAAGGCGCTGCCCAAGCCCGTGTACGACGTGGCCGGCGCGAAGAAGCTGATCACCGAGGCCGGTGCCACGGGGCGCAGGGTCACCGTCGTCACCAGTTCGCTCGCACCGGAGATCAGCGTCGTGGCCAACGCCGTCCAGGCGGCCGGTAAGAAGATCGGCCTCGACGTCCGGCTGAAGGCCGTTGCCCCGGAGGCGTACACCAGCGTCTTCGTCGACCCCGACGCCCGTAAGGGACTGGACCTCGTCATCACCAACGGGTACGACAACACGCCGGACCCGCTGGAGTTCTACCAGTACCTGCGCACGGGCGACTTCGGTAACTATGGCAACTGGTCCGACGCCGAGTTCGACGCCCTCTTCGACAAGGCGAACGCGGAGCCCGACGCGGCGCGCCGCGCGGAGCTGACCGCCGAACTCCAGCGCATCGCCGTGCGCGAGCTCCCGATCATCCCGCTGTACGAAGCCCCTTACTCGGTCTTCCTCGGCAGCCGGGTGACCGGCGCCCCGACCGGCATCGCCCAGCTGTACTACCCATGGGCCGCGACGATCGGGGCCGCGCAGTGATGACGCGCTATCTGATGAGCCGCCTGGTCGGCCTGATGACGGTGCTGCTCGTCACTTCGTTCATCGTCTTCGGCACCGTGCATCTCGCACCGGGCGATCCGGTGACCTTCCTGCTCCACGGCCGCCCCGCGACCGCGGACGCGGTCGCGGCGCTGCGCGCGCAGTACCACCTGGACGACCCGCTGCCGGTCCAGTACGCGAAGTGGCTCGGCGGTGTCCTGCGCGGTGACTTCGGCCGCTCCACCCAGTTCCACCAGGACGTCGGCTCCCTCATCGCCTCCCGCCTGCCCGGCACCGCGCTGCTCGTCGGCTACGCGGCGTTACTGGTCGGCGTCCTCGGCGTGACGGGCGGCATCATGGCCGCCCTGCGCCCCGGGGCCGTGGACCGCACGGTGCTCCTCGGCACCGGCGTCGCCACGGCCACTCCCTCGTTCGTCAGCGCCATCGCGCTCGTCTCGCTCTTCTCCGTCCAACTGGGCTGGTTTCCCGGGCCCGGTAGCACCCCCGAGGGCCTCGGCGACCGCCTCTACCATCTGACGCTGCCCGCCTTCGCCCTGGCGATCACGTTCGCCGGACTGCTGGCCCGGGTCACCCGGTCGGCGATGCTCGACCAACTCGGGCGCGAACACGTCGAGGTGGCGCGCGCCCGCGGTGTCGCGAGAGGAGCCGTGGTCCGTCGGCATGTGCTGCGCAACGCACTGGGCCCCATCGTCACCGTCGGCGGCACCATGCTCGCCGGTCTGCTGATCAGTACCTCGATCGTCGAGACCGCCTTCAACGTGTCCGGTATCGGCTCCCTGCTGGTGCAGGCGGTGACGGCCAAGGACTTCGCCGTCGTTCAGGCGATCACTCTGCTCAGCGTGGCGGCGTTCGTCGTCGTCAACCTGCTCGTCGACCTGCTCGTGCCGGTCGTCGATCCCCGGCTGTCCCTCTACGGGGAGGCTTCCCGATGACCACCACCGTCTCCACCGCATCCCCCTCCCCGGGTGTGCTGCGCCGCCGCCGGGGCCTGCGCGGACTGCGGATTCTCGGCCAGGGCCCACTGTTCACGGCAGGCATCGCCGTACTCGTGGTGCTCGTCGTGATCGCCGTCCTCGCCCCCGTGATCGCACCGTACGACCCCGACGCGCTCGACCTGTCGGCGAGCCTGACGGGCACCAGCGGTGACCATCTCCTCGGTACCGACCAGTCGGGGCGGGACATCCTGTCGAGACTCATCCACGGCGCGCGGACGGGCCTGCTCGGGCCGCTCCTCGTGGTCGGCGTGTCGACCCTCCTGGGCACGCTCGTCGGCATGGTCGCCGCCTGGCGCGGTGGCTGGGCCGATGCCCTGCTGTCCCGGTCGATGGACCTGGCCTTCGCGATCCCCGGACTGCTGCTGGCCATCCTGCTGGTGGCTGTCCTCGGCTCGGGCATGGCCGCGCCCGTGATCGCCATGGCGGTGGCCTACACCCCGTACGTCGGACGCCTGGTCCGAGGTATCGCCCGCCAGGAGAAGGCTCGCGCCTACATCGAGTCGTACCGCGTGCAGGGCTGGTCGGGCTGGACGATCTGCCTGCGTCATCTGCTGCCGAACATCGCACCGACCGTGTTCGCGCAGTCCGCGATGAACTTCGGCTACGTACTGATGGACCTCGCCGCGCTGTCCTTCCTCGGGTTCGGGGTGCAGCCGCCCACGGCCGACTGGGGAGCCGTGATCAACGAAGGCCAGTCGGCGATCCAGCAGGGGGCGATGCTGCCCGCGCTCGCGCCGTCCGCGTGCATCGTCCTCGCCGTGGTCGCCTTCGGTATCGTCGGCGAAGGGCTCGCCGACCGAATCGCGAAGCGGGAGCGGTGAGTGCCATGACCGAGTACGAGACACCCGCGCTGGAGATCGACGGGCTCGGCGTCCGCCTGCCCGGCGAGCAGGCGGCCCGGCCCATCCTCGACGGCGTCACGCTGCGGGTCGAGGCCGGCGAGACCGTCGGGCTCGTCGGTGAGTCCGGCTCGGGCAAGTCGGTCGCGTGCCGCAGCGTGCTCGGGCTGCTCCCGCCTCGGGCACGAACGCGCGGTGAGGTGCGGGTCGCGGGCCGCGACGTCCTGACCATGAACCGTGCCGACCTGGCCGGGCTGCGCGCCGGACAGGTCGCGATGATCTTCCAGGATCCGCGCGCGTCCGTGAACCCGCTGCGCCGTGTGGGCGACTTCCTCACCGAGGGACTGCGCGGTGCGGGCACTCCCGCCACCGCGGCCGAGGACCGGGCCGAGGAACTCCTCGACGCGGTGGGCATCCGCGATCCGCGGGGGGCGCTGCGCCGCTATCCGCACCAGTTCTCCGGCGGGATGCTCCAGCGCGTGGTCATTGCGGCCGCCCTCGCGGGCGAGCCCGCGCTGCTGGTCGCCGACGAGCCGACCACGGCCCTCGATGTCACCACCCAGGCGGAGATCATCGCGATCCTCACGCGCCTCCAGGCCGCGCGTGGCACCGGAATGCTCTTCGTCACCCACGACCTCGAACTGGCCTCGGCGATCTGCGACCGCGTGTATGTCATGTATGCGGGCCGGATCGTCGAAACCAGCGGCACCGACGCGCTGTTCGACCGTCCACGCCACCCGTACACGGCGGGGCTCCTCGCCTGCACGCCCCGTATCGAGGCCGGAGCATCCGCCCCACGCCCCATCCCGGGCCGTCCCGTCTCCCTCGCCGAGGCCCCACCAGGGTGCGCCTTCGCAGCACGCTGCGCCCATGCGCAGCCGCGCTGCTCCGAGGAGACACCCGAACTTGCGCACCACGGCGACGGACTCGCCGCGTGCCACCGCGCCGACGAAGGGATCGAACTGTGACCGCGGCGACAGCGGAACTCGTCGTTCAGGGACTGCGCAAGCAGTACGGCGACCACACGGCGGTGGAGGACGTGTCCTTCACCCTGTCGCCGGGCTCCTCTCTCGGCATCGTCGGCGAATCCGGCAGCGGCAAGACCACGACGGTTCGGATGCTCGTCGGCCTGGAGCTCCCCGACGGCGGCACCATCCGCGTCGGCGGACGTGACCGCTCGGCGCCCGCCCGGGGCAGAGCCGAGCGGCTCGCCCGCGCGCGCGAGATCCAGATGGTCTTCCAGGATCCGTACCTGTCCCTCGATCCGCGGGTGACCGTGGGCCGGTGCGTCGAGGAGGTCCTGCGTCTCCACTTCCCGATGGAGACGACGGCCCGGCGGGAACGCGTCGCCGAGCTCCTCGACCAGGTCGGACTCGGGGAACGGGAAGCGGCCGCCCTGCCCGGCAAGCTGTCCGGCGGCCAGCGCCAGCGCGTGGCGATCGCCCGCGCGCTGGCCGCCGAACCGCGCGTCCTCGTCCTCGACGAAGCCGTGGCGGCCTTGGACGTGTCCATTCAGGCGCAGGTCCTCGAACTCCTGGACACCATCCGGCGCGAGGTCGGCATCGGCTTCCTCTTCGTCACTCATGACCTCGCCGTCGTCCGGCACATCACCGACGAGGTGATGGTCCTCAAGGAGGGACAGGTGGTGGAGGCGGGCCCCACGGCCGAGATCCTGGACGCGCCTCACCATCCCTACACCCGCCTGCTGCTCAGCTCCGTCCCCCGACGCGGCTGGAACCCCGCCGACGCCGCGGCCGCCCGCCGCGCCCTCGGCTGATCCACCCGGTGGATGTCCGAAGTGGCGTCGCGGGCCCTGCGGCACTTCGGCAACGCAGAAGGGGCCGGACCCGAGTGCCCGGGGTGCCTCCGCGGCAGGGAACCTCGACATCCGCACATCGTCACCGTGTACGACTTCGGGTCCGGCCTGCACACTGGGCAGCCCTTGATCCGTCTCGTCACGGTGTCCCGGTGCAAGGCAGCGGTCCGGCGGCTCGCAAACAGCGCCGTCCTCTTGTCCGTTCACTGTCCTCGGGAGGACGCAGTGAGACGAACCCTGTTCCCGGCGCTGCTGTCAGGGGCGCTGCTCCTCGGTGTGCTCGGAGCCGCCACGGCGGCTGCTTCCACGAGCACGCTGCCCACGACCCGCGCGCCGGCCACGGACAGCGCGGGCAGCCTGGCCCATGCGTGGGCCGCATCCCTGAGTACCCGTGACCGGTACGTCGTCGACGCCTCCGGCAACCGCTTCAAGCTCAAGCACGCGAACTGGCAGGGCGCACAGGGGTACTGGAACGGGCGCGGAGACATCAACGACCCGGCGAACCATCATGACGGCGAGAAATCCGAACAGTTGACGCTCGGCACACTGACCGGGCGCGCCGAGCGTGCTGGCAGACTGCCTGCTCATGAGCGGACGTGAAATTGACCGGTGTGGCGTCGGCGCCGGCGTGACTCTCGGGTTGCTGGCTGCGTGGGCAGTGCATGACGCGGAGGAAGTGGTCCTGGTGCCACGCTGGACGCGTGACCGGGTGCCCGAACTGCGGCGGCAATTCCCTCAGGTTCCGGATCGGATATGGCGGCGTCTGGAGTCCATTGATGCACGCGAGTTCGCGACCGCCGTCGCCGGAATGGCCTTCGTGGTTGCCGCGGCGGCCGCCGACGGGCACCGCACCGGCGGGCGCTCCGCCTTCTACCAGGGGGCCCTCAACGGTTTCGGGCTGCACGGCCTGGTGCACATGGCACAGGCTGCGGCGGTCCGCGGATACACACCGGGTTCCGTCACCTCACCGTTGGTGGTCATCCCCTTCACGCTTTGGGCCCGCCGCCGACTGCGGCGGGCCGGGGTGCTGCGTCCCGCGCGCCCGCGCGATGCCGTGCAGAGCCTCGCACTTGCCGCAACGGCCACGGTCGGGGCACATCTGATGGCGCGACGGGTCGTGCGCCGGTGCCGAACGCCGTCCCGAACCTGAGCACCGATCGGGGATCTACCGAAGGCGGCCACGGCCTTCGTCTGGTCCAGCGCCCTGCGCCCTGCGCCCTGCGCCCTGCGCCCTGCGCAAAGGTACGCCTGACCAGCGTGAAGGCCGTGGGAACCGAGGTCCCAGCGGCTTCCGGTCCAGCTCGTCTCGTCCCTCGGGCACCGAGCCCAAACTCGCGCTCCCAGCGTCGACACCCGTGCCGTCCGCCGCCGGTTCCGGCCGCCGCCGGTTCCGGCCGCCGCTCCCGCCGGGCGCGGTCCGGGGTCCGTCCGTAACCGCACTCCCACGCCGGAGTGGATGATTCGGGAGGCACGGAAGCGAGCAGGCGAGAACCATGGACTCCACTGCGCGAACCATCACGCCACCATCCGCACGATCCCTCCGTCCGCACGGGCGCGTACCGACCGGCAGGAGGCGCGGCCTGCGCCGGTACGCCCTCGTCCCGGTGGCGGTCGTGGCCTTCACCGTGGGCGCCGCCGGCTGCAACGACGGCGCCTCCCCGTCGGCCGAATCCGCCGGATCGAGCAGGTCGGCCAGCGACAGTACCGCCCCGGAAGCGCCCATCGCCCCCGGCGAGCCCGCTCCCGCCGAAACCGCCACGCCGAGCGCCTCGGCCGCCACGTCCGCCCCGCCCACCAGCCGCGGTCCGGGGCGCTGCACGGCCGAGGCACTGACCATGAGCCTGCGGCAGGGTGACGCGGGCGCGGGCCAGGTCCACTACCGGCTCACGCTGGTGAACAAGTCCTCCGGTCCCTGCACCCTCACCGGCTTTCCCGGCGTCTCCTTGATCAAGCGCGACGGCAGCATGATCGGCGAGCCCGCCGAACGGGAGGGCGCCGCCGGCCGGGTCACCGTCATCGGGGCCGGGGACTCGGCCGAAGTCACCCTGCACACCCTCAACCGCGGGATCAAGGGCTCGGAGTGCTGGGAACGGCCCGACTATCTCCGGGTCTACCCGCCCGGTTCCCGGGAAGCCCTGACCCTGCGCACCTCCCAACCCCTCGTCTGCGGCGGCCTCTTCAGGACGACAGCGGTGAGCGGCTGACGAAAGGGCGACCGGCCGGGGTGGCGACATCGCGACGCCCTCTCGGCCGACGTCGCGGCCACCGGCCGCGGCGGCATCGCGGGATCCGAGGGTCCACCGCTCCGCGAGGCGAACTTCTGCGCGCCGAGGCGGGCTGCGCCCCGGTCCCTTCGCGGAGACGCCGGGATCGGTGCTGCCCCGGTCTCACTCTGCGGTCCAATTTGACATTAGCTCGCCTTATGGAGGATAAAGAGGATCCTTTGGGTTGAAGTTCACGCAGCGTGACATTCGTGGCGTGGCTGCCGACGAACGTCTATGTGAATGAGTAATGCCGTGTCCCACGCCGCCGCAGTCCCCGACCAGCCGACCGACCCCGCCGCGGACTGGGAGGCGTGGCGCGCCGAGCGGCGGCGCTCCGTCACCTCGGCCACCGGGAATCTCGCCCTCGTCGAGACCCGCTGGGCCCCGGCCGGCGAGCGCCCCGACCTCGACGCGGCACGTGCGGGACAGCCGGATTCCGTGACCGTCACCACAGTCGAGCGCACCGACTTCGTCACCGGCCTGCCCGAGTACGGTCTCCGCTTCTGGGACGCGCAGTCCCCCGCGATCCAGAACTTCGACCGCACCGAAGTCTTCCCGTACGACCCGTCCTGGGTGCTGGAGGCCTCGTACACCCCGGTGCCAGGTGCCAGGCGGGTCGGATTCGAGCACATCCGGGACAACGGCGGCACCCGGGATCTCGTCGTACCGGGAGACATCGAGCTCACCCTGGACGGCCGGGACTACACACTGAGCGCCTTCGATGACGACGGCACCCTGCTGCTCGTCTTCGGTGACCCCACCAACGGCGACATCACCTACGGTGCCGGGCGCTTCCTCTTCGTCACCCGCACCGGTGAGGGCCGCGTCCTTCTCGACTTCAACCGTGCCTTCGTGCCGCCCTGCGGATTCTCCGACCAGTACAACTGTCCGATGCCGCCGCGGCAGAACCGCTTCCACCTGCCGGTCGAGGCCGGGGAGAAGCGCCCCGTCTTCCGCGACGGCTTCGCCGCGCAGCACTGATCAATTTCGCACTCCCCCGCCTCGTAGCACGAAAGCGCGTACTCCTCATGAGCATCAAGAAGACCTCCCTGTACGGCGGAGCCACCGCCGCCGCCCTCGCCCTGACCCTCACGGCCTGCGGCGGAGGCTCCCACACGGGCGGCGCCGGTACAGGGGCGCACGACAAGAACGCCACGATCAACATCGGTTCGCTCTACGAGCCGCAGAACCTCGACAACACCGCGGGCGGCGGCCAGGGCGTCACCGAGGCGCTCAACGGAAACGTGTACGAAGGGCTGTTCAGGCTCACCGACGACGGCAAGGTCGAGAATCTGCTCGCCCAGGACTACAAGGTCAGCGGCGACGGGCTCACGTACACCTTCACCCTGCGCGACGGTGTGAAGTTCCACAGCGGCAAGAAGCTCACCAGCCAGGACGTCAAGTACAGCCTGGAGAAGGTGATCGCGAAGGACTCGCAGTCCGCACGCAAGAGCAATCTTGAGGTCATGAAGTCCGTCGAGACGCCCGATGCGCGCACGGTGAAGGTCCAGCTGTCGAAGAAGTCGATCTCCTTCGTCTACAACCTCTCCTACGTCTGGATCATCAACTCCGAGGCGAAGGGCCTCAAGACGACCGAGGACGGCACCGGCCCGTACAAGCTCAACAAGTGGACTCGCGGTTCCGCACTCAGCCTCGACCGGTTCGCCGGCTACTGGGGTGACGCCGCCGCCAACAAGCAGGTCGTCTTCCACTACTACAAGGACGCGACCGCTCTGAACAACGCGCTCCTGACGAATGCCGTGGATGTCGTCACGAGCGAGCAGTCGCCCGATGCTCTCGACCAGTTCAAGAGCAACCAGAACTACAAGGTCAACGACGGCAACTCGACGACCAAGCTGCTGCTCGCCTTCAACGACAAGGCCAAGCCGTTCACGGACGTCAAGGTCCGCCAGGCCGTCTCCTCGGCCATCGACGACAAGAAGCTGCTGGAGTCCGTCTGGGGCGGCTACGGCAAGCCCATCGGCTCCATGGTGCCGCCCACCGACCCGTGGTACGAGGACCTCACCGGGGTCAACGCCTACGACACCGCGCGGGCCAAGAAGCTGCTCGCCGAGGCGGGATACGCGAAGGGCTTCTCCTTCACGCTCGACACCCCGAACTACGACCCGCACCCCACCGCGGCGACCTTCATCAAGTCGCAGCTCGCCAAGGTCGGCATCACCGTCAAGATCAACACGATCACTCCGGACGAGTGGTACACGAAGGTCTACAAGAACCACGACTTCACGGCCACGCTCCAGGAGCACGTCAACGACCGCGACCTGGTCTGGTACGGCAACCCCGACTTCTACTGGGGCTACGACAACAAGCAGGTCACCCGGTGGGTCGAGGAGGCCGAGCAGGCGTCCACCACCGCTGAGCAGACCGAACTCCTGAAGAAGGTCAACCGCAAGACCGCCGAGGACGCGGCCAGCGACTGGCTGTACCTGTACCCGCAGATCGTCGTGGCCAACAGCAAGCTTTCCGGCTACCCGGTCAACGGTCTCAACTCCCAGTTCTTCGCCTACGACATCAAGAAGGGCTGATGGGCCGGTACCTCCTGCGCCGCCTCGCCTTCCTGCTGGTTTCGCTGGCGCTCGCGAGCGTGGTCCTGTTCGTGCTGCTGCGGATTCTGCCGGGCGACCCCGCGAACGCGCTCACCTCGGTGGGCGCCAGTCCCGAGCAGATCGCGGCGGCACGGCACTCCATCGGTTCCGACAAGCCGCTGCCCGAGCAGTTCGTCCACTGGATCGGGCAGTTGGCCGGCGGGGACCTCGGTACGTCGTTCGTCAGTTCGCTGCCGGTCGGGCCCGAGATCAGCTCCCGGCTGAACGTCACCGTCCCGCTCACACTGGCCGCGTTCGCCCTGGCGGTACTCATCGCCGTTCCGGTGGGCTTCGTGGCCGCACACCGACGCCGGACCTGGTACGGCGCCCTGCTCAATGGAGTGTCCCAACTGGGCATCGCCGTCCCCGTGTTCTGGCTCGGCATGATCCTCATAGCCGTCTTCGCCCTGAACGCCGGCTGGCTTCCCGCGGGCGGCTTCCCGCAGGACGGCTGGGCACAGCCGGCCGAGGCGATCCGCTCGCTCACCCTGCCCGTCGTCACCATCGCCCTCGTGATGAGCGCCTCCCTGATCCGCTACGTCAGGTCGGCCGCACTCGACGTGCTGGGCAGCGACCATCTGCGTACCGCACGAGCCATGGGCTCGTCGTTCGGCCGGGCCATGTGGCGGCACGGGCTGCGCAACGCCTCCGTCCCGGTGATCTCGATCCTCGGCATCGAGCTGGCATCCACGCTGCTGGGCGCGGTCGTCGTGGAGTCCGTGTATGCGCTGCCGGGTCTCGGCTCGATGCTCGCGACCGGCATAGCGCAACACGACTATCCGGTGATCCAGGGTGTGCTGTTCGTCTCCACGCTCGCGGTACTGATCATCGGCTTCGCGGCCGACTTCACACAGCGGATCATCGATCCGCGGCTGCGCGGCAGGCTCTCGGGAGGTGTCCGATGAAGCGGTCGGCGAAGCGGTCGTACACATTGACCATCGGATGCGTCCTGGCCGGTCTGATCGCCGCCCTCGCGCTGGTCTCGCTCTTCTGGCTTCCGTACGCCGCCGACGACACGTCCGGCGGACGGCTCACGGGCCCCGGTGCGGGCCATCTGCTCGGCACCGACAAGCTCGGCCGCGATCTGTTCACCCAGCTGATGACCGGCTCCCGTATCGCCTTCGAAGCGGGCCTGGGATCGGTCCTCATCGCGGCCGCCCTCGGTGGCGCGCTGGGTGTGCTCGCGGCGTTCGCGCAGGGATGGCTCGACGATACGCTCTCCGCGTTCCTCGACATCCTGATCGCCTTCCCGACGCTGCTGCTGGCGATGCTCATCGTCGCCGCCCGTTCGGCCACGCTGGGGTCCGCCGTGCTGGCGATCGGCCTCGCCCAGAGCGCGGTCGTGGCACGGCTGGTGCGGATCCTGGTCAAGCGGGTCCTGACTCAGGACTACATCACGGCCGCGCGCACGTCGGGCACGTCGTGGGTGCGGGTCGTGGCGGGGCACGTACTGCCCAACATCTGGCCGACGCTCGTGGTGAACCTGGCCCTCCAGTTCGGGCTCGCCGTGCTGGCCGAGGCCGGGCTGTCCTACCTGGGGCTGGGAGCGCCGCCGCCCAACGCCTCGTGGGGCCGCATGCTCCAGGAGGCACAGGCCACCTTCACGACGGCCCCGGCAGGCGCGCTGGCCCCCGGCGTCCTTCTCGTCCTGCTCGTCATCGGCGTGAACCTCGTCGCCGACGGACTGCGCGACACCCTCGACCCTGCGACCCGGCGGAGGCGCGCATGAACGTCCTCGACGTACGCGACCTCACGATCCGTGCGGCCGACGGACGCACCCTGGTCGACGGTCTCTCGCTGACCATGGCCCCCGGTGAACGCCTGGGCCTCATCGGTGAGTCGGGCTCCGGGAAATCGCTGACCACGCTCGCCGTGCTCGGCCTGCTGCCCGACGGCATGACGGTCGCGGGCAGCGCGGAGCTCGTCGGCACCCAGATCGTGGGCGCGAGCGAGAAACAGCTCACGGGGGTACGGGGCCGGGACGCCGCCATCGTGTTCCAGGAGCCACTCACCGCACTCGATCCGCTGATGCGCGTCGGCAGGCAGATCGCCGAACCGCTGGCCAGAAGGCGAGGGCTGAAGGGCGCCGAGCTGAAGCGGGCTGTCGCGCAGGCGCTGGAGCAGGTGCGGCTGCCCGAGCCCGACCGTATCGCCCGCGCGTTCCCGCACGAGATCTCCGGCGGACAGAGGCAGCGCATCGCACTCGCCATGGCACTGGCCTGCGACCCGAAGCTGCTCATCGCGGACGAGCCGACCACCGCTCTCGACGTCACCGTGCAGTCCGACATGCTCGACCTGCTCGACACCCTCGTACAGGAACGCGACATGGCCGTCCTCTTCGTCAGCCACGACCTCGCGGTCGTCTCGAAGGTCACCGATCGCGTCCTGGTCATGAAGGACGGTCGCGCCGTCGAGGAGGGCGACGTCCGCGAGATCGTACGTACCCCCCGCGAGGAGTACACCAAGGCGCTGGTGGAAAGCGCGCGGCAGCTGGAATCAGCTCTGGACCTGAGGAGTGCGCGATGACGCCGGTACTGGAGCTGAACGGAGCCTCTTTCAGCTACCGAGGGCACACCGCGCCCGTCGTCGAGGACATCTCCCTCGCCGTCGAGACCGGGCAGAGCCTCGCGCTCGTCGGCGAATCGGGCGCCGGCAAGACGACTCTGCTGCGGCTGCTGCTCGGGCTCGCCCGGGCCACCTCCGGCACCGTCCGGTTCGACGGCGAGGAGCTGAAACCGCGCGACAGCGAGCAGATGCGGCGATTCAGGCGCAGTGTGCAGTGCGTCTTCCAGGACCCGTACTCGTCGCTGGACCCGCGTCAGCGCGTCGGCAGCATCGTGTCCGAACCACTGCGTTCCCTCGGTATCGACAGCCGGGTCACCGCCGTACCCAAGGTGGCCGAAGCCCTGGAGCGGGTCGGGCTCCCGGCCGACGCGGCGGATCGCTATCCGCACGAGTTCTCCGGCGGCCAGCGCCAGCGCATCGCGATCGCCCGCGCGACCGTGTGCGACCCACGAGTGCTGCTCGCCGACGAGCCCGTCAGTGCTCTCGACGTCACCACGCGTGTCAAGGTCGTCGACCTGCTCAACGAGCTGAAGCAGGAGCAGGGCCTGACTCTCGTCATGGTCTCCCACGACTTGTCGGTGGTCGCCTCGTTGTGCGAACGCACCGCCGTTCTGGAGCGCGGTCGCATCGTCGAACAGGGCAGTACCGCACAGGTGCTGGGCGCTCCCGCGCACCCGTACACGCGTCGCCTCGTCGAAAGCGTGCCGCGACTGCCCGCTTGACCGGTCGGTCCTCGCCCGCGCGCTTCGCGCAGCCGGCCGCGGATCCGCTTCACTCTCGCAATCGGGACCCTGGGAACCCCGGCCGGCCGGGCGGACCACGGCTGCACGGCGTGAACGACTGAGGCCGGCCGCACGTCAGTCCCCGTCGTCACCGACCATGCCTACCTTGACGACCCCGTCGAGGTCGGCGAGCGCGGTCACCAACCGGCCCAGGTCGGTGCGTCCGGCCAACTCCAGCCGTACCGTGGAAACACCGCCGGAGTCCGGGCCCGGCTCCGACGCGCCCTCCACGGTCACAGCAACCACCCGCAGCCCGCGTGACGTCGTTTCCTCAAGGATGCTGGGCAGCAGCCCTCTCCCGGACCGGTACGCAAGCAGCACGTCTCCGCTGTTCTCGGCGAACGTCATCGACAGCCGATCCGTGATCAGCGGATAGCCTCGGACGACGAGAAAGTGGATGACGGTGGCGCCCAGCGCGAGCAGCAGCAGACCGCCGCCGCAGGCCATGCCGATGGCGCAGGTGAGCCAGACGGTGGCGGCCGTGGTCAGCCCGCGCACCGAGTTCCGACGCACGAAGATCAGGCCGCCGCCGATGAAGCCGATGCCGGAGACGATCTGGGCGGCGACCCGCGACGGGTCGAACGCGATGCCCTCCACGCCGAGCATCCCGTCGAAGCCATGCTGCGACACCTCCATGAACAGGGCGCTGCCCACGCCGACCAGCGTGTGGGTACGCAGCCCCGCACTCTTCTGCTGCACTGCTCGTTCAAGGCCGATGGCGGTGGAAAGGAGAAGGGCGATTGCCAGCTCGGTGAACTGGCGGCCTCCCTGCCCTCTCCCGAACTCCCACAGTCCAGCGGCCAAACCGGCTGTCCCGTTGTGCATAGAAACCTCCCGGGACGCCACCGTATGGCACATGGCATGGCGGTGAGGAGACCCGCATGAGCCACCTGAGCCTGAATCCGGCCAAGTGCCGGATCACCGTGGGCCGGTGTCCTTGGTTTGCATCAGGCCGGGCTCGCGCGCCCCGCCGGTGGTGCTCACGCGATGCACCCCGATGTGCGGGCCCGCTTCAGACCTGGCGCACGATGGGCACGGAACCGAAGCCGCGGAGACCGGCGTCCCTGCGGGCCTGGCCCGGCGACGTCCCGGAGCCCACCACCCGACCGTCGATGACGGCCAGCCAGTCGCCCTCGGACGGCTGTGTACTCAACTCCTCCGCTCCGGCGGATTCGAGCGCCCGCAGGAGTTCGGGGTCGGGTTCCGTCGACACGGCGGCCGATGCCGGGCGCGGTGATCCGGCCCGCCACTCGGCGACGGTCCGCTCGCCGCCCTTGGCCCGCGCCCAGAACAGGTGTTGCAGCACGATCAACGGCCCCAGCGCCGTCAGCAGCGGGAAGGCCCCGGTCAGCGCTCCCAGTCCGAACAGCAGACTGACGGTTCCGGACACCGCCAGCCCGACCCCGGCCGCGACCAGTCCGGCGACCCGTCCGAACGCCTTGACCGCAGTGAGCGGGAAGAGCACCAGGAGCAGCAGGTCACCCAGCCCCAGCGCCACGGGGGGATCTCCCTGTGTCACGGCGAGCAGCGGGGCGAACGGCAGCCCCATGACCTGGTCGGCGAACCGGTCCATGAGCGAGGTGAGGCCGGTGGCCACCAGGTCGTAACAGGCGAGGGCGCCCGCGAACCACGCCGCGTGGGCGGACCGCATACCGCTCTGCACCCACATGTTGGCCACCCCCACCACGGCCACCGCGAGGAGTACGTCGGTGAGCACCATCACGGCGAGCTGCCGGTTCGCCGACGCGAGTCCTGCGGTGGTCATGACCGACACCGACGCGACCGCCCAGGCCCGGCCCCCGCCGGTCAGCGGTGAGAGGGTGAACTGCAGTGCCGCGCAGAGGACCAGGCCGAAGACGATCGCCACCGCGGCCCGGGGCAGCACCAGATAGAGCAGCGGAGCGGCCACCACCACGGCGTACATCACCGCGACATCGGGCAGTTCGTACCTGCCGACCGGCGGGCGCGGCATCCGAACCCGGCCGAAGTAGGCGGCGCCCGCAGCTGTCACCGCCAGGACGCAGCAATTGAGGCCCACCAGGGCGGGGGCGTTCACGCCGGGCTCGCGACGCGCACGGCGGCCGGTCGGGCCGACTCGAAGGTGTGCTCCCGCAGGTCGGCGCGGACCGGCCCGGTCGGCGGAAGCCCGGCCGGATCGTCGTGGAGCACGATCGCGGCCAGGGCCAGGCCGGCCGCGGTGGCCCGGTCCTCCAGCCTGCCGAGCAGGGCGGTGCCGGGCAGTCGACGGACCAGGACATGGAGCGACGGACCCTGTCGGCCCTCCTCCAGGACGTAGCGGGCCGGCAGCGGGATGTCCGGTTCCGCTTCGAGCAGGTCCAGCACCGAACGGGTGGGCACCGAGCGGCTCAGCGGCCCCGACCAGCGGCCGAGGACGGGCGAAGTCGCGGGCAGGTGCGACAGTTCGCACTCCGGCTCGGCCTCGGGCCGTCGGACCAGGTCGCCGGTGGCATACCGCAGCAGCAGGGTGCAGTCCCGGTAGGGGACGTAGGGTGTCTGGACGATGGTGCCGACACCACCCGGCGGCGTCGGCTCATGTGTGACCGGGTCGAGCACCTCCAGGTGTCCGAACTCGGTGGTGTGGTGCAGATGTCCCTCGGTGCACGACGTGCCGCCGGAGGGCAGTGTCTCGGTCATCATGTACGTCGTGGAGATCCTGGCCCCCATGGCGGCCGCAGCCCGCTCCTTCAGGGGTTCGGAGAGCACTTCCCCGCCGACACCGATGAACTCCAGGCCGAAGTCCGAAGGCCGCCAGCCGCTCCGCTCCACCTCCTCGACCAGGGCGGACAGGTAGGACGCGGAGATCGTCAGGTGGGTGATCTGCGGGGCCTTGCCCCGCAGTCCGAGCGGGGCGGCGAGCCGGTCCAGCGCCACCGCCGGGTCCACGGTGCCGATCTGGACGAATGAGGCGCCGATCCGGGTCACCGACTCCTCGACGTTGAGCAACGGCAGTGTCGCCCGGGAGCAGCCTGCGTACGCCATGGTGTGCCGGGGCCGCAGCCCCAGGCCGAGTACGGCCGAGACGGTGCTCATGGCGACTGCTGTCTCCACCTCCGCCCGCGAGTACCAGACGGTGGTGGGAGTGCCACTGGTCCCCGTGGTGAGCGCCATGAGCGCGGGGACGGACGCGGCGGAGACAAAAGCGGCCGGCAGGCCACGCAGGGCCGACTTGGACGTCACCGGAACCTGGTCCCAGGTCTGCGGGGTGAGTGCGACCGGGTCGAGTCCCAGGCGGTCGAAGGCCCGGCGGTAGTAGGGCGTGTGCCGTGCTGCGGCCCGTGCGGTGGCCCGCAGGCTGCGTTCGGTGACGGTTCGCCGTACGGCGGGGTCGATGGCCCCTGCCTGCCCCGGCAGCAGCGCGGAGTCCGCTCCGGGCTCGCCGAACTCGGCCAGGGTCGTGACCAGGTCACGGGCGATGCGTTCGAGGTCCTGTGGGCGGATCCGCCGATTGCGCAGGATCGCCAGGCCGTACCGGAGTTGACTGAGGGCGGTGCCGAACACGATGGCCTCCTGGTGCCTGGACCGGGGACGGAATTCCCGGTCCAGGCCGGGGCCGATCGTCAGACCATGCTGGCGAACATCGCCGCGGTGAGCGTGCTGAAGGCGTACTTGATGTAGTGCTTGACCATGTTGGATCTCCCTTCTCCGGGCCGCCGACGGGCAGCTGGGCTCCTGGTGGCGCACTCCCGGCCGAGAACGGCCGTTCGGTGAACGAGAGACTAGAGTAAGAGAGTTGATGCCTCAATGGCCTGTGCCGACCGCTTGGCCGGCGCTCCGCGGACCGTCACGCTGCCCCGCATTCCCACAGTTCGGCGCCCGGGTCGAGCGACGCGTCCGCGATCCGGGTACCTGGCGCGCAAGGACCTCCCCGGCGGGGCCGTCCTCACTCGGCACCGAACAGGTCGCCTCCACCGCGTTCGCCTGCCGAGCCACTGCGGCAGGCACCCGGCCGCACCCGCCGGGCTCGTGTTCACGTCAGGTCGGCCTGCGGCGCGGAGGTGTCGTCGAGGAAGCCGCCCGACTGGTGCTGCCACAGCTTCGCGTAGGCGCCGTCCGACGCCAGCAGTTCCTGGTGCGTGCCCTGCTCGACGATCCGACCCCGGTCCAGGACTACGAGCCGGTCCATGGTGGCGACCGTGCTCAGGCGGTGCGCCACCACGAGCGCCGTCCGCCCCTCCATGAGCCGCCACAGCGCCTCCTGGACGAGGATCTCGCTCTCCGAGTCCAGCGCACTGGTCGCCTCGTCGAGCAACAGGATCGGCGCGTCGCGCAGGATCGCCCGAGCGAGCGCGACCCGCTGGCGCTGTCCGCCGGACAGCTTGACACCACGCTCCCCCACCATCGTGGCGAAGCCGTCCGGCAGCGCGTCGGCGAACTCCGTGACGTGCGCCGCCTCGGCAGCACGGCGGATCTCGGCGTCGGTGGCGTCCGGCCGGGCGAACGCGATGTTGTCCCGCAGCGTGCGGTGGAACATCGCCGGATCCTGGGGCACATAGGCGATCAGGCTGCGCACGTCGGCCTGGCGCAGTCTGCTGATGTCCTGCCCCCCGATCAGGATCCGGCCGCCGTCGATGTCCGTCATCCGCAGCAGCAGTCGGCTGAGCGTGGTCTTGCCACCGCCGGACCGGCCGACGAGGCCGATCTTCGCCCCGCTGGGCACGGCCAGGTCGAGGCGCTCGAAGAGGGGCTCCGCACCCGCGTGGGTGAAATTCACCTGCTCGAAGCGGACATCCGCGGCCTGGGACAGCAGCGGCTCCGGCAACGCCGGGTCGAGCACGGTCGGTGGTGTCAGCAGCAGTTCGGTGAACTGCGCCGCCTCCGTCATCGAGCTCTCCAGACGGCGGTAGATCTGGTTGAACTCGAACATGATCCGCGTCGCGTTGGTGTAGTACGTGAAGGCGAGAACGACCGTCTCCACGCCGTGCCCACCCCTGCCGAGAGTAACCGCGAGCAGCAGGCCCATCGCATTGGTCAGCACGGACATCGGCGCGACCAGCGTGTCGATGCGCAGGTTGCCGTAGTCCCACGAACGCAACGAGAGCCGCCGCGACTCGGCGACGCGCGACCGGTGCTCGGCGGCCTCGCGTCCCTCTGCGGCGAACGCCCGGACCGTGTCCATGTTCATCAGGCTGTCGGAGACGTGGCCCGACACCCGGGCGATCGCCTCCTCACGCTGGTCGACGAGCGCCTGGCGGCGACGGATGAGTGGCGCCACACACAGCGCCGTCAGCGCGATCATCGCCAAGAGCCCTACGACGAGCAGCGGTTCGTAGCGCCACAGCACCACCGACCCGAACACCAGCGGCACGAAGCTGCCCACGACCGAGAACGTCAGTGTGTCGACGAACTCCTCGAAGCGGGAGGCGAAGCTCAGGACTCGTTTGGTCAGCGACCCGGCGAAGTTGTCGTGGAAGAACGCGGCATCCTTGGCGAACAGCTCGTCCATGCCGATCACGTACAAATGCTCGATACCGAGGGCATCGAGGCGGTTCAGGAAGTGCAGACCGACACGCCACAGCGTCTCCGCGAGGAGGAGAACGCCGGCGAAGCCGAGGACGTACGGCAGCGTCGAGCCGATGGTGGTACCGGCGTCGTCGGCGATTCGGCCGACGAGCTTCGCGACGACCAGCGGCGCGCCGTAGTTGATGCCGATGTTGCCCAGCGCGGGCAACAGCATCGCAGGCACCGTCAGCCACCGAAGCCGGGTCAACTCCCGTCCGTAGTAACGAAGTGCGAGCAGCACCGGGCCCCTGCCCGGCGCTCCGTGCGATTCAGGCGATCCCATACCAACCCTGTGTGGTCGTGCGACGGCCCGCCATGTGCTTCTGCGGGGAGAGGCCGTTGCCTCACTGGCCGCGTGGAGCTTCGGTTTCGATCGAGCGCCCTCGCGCGGACCGGCTTGCGGCAGGCGGGGCACGACGGCAGAGCCCCGCGCCACTCGTGGAAACGCATACATACGTGCACGAGGAGGCCGGGCCAGGAACCTCAGTGTCCCGCGACGGCACCCGCGGAGTCCAAGCGTTTTTCTCAGCCGGCGGCGACGCCGTGCACGGGTAGGGTCCCGTTGCCGTCCGCATCGCCTCGCCGAGATCGCCGCCGCCCCGCACGCCGGGGGCGGCCCTCGCCCGGATCCGGCTCGTCGCCCCGCGTTCCCGGGCCGCACTCGTAGCCCGCCGGAAAGACCAACCGTTCGAACATGTTCGACTACGCAGCGTCGAGGACCTCCACCGCTGCCCGGCCGCGACCCGGTGCTTCGAACCGCCGAACCCCAGCACTTCGCCGACACGGTCCGCACGGGGCTCATGAGACGACGGGCGGACGCCGCGTTCGCTGCCTGCAACGGCTCGGAGGTAGCCTGAAGCCAACCCGTTCCCGCTCCCCAGCGCCGGGGAGGTCACATGATCACCGGTGACAGCCTCCGCCCTTGCAGGGCTGATGCGCCGCGCTACATGCCCATCGCCGAGCACGGCCTGATCGGGGACCTGCGAACCGCTGCCCTCGTCGGTACGAACGGCACCATCGACTGGTACTGCTGCTCGCGTTTCGACGCGCCCAGCGTCTTCGCGGCGATCCTGGACGCCGACCGCGGAGGGGCGTTCGAGCTCGCACCGGACGTGCCCGCTCGGACGAAGCAGTTCTACTTCCCCGACACCAACATCCTGATCACCCGGTTCTTCGCGGACGACGGTGTCGGCGAGGTCCAGGACTTCATGCCGATCGTCGACGACTCGCGCGAGGCGGACCGCCACCGCCTGATCAGGCGGGTTCTCTGCGTGCGCGGGTCGATGCCGTTCACCGCGCGCGTGGCTCCCCGGTTCGACTACGGCCGGCGTACGCACACGGTGAGTGCACAACGAGGTCATACAGTTTTCGACTCCCCGGATCTCACACTGGCGCTGACATCCAGCGTTCCGGTCGAGATCGACGGTCAGGACGCCGTTTCCTCCTTCACCCTGGACGAGGGCGAGACCGCGGTCTTCGCGCTCGACCGGATCGGCGGCAAGGTGGAGCCACGGTCCTGCGCGGTGCTGGAGGCGGAGGAGCTGTTCGGCGCCACGGTGCGGTACTGGCGCACATGGCTGTCCCACTCCCGTTACCGAGGGCGCTGGCGCGAAATGGTGCACCGCTCCGCCCTGACGCTCAAGCTCCTCACGTATGCACCGACCGGCGCCATCGTGGCGGCCCCTACGACCAGCCTGCCCGAGCAGATCGGCGGCGAGCGCAACTGGGACTATCGATACGTGTGGGTGAGGGATGCCGCGTTCTGCATCTACGCGCTGCTCAGGCTGGGTTTCACCGACGAGGCCGAGGCCTTCGTGCGCTTCCTGTCCTCGAACATCTGCCTGAAGGAGAGCTCCGGCGGCCCGTTGCAGATCATGTACGGCATCGACGGGCGCAGCGAACTTCCCGAACAGGAGCTCCCCCACCTGGAAGGCCACCTGGGGTCGGCTCCTGTCCGGATCGGAAACAATGCCGTCAACCAGCTCCAACTGGACATATATGGGGCCCTGATCGACTCGCTCTACCTCTACGACAAGTGGGGACAGCCGCTGACCAGTGACGACTGGGACGCCATCGGCATCGTGGTCGACTGGGTCTGTGACAACTGGGACCAGCCGGACGAGGGCATCTGGGAGACCCGCGGCAAGATCCAGAACTTCCTGTACTCGCAATTGATGTGCTGGGTCGCCATCGAACGGGCGATGCGTATCGCGACCCATCGGGGCCTGCCCGCGGACATGCCCCGATGGGCCCACGCCCGCGACGCGATCTACCGGCGAATCATGCAGCGTGGCTGGTCCACCGAACGGAAGGCATTCGTCCAGCACGAGGGCGAAGACGTCCTCGACGCCGCCGTCCTCATGATGCCGTTGGCGAAGTTCATCTCTCCGACGGACCCGAAATGGCTCTCCACTCTGGACGTCCTGGGCGAGGGGCTGGTGTCCGACTCCCTGGTCTACCGCTACGACCCCCACAGCAGCCCGGACGGACTGCGGGGTGAGGAGGGCACATTCTCGATCTGCACGTTCTGGTACGTCGAGGCGCTCTCACGGGCCGGCCGCGTGGACGAGGCCCGGCTCGCTTTCGAGAAGATGCTCACCTATGCCAACCACGTCGGGCTGTACGCCGAAGAGATCGGCCGCACCGGCGAACAAGTGGGCAACTTCCCCCAGGCCTTTACCCACCTGGCACTCATCAGCGCCGCGTTCAACCTCGACAAGGCGCTGGGCTGAGTCCCGCCCCACTCCCGGTCCTCGACGCGGTGGCGGGGCCGGCGGCCCGGTTCCCCGTGTACCGGATCGGTCTCATCGGGCCCGGCCCCGACGGTTTCGCGGCCCGGCCGGACGACAGCACGCTGCTCGGCGGGCCTCCCCCGGTGCGGTCGCCCGGAGCCGCTTTCCGAGCGGTCGGGGAGGGATTACGGACGGCGGCGTCCCCACGCCGAGACCATGGGGGCGGTGGCGAGGTCGAGGCGTCCGGTGGCGACGTTCGCCAGGTGGCGGTCGATCTCCCCGTCGGTCGCGAGCCCTTCCGCCACCAGACGACGGCGGATCTGTCGCACGGTCGCGGCCTCGAGGACGGCACAGGCCGGTGAGGTGATCGGGAAGTACGCGTCGGCCCGAACGTCCTCCAGCCCGGCCTCACGCAGCAGCCGGGGCAGGGTCCGACCGTATGCGAGGTCCGCGCCGCGCGCCGCCATCAAGGCGCGGAAGCCGGATCGCAGCCGGTTCGCGAGCTGCTGTGCGGGACCGGACTCGTCCGGACACAGCAGCGGCTGCAACCCCGGGTCGGCATCCTCCAGGAGCAGCCAGCCGCCGGGGCGCAACGCCTGGACCATCCGGCGCAGCGCCTCCGCGCGATCGGTGACGTGCACCAGGACCAGCCGGGCGTGCACGAGGTCGAAGCCGCCGGGCGGCGGCGCGTCGGCCGCCACGTCGTGTCGCAGCACCTCGATCCCGCCGCCCTCGATGTCCCGGGTCCAGGACACGTCGATGTCGGTGGCGACCACCTTGCCTCCCGGGGCGACTCGCTCGGCCAGTCCGAGGGGTACGGAGGGACCGCCGGCGCCGACCTCCCAGCACCGCATGCCGGCACCGATGCCGAGACGGTCGACGTGCTGGAACGTCACCGGGTCGAACAGCTCGGCGAGGGCGCCGAAACGGATGCCCGCCTCCGACTGTCTGTTGTCCAGCAGATAGCCACGGGCGGAGTCGTGGTCAGCCATGTGGCGATTCTGGCAGACGGTCGCAGGCCCGGCTCGGCCCGGTCGCCGTCCGCTGTCCCCCCGGAAGAGGCTCCCGTCATGCGTCCTGATCAGCCGCCCCGGCCCCGGCCCGCGCCGGAGAGGCACGGGCCGGAACGCGGCAGGGTGGTTCGGTCAGTGGTGGGCCGGGGGCACGCAGCGGAAGCCGGAGGCGGCAGTGCGGTCGCCGTGGCCGTCGCGGCGGGACACCTGCGGATACCCGCACAGGTCGCGCATGAGCTGTTCACCGGAGGCGTTGCGCAGGGTCGCGGGCAGGGTCCGGGGAGCCCTGCCGTGTTCGACCCAGGCCCGCAGCGCACCGAGGTCGTCGACGGTTGCGCCGCTGCCGTTGTTGAGGCCGCAGTGCGGCGTGCCCGGGGCGAGGAAGAGACGGTAGAAGCGGTCGACCTTCTTGGCACCGCCCATCCTCCGCTCGACCTGCTTGCGGTACTCCACGGTGCCCTGGGCGGGGATGTACTGGTCGGCCTGACCGTGCCAGGTCAGCAGCTTGCCGCCGGAGTCACGGAAGGAGGACAGGTCGGGGTCGTCGGTGCCGATGACGCGGTCGTACTCGGCCTGGGACTGCTGGAACAACTGCGTGAACCGGCTGTAGGTGATGGTGGAGACGTCGAAGGACGGCTGCTTCCGAAGCCACGTGGCGATCCAGGCAGCGGGTACGGGGAACGGCGCGCCCTTGACGTTGCCGTCGGCGTCGGGCGGGGTGGTGCCCGCCAGGCCCGACAGGTCGGCGCCGACGGGGACGCCGGACCACAACTTCTTGCCCGACGTGGTGCGTGGGCCGTCCCAGATCTTGTGCACCACGGCCGCGTCGGCCGCCGTGATGGTCAACTCCCGGCCCTCGCACAGCAGCTTGGTGCCGATCAGGCTGCGTGGGTCGAAGCCACACCGCTCGGGGGCGTCGACCAGTCCGTCCTTCGCGCCGTCGAGCGGGTCGCAGGCCTTGACGGCGGCGTTCGTGAAGGCGTCCAGCTCGCACGGGGTCGGGTAGGTCTTCTCCTGGTTCATGACCACTTGCGGCCACAGGGTGGCGACCTCGAACTCGTCCCAGTTGACGGCGGGCGCGTTGGCCAGGATGCCGTCGTAGTCGTCGGGGTAGCGCTGGGCCTCCATGTATCCCTGGCGCCCGCCGGTGGAGCAGCCGTTGAAGTAGGCGTAGGCAGCCGCCCTGCCGTAGGAGCGGTCGACGACCTCCTTGGCGACCACCGCCGCCTCGTGCTCGGAGCGGCCGGCGAAGTTCTCCAGCAACGCCGTATCGACCTGACCGTCGCCGTTCAGAGCCCAACCGGTGTCGAGGTAGGTACTGACGCCCGCGTCGGTGGTCGCGGCGGCGTAGCCGTTCTTGACCGCTTCGGCCAGGACCTTGCCGTAGTCACCGGCAGCGTAGGCACTGCCGCCGACCGTCTGCAGGCGGCCGTTCCAGCTCTGCAGCGGCAGCCATACCCGCACCTTGGCGTGGTCGTCCACTCCCGCGTGGGTCAGTGTGACCGTCACGTCGCAGAACGCCGGTACGTCGTCGACGTGGTCCGAGGGCAGTGGCCAGACCTCGGGCACGTCCACGGTGCCCGCCTCGCGCCGTACCGCCGTCACGCTCTCCACTGCGGTGCCGGCCGGGGCCTTGACGGATGGCGGGGAGCAGGCGAGCCGGGGAGATACGGAGGCGGGACCGCGCTGCGGCTGCGCGGATGCGGCCGGCAGGCACACCGCCGCCAAGACCAGCGGTACGCCGGTCGCCAGGACAGCCAGAAGTCGTCGTCTCATGGAGATTCCCCAATCAAGAAGTACGGGTGTGCCGTTCACGGAGCGGATGTCTGTCGTGTCGTGTGGGCACGTGCGTGCCCGATGCCGGACGGTCAGGAGCGTTTCTCCGCAATCCGGTGCCGGTGATGCCGCTCGGCTCGGCGCCGGGTGACGCATCCCGTCCGTCTCCGGGCGACGTTCGTGGACGGTTGCCCACAGATGGCGCCGTCCGACGGGTCCGCTCGCAGGGCCGTGGAGAAACGGCGGCGACGATCGCGCACCGCGGCATCGGCCGTCCCTCACGCAAACTCACCGTCACCGGCTTAACAGGTGACGATGTTGGCATGCGCGTGATCGAGCTGTCAACGCATGTGTCCGGAGCTCGGTCACCGGCGGGAGGGAAAATTCCGGCAGGGCGGAGTGATGGGCTGTTAAGCTGCCGACGACGTTGACCGTGTATCGAGGAGTCGCAGACGTGGTGGGTGACGACGACATCTCCGGGTGAGATCCGGATCTGACGGCCACCGGACGCGCCGAGGAGCGCCGCCGGAGTGGCCCGTTCGTCGTACCCATTTTCCCCACGTCTGCCCGGGGCGGAGCTGTCTTCGTCCCCAGCCCCCTTGAGGTCATTCCCATGTCCGACGCCACCGTCGTCTGCTCCAACCTGTCGTTCGCCTGGCCCGACGACACTCCTGTCTTCCACGACCTGTCCTTCACCCTGACCACCGGCAGCACGGGCCTGGTCGCCCCCAACGGCTCCGGCAAGAGCACCCTGCTCAAGCTGATCGCCGGTGAACTGCGGCCCGCCACGGGGTCGGTGTCCGTCAGCGGCACGCTCGGCTATCTGCCGCAGAGCCTCCCCCTGACCGGTGACCTCACCGTCGCCGAGGTGCTCGGCGTCGCCGCGGTGATCCGTGCCCTGGACGCCGTCGAGTCCGGTGACGTGAGCGAGGAGCACTTCACCACCATCGGCGACGACTGGGACATCGAGGAGCGCACCCGCGCCCAGCTCGACCGTCTCGGGCTGGCCGGCCTGGCCCTCGACCGCAGCCTGAGCACCCTCAGTGGTGGCCAGGTCGTCTCGCTCGGTCTCGCCGCACAACTGCTGAAGCGTCCTGACGTCCTGCTGCTCGACGAGCCGACCAACAACCTCGACCGGGACGCCCGGCACAAGCTGTACGACGTACTGGCGGACTTCAAGGGACTTCTGCTGCTGGTCGCCCACGACCGCGCTCTGCTGAACCGCATGGACGGCATCGCCGAGCTCGGCAGCTCACGACTGCGTTTCTACGGCGGCAACTTCGCCGCCTACGAAGAGGCCGTGCGCGCCGAGCAGGAGGTCGCCGAGAAGAACGTCCGCAACGCCGAGCAGGACCTGAAGCGGGAGAAGCGGGAGCTTCAGCAGGCCCGTGAACGCGCCGAGCGCCGCGCGAGCAATGCCGCCCGCAACCTCAAGAACGCCGGGCTCCCGCGCATCTTCGCCGGCAACATGAAGCGTGGCGCACAGGAATCCGCGGGCCGGGCCGGCCAGATGCACGCGTCCCGGGTCGGCGAGGCCAAGGCCCGTCTCGACGAGGCCGGGCGCGCACTCCGCGAGGAGCAGCGCATCGTCCTCGACCTGCCGGACACTCAGGTGCCCTCGGGACGCAACCTCTTCGTCGGCAAGGGGATGCAGGTCCGTCACGACGGAAGGGACGTGTTCGTCGGGGGCGGCGTCGACCTCTCCGTACGCGGGCCCGAGCGCATCGCCCTGACCGGGCCCAACGGCGCCGGAAAGACCACGCTGCTCCGGCTGATCACCGGTGGACTCACCCCGGACAGCGGGGAGATCATGCGCGGCGACGGCCGCGTCGCCCATCTCTCCCAGCGCCTGGACCTGCTGGACCAGGACCGCACGGTGGCGGAGAACTTCGCGGCTTTCGCCCCCAAGCGGCCCGAGGCGGAGCGGATGAACCTGCTCGCGCGCTTCCTGTTCCGCGGTCCCCGCGTGCACCTGCCCGTCGGTGTGCTCTCCGGCGGCGAACGGCTGCGTGCCACCCTGGCCTGCGTCCTGTGCGCCGAACCGGCCCCGCAGCTGCTGCTGCTCGACGAGCCGACCAACAACCTCGACCTGGTCAGCGTGGGCCAGTTGGAGAGCGCGCTCAACTCCTACCAGGGCGCGTTCATGGTGGTCAGCCACGACGAGCGGTTCCTCGCCGAGATCGGGGTGAACCGCTGGCTGCGGCTGGCCGAAGGAACGCTCGCGGCGACGGGAGCCCCGGCGGTGTGAACCGCCGGCATGTGCAGCAGCCCGCGTCCGAGGCCTCCGTGCCCGGCGGGCGTACCACCGATCACCTTGGATGGCTCCCCGTGCCCCAGCCCGCTCTGCTCGCCCATGAACTCGTCCGCGACCTCGGCGGCCGCCGCGTCCTCGACGGCGTGTCCCTGACCGCGTCCCCCGGCCACCGCATCGGCCTGATCGGGGAGAACGGCGCCGGCAAGTCCACCCTGCTGCGGGTGCTGGCCGGCGTGGACGAACCCGACGCCGGGAGCGTGTCGCGCCCTGCGGACCTCGGCTTCCTGCACCAGGAAATGCCGTTCGGCCCCGAATCCACCCTCGCCGTGGTGCTGGACGAGGCGCTGCGGGAGGCCCGCGAGGACCTCGCGCAGCTCGAACGGCTCGGCGAGGAACTGGCCCGTGTCCCAGGGGACGACCCGGGCCACGCGGAACTGCTCGACGCGTACGGCAAGCGGCTGGAGCACGCCCAGGACCGGGAGTCCTGGGACGCCGACCGCCGGGCGGCCCTGGTGCTCGACGGGCTGGGTCTCGGCACGCTCGGCCACGACCGGACGCTCGGCTCGCTGTCCGGCGGGCTGCGCGGCCGGCTGGCCCTGGCGGCGCTGCTCGTGCGGCGGCCGCCGACGCTGCTGCTCGACGAGCCGACCAACCACCTCGACGACGGCGCCGCCGCCTTCCTGGAGGAGCAGCTGCGCGGCCTGCCCGGGGCCGTGGTCGTCGCCAGCCACGACCGGGCGTTCCTCGACGCCGTGTGCACCGACCTGATCGACCTCGATCCGGCGGTGGACGGGCCGGTCCGCTACGGAGGCAACTACAGCGCCTACGTGGGTGAGAAGCGCGCCGACCGGGAGCGCTGGGAGCGCCGGTACGCCGAGGAGCAGGAGGAACTGGAGCTTCTGCGGCATGCGGCGGGGGTGACCGCTCGCCGGCTCGCCCCGGACCGGGGGCCGCGCGACAACGAGAAGATGGGCTACGGCCACCGGGCGGGCCGCGTGCAGAGCCAGATCTCCCGCCGGGTGCGCAGCGCGAGCCGGCGGCTCGACGAGCTGGAGCGCACCCAAGTCGCCGAGCCGCCGCCCCCGCTGCGGTTCGCGGCGCCACGGCCGACCACACGCACGCCGGGCGGCGCGGAACCCTTGGTGTGCCTGCGGGACGTACGGGTGCCGGGGCGGCTCGCCCTGTCCGGGCTGGAGCTGTCGTCGACCGAGCGGCTGCTGGTCACCGGCGGCAACGGGACGGGCAAGTCGACCCTGCTCTCGGTGCTCGCCGGACGCCTCACGGCCGAGGGCGAGGTGCGCAGGCGGCGCGGGCTGACGATGGGGCTGCTCACCCAGGACACCGTGTTCGAGCGGCCCGACCGCACGGTCCGGGACACCTACGCGCTGGAACTGGGGCCGGAGCGGACCGAGAAGGTGCCGCTGGTCCGCCTCGGTCTCCTGGCCGAGGCGGACCTGGACAAGCCGGTCGGGCAGGTGTCGGTGGGGCAGCGCCGCCGACTGGCGCTGGCGCTGCTGATGGCCCGGCCGCCCCAGCTGCTGCTGCTCGACGAGCCCACGAACCACCTATCGCCGCGCCTGTGCGACGAGCTGGAGGCGGCGCTGGGCAGCGGCCCGGGCGCGATCGTGGTCGCGAGCCACGACCGCTGGCTGCGCCGCCGGTGGCAGGGCCGTGAGCTGCGCCTGGGGGTGGGACAGGAGTAACGGGAGGGGGAGAGCGCCGGTCCACCGGGGTGAGCTCCGGTGGACCGCGACGACACGCACCCGGCACCGGCTGGAACAGTGACGAGCCTTGCGTCTCACGACAGTCACCTGTCAGGATAGTGATGTGAATCTTGACCACGTCTTCGTGTGCGGGCACCCGGTGCTGGACTTCGCGGCCACCCTGCGTGCCCGGCGTTCGATCCGGTTCGAGATGTTCGCGACGCCGGACCGGCTCAACGCCTGGTACCTGGAGTCCGGGCTCGTGGACACGATCACGCCCGGCGAGGAGGGCGACGTCCGGGAGGCGATCGCGGTGCGCGAGGCCGTCTACCGACTCGTCACCAACCGCCGCCTCGGCGAGGACTTCGACCGCGAGGCCCTCGCGGTGCTCAACGCCGCCGCGCGCCAGGCCCCGGCCACGCCACAGCTCACCCGGGCGGGCCGGCACACCGACGCGACGCCCGGGACGGCTCTGGCCACCGTGGCCCGGCAGGCCGTCGAACTGCTCAGCGGCCCGGACGTGCCCCTGCTCAAGGAGTGCGGCAACCCCGAGTGCACCCGCGTCTACATCGACCGCTCCCGGGGCATGCGACGGCAGTGGTGCGGCATGGAGTCCTGCGGCAACAAGATCAAGGCGGCGGCCTACCGCGCCCGCAAGAAGACGGCACCCGTCTCGTCCGGGAAGTGACCCGGCGGCGACATGCCGCCACCGGCCGAGTTCCCGGGCGCCGCCGCCATTGAGCGGTACACGGTTTCGCAGCCCCGTTCCAGCAGTCCTCGTCCGAGTCGGCGCGGGGCGAACCGCCGAGGCTGCGGCGGCATCATGCACCCCGACCACCGAACAGGGGCAGGCACGCCGCCCCCCGCCCGGCAGCCCCCGGACGCAGCCGCTCGGCCCTGCCGGCGTCGCGACCAGCGGCATTCCGTCACGTACTGCCAGGCGAGGCCCCGGCCGGGACGGGGCAGGTCAGGCAGGTCGGCGACTGCCTACAGCCCCAGGTCGAGGGCGAGGCACGAGTAGTACTTCCATGAACTCTCGGAGTCGTACGAGGCATCGACCCCGGTCGGCGCACCCTCGACCTCTTCGGTCATGTCCTCGAAGCGAATGCGCTCGGGGAGGTTGCCGTAGCGTGCGTGCCGTGCCGCTGCCGCGGCGGCGTCCGCCGCGTGTCCCTTGTCCATGACCCATGCTCCACTTCATCGATCTTCTTCTGCCGAGTGGACAGCGCCCCACTGTCGCCCTGGACCTCCATCAGCGTGCACCCCCGAGCGTCACCAGTCAAGATGGTGACGGATGCGATGTGATCCATACGCCCTCACCCGTCGAGACCGGCGGCCGTCAGGTGGCGACGGCCTGGTACTCGACGCAGGAGCCGGGGCCCACCGCGCCGCACTCGCGGCCCATTCCGCCGGCTTCGAAGCCACCGAAGGGACCGCCGAAAGCGACGGGTCAGAGGCGATCGGCGTCGACGACGGCCTGCGCGAAGGCGGTCGGCGCCTCCTGCGGCAGGTTGTGGCCGACGTTCGCGACGGTTTGGTGCTCGTAGGGGCCGGTGAAGTGGTCGCGGTAGGCGGAGCCGTCACCGGGCGGGGTGAAGGGATCCAAGGCCGGGTCGAGGGTGATCGTGGGCACGGGAATGGGCGGTTGGGCGTCGAGCTGCGCCTCGTAACGGCTGTAGCGGCGGTCCCCCTCGATCAGGCCGATGCGCCAGCGGTAGTTGCAGAGGACGACGGCCGCGTAGTCGGGGTTCCTGAAGGCCTCGGCGGTGCGCCGGAAGGTGGCATCGTCGAAGTCCCAGCCGGGCGAGACGAGGGTCAAGACATCACCCTCTTGACCGGTGACGCGATTGCTTGCCATGATGACGTCACCACTTCAACCAGTGACGCACTGATGGGCGTCCCGGACCAGAGGCCGTTCGAAGCCTTCGACCCAGATGGGGAGCACGAACCATGGCAGTCACCTACACCGCTCATGTCGACGTCGACGGAGAGGGCCGCAACGGCGGCCGCGTCCGCTCCTTGGACGGCCTCCTGGAGACCCGGCTCGCCATCCCCAAGGAGTTCGGCGGCGCCGGTGACGCGACCAACCCCGAGCAGTTGCTGGCCGCCGGCTGGGCCGCCTGCTTCCTCGGCGCCCTGCGCAGCGCCGCCGCCACTCGCAAGATCCGGCTCACCAGTACCACCGTCACCGCGGAGATCACGCTCACCCATGGCGACGACGGCGAGTTCTCCCTCGCCGCGGTCCTCAGCCCCGTCCTCGGCGGCGTGGATCAGGCGACCGCCGAGGAACTCGCGCACGCCGCGCACCAGATCTGCCCGTACTCCAAGGCCACGCGGGACAACATCCCCGTCACGCTCAACGCCTCCGGCACCGCCGCCTGACCCACCCCCTGACCGCGGACCCCGCACCTTCCCCCGGCGCGGGTTCCGCCCCACTCACTTCAGACGGGAACGAACGAGGACATGCTCCCGACGGTCCAAACCCCCGACCGCCCCACCGACGCACCCCGGCACGCCCCCTCCGTTCCCGCGTCCCCGGCCTTCGCCGCCGTCCGGCAGCAACCCACTCCCTCCGACCGAACGGGCTCGACCGGCACACAGGTCTGGAGCTGGGCGTGGACCGTGGTGCTGTCGGGGTACGGTCCGGCGGCTTCGAACTTCAGCTGACGGCGACTACGCGAACCCGGCCGGGGCCACGGCGCACTGCACGGAACTTGTTCCTCCTGGCCCCCACCAGTCCATGCCGACAGACCATGCCGAGAGCGCGGTGCCCGCCGGCCCGCCGGTAACCGCCCTTCTCTCCGATGCCCCGACCGGCACGCCACCCCGACCAGGTTCCGGGCCATTCCCGGTCCGGCCCCCGGCCATGCCCCCGCTCATCGCCGTATTCGCCGATCAGAGGCAGCGCGGCCCCTGCACCACCAGCGCACGAAGAACCTGCTGCTGTCGTGCCCGCGCGAAGAGCCCGAGCCTCTTCCAGGCAGGGAAAAGGGCGCCCGACCGGAGCAGATGCCCGTCAAACGCCCTTCCTGGGCCCACAGTTCGCCCCGCTCAGCGCGGAACGTCGAACGAACGGCACAGGGACGAGGCTCCGGCGTCCGGCAAACCACGCGGCGGCGGGACAGTCGCAGATCAGGACGATCGGCGCCCGGCACGAGTCGCGACCGGAGTCGCACGCCTCCCGATGCAGCACGGTTCATGCCGGTTCGGGTTGCGGCTCCGGTTGTCGCGCCGATTCGGCCATCGGCTCCCACAGTCTGGTGGTCCGTACGTAGCCGAGGATCACTGATGCCATCGCCAGAACAAGAAGTGGCCCGAACACCCACGGGTATGCGGCCATCTCCGTCGACAGATAGCGATATGACACCAAGAGCCCGGCGAATACCGTTGCGCCATAGGCGACCAGTTGGATTCCCGGCCGGTCCCAGCCGCGTTCGTGCGAGCGCAGCGCCACCTCGATCGTGAGCGTGAACACCACACCGGCAATGATGTCCGCGCCGTAGTGGTAGCCGAACCCCAGCGTCGCGCCGAGCGTGGCAACCAGCCAGAACGCGCCCGCGAATCGCAGAACCCGCGGGCCCTTACGGGAATGCAGGAAGATCGCGGTAGCCCATGCCGTATGCAGGCTGGGCATGCAGTTGCGTGGGGTGATCTCGTCGAATGGCATGTGGTGCGGAGTGGTGATCGGTGGCGGCGTGTCCGGCCACAGGTCCGCCACCGCCCAGTGCCCGCCGTCGGCACCGTAGGCGAAGATCGGTCCGACCACCGGGAAGATCATGTAGATGGCCGGCCCGAGGAGGCCGATGACCAGGAAGGTGCGCACCAGGTGATGACCCGGGAAGCGGCGCTCGACCGCCACGTGACGTAGCTGGTACATCGCGACGACGACCGCGGCCACCGGAAGCTGGGTGTAGACGGAGTCGAGAAAGTAGTCGCCGATCGATCCGGTGGCCGCGACGATCCGGCCCACCAGCCACGACGGGTTGCCCAGCGCGTGATCGGCGGTTGCCACGTACTGGTCGAGCACCTCCGGGCGGGTCTTCGACGTGATGAGCAGCCAGGTATCGCCGGTCTTGCGGCCGGCCACCAGCAGGAGGCCCAGTCCGACACCCTTCAACAGCAGGACACGCTCCGCGCCGGTGCGACGCGTGACTGCGATGACCGCGTAGCCCAAGATCACCCACAACGCGCCGTTACCGAAGGGGTGACCTTCGGTCACCTTGATGTCGGCCGCCCACCGCACCAGCAAGAAGGCGACGTCGATACCGATCGCGACACCAGCCGCGATGAACCGTTCCCGCCAGGTGAGCACCAGCATCATCAGCGCCATGCTGGCGTACAGCAGGAAACCCGATTTGGGGGCGATCACCACCTCTTGCGCCTGGCTGACGATCGGCCCCGGCAGGCCGTAGTGACGTGCGGCGATCTCCAGCGCGACGAGGAAGCCGAGGACCACCACACCCGCAGTGGCCCACAGTATCGCCCGTGATCGACTCCGGGCAGCGAACGCAATTCTGCTGTTTATTCGCGAAGATATTCGCGATTTTATAGATATCAATTGTTTGGCCGATTTGTTAGATGTTAGTTGAATAGATCGCCCTTCGTGCCGGATTGCATCGTTTTCCGGCGAGGGACGGCAATGAGGGCGTTCGTCGTGAGTTCGATCATGCTATCGGAGCGCTGCGGGTGGGTTCACTGGTCATGGGTGGCGAGAAGGCCGACCGCTCCCGGCTCGATGCGTCCAGCGCTTCGGGAATGACCGTGGAACTCCCGACGCCCGGCACCGTCGAGAGCGGCACGGGTTGCCCAGCAACCCTCGGATCCCCGGCGAATCCACCAGCCGGCAAGGTCTGCCGGTTGTCGTACGCCTCAGACCCTGCCGCCCGAGGCCGTATCCGACGACAGTCGTTGAGCGACGTAGATCGGAATCACGGACAGCAGGACGAGCAGCGCAGCGACCACGTTGACCACCGGGGCCTGCTTGGGCCTGGTCATGTTGTTGTAGATCCAGATCGGGAGGGTCTGGACACCGGGGCCGGCGGTGAAGGTGGTCACCACGATCTCGTCGAAGGACAGCGCGAAGGCCAGCAGTCCGCCGGCGAGCAGCGCCGACCGCATCAGGGGGAACGTGACGTCGGCGAAGGCGCGGAAGGTGTGGGCGCCGAGATCCATGGCAGCTTCCTCATGGCTGCCGGGCATGCGGCGTAGCCGAGCCACGACGTTGTTGAAGACGACGACGATGCAGAACGTAGCGTGGCCGACGACGACCGTGAACAAGCCGAGGCCGACGCCCAGCGGCTCAAGCATCGTGTGAAAAGCCGAGTTGAGAGAGATTCCGGTGATGATGCCGGGCAGCGCGATCGGCAGGACGACGACGAACGAGATCGCTCCGCGGCCGAAGAAAGCATGGCGCTGCACGGCGAGGGCGATCAGTGTGCCGAGTACCAGCGCGATCACTGTGGCCGCGAGGCCCGCCACGACTGAGGTTCGCAGGGCGGACCGGGCGCCGTCGCTGCGCCAAGCCGCGGCCCACCAGTCGAAGGTGAGTCCGGTTGGCGGCCAGCCTGAACTGCGCTCCGGATTGAGGGAGTTCAGCAGGACGATCAGTAGCGGAAGATAGATGACCGCAAAGCCCAGCCCGGCGGCGATACGCACCATGATGCGTGCGGGGCGGGAGAGTCGCATGGCATGAGCTCCTCGAAGCCGGCGGTGATCGAAGACGGCTGTGGCGGCCGTGATCAGAAGCTGCTCAGCGCACCCGAACGGCGGACGGCGAGCAGATAGAGCACGATGACGATCACCGGGACGGTACCGACTGCCGCGGCCAGGGGCAGGTTCAGCGTCACGTTGGAGTAGACGAGATTGCCGATCAACTGGGTCTTGCCGCCGACGATCTGCACGGTGATGTAGTCGCCGAGGCTGAGTGAGAAGGTGAAGACCGATCCGGCGGCGACGGACGGCAGCACCATCGGCAGTACCACGGAACGGAAGGTGCGGGCGGTTCGGGCACCGAGGTCGGCGGAGGCATCGAGCAGGCTGGGGGGTAATTGCTCAAGTCCCGCATGAATCGGCAGGATCATGTACGGCAGCCAGAGATAGGTCAGGACGATGACGGTGGCGGGCAGGCCGTAGCCTGGCCCGCTGAGACCGAAGGGCCTCAGCAACCAGTCCAGCGGCCCGCCTTCGGAGAGAATCAGCCGCCAGGCGTACACCTTCACCAGATAGCTGGCCCACAGCGGCGTGAGGATCGCCACCACCAGCAGCGGCCGCCACCTGGGGCGGGCCACCCGTGCCGTATAGAAAGCGACCGGGAACGCGATCACGGCACACAGGACGGTGACGCAGAGCGCCACGCCGATGCTGCGCAGCGCCACCTGCCGGTACAGCGGTTCGGTGAACAGCGCCGCGAAGTTGTCGGTGGACCACACTTTCACGACGTTCGAGGTGAAGGGGTCCGTGGTCCAGAGAGCCGACAGGAACAGCGCGGCCAGCGAGCCGAGATAGGCGAGGACGAGCCACAGCAGTGGTGTGGTCAGCAGCAGGGACAGCCGCAACCGGGGCCGGCGGTGCAGGGCCCCGGCGATCCTCCGGACGGGTCCGGAGGATGCGACGGAATCGGTCATGAGGTCAGCCCCTGCTCTGCTTCATGGCCGGATTCGACCCTTGGTCCGCGTCATCATCTGCTTCAGCCCTTGATCTCGTTCCAGGCCTGCACCCACTTCGCGTAGGGGACGCATGTGACATCCGTGCGGCCGTCCAGGCACTGTGGGATGGGCGTGTTCCAGTAGTGGACGTTCTTCCAGTACGCCTCGTCCGCGGCATGGAACGTCGCGCAGTGGTTCTTGTCGACGGTCTCGGCGCAGGACTTCGTATTGGACGGGGCCTCACCGAAGTACTCGGCGACCTGCGCGTTCACCTTGGGTGAGATGATCCAGTCCAACCACTTGTAGGCGCAGTTGGGATGCTTGGCCCTGGCTGCGAGCATCCAGGTGTCGGACCAGCCGGTGGATCCCTCTCGGGGAAGCACGGCCTTTACCTTGGCGCCTTCGGACCGGGCGAGGTTGGCGATCACCTGCCAGCTGGTGCCCACCACCGAGTCACCGCTCTTGAAGGCGGAGATCTCCTTGAGGTAGTCGCTCCAGTACTCGCCGATGTTCGCGTTCTGTTTCTTCAACAGGTCCACGGACGCGTCGAACTGCTTCTGGTCCAGGGCATAGGGGTTCTTGATGCCGAGGTCCGGCTGTGTGGCCTTCAGGAAGAGCGCGGCGTCCGCGATGTAGATCGGTGAGTCGTACGCGGTGACTTTGCCCTTGTGCGCGGACGCCTTGTCGAACACCGCGGACCAGGAGTCGGGGGCGGGCCTGACCTTCTCCGTGTTGTACATGAGGAGGTTGGCGCCGCGGCCGTGCGGGATGCCGTAGGAGACGCCCTTCACCGAGTTCCAGTCCTGGTTCTTCAAGCCTTCGAAGACGTCGGCGTAGTTGGGCACGAGCTTGGTGTTGACAGGGGCCGCGTCTCCGGAGGCGATGAGACGCAGTGAGGCGTCCCCGGAGGCGGACACGGCGTCGTAGCCGCCGGTCTTCATGAGGCTGACCATCTCGTCGGAGGTGGCGGCCGTCCTGGCATTGACCCGGCAGCCCGTCCGTTTCTCGAAATCGCTGACCCAGTCGGCCTTCGGGTCGTTCGATCCGTCCTCGACGTACCCGGCCCAGGCGATCAGATCCACCTGGCCCTCCGTCGTGCCGAGCTTCGACTGCGCCGTGAGGTCCGGGGGTTCGAGTCCGGTCGAGGACCGGCCGCTGCCCGGGTCCGAGGAGCCGCAGGCGGTGACCAGGAGCAGCGCGCCGATGGCGACTGCGACCTTGAGGGGGCGGTTCAGGCGCACGGGTCTCTCCATGGGTATGAGGGCGGAGCGGGACGGGACGTGCGGGCGGTGCGTCGTCTCACCGGGGCATGCGGTGTGGTCCTGACGGTGTCGCCGGGAGTTGAGGTCACTGCGCCTCGGGAACCCGGAACGTGTGGTGGTCGCGCCACAGCAGCCTGACCCGGGCCCCGCGGCGGGCCGCGACGTCCTCGGAGGAGGTCTCCAGGTTCTGCTGAAGGACGGTGAGGCTCCCTCCGGCATCGAGCTCCACCAGGAATCGGGTGGCGTCGCCGAGATAGAAGACTTCGGCGACGGTGCCGGTCGCGGTGGAGTGCTCGGGTTCGTCCGCTGTGGCGGACTCCTTGAGCACGCGGATCTTCTCGGGCCGGATGCTGTACGTACCCGAGGTGCCGACGACCCGTTCGGCAGCATCGCCTGCGAGCAGATTGGAGATGCCGACGAAACCGGCGACGAAGGGGGTCGCCGGCCGCTCATAGATCTCGGCGGGCGTGCCGGTCTGCTCGATACGGCCCTGTCGGAAGACGGCGATCCGGTCGCTCATCGTGAGGGCCTCCTCCTGGTCGTGGGTGACGAACACGAAGGTGATGCCGGCATCCCGCTGGATCGCCTTGAGTTCGACCTGCATCTGCTCGCGCAGCTTGAGGTCCAGGGCGCCGAGCGGTTCGTCGAGAAGCAGCACGCGGGGGCGGCCGACCAGCGCCCTGGCGAGAGCGACGCGCTGACGCTGGCCGCCGGAGAGCTGTGAGGGCCGACGTCCGCCGAGGCCGTCGAGACGGACCTGCGCGAGGGCTTCCCGGGCCCGGTCCACCCGTTCGTTTCTCGGCACCTTGCGAATCTTGAGGGCGTAGGCCACGTTCTGTTCGGCCGTCATGTGCGGGAAAAGCGCGTAGTCCTGGAACACCGTGTGCACGTCGCGTTCGAAGGGAGCCAGACGGGTGACATCGCGACCGGCGAGCTCGACGGTGCCGGAAGTGGGCGCCTCGAATCCGGCGATCATTCTCAGCACCGTGGTCTTGCCCGACCCGGACGGGCCCAGCATCGAGAAGAACTCACCGTCGGCTATCTCCAGATCGACCCCGATCACTGCCTCGGTCCGGCCGAAGCTCTTGCTCAGCCCATGCAGTCGGATCGCCATTCCTCCCATGGGCGGAAACCTTTCGTGTGCCGTTGAGCGTTGGTCGGGCGCCGCGGGTAAAACATAAGAAGCCGTGGTTCAAATCTCAATGCCGCCTCCCAGCAGAGGACGGGTCAACACACGAGCTTTACAGAGTGGTTGCCGTTGAAACCCATGAGGCCCGAGTTGCGCGCTACGCGAAGAGCCGATTTCGTGCCGGCCGATACCGGGACCCGGCGTGGGGACTGCCGGGCGCATGGTCGGCCCAGTGGCCTTCCCGTGGATGCAGGGGCCACGCCCGGCTGTGCCGCCGCCCCGGGGCCCACTGAGCCCCGGGGCGGTCAGGCCGTCGCAACGAAGCGGGCGTTTCGGACCGGTCCCCCGCGCCATGCGCAGGCGTTGCCGGTCAGCAGCCTTTCGATCCGGCGGATCTAGTGCCGTGACCGGCAGTGTTTGCCCCGTGAGGAGTGTCGTCCAGTGCGTGCGATCGCAAGGCGGCCGGAAGTCCTTGTAGCGGAGCTACCAGGACTTTTGGCCAACGCCGCGAGCGTGCGTGCTGGACGGCGCGACGGGGCAAAGCTTGCCGGGAGAGGCACTAGCGCCAGGCACCTGCTGCGACGTACTCAGCCCGCGAACCGGGCCATCCACGCCTCGACCTCGTCCGCCGACCGCGGCAGGCCCCCCGACAGGTTCTCGTGTCCGTCCTCGGTCACGACCAGGTCGTCCTCGATCCGGACGCCGATGCCGCGCCACTCCTCGGGCACGGTGAGGTCGTCCGGCTGGAAGTACAGACCGGGCTCGACGGTGAGCACCATGCCCGGCTCCAGTACGCCGTCGACGTATTCCTCGTGCCGGGCCTGCGCACAGTCATGGACGTCCAGACCGAGCATGTGACCGGTGCCCGCCATGGTGAAGCGACGCTGGAGGCCGAGTTCGTACGCGCGGTCGGCCGGGCCTTCGACGAAGCCCCACTCGACCAGCCGGGCCGCAAGGTGGCGCTGGGACGCCTCGTGGAAGTCACGGTACGCGGCACCCGGCTTGACGGCGGCCATGCCGGCCTCCTGGGCCTCGTACACCGCGTCGTACACCTTGCGCTGCACGGGCGTGAAGGTGCCGCTGATCGGGAGCGTGCGTGTCACGTCGGCGGTGTAGAGGGTGTGCGTCTCCACGCCGGCGTCGAGAAGGAGCAGGTCCCCCGGGCGCACCGGGCCGTCGTTGTCCGTCCAGTGCATGATGGTGGCGTGCTCACCCGCGGCGCAGATCGACCCGTAGCCAACGGAGTTCCCTTCGAGGCGCGCGCGGCGGAAGAACGTGCCCTCGATCCACCGCTCGGACGAGGCGACCGCCCGGGAGAGCTCACCGATCACATCGGTGAATCCGCGCACGGTGGAGTCCACGGCCTTGCGGAGCTCGGCGATCTCCCAGTCGTCCTTGACGAGGCGGAGATCACTGAGCGCCTCCTCCAGTTCGGCGTCGCGCTCCTCCTCGGTGGTGACGGCGGCTTCGAGGGACGGGTCGAGGCCGCGGACGATCCGTGTCGGCGTACCGGAGGCGGCGGCCAGGTCGTCGGCCGCCGTGCGGACGTCGCGGCAGGGCAGGCCGAGCACGAGCTCCGACTCGGCGAGGGAGCGTCGTCGGCCCATCCACAGCTCCGCCGTGGCGCCGACCCAGAATTCGTCGTTGTCCCTGCTGTCCCGCGGCAGCTGGTAGCAGTAGGCGTCATGGCCGCCGTCGGCACGGGGTTCGAGGACGAGCGCGCCGTCCCGGGCCCGGTCTCCGGTCATGTGCACATAGCCCGAGTACGGGCGGAACGGGTAGGTGTCGTCGTTGGAACGGACCTTGAGGTTCCCTGAGGGGATCACCAGACGTTCGCCGGGGAAGCGCGCGGAGAGCGTGGCGCGGCGGCGGGCCGCGTACGGAGCCTGCTCGTCGAGCCGCAGGTCGTGCCGTTCGGTGTCCGCCCATCCCGTCCGCATCAGGGCGGACAGTTCCTCGGAGATCCCTGAGTAGAGACCGTTCTTTCGCGCTTTCGCCACGTCATACACCTTCTTCTGGTCGGGTTCCTCGGCGGCGAGGGGCAGCGGGAGCCCTGCGGACAGGCCGAGCTCCCTCCCAGTGCGGCCCGGACGCCCTGGCTGCCGCCGGTCGCCTACGGCTCTCGGACGGTAACCCGCACCGCAGGCTCTTGGTGCCGAAGACCGCCACTGGCACAGATCGGCCACAGTGTCGCGAGGAGTCGTCGATAATTCGGCGTATGACGAACGCGAAACTCGGCGAGGCCCTGCGGCTCCTGGGCATCGGCCAGGCGGCGGTCCAGGTCTATCTGGCGCTGCTGGAGCTGGCCCCCGCTCCGTTGAGTGCGATCGGAACCGTGACCGGTCTGGGCGGTGCGGAACTCGTCACGGCGTACGACGCGCTGGTGGACGCCGGTCTGGCCAGTGCCGCCGAGGAGGGCGGGGACGTGGTGGCCCCGGTTCCGCCCGCCGCGGGCCTGGAGATCCTCGCCCGGCACCGGGCGGCCGAGGTCGAGGAATCGCGCATCACCGTCGGGGGCGCGTTCGAGTCGTTCCGGCGACAGCGGCTCGCCGCCTACAACGACAATCTCGTCGAGGTCGTCACCGGTGACGCCATCGGCCACAGGATCCGTCAGGCCTGGACGAGCGCCCGCGAACAGATTCGGCAGTTCGAGTCACCACCGTACTTCCCGTTGCCCGGGGCCACGGACGACGCGCTGGCCACGCTCGCCCGCGGGGTGACCCAGCGTGTCGTGTACTCGCGGGAGTCGCTGGAGCATCCCGGTCATCTGAAGGAGGTCATCGAACCGTGCATCAAGGCCGGCGAGCAGGCCAGGGTGGTGCCGTCGGTGCCGGTCAAACTCGTGATCATCGACGAGGCGTACGCGCTCGTGTCGTTGTCGATCAAGGAGGCCGACGTACACAACACCATGCTGGTCGTGCAGCCGTGCGGCCTGCTCTCCGCGCTCGTGGCACTGTTCGAGCAGTCCTGGCAGAGCGCCCTGCCGTTCCACGGCCGCACCACCCGCCCAGGCGGTCTGCCGCCCGCCGACCGCCGCGTGCTGTGGCTCCTCGCGGGTGGAGCGAGCGACGACGTCATCGCCCGTGAGATGGGAATCAGCCGCCGCACGCTGTACCGCCGCCTGCAGATCCTGATGGCTCGGCTGGGCGCCGAGAACCGCTTCCAGCTGGCCTTGCAGGCCCAGCGCTCTGGATGGTTGTGACCGGCGGCCCGCGGACCTGATGGCGGCGCCCCACCGCACACGGCGCTCGACGAACAGGGCTGCGCAGCATCCGCACGTATCGTTCCCGACGCGCCGGGGGTGCCGCCGTTCCCGTACAGGTCGGTTCCGCGCCCACACCGCTCGGGACGCTTCCCACCCTGCCGACCGCCGTCGACTGAAGAACCGCCGTCCTCCGTCCCTGGGTGACGGGCCGTGGGGGGGGGCCCCCCCGGGGGGGGGGGGGGCCCCCCCCCCCCCCCCCCCCCCCCACCCCCCCCCCCGCGCCCCCCCCCGGGGGCAGCTCCGGCGCCCCGGGCCCCGCGGACCCCGCCCCGCACCCG
>NZ_JBIVON010000008.1:232611-272972 GCF_044754145.1 Streptomyces sp. NPDC093149
GGCGGCGCCCCCCCGGCCGCCCCGCGGGCGCGTCACCACCGCCCGGCCCCGGCCCGGGGGGGGGGGGGGGGGGGGCCCCCGCCGGGGGGGGCGCCCCCCCCCCCCACGACGACGAGCCGTCCACTACCGAGCCGTGCTTCCCCTCGCCTGTGTGCAGCTCCGGCTCCCGTGACCCTGCGGACACGGCCCGGATCCGTGCTCCGCCCGCGAAGCGTCGTCGGACCGGGGGCGGCCGCGTCGGTCCTGGTCCTTGCGGTCCACGGCGGTCACGGTCCAGTGGTCGAAGTCGTAGACGACGGATCCGCCACCGATCGAGGCGGTGAACGTCGAGCCCCGCTTGTCCTGCTGCAGCCACGGGGTGTCGAACAGCTTGAACGCGTCGTAGTCGACGGGTGAGCCGTTCACGAGATGGGTGGCGCCGGGCGCCGCCGACGCGGAGTCGAAGGTGATGTCCAGGTCGTCCCCGCTCAGGCTGTGGTACACGAGCCGCGGATTCGCCTCGTCGACATGGCTCACGTCCAGGCTGGTGGAGGTGGTGAGAGCCTGAGCGAACGCGTTGAGGTCGGCGTACTCGGACGCGTCCGCCGATTCCAGCACCCAGCCGTTGCTGTCGGCCTGGCTGCGCAGAATGTCATAGCTGTAGCTGAGGGTGGCCGTCGGATGGGTCTGGGCTGTCTTCTTCACCTTGTTCGCGGGGTCGTTCGGTGTCTGGTGGTACCAGGTTCCGGGCTTCGCCAGCCTGTACGCGAAGTACATCGGCCCCGTGTCGGCGATCGTCCATCCGTCGACCTCACGCCGTTCCCGAATCGAACCGTTGGTGGGAAACAGCGCGTTGATGTAGTTCGAGGTCTGGTCTCCCGACGACTTGTAGACGCCGACCGCCGCGGGACCGTCCTGCATCACCCGCTGGTTGGCAGGCTGGTCATAGGAGCCGATCGAGGCGTTGCCCTGGTCGACCGACAGCCGGAACAACGGATTCGCGGCATCGGAGTGCCAGCGGAGCACGACCGGCAGATCCTCGATCCAGTTGTCGACGCGACGGTAATGGACCTCGGTGCCGAGGCCCCAGGTGGGACGGACGTAGCTGGTGCGGTAGATGTCCATCGCGTGACCACTGGAGTTCTGGAGATTGGCCTTGTGCGCGGTGTAGGACTTGTCGGTCTTCCGGCCGATCTCCACCGCCGCCGGGGGCGGCGTGTACTTCGTCCCCGACCAGGCCACGAGACCGGCGTACTCCAGGTTCGGACGGTACGCCGAGGGAGCCGGGTTGTCCGATTCGCCGACCCCCTGCTGTGCGCGGTGGGCGCCGAAGTACGTCCAGGCGAGCGTCGAGTGGTCAGCGGGCCGCCAGGTCGGATCGTTGACGGAGGCCAGGTCGCCCTTGGCGCGGCTCTCCGACGAGATCATGTAGCCGTCGATCCAGTCGTTCGCCCACTCGAACCACATCACGTCCATCGCCATCCTCACCTGCTGGCGCAGTTCGGCGTCGTCGGCCCACTGGTACAGGGCGTTGAGGCAGAAGTACGTCATGAAGGTGTACTCGGGGCTCTGGTACTCCGCCCATCCGCTGCGCACGCCCGCGTTCACCATCTCGAGGACGTTCGCCTTGTTGGCGGCCTTCAGCTGTGCTCCGGAGTTGCCGTTGAGGTCGGCGAGGTCGGGGAAGTACTGGCCGACGAGGTATCCGGTGACGTAGTTGCTCATCCGCAGGTTCTCGGTCTGCGAGAGCTTCCCGTAGCCGTACGAGGCGAAGTAGCTGCGCACGTGCGCCAGCATGTCCGGGCTGAACTGGTCTCCGACCATGAGGTAGGAGTACATCTTCGCCACGGTCTTGTACTGCTCGTAGTCGTAGCTCTGGAACTGGGCGTCGAGCTTGGAGAGGTTCGTCGTCACGTTCTCGTGGTCGGCGAGTTGCGCGGTGTACTGGGCCACGTTGACGGCCCCGCTCTCCTCCTTCATCGCCTTCGTCTTGTTCCACAGCCACTGCGTCCGGGACTCCTGGGTGCCGGGGTAGGGGGCGGGCGACTCGGGCACGTACGGCCCGGTCGATGTCCTGAGCGGCGCGCTCAGCGCGCTGATGTTGCCGCTCGCGTCCCTGGCCCGCACCGTGAAGTCGTAACGCGTGGCGGGCATCAGGCCGGTGACGACGGCCGAGGTGGTGGTGCCGCTGACGGAGGCGACCTGGTAGCCGTCGCGGAAGACGTCGTACCCGGTCACACCGAGGTTGTCGGTCGAGGCGGTCCAGCTGAGCGAGACACTGCCGGACGTCACGCCGGCGGCCAGCCGGGTCGGGACGGAGGGGGGCTCCGTGTCGGTGACGCCCCCGGCCACCTCGTAGACGCCGAGGTTGTCGACGGTGATCGCCTCGTCGGTGCCGCCGGTGTCGACGCGCACCGAAAAGCCCAGCTCCACCGTGGAGATGAGCCGCTGCCCGCCGTTGGGCACGATCGTGAAGCGGTACGCGGGGAGGGCGGTTTCGTCGACCCGCGACAGGTGGCCGGAGGTGCCGGTGTACGCGGGGGTGGTGGTGACGCTCACCGCGGGCACCGGAAACCGCGGCACGAGGTTGTTGTCGAAGTTGCCGAACTGGATCTGCGCGTAGATGTCCTTGGCGACGGGCTTGTCACTGGCCGCGCTCCGCGCCAGGTCGTACTGGAGGACGAACTGCCGGGCGGGGCTGCCGACCGGCTCGCCGTAGACGGCGTTGATACGGTCCTTCAGCGCGCCTGCGGACCACCGGTGGTAGAAGTAGCTGGACAGGTTGGTGCCCTGGGAGGCGTCGCGGAGTTCGAGGGCGTTGTCGCCGTCGACCTGCACGATCTTCTGAGTGCCCCCCGATGTCGGGCTGGACGTGGTCAGCGGGCTCTTGCCGCTGTCGAATCCGGTGTCCAGGTCCGCGGCGAGCAGGTTCGTCGGCGGATCGTCGGCTGCTACGGCGGTGGTGCCTGGTACCGCCAGAAGAAGAGCAACACACACGGCTGCCGCTCTTCGCGTCAGGATGTTCATGGATCATCCTTTCGGGGTGGATGGGGCTACTTGACGGCCCCCGTGACGAGGCCCTTGCTCCAGAACGACTGCAGCGACACGAACATGGCGACGACGGGCACGACGGACACCAGCGCGCCCGTGACGACGGTGGTGTAGCTGACGGGATAGCCCTGGAGCTCACGCCAGCCGACGAGGCCCACTGTCACCGGCTGGAGCGAGGTGTCGGCGAGCATGAGCGAGGGCAGGAGGAAGTTCGTCCAGATCGCGACGAACTGGAACAGGAAGATCGTGACCATCGCGGGAGCCATGAGCCGCGCGCACATCGCGAAGATGCGCAGCTCGCCGGCTCCGTCGATGCGCCCGGACTCGATCAGTGCGTCCGGTATCGAGGACGCTGCGTAGATCCGGCTGAGGTACACACCGAAGGGGCTGACGATGCTCGGGATGAACACGGCCCAGAAGGTGTTGATGGTCCCCGTGTAACTGAAAACGAGGTAGAGCGGGATGGCGAGCACGGGTGCGGGCAGCAGCACGGCTGCGAGTACCGTGCCGAAGACGGCCTCGCGCCCCGGGAACGGGAACTTGGCGAGCGCGTAACCGCACATGGACGCCAGGATCGTGGAGACGATCCCGCCGCCGACCGCGTACAGCAGCGAGTTGAGCAGCCAGCGCGCGTAGATGCCGCCCTGGGTCTCGAACAGGGTCCGGACGTTGTCGAAGAGTGCGAAGTGCCTGCCGAACCAGAAGCCGTTGCCGGAGAAGATCTCTCCGGTGCCCTTGGTGGCGGAGACGACCAGCCACCACACCGGGAGCAGGAAGTAGACGGCGAAGAGGGTCATGACACCCAGCACGAAGAGGCGCGATGCCGGGTTGACCGTCGTGAGGGCCCCTGCCCGGGAGCGCCGTGGCCTCGGTTCCCGGGCCACGGGCGCGGTTCGGGTGGGCGATTGCAGAGTGGCGGTCATCAGTCGACGCTCCTGGCCGATGCGCGGAAGACAAGGACGGACAGCACGCAGATCAGCGCGCCGAGTACCACGGACTGCGCGGCGGCGTAGTTGAAGTCGTTGGCCGACAGCGACCGCAACGCGGCCATGATCGGTGTGTAGGTGGACGACAGGTTCGGCGCCACGGATTTCATGGTGGCCGGCTCGTTGTACAGCTGGAACGTGCCGATGATGGAGAAGACGAGAGTGAGCAGCAGGGCCGGTCGGATCTGCGGCACCTTGATGAGCAGCGCGGCCTTCCAGCCGGAGCAGCCGTCGAGCGCGGCGGCCTCCATGGTCTCCTCGGGCACCGCCTGCAGGGCCGCGAAGAGCAGGATGGTGTTGTAGCCGGTCCATGCCCACGTCAGGATGTTGGCGATCGAGAAGGGCAGGGCACCGTCGGTGACGAAGCTGAAGTGGACGCCCATCGATCCGAGGTATCCGGTGATGGGGCTCAGCGAGGGCGCGTACAGGAAGGACCACACCAGACCGGCGATCACGCCGGGCAGCCCGTAGGGGATGAAGTAGGCGATCCGGAAGAATCGGCGCCCCTTCGTGGCGGACGAATCGATGAGCAGGGCGAGGAAGAGTGCGATGGCGAGCATGACGGGCACCTGAATGACACCGACGAATGCCACCCGGCCCAGGGACGAGACGAAGTCCGCGTCATGGAAGACCCGGATGTAGTTGCCGAAGCCCGCGAAGACGGACTCGGCTCCGGACAGGCCGAGGCCGGAGCGTTTTTCGGCGAAGAAGCTCTGGACCACGGAGTACCCGGTGGGTACCAGGTAGACGATGACGAAGAGCAGGAGGAACGGCAGGACGAAGGGCGCGGCTCGCCGGAGTTCGCGCAGTCGGCGTCGCCGGATCGTCGAGGAGGGCATGGTCACGTCTTCCGTGGGGTGGCGGGTTTGCGGATCCAGCGGGGGCCGCGTCGGCGCGGCCCCCGCGCGGGGCTACTTGCTCACGGAGAATCCCTGGGACCGCAGTGCGGAGACCGTGCCCTTCTGGGCGCTGTTCAGGGCGTCCTGGAAGGTGCCCTTCTTGGTGTGCACCTTGCCGAGCCCGTCACCGAGCATCGTGGCCGTGGTGGACATGACCGGGCCCCACTGCCAGTCGGCGTTCACCTTGGCCGCCTCCTGACGGAACAGCTGGTAGACGGGGCGGCCGCCGTAGTAGCTCTGGGGGGCGTCCAGTGCCTTGTTGGCGAGCCCGGACTTGGAGGCGGGAAGGATGGCCGCGGAGCCGATCAGGTTCGACACCGAACCGGAGTCGGTCGACATCCACAGGGCGAACTCGGTGGCCTCCTTCGGCCTCGCGCAGTCCTTCATCACAGCCGTGGCCGAGCCGCCCGAGTTGCCGACGGCGTCCTGTGTGCCCCACCGCGGCATGGGCGCGACGTCCCACTTGCCCGCGGAGCCGGCGGCGTTGTCCCGGATGAGGGAGGCGGACCAGACCGGACCGACCTCCGCCCAGACCTTCCCCTTGCTCCACGCCGAGTACAGCGCGGCGTCGAAGGCGGGATGGGAGGTGACGAGGTCCTTGTCGAAGAGTCCCTGCCAGTAGTCGGCGACCTTGCCGTTCGCCGGACTGTCGAGGGAGACGGACCAGGCGTCGTTCTCGGTGCCGAACCAGGGGGCACCGCCCTGCCAGGCGAATCCGGCGTACAGGTAGGGGTCGGTGGGAAGGTTCATGATGCGCGACGACGGGTCGGCGGCCTTCACCGCAGCCGCGGCGGTGGTGAACTCGTCCCAGGTTTTGGGGACTTCGATGTGGGCCTTCTTGAAGAGGTCGGCACGGTAGAACATCGCCATCGGTGCGGTGTCGACCGGCACGCCGTAGGCCTTGCCCTCGACGCCGACGTTGCCCCACACCCAGTCGGCGAACTCGTCCTTCTGCGGTTTCACGTAGCCGCTGACGTCCTGCAGGACACCGGCGGCGAGGAAGCTCGAGAAGGTCTCGTAGCCGACCTGTGCCAGACAGGGGGCCTTGCCCGCCTTCGCGGCAGTGAGCATCTTGTCGTAGCCGCCCGCGCCGCCGTCGGTTATCGCCTCGTACTTCACGTGGATGTCGGGGTGCGACTTGTTCCACAGCTCGACGGACTTCTCGTAGCCCTGCGCCCACCCCCAGAAGGTGATTTCGGCCGGTCCGCCGGTGCTTGCTTCGGTACTGCCTCCGCCGCACCCCGAAAGCATGATGCCGGTGGCGGTGATGATGGCCGCCGCAGCGAGTCTCGCCTTGCGCATGACCATGACGTCCTCTCAATTTTCGGCTCTGTACAGCGCTGTTCGTTTCACTGAGTGGATCGATGCTGTCCTCGCGGACGGCCAGGGGTGTGCCTGGCTGGTCCTGCGGGACGTTCCGGCCTGCGTCGAGTACGCCGGTCCCGTGCCTGCGGGTGGCTGTGAAGCCCGCCGGGAGGGGCACGGTGGACGTACCGGCACATGGCCGGGCGCGGACGGGTCGTCCGCGGGGGGCCGGATGACGGCTTGGGGTCCGATGCCGGTGGTGCGGGCAACGGACTTGGGCGCGCAAGGAGTTCGCGCGCGCTGTACGGGTGTACCGGAACTGCGGTCGTCCACGCGTGTTCCGGCAGCTCGGCCGAAGCCGCTCCCGAAGAGGTTCATCTCCGGTCGCCGACGGGGCAGGGACACCGGGCCCACCCGCGGTCGCGGCCGTGGCGCTGTCTCCCGTACGGGCGGCGGGCCCGGAACCTGCCGTCATCTTCGCCGGACAGCGAAGTATCTGGCGCAGGATCCTACGGTGACGGGTCTCGCGCGTCGGCGCACACGGTGTTTCCCTTCCCCGACGAGTGGGTCGATGATGGGGATACTTGCATACAAGCATACGGCGTGCAACGATCATTTCGTGAATCTCCCTCAACAATCGAGCATCCCTGAACGGGCGTTGGCCGGGCGCGATACGGGACTGGCCCCGATCACCCGGGGCGGGGCGCGGACCCGGACGTCCGACCGCGTCCACGAGGAGTTGATCGCCGCGATCCGCGAACTCCGGCTCGCCCCCGGAGCATCCCTGTCGGAGACCGAACTGGCCGGACAACTCCACGTCAGCCGCACCCCTGTGCGCGAGGCTCTCGCACGGCTCGTCGACGCGGGGCTCGTGCGGGTCGTGCCACAGGTCGGCACACGGGTCGGCCTGATCAGCCTGCGTGACGTCGAAGAGGCGCGCTTCGTCCGCGAGAGCCTGGAGGTCTCGGCCTTCGAAGTGGCCTGCGCCGACCCGACAGTGGACGTCACCGTGCTGCGTGAACTGCTCGAACAGCAGGAGAGCAGCTGCCGTGCCGAGGACTACGACGCGTTCTTCCTCGCCGACGAGGCGCTGCACTGCGAGATCTTCTCGCTCAGCGGCTATCCGGGGGCGTGGCAGGCGGTGCAGCGGATGAAGCTGCAACTGGACCGGCTTCGCCGGCTCTCCCTGCCGGACTCCGCCGCGATGCGCGAACTGATCGACGAGCACCGGCTGATCGTGGACGCGCTGGAGAACGCCGATCTGCCCGCGGGCCGCGCCCTGATCAGCCGGCACGCCCGGCGCGCCCTGGAACGCGGCCCCGCGCTGCGCCTCGAGTACCCGGACTACTTCACCGATTGACATCGATCGGGACACACGGCCGGACCGCCATCACGGCACGCCCACGCGCTCGGCGTGCTCCGGCCCTCCCCTACCTGAAGGAAGGCGACGTCATGGACTTCGAGAACACGGACGGACTCGGCAGGCATCGGGGCGGGCAGGCATGACCATACGGCTCTCCCTCGGGCACATCGACACCTACGACGACCGGGTCGCGACCTTCGCCCACCAACTGGGCCTCACCGGCGTCCAGTTCCACACGCCGGATCTGCTGCCGGGAGCCGACGGCTTCTGGAGCCTGACGGAGCTGCGGAACCTTCGGGACCGCTGCGACGCCGACGGACTGGCGATCGACGGCATCGAGAACGTCCCCCTCGCCCATTTCTGGAAGATCCAGCGCGGTCTGCCCGGCCGCGACGAGCAGATCGAGAACTATCAGAAGACCATCCGCAACCTCGCTGCGGTCGGGGTCGACATACTCGGCTACAACTTCCTCGCCACCTACGTATGGCGCACGGACATGGCGGCGAAGGGCCGCGGCGGAGCCAAGGTCACCGCCTTCGACCTGGCCGACGTCCCGGCGGGCAACGCGCTCGCCGGCTACCGGCTGACTCCCGACCGGACTTTGGACGAGCCGATCAGCGCCGAGACGATGTGGGCGAACCACCAGTACTTCCTGGACGCCGTACTGCCCGTCGCGGAGGAGGTCGGTGTGCGGCTCGCCCTCCATCCGGACGATCCGCCCACACCACAGCCGCTCGGGGGCATCGCCCGCATCTTCACCTCCCCGGATGCCATCGGACGGGCCCGTGCCCAAGCCGGTGGCAGCCCGTCATGGGGGCTGAACCTCTGCCTCGGCACCGTGTCGGAGATGGCCGGCGAGCAGAGCGTCAACGAGGTCATCGACCTGCTGGGGCCGGCCATCTGCTACGTCCACTTCCGGGACGTCCGCGGCACGGTGCCGCGCTTTCGTGAATGCTTCCTCGGCGAGGGCAACTTCGACCCGGCACGGGTGATCCGTCGGCTCGAGGCCTCGGGATTCGACGGCTTCCTGATCGACGATCATGTTCCGGCCATGGTCGGTGACTTGGACACCTGGGGCGACACTTCGTCGGAGGCGTACTGCAGCCGGGGCCGGGCACACGCGATCGGATATCTGCAAGGTGTCCTGAACGGCCTGTCGCTCGACGAGTCGGCCGGACCACGCGCGGTTCCGGCGAACGGCCGGCCGTCGGCGTGACCCTGTGAGGTCCGCCCGGTCCGACCGGGGTTCGCCCGGTCGGACCGCGGATGAGACACGCCCCTGCGCCGGGCTTCCGTGCCGCGGGCGGCCGCTCCCCCGGTGGCCGCCCGACTCGCGGTCGCCCCGGCGGACCGCTCGCCTACCGGCCTTCTTCCGGATCCGGCTTCTCGGATCCCCTGAGAACGAGCCGAGTGGGGAACACCCGGGTGACGAACTCCGAACTGTCCCCGTTGAGCCGGGCGATCATCAACTCGGCGGCCGTCCGCCCCATCAGCTCGATGTCCTGACTCACCACCGACACCGGAGGGCTGCCCAGCAGCGCCGTCTCGAAGTCGTCGAAGCCGATCAGCGGCAGTCGCCGACCGGCTTGCCGGAACGCGAGCAACGCACCGATCGTCGCACGGTTGTTGGCCGCGAAGACGGCGTCGGCCGAGCCGTCGCGCAGCAGAGCGCCCACCGCCCGCCGCGCCTGCTCCCTGGTGTGGGCCGTGGTGATGACGAGCGACTCCGCCACCCGGATCCCGGCCCCGGCGAGCGCCGCAGCATATCCGGCGTGCCGTTCTCGCATGGTGTGGATGCCGGGCGAATCGCCGACATAGGCGATGCGCCGCGCACCGGCGCGGCAGAGCGCCGAGGTCGCCTCGCGGGCCCCGCCCCCGTTGTCGGCGAGAACCGTGTCGGCGGCCTCGTACGGCGTCGGCCGGTCGAGAAAGACCAGTGGCGGGATGGGCGACGCGACCTCGGACCAGTCACGGGCCGGGTGCTGCGGCGGTACGACGATCAAGCCGTCCACCCGCTGCTCCATGAGCCGGTCCACCAGGCGATCGTGCCGCGGGCCCTCCTCGTTGGAACTCGCGATCGTGACGAGGTAGCCCGCGGCATCCGCCACGCTCTCCACGGCGCCGGCGAGCGTTGAGTAGTAGGGGTTGGCGAGATCGCTGATCACCAGGCCGATGGTCCTGCTCGTCCGGCCGGGCCGGATGCTCGCCGCCGAGAGGTTGCGGCGGTAGCCCAGCTTCACGATCGCCGCGCTGATCCGGGCCGCGAGTTCGGGATCGATGTTCGTGGCCCCGTTGACGTGACGCGAGACGGTCTTCAGGCTGACGCGTGCTTCGCGGGCGACATCGTTCATGGTGGGAATGCGCGGCACTGCTCTCTCCAGCCGACGGCAGTTGGCGGTCGATCGTACTGGGGTCCTTCCTCCGGATCAGGCCCGGCAGGATCCGGAGGAAAGACCCTGGGGTCGGCGAGGCCGGGCGGCTCGACCGGCCGGGCGGGTGGGCTCGACGAGCGGCAAGCGCCCGGCCGGTCCGGCCCGGCGCGCTCGACGAGCCCGCCGTACGGCCAGGACCGCCCGTGCGTCGAGCGAGCCGGGCGCACCGTACGACCGGTACGCCCGATGCGTTCACCGGGCCCGTCTGAGGACCCGCACCCCGCCCGCCGGCACCATGACCCCGTCCTCGTGCACCGATCCGTCCAGCAGGTCGGTCCCCCCGCCGGGTACGGTCGTGTCGGCGTCGCCGTGGTTGATGAGGAAGACGTAGTCATGACCGGCCGAACGGCGCGTCACGGCCTCGACGCCGCTTCCGGCCGAAACCGCCGTCCCCGCAAGCCGTTTCACGAGCCGCCCCACCAGAGACACACGCGCGTCGTCGTCCAGCTCCACGCCCACGTACCAGGCTTCCCCCTCGCCCCGGGGCGCGCGGGTGATCGCCGGTGCGCCGGCGAAGTCGCCGCCCTCGTACCAGCAGACCGCCTCCGCGTCGGTGAGATCGATCTCCTCGCTCCAGGTGGCGGCCCGTACCGGTCCCGTGACCCCGTCGATGTCGACCAAGTCCCCGTCCACCAGCGGCGCGAACTCCTCCACGCGCACGCCGAGCAGGTCGCGGAACGCTCCGGGATAGCCGCCGGGCCGCACCCGGTCGAGCGGATCGACGATGCCCGAGAAGTAGGTGACGAGCACGGTCGCCCCCGCGTGCACGGCAGCGGTGAGCGCGGCCACGTCCTCGTCACGGACCAGGTAGAGCATGGGCACGACGATCAGTCGGTAGTCCGACAGTTCGGCCGACGGAGGAACGATGTCGACGGTGACGCCCGCGTCCCGCAGAGTCCGGTACCACCCGAGGGCGGACTCCATGTACGACAGACCGTTGTGCGGATGCGACTCGCGGTCGGCCGCCCACCACGACTCCTCGCAGAACAGCAGCGCGCAGTCCGCCGCCACCTGGCTGCCGAGCACCTCGGCACAGCGTGCCAGCTCCGCTCCGAGCGCCTTCACTTCCCGGAACTTCCTGCTGTCGGACCCGGCGTGCGGGAGCATCGCGGAATGGAACCGCTCGGCGCCCGCACGCGCGGCCCGCCACTGGAAGAAGCAGATGCCGTCGGATCCGCGGGCGAGGTGGGCCAGCACGTCCCGCCGGAGCTGTCCCGGACGCTTCGCGGGGTTGACCGGGCGCCAGCTCGTGGCGCCGGTGGCCGTCTCCATCAGCAGCCACGGCCTCCCCCGGGACAGTCCACGGGCCCGGTCTGCCGAGAAGGACAGCTCTGCGTGGGCGTCGGACGTCGGTCTCAGGTAGTGATCGCTGGCGATGAGATCCACATCGTCGGTCCACGAGCTGTAGTTCATGTTCTTCCCGGCATCGAAGAGCACCAGGTTCGTGGTGACCGGCACGTCGGGCGTGACCCGCCGTAGGACGGCCGTCTCGGCCCGCAACTGTGCCCGCAGCTGGTCGGAGCTGAACCGGTCGAAGTCCAGCACCTGCGTCGGGTTCGAGTCGGTGAATGTCAGCCGTGGCGGCTGGATCTCCTCCCACGCCGAGTACGTCTGGCTCCACGCGCTGGTCGTCCACGCGGCGTTCAGCTCGTCGAGCGAGTCTCCGTAGCGGACCCTCAGCCAGCTCCGGAAGGCCACGGCGCTCGCTTCGCCGTAACACCGGGAGTTGTGGCCGCCGAGTTCGTTGGAGACGTGCCACAGCGCGAGTGCCGGGTGTTCGCCGTAGCGCTCCGCCATCTTCTCCACCAGCGCGAGCGAGTGCTCGCGGTAGATCCGCGACGACGGCGACCAGGCCTGACGTCCGCCCTGCGCCATCGTCCGCCCCTGCCGGTCGACGGGCAGCACCTCGGGAAACCGCGTGGTGAGCCACGGCGGGGGCGATGCGGTGGCCGTGGCGAGATCGACGGCGATGTCGCCCCCGTGCAACTGGTCGAGCAGCCGATCCAGCCAGCCGAAGTTCCATCGGCCGGGCTCCGGCTGCAACGTCGACCAGGCGAAGACACCCACGGTGACCAGATTGACTCCGGCCTCACGCATCAGCCGGACGTCCTCGGGCCACACGCTCTCGTCCCACTGTTCGGGGTTGTAGTCACCTCCGAACGCGACGGGTTCACCGCCGAACCGGGCAATGACGTTGGCCGGCCATCTGATCCACTCTGTCGTCACGAGCTTCTTCTCCTCACCGCCCGACGAACGAGCGTCCACGCGAAGGACTCCGACACGGCATCGAGCGACAGCCGGGCGCGGCCGAGGAGCACCGCCCGAAAGTGCGCCGGAGTGCGGAACGGCCACAGACTAGCGGGCTGAGACAACGTTGTTTAGAGTGAAGTGGACGTCGCCGGAACGCAGTTCACCCGGCCGTCCGTGCGGTGGTCGTCGACCGGAACCGCCCGTCGCAGCTGCCCCTGGATCATTTCGACGGCGGGGCTCGGCCAGGCTTGAGGCCCAGGACCACATCGAGGGAGCGGAACGTGGCGGAGTTCGATGGCAAGGTCGCCATTGTCACCGGCGGATTCAGCGGCATCGGAGGCGCGACGGCCCGGCTGCTCGCCGCGCGCGGGGCGACGGTCGTGGCGGCCGGCATCCCGCCCAAGGGCGCGCACGAGGAACTGCCTCCCGGTGTCGAGCGCATCGAGGTGGACGTCACCGACGAGGCCGCCACCGCTCGACTCGTCACCCGGGTCGCGGCGGCACACGGCGGGCTCGACATCCTCGTCGCCGCAGCAGGGATCCAGCGCTACGGCGTCGCGGCGGAGACCGGTGCCGACGAGTGGAACGAGGTCCTCGCGGTCAACGTGACCGGCGCCTTCCACGCCGTCAAGCACGCGCTCCCGCACCTGCGTGCCCGTGGGGCGGGCTCGATCGTGATCGTCTCCTCCGTGCAGGCCTTCGTCACCCAGACCGCCGTCGCCGCCTACACCACCAGCAAAGGGGCGCTCAACGCGCTCACCCGGTCGATCGCCATCGACGAGGCGCAGAACGGGATCAGGGCCAACGCGGTCTGTCCCGCGTCGGTGGACACCCCGATGCTGCGCGCCTCCGCCCGCGCCTTCTCCGACGGCAGTGACCGGGGCACGCAGGAACTGGTCGAGTCCTGGGGACGGATGCATCCGCTCGGCCGGGTGGCACGACCGGACGAGGTCGCCGAGGCGATCGCCTTCCTGGCCGGGGACCGAGCGAGCTTCATCACCGGCGTCTCGCTGCCCGTCGACGGCGGGCTGCTCGCCAACGCGGCCGTGGTGCTTCCCGGTTGATGACGGACATCCCGACCGCAGGCGACGACGGAGGACTCCCGATGACGGCCAGGATCGCGATCCCCGGCAGAGCCAGGGTGGGTGAGGGACCGGTCTGGGACGCCGGGCTCCGGCGCCTGCACTGGGTGGACATCCCCGCCGGGCACATCCACACCAGCGACCCGGTCACCGGCCGGACCACCAGTCTTCGGCTGCCGACACAGGTCGGCGCCGCGGTGCCCCGACGCGGCGGAGGCTTCGTGGTGGCGACGGCCGAGGGATTCGCGAGCGTCGAAGCCGACGGTTCGACGACCGCCCGGCGCACGTTCCTGTCCGACGACGAGCGCATGAACGACGCGAAGTGCGACCGGCACGGGCGGTTCTGGGCCGGCAGCACGGCGATGGACTTCCGGCCGGGGCGCGGCGCACTGCACGTCCTGCTGCCCGACTGGACGAGCCGGGTGGTCCTCGAAGGGCTCGCTCTGCCCAACGGACTCGGCTGGAGCCCCGATGGCCGCACCTTCTACCTCGCCGACTCGATCGCGGGCGAGATCTACGCCTTCGACACCACTGACGAAGACCCGTGGATAGCCCGTCGGCGCACGCTCTTCCGGCTTCCCGCACGCACGGGCATGCCGGACGGGCTCACCGTCGATGCGAGCGGGTGTCTGTGGGTCGCGGTGTGGGGCGGCGCGCGCGTGGCCCGGATCTCCCCCGACGGCGACCTGCTCGGCGAGGTACCGCTGCCCGTGCGCCAGCCGTCCTCCTGCACGTTCGGCGGACCCCGCCTCGACGCGCTGTACGTCACCTCGGCCCGGGAGGGTCTCGAACTCCCGGGCGACGACCCGGCGGGGTCCGTCTTCGTCGTCGAGGAGACGGGCGGCGCCGTCGGCCTGCCTTCGGCCACCTTCGCCGGATGAGTGGATCGGCCCGGCCGAACAGGGCCGGGGTGCGGCGTGACCGACGACCGCACAGGCACGGTCCCCGCTCGACGGCCGGACGCGGTCGCGGAGCGCCAGGGCCCGGCACTTCCACCGCCGGACCTGTCGAAGAGATCGCCCGAGTCCTCCCGTCACCCGGGCGTACCTGACTCACCCCATCCGGGACAACGTTGCCTGCCCCGCACGGGGCCCGGCCTCGATCGGCCGGGCCCTCCGGTCGTCAGCCGAGCGGCATCGCGCAGAAGCCGGCGCCGACGCGGAAGTTGCGAGGACCGGCGGGATCGAGGTCCGTCGGGCCGAAGGTCCCGGAGCCGAGGATCGACGCCAGATGGTGTTCCGCGTCGTCCTCGGGGCGGTACCCGATGGCCTCCGCCTCCTCCAGCGACCACCATCGCCGAGTGTTGCGGGAGATGCCCCACAGGACGCGGAACGCGGTGGGCTCGGCCCGTAGGCACGCCTCGACGAGCCGGGCCGCGTCGCCCGGCGACAACCAGGCGGCCAGGTCCTCGGGGGCGAGCGGGAGCGGCCGGAACGCGCCGATGCGCAGACAGGTGACGTCCATGGCGAACCGGGAGTGGTAGAGACTGCCCAGCGCCTCGATCGCGGCCTTGCTGACGCCGTAGTAGGTGTCCGGGCGCGGCGCCACGGCGGCGGGCAGGACGCCGTCGACCGCGTCGTCCCGGGTGTGGAACCCCGCGGCGTGAATGCTCGACGCGAGCACCACGCGGCGAACGCCCTGCCTCCGTGCGGCTTCGAGGACCCGTCGGGTGCCGTCGATGTTGATGTCGGCGATCCGCTCCCATGACGTCTCCCCCGCCAGTCCGCCCAGGTGGACCACCGCGTCGACGTCCTGGCAGGCCGCGTCGATCGCGTCCTGGTCGGTGAAGGACGCCCGGACGGTCTCCACGTCCTCCTCCGGTCCGGCGGGTCCGGTCTCCGCGACGTCCAGGAGGCGCAGGGTCCGGCCTTCGCGGGCCAGGCGCGGACGCAGCTCACGGCCGATGCGGCCCGCGGCACCGGTGACCAGGATCCGCTGCCCGGTCACGGCGCCTCCCCGGCCCGGGGGTCGACGGCAGGCGTTCTTGGGGCCGGAACCTGGTGGCCGTAGGGGCGCGGGGTCGCGGACGCGGGCACGTAGGGCGGCTGGTTGTAGGTGTGCTGTCGGCGGAAGACGAGATCCGTCGGTGGACTCCAGTGCCGCCAACTTCCTGGTTCCGTGTCCACCGCCGCCGACCTCGGACCGACGCCGTTGCCGTTCTCGGCCGCGACGGCGTACTCGTACACGGTCACGTCCGCCGGGCGGGCCCCGTCCGGATCGTCGCGTCCGGGGACGACCCCGGGCGCGTGATCGACGTACCGGAACCCGAACCCGGCGAAGATCTCGTGATAGATGGTCTCGCCCTTGCGGCGCCGGTAGAGCCGGTACCCGCCGGCCCCCAGCACCTCGCCCCACGTGGCGGTGACCACGCCGTCGCCGAGCCGGAGTCCGAGCCCGTCCGGCGGTTCGGGCGCCAGGCGGCTCGGGTGAACGGGATAGTCGGCGCCCGGAACGGCCTGTCGCCGACTGTTCCGGGCGATGACGCGGACGTGACGTTTCTCGCCCTCGGCAAGACCCGTCAGGTGGACGGGACTTCGCTCGGTCTCCGCGGCCGTCGCCCACGTGTGCCCGCCGTCGGAGCTGAGCTGGACGGTGTAGCGGTCCGCGGCGGCTGCCGCGGAGAAGTGCACGAGCGCGCCGTCGTTGACGGTCTCGGTCCGTACGACCTGCGAGGGCGGAGGTTCCGGCTGACTGCCCGTCAACTCCCAGTGGTGGCGGCCTCGGGGCAGGGCGACGGTGATGGTTTCCTGCGACACGGTGAGGAGATGTGCCGGCTCGCCGTCGATGTGGAAGTGGGCCGCCGCGTCGAGGCCGCCGGGCACGTGCAGGCTCACCGCACTGTCCGACGGGGCGTGGTAGACGCCTCGGACCTCGGCGGGGTCCCGGTAGCCGAGGCCGATGCCGAGTTCGTCGTCCTCGGTGGTCAGGACGAGCTCGGAGGTTCCCACGGCGCTTCCGTGGAAGAGGGTCAGTTGCCGCAGGCCGTCGTCGAAGAGCCGGATGGTCCCTGCCGTCCCCGAGAAGCGCAGCCCCTGCTCGGCGAAGTCGATCGTCGTCGGCTCGTAGTGCACGGACGCCTCGTGCCGGAACACGAAGTCCAGGCTGTGCGGGGTCCGGATCCGGGTGCCCCAAGGGGTCGAGCACGCGGGGGCCACTTCCAGGTCGTCGCGGTGGCTCACGACGGCCAGCGTGTTGCCGTTCGCGCCGTCGGCCCTTCCCTCCAGGCGCACGCCCCGGGAGACGTCGGTCACGAAGGCGCCGTCGAGAGCTCCGTCCGTACGCACGCCGCGGACCACGTGGATGAACGGCATCCGCTCGGCGAGGTGCGGGAAGCTGTTGGCGTCGTGGCCGGTGGCCTCGGTCAGCGCGGACCATGTCCACACCATGCGCTGGCCCGCGGCGAACGCGTCGTAGGTGACGAGGTAGTCGCTGCCGACGAGCAGGACGCTGCGACTCAGATAGAGGCCGCCCACCGGGCCGTCCGGGTCGGAGACGATCTCCGCGTACTGCGCGCAGTCCAGGTCGTGGAGCGGCCGGTCCAGGGTGTTCTGGCCGATCGAGCGGTACGCGCCGTCCTTCCAGACCGCGCAGGAAGTGGCGAAGGTGGCATCGGGGGCCCTGCGGTCCCCGGCGTCCTCGGGGCCGTGGCCGCTGTAGGAGTGCCCTGCGGCGTAGTAGTAGATGTGCCCGCTGCCGTTGTCGTCGGGTATCCCCCAGCGGTAGTTGGGGCCGCGGTCCACCTGTTGGAGGAAGACCGCGACCTCGCCGGGCCGGTCGACATCGGCGCGCAGCGTGACGCCGTATCCGGTGTACTTCGAGCTCTTGAGCCGCGGATTGGTTCCCCGGTCGCCTGTGGACCGCACCGTGACCCGCCACGGGTCGGGCGCGCCGGGCGGGCTGTCGAGCCGGTGGGCGAACTCGTCGCACCCCCACAGCAGATGCTCCGCGACGAGTGGACGGTAGCGGCGCAGGGCCTCGCCGAGGAGCCGCATCTCGACGGGCGGGCGCCGGGGCCAGAAGGCGTGGGCTCCCTGTGCGGGGTGCAGGCGACGGAGTTCGCCGCCGGGGCCGGTCTCGACCGGGGAGGTCAGGGCGTTCACCAGCCATTCGCCGACGGCCGCGAACTCCGGTGTGGCGAGGCGGTTACGGCCGTCGGTCAGGCGGCCCAGGAAGTTGCCCTGGGTGACCGGGCGGAGGAAGGCCCAGACGTAGGTGGCCAGGCTCTCGGTCCAGCGGCCGGCCCGGGACCCGTGGGCCGGGAGCGCCGGTCTGGTGTGGAAGACGCCGGCCAGTTCGACGAACTTCTCGAACTGGTCGAGCCACTCCGGCGCTGCCTCGTGGTCGGGGAACAGCCAGGCGAGGCAGGCGAGCGCCGACTTTCCGTCGGCGAGGAAGTTCGGGTGGCCCGCGATCATCCGCCTCAGCGGGCCGATCTCCTCGCCGGCGGAGACATGGGCGGTCAACAACAGCAGCGCGTCGGCTCGTTCGCGGTCCGTCGCTTCGAGCCGGTCGGCGAGGCGGTCGTAGCCGTCGAGCAGCCGGTCGTAGAGGGGGCGTTGACCGATGTTGAGGTAGCCGGGGTGTTCGTTGACCCCGTGGGCGATGAGACTCGGGCCCTCCGCGCCGGTGAAGAGCGCGGCGGCGAGGTCGTCGGGCGAGACCAGTTCGCCTTCGGAGCACAGCGGGGTGGGTCGCCTTCCCGAGTAGGTCAGACTCCAGTCCTTGACGCGATCCAGGCTGAGCGTGCCCTGCCAGTGGTGGAGGTGGCGCACGTACGAGGACGGGTACTGCGTGCCCTTCTGGTCGCGCAGAACTTCGAGGTCGTGTTCGTGGTCGTAGAAGGCGATCGCCGTCCGGCGGGTCCCGGAGCGCAGGGGCCAGGTCCAGTGGAGCACGCCGTCGTGGCGAAACCGGAGTTGGAGGTGGTCCGCGGAGGCCCAGGACGCGTAGACGCGGTCGTCCCACCGGGCGTGGTCGCGGAGGAAGACGCCCATCGCATCGCCTCCCCCGGCGTCCCAGAACGTGGCGTGCGGGCGGACGTTCCACGCGTGGCTCGGGGCGTAGGGGCCGACAGTGAAGGCGAAGTCGGTGTCCGGTCTCTCTCTGCCACCGGGGCCGGAGAACGACGGGTCCTCCCCGCTGTCGCCGAGCACGATCGGCTCGTCGATGCCGAGCCAGTGATAGAAGTGCGGTGATTCCGGGTCGGCGTGGTCGTCGGGGGACTGGGAGAACGGCCAGGTGGACGAGAAGCGGTGGGTCGGTGTCACGCCGTCCCAGCTCAGTTCCCATACCGTCGTCGCGGAGTCGAACGCCGTCATCTCCTCCGCCACGTCGACGAAGTCGCAGCCCTGGAAGCAGCCGACGGTCGCCGTGTAGGAGGCTCCGCCGGTGAAGTGGTAGCGGAGTTCGTGGGTGGCGAACAGCGGACCGGCTTCCACGAGCCGTACTTCCAGGTGTTCGAGCTGTTCGGTGCCGCAGCGCACGGTGGACCTTCCCACCCAGCCGCGCCCTCGGTCGAGTTGGAGAACGGGGCCCGGCACTGCGTCGGAGGCGAACCGGCCCGAGGAGGGCAGCCGGATCCGGAGCGCTCCGCTGTCCACGACGGTGGACGCGCCGTACTCGGTGATCCGCACCGGTCGCGGGACATGGGCCGTCGGCACCGACGGGTCGGCGCACAGGGTGAATTCGCGTGTCGCACCGGACGGCAGGTCGGCGAAGAAGCAGACGACGGCGTATGTCAGGTGGCCGTCCACCTCGTTCACCTGCGAGAGCTGAAAGGGCACCGACCGCCCCGTCCCGTCGACCAGCCGGAGCTGTTCGGCGCGCAGCGACGGGGCGGCCCAGCGCACCGGATGGTGCAGCAGGGTCCTGGGCCAGGCGAAATCCGGGTGGCACAGCGGATCGGCGAGCCGGAACCGCACCCGGTCGCCGTCCGCGGTCCAGGAGGTGATCGGGCCGGTCATGATCCGTCCCCCTCCGCGGCCTGGGCGGCGGGCGCTGTGGTGACGCCCTGCGTGCCGAACGCCGCACCGCCGGCGACGCCTTCGACGAGGTGGCGCTGGAGCAGCACGAACAGGAGCAGGATGGGTGCGGCCACGATGAACGTGCCGGCGGCGATGAGCGGCCAGTTCTGCGTGTACTCGCCGAAGAACGAGTACAGCCCGCGGGTGACCGGCCACAGTGCCGCGTCGGACAACATGACCAGCGGCAGGATGAGGTTGTTCCAGGCGTGGACGAAGCCGAAGATGGCGAAGGTGGCCAGGGCCGGCTTCATCTGCGGCATGATGATCGTGAAGATGAAGCGGACGTAGCCGCAGCCGTCCAGCGCGGCGGCCTCGTCGATCTCGCGCGGGATGCCCTTGATGTACCCGACGAAGAAGAAGAACCCCGCACCGGACAGGCTGGTCAGGATCAGGTATCCGGCCATGCTGTTGTACAGGTGGAGCGATCGTGCCTCGATGAACAGCGGGATGAGGCCGCCGGGCAGGAACCCGGAGAAGATGAAGAACGTGTACAGAAGATTGGAGCGCTTGAAGTATCCGCGCGAGATGGGGAAGGCCAGGAAGACCCCGAGGATCAGTGTGACCGTGTCGGGGATGATCGCGTAGATCAGGCTATTGATCATCTGCCGTCCGAAGTCGCCCTGGCTCCACGCCGTCGAGAAGCTCTCCGTGGTCCACGGGTCCGGCATCCCGGTGGGGCTCTGGAGGAACCCGGTGTAGGTCTTGAACGCCTGCAGCAGCATGTACACCAGCGGCAGGGCGAACAGCACGGCGGCGATCGCGAAGCAGAGCAGGTTCACCCCGGCGGCCTTGGCCGCCTTCGTGGACGGCAGTGGCGCCTTCGACTGCGGCGTACTGCTTCGGACAGGGCCCTGATCGGTCCGGTCCAGGACAGCAGGAGAGGCCTTCACAGCGAGATCTCCCGTCGGCGCAGGGTGAACAGCAGTCCGCCGCCGATCACGACGGTCAGGAAGAACTGCAGCATCGCGAGCATCGAGCCGTAACCGAGTTGGCTGTCGCCCCCGAACGCTGACTGGAACATGTACAGCCCGAGGGTCTTGGTGCCGAAGTTGCCGCCGGTGAGGACCATGATCAGCGCGTACTCGCCCAGCGTCCCCATCGCCGTGAGGAACACGGTCACCGTGGTGGCCGGGGCCAGCAGCGGCCAGGTCACGTGCCGGAACACCCGCAGGCGTCCGGCGCCGTCCATGGCCGCCGCCTCGTAGACCGCCGGTGGGATGTTCCGCAGCCCGGCGATGTAGATGAGCATCGTGTAGCCGGAGAACATCCACACGTTCACCAGTATCACCAGGGGCAGGGCCAGCGAGCTCGACCCGAGGAACGCCGAGGTGTTGCCGAAGATGCCGTGCATGACCTTCTCCACCGGGCCCGAGTAGGGGTCCAGCATGAGCGCGAAGATGGCGCCGACCACCGCGACCGAGAAGATCTGCGGCATGAAGATGATGGCGCGGTAGAGGGTGTAGGAGCGTCCGGGCCGGTTCAGCAGCAGGGCGAGGCCCAGACCGGTCACGGTCTGCAGCACGGTCACACCGAGCACATAGGTCAGCGTGACCCGCACCGCGTCCCCCACCACGGACGACAGCGATGTGAAGGCCGCCGAGTAGTTGCACAGACCGCAGACGTTCAAAGGCGTGCCCGGGAGCCCGGAGTACCGGGTGAACGAGTATCCGATGGTGGCAAGCGACGGGTAGAGCCCGAACAGCAGCCACCCGGCTCCCGGGATCGCGATGCTGGCCCAGGGGATGAACCGCCGCGTCCGTTGGTTTCCGAAGGGACAGCGTGCCACGCCGAGCCTCCTTTCCGAGAGTGCGTTCGTTACTTGCCGACCGACTTGCGGTAGGCCGACGCCGAGGCGGACAGGAGGCTGTCGATGCTGTCGCTGCCGATCGGCTTCATCTTGTACAGGTCGGGACCGCCCGCCTCGATGGGCGCCCCGGCCGGGATCCACGGGTTGGTGAGCTGCGGGAAGGCGTCACTCATGTGGCCGTTCAGCCAGTCCATCCAGGGCAGGCCGGTGTTCTGCAGCGCCGGCTGGGTGGAGATGGAGCCGGTCTTCTCCAGCCACTTCTTGTAGTTGTCGGGCTCGGAGAACATCGCGAGCCACTGCATCGCCAGGTCCTTGTGCGGAGCGGTGGTCGGGACCACCCAGGTGAGGTCCGGCTTGAACGCGACGCGGTTGGCCGCCGGATCGTCGGTGCCCGGCAGGGCGAAGAACCCGAGGTTGAGCTTCGGGTTGGCCTGCTGGATGGTCAGCCCGTCCCAGGAGCCGTCGAGCAGGAACGGGTAGTTGTCGGCCTTCGTGGCCCAGACGCCGGGCGCGGTCTGCTGGGACACACCCGCGGCATTGGGCTCGATGTACTGCAGGACCTCCGTGTGCCGCTTCGAGATCTCCTTGTAGACCGGGTCGGTCCAGGACTGCGTGCCCTTCCAGAATGCGGTGGCCCGGTCCTCGGACACCTTGACGGACTCCGAGGGCTGGTGACCCTTCATGATCATCTGATTCGCGATGCCCTGCCACACGCCGCCGTGCATGCCGCTCTGCGCGGACACGAATATCGGTGTGATCCCGGCCTTCTTGAGCTTTTCGCAGGCGTCCAGGAATTCCTGGTACGTCGTGGGAACGGACAGACCGTGCTTCGCGAGCAGGTCCTTCTTGTACCAGATCGCACCGGCACCCACGTACTCGGCGGCCATGACGCCGTAGACGCCGCCCTTGTATCCGACCGCGGCGGCCTGGACCTCCGGGTCGTACTGCTTCATGAACGGCTGGTCCTTGAGGTCGGTCAGTTGACCGGACGTGATGAGTGCGGCCGCCCCTCCGGGCTTGAGGTTGGTGTAGCCGGGGGCGTAGCCCTGCTGGGTCGGGGGGAACTGGGCGAGGACGTCGAGGGACTTGGACTGCAGCATGCTGTTCCACAGCTGCTGCCAGGCTCCGTTGGCGTTCGGGGCCGTCTGCAGCTTGACGGTGACCCCCGGGTGGGCCTTCTCGAACTTGGCGTTGAGCTCCTTGGTGAACTCGACCGCGCCGGGGTTGGTCCACTGCGCGACGGTCAGCGTGACGTTCTGCTTCGCGCCGCTGCCGCCGCTTCCGGAGGACGGGGTGGTGCAGGCGCCGAGGACCGTGGCCAGGCAGACGGTCGCGGCGAGGATCGTGAAGGGTGTACGGGATCTCATGGGGCGGACTCCTTCGGGCGGTCGGTCAGGGGCGTTGGAGGGCACCGTCGGCGCGGCGCGGCGGCTTCCACGCGTCACCGGGGGCGGGGAACCGGGGCGGGTGCTTCAGGGCAAGGCGTTCGTCGAAGTCGATGCCGAGTCCGGGTGCGGTGCTCGGCCACAGGTGGCCGTCGCGGATCTCGGGGCAGCCGGGGAAAACCTCCTGCGCGGCGGACCCGAACAGGTGCTGCTCCTGGATCCCGAAGTTCGGACAGGCCAGGTCCAGGGCCAGGTTGGCGGCATGGCCGATGGGCGAGACGTCACCGGGGCCGTGCCACGCGGTACGTACACCGAACAGTTCGCAGGCGTTCGCGAGCCGCCAGGCCGGGGTGATGCCGCCGATGGCGGAGATGTGGACGCGGATGAAGTCGCAGAGCCGCTCCTGGACCACGGGCCGGTACTCGGCGGGGTTGGTGAACAGTTCACCGATGGCGATGGGAGTCACCGTCCGGCTGCGCAGGGTACGGAGCCAGTCGATGTCCTCCGGCGCGACCGGGTCCTCCAGATAGAACAGGTCGTACGGTTCCAGATCCTTCGCGAGGCGTACGGCGTCGGTGGGGTGGACGCGCTCGTGGACGTCGTGGATCAGCTCGACCTCGGCACCCAGTTCCTGGCGCAGATGCCCGAACAGCTCCCGGACGGTGCGCCGGTACGCCGCCGGGTCCCAGGCGTTCGGGGTCAGGGGCGGAGGGGAGCCGGCCGGGGCCGCGGCGGCCGGCGCCCCGTAGGTGCCGGCGCCGGGTACCGCCACCTGACAGCGCACGTACCGGTATCCCTGGGACATCAGGCCGCGCACGTCGTCGGCGACCTCCTCGGCGTCCCGCCCCTGGGCGTGCGCGTACAGGGGAACCGCGGTACGGCACCGGCCGCCGAGAAGCTGCCACACCGGGAGACCGGCCTGCTTCCCCTTGATGTCCCACAGCGCCATGTCCACCCCGGACAGCGCGTTGTTGAGCACCGGGCCCGAGCGCCAGTATCCGCTGACGTGCAGGGTCGACGCGATGTCGGTGATGTCGGCGGGGTCGCGCCCGATCAGCTGCGGTGCCAGGTACTCGTCGACCGAGGTGGCGACCGCCGCCGCCCGCTGGGTGAAGGTGGCGCAGCCCAGTCCGTACAGTCCGGGTTCGCTGGTGTCGACCCGCACGACGACGAGCGTCGTACCGGCCGGTGCGGTGAGGATGGCCCGGACCGAGGTGATCCGGACGCCGGAGGGCTTCGCCCACGGCGGCTCGATGGGCTTGTCGGGAGTGTCGCTCACAGGTGTGGCTCCTGGTTCTGGCCGGCGCCCGCCACGAGTGCGAGCGCCGGGCCGACGGGTACCGCTGGTCCACGTCGGGTCCGGTTCCTCGGTCGGGAACCCGGGCCGTGTTCGTTCCGGTTCCTCGGCCGGGGACGCGGGGCGTGTTCGTTCCGCTTCCTCGGCCGGGACCTCTGGCTGTGCGTGCGGGGCCCGCGGGGCGGGCGGGAGTCCGGCACCGGGGCCGCCCGGACGCCGGACTCCCGCCGGGCGGGCGCCGCGGACGGCCGGGCGCAGCTCAGCGCCCGATGCCCCACCGGGAGTCCACGCGACCGCCGGTGAACTGCGCGCCGGTGCCCCAGAACGGGGCGAAGTTGTAGCAACCCGACGTCGGGGGTGCCGACTGCGTCGTCCAGTACGTGGCGCCGTGACCGGTCGTTCCGGCGTCCTGCACCTGGACGGCGAACGTGGCCCGGGTGACGCTCCCGGGACGCGCGGCTCTCACCTCGGCCGCCAGTTCGGGGAGTTGACTCCAGGCGAGTGCGATCTCGTATCGGGTCAGCTTGTTGGCGTCGTCCCGGGAGACGAGCACCCGGCCCTCGGTGCCGTCGGCCTGCTGCGCGTCCATCGGGCCGAGCGGCGTCGGGAGCACCGCGTTGGTCGGGTAGAAGGTCTGGTAGTTGGTGCCCGGCGCCAGCTGCCGGTGCAGCTCGGAACGGCCCCCGGTGGCCAGGGTGGCGACGTAGAGGTGCGAGATCGACCGCAGGCACTTCTCGTAGTGCGGGTCGCCGGCCAGCAGGTCCTCGGTCTTGTCGGCCTTCGCGTCGAAGGCCAGTTGGATGCTGTCCGCCTGGAACGGGAACTTGTACTCGTCGGCCGTGAACGCCGGGTTCGACACCTGGAGATCGTCTCCGACCAGGGCCCTGACGTACAGGAAGGCATCGTCCCAGGCAGCCTGGAACGAGTAGGTCTTGCTGTCACCGGCCGCGGTCACGCTGGTCATCGTCACCGGTATGACGTCGTTCCACTGGCTGGCGCTCCCGCCGACGGTGATGTGCCGGAACGGGAGGTAGGCGACCTGGACGGTCTGCGATCCGCTCTGGTGGAAGCCCGGCCGGTGAGCCACGGTGACGTCGTATCCGACGGTGTACCGGTTGTTGTCGTCGGCCTCGAAATCCGTGACGGGGAAGGAGACGACGCGGGACTCCCCGGGCTTGATCCCGTTGACCGGAACCGTCCGCCGCCCCAGTCGCCAGCCCGTCGGCGGGGTGATCCCGAGCGAGGCGTCCAGCACCTTCGGCGTGACGTTCTCCACCCGTACGTCGATGGTGCTCGTCGCGTCGAGCGGCTTGACGAAGGACAGCGGGCTGACGTGCAGCGGCGTGGTGTAGTCGAAGCACGCACCGTCGGTCAGCACCTTGCGGAGCGCGGCCGGTGACAGATCGCTGTCGAAGTAGACGGCCTCCCACGGCTTCAGCGTCAGCGTGACACGGGACGACCTGCCGTCGGTGAGCCGACGCCCGAGATAGTCGTAGGCGCGGATGCCGCGGGCGTCGTTCAGGGTGAGCGTGCCGGTGTGACCGGCACTCTGGTGCTCGTCGGTGCCGTCGTAGAGCTGGTCGGCGTAGACGGCGGCCCTGCCCTTGCCGTCGGCGCCGCGGAAGAGGAAGCCCCACGTGGACTTCGCGTCGGGGTACAACTCCTCCTGCAACACCGAGTCTTCGAGAAGGCTCGTCATCGTGGCGTAGGCGACCACCACGGGCCGCGGGGTCCTGGTCTTCGCGTCGTAGATGTTGAAGTCGTCGCCGGAGTAGCCCTTGTCGTAGGACAGGGAGAACCAGAAGATCCGGATGGAGCTGTCCTCCTCGGCACCGGCGAGCATGTGCAGCAGATAGGTGGGAGCCAGCGTCCGGGCCACCCCGTAGGCGGCCTCCTCGGGAGGCAGGTCGGCGAAGTTGTAGCGGGTGGCGGTTCCGAGCTCGGTCTGCCACTGCCCGGCGCGCCCCTTCGTGCGCGACCAGAGCTTGTCCATCTTGATCTGCGTCTTGGCCATCGCGTACTGCGTGGCGTCGGGGTAGCCGTAGGCGTGGTTGACCGAACCGTCGATGTAGCCGGTGTCCTTGGAGCCCTGGGCATAGACGATGTCACGGTTGTACGAGACCGAACCGCCGCCGATCAGGTTCACGTCCGGGTACTCCGGCTTCAGCCGTTCCCAGATCATCCGGCACATGTCCCGGTAGTCCTGTGCGTCGCCGGTCTTCCAGGTCCAGCCGTGGACCCACGGCTCGTTCCACAGCTCCCAGTTGGGGACCAGGTCCTGCAACGGAGCAATCGCGTGGTAGACCATCTCGACATGGGCGGTCATGTCCTTGGGCCGGTTCTGGTAGAGCTTGAGCGGCTCGCCGTTCGGGCCCGGCTGGACGTTCCAGGACATGTTGTAGTTGATGCCGCCGAGGGTCTCGATCCCGTGCTCGTGCCAGTCGGCTATCTCGGCTCGGGCGACGTCGATCTGCGGCTGCTGCCAGAACACCCCCGCTCTCGGGGACACGGTGTCGGGCTGGACGGAGGCGATGCCCCGGGTCCACTTCACGCCGATGCGCTGCGCGATCTGCTTGGTGATCGCCGGGGTGGATTCCGGTCGGATGCCCATCCCGAACACCGACTGCGGACGCCGTCCGGCGACCGTGGGCCGGATCACGCCGAGCCCCACGGTCTGCGCGAGCAGCTGCGTGCCGGCCGCGTCCGTGACGGTCGCGGTGACCAGGTAGTAGTCGGGGCCGAGCGGGCCGAGCGGGATCGTGACCGTGCTTGGGGTGCCCGCCGCCACCTCGAAGGGCTCCGTTCCGCCTCCGGGGGACTGGTTGCGCGCCGAGACGGACCACGCGATCGTTCCGCTCAGTGCGGTGGGGCTGGTCACGGAGACCAGCAGGTCGGGGGTTGCCGGGGCGTCGCCGTCGACCGGGTAGAGCCCGGTCGGGTCGGAGAAGGCGAGCGTGACCGTGGGGCCCGCCGCGACGGCCTGCGGGGCAGCCGGTCCGGCGGCCTGGGCGCGCGGCGCCAGAACGCCGGTGGCAGCCGCCCCGAGGACGGTCGCGGCCCCCAGGCCCACGAGTGTGCGGCGGGACATGTCGCCGGGAGCCGGCGATTCCCCGGTGGTACGAGGACGTCGATCTTGGCTGTTCGACACGAGCGGACCTCTCCAGACGTCAGCGCGGGCAATCCGCGGGTGGCACCGGCCTGAGCACGCACAGACCGGAGGGGGGAACGGGGATCGAGTGCAGGCCGGGACCCAGGGTCCGGACGGACGAACCGACGGGCCGGCCGCAGGCGTCCGCCGCGTCCAGCCGGACCTCCACGGCACGGCCGTCCACGTCCAGGACCACGTGCGCGGCGGCGGTGGAGTTGACGAGGGCGGTCTCGGTGAAGGCTTCGAGGCGCAGCGGAGCGACACGGTGTTCGGCGTAGTAGGTGATCACGGCTCGCTTCCCGGCGCTCGCGATCACCGTCTCGTAGAGCTGGTCCGGTCGTCCCGCGCGGATCTCGCCACGGGTGAGGACGTCGCGGTGGTCCCACCAGAACCCGAGCCAGAAGGTCGTCATCGCGCGGTGCTCGGCGGACTGCCCTGCCAGTGGCACGGAGATCTGCGGGGTCGCGTAGAGGGCCGAGTGAAGTTGCCTGGCCGCCGTCTCCGCCGTCGCCCCGGGGTCCCACATGAGCATGTCCGAGTGGACGGCTCCGGCCGTGGTGGCGGCGATGTCCAGCGTCCGAACCCGGTTGGCGGTCGCGTCGGCCGGGCAGTCCTCGGCGCGCAGCAGATTGCCGAAGCCGACCATGCCCGGACCGGTGTAGGGCTGCCGGAGTTCGACGAGCAGTTCGTCGCCGCGCAGTTCGCGCAGTCGCTCGCGCAGCTCGGTCAGCAGCAGCCGCATCGCCACGCCGATGTCGCTGTCGGCACGGCCACCCTCCTCCTGGGCGTGGAGCATCGCGAAATCCAGGAAGTCGATCTTCAGTCCGTCCAGGCCGTAACGGCGTACGAGGTGCACGCAGGCCTCGGTGACGAACCGCCTGACCTCCTCGTGGCGCGGGTCGAGGACACGGCACGAGAGGCGTGGCACGGCATGCGGGGCGAACGCCTTCATCTCCTCGTGCGCCAGGGTGCGTTCGCCGATCAGCAGCGGGGCGATCCAGGCGAGGTAGCGCAGCCCGAGGCCCTGAACGGTCTTGACGTGAGCGGCGAAGTCGGGGAATTTCGCCGGGTCCGGCGTCCAGTCGCCGCTCCCGGAGTAGCCGGGGCCCTGGGCCCGTTGTTGCCAGCCGTCGTCCAGCAGCAGGATTCCGCAGCCGGCCTCGGCCGCGCGCGCCGCCTCGGCCTCGACCCGCGCCGCGTCCACGTCCCGGTGCAGCGAGTACCAGGTCGAGTAGGCCGGGGTGCGGGCCGCGTCGGGCGTGGGCAGCGCGTCGCCGTCGCGGAGCCGGTGTGTCAGGGCCCGCATCGTGTCGGTGAAGGAGCGTCCCGCGGCCTGGAGGCGTACGGCGCAGCTCTCTCCCGGACGCAGGTCCATGGCCAGCCAGACCCCGAAGCGGGCCGTGGCCTCCGCGACACCGAACCGGATCCTGGTCGTCGCCGTGACCCGGTCGGACGCGAACGCCAGCAGCGCCGAGCCGGCCGCGTCGTACAGGCAGCCCAGTGGCGCCGAGGCGACGAGACCGACGCTGCGCCACCTGCTCGCCCAGTCCGCGACCAGGTGCCGGTCCCAGCCGGCCGCCGGGTGCCAGTAGCCGACGGCGTCGCCGATCGGGACGGCCAGACGCAACAGCACCGGCCCGGCCGGACCGGCCTGAAGGCGGATCACCGCTCCGTCCTCGTCGTGCTCCACCTCGGGACGCGAGCCTCCGGTCAGCAGAGCGACCTCGACGCCGTTCACGTGGATCGCGTCATGGTCGGCCCACAACTGCGCCAGATCCATGGTGTCGGCCATCTCCGGTTCCCTCCAAGGTTCGGCCCTTGAAACACAACGAGGTGAGACAACGTTGCCTAGCGATGCAGCACACTCGCTCGGGACACCTTCGCCTGCCTGAAGGTGCCGGCTTTACATCAGCAGCTTTCCCATCGACATACGGGAGGATCGCCCCTGCTCAGATAGCCGATGGCAATGAACTGGGGGGCCGTCGACCAGTGCGACACGAGCTTTCCTGGCACAAGGCCGTAATCGCCGCCCTCCGTGGGTCGGTTCTGAACCATAGCCAGTCGAGACAACGTTGCCTAGAGGTTGGGAGCGACTGTCGGCCACCGGTTCCCCCAGGGAGTCGTGTCGACGGCACACGGTGATTTCCGGGCGCCCTGCTTTCCCCGACAGTGTGCGGGAAACCGAAGTCACGCCTGGACCGTGTCCGCTTCGCGACGGACGCACGACGATCGGCGGAAGCGGTCGCCACCGCGCCCAGGTGGTGTCCGAAGTTCCGGCCGCTCGCGCGACGACGGCTACGGCACCTCGCCGCGTCGCCGGAGAATGCCCCGACTTCCGGTGTGCGGGGGCTTGTTGGTTCCGAACCCGGATTCTTCAACTCCGCGCCGTCCGGTACCCGATGAAGCACACACCCGGAGGTCGCGCCCGACCGGGGAGTGAAGCCCCGCGGTCTCCACGTCCGCTCTGCGCGTTCCGAATCGATGTGTGTCCGATCACCGAAACAGCCCGTGCCCGTTACGCCTGTCAGGCTCTGGCTGCCGGTTGGGACGTTTCGTACTCTGCGGCCATGGAATGGACGACGTTGGTCAGCACCATGTTGGGAGCGGTCATCGGTGTCGGAAGCACTCTTCTGGCGGATCGGTTGCGATGGCGGCGGGATGCGGGCGAACGTGACAGAGAGCTGTTGCGGTCCTCGTACGTTCAGTTCCTGGAAGCGCTGACACAGGCGAGGGACGTGATAAGCCAGGCAAGCCGCGCACCGGACGCAACGCAGTTGGAGCAGGTGCGGAGTGCTCTGCTGGAGCACGGGGTACATGTCAAGCAGTATCAGCTCGAACTGCTGGCACCGTCACATGTCGTGTCGAAGGCCAGAGACGCCGGCTACAAGCTCGCCCTGTACCGAGACGCGGTGGCGGCTGGAGCACGGCGGGATGATCCCGAGTGCGCTGAGGCACGCCGTGGCTTCCGTGCGGCCCGCGAGGAGCTGATGGAGGCCATGCGCCTCGCCGTGGTGCGGGCTTGAGTTGCTGTGGCGTCCTGACGGCCCCGGCAGCCTTCAGCGGGCGACGTCCGGTGCGGTGGGGTGGTCCTCGGTCGCGGCGCCCGACGTGCAGCGCTCGACAAGGCTTGTGGGGATCACGACCGTCTGGGGGCGCGACGTGTCCCCCGCGATGCGCTTGAACAGCAATTCGGCACCGATCCTGCCGATGGCCCGCACATCGTAGGAGACGACGGTCAGCGGGCGCGCCATCAGACCGGCGGTCTCGAAGTCGTCGAAACCGACCACGTCCAGGTCCTGCCCCAGCCGGTTCAACGCACCGAGGGCACCGAGCGTGATCCGGTTGTTGAGAGCGAAGAGCGCGGTGGGCGGCTGCGGCGCCGAGACCATCCGCTCGACCGCGGCCTCGGTGTCGCGCAGCGCGTGCAAGCCGTACCGGATCAGGTCGGGCCGGTACGGCAGCCCGGCCCGCTCCAGCGCGCTCTCGGCGGCCGACAGCCGCTCGGCCATGGGGTGGATGCTCAGCCAGTCCGACAGCACACCGATCCGCTCATGACCACGGGCCACCAGGTGCTCGATCGCGTCCCGTGCGCCCGCCGCGTTGTCGATGAGCACGGTGTCGGCGCGCAGATTGGTGGGAGGGCGGTCGAGGAAGACGGCCGGTGTGCCCATCTCGATCTCGGCGCGCAGGTAGACATGGTCGGCGGTGCTGCCGGCAGGCACGACCAGCAGTCCGTCGACCCGGTGCTCGCACATCTGCAGCAGGAGCTTGCGCTCGCGGTCGGCGTCCTCCTCCGAGCTGGCCGTGATCAGCAGCGTGTCGTGCTCCAGGGCGCACTGCGCAGCCGCGGCGGCGATGCCCGCGTAGAAGGGGTTCGCCAGATCCTCGATGAGCAGACCGACCGTCGCCGACGTACTGCGCGAACGCAGGTCCCGGGCCTTGTTGTTGCGCCGGAACCCCAGCCGGGTCACCGCGGTCAGCACACGCTCGGCCAGCTCCGGGTCGACGGTGGACACGCCGTTCACCACGCGCGAGACGGTCTTGAGGCTGACGCCTGCCTCGCGCGCGACATCGACCATCGTCGGGCGCCTCGGCCCGGTCGTGCTCGGACCCGGTGTACTCATGGACGGAACGCTCCTCTCGGCGACATGGCCCTGTGAGGGCGCCAACGTTGTCCCGCTGGGCAACCGCACAGCCGCCGAGGTCCCGCGGATCACCCTACGCCATCGTCGGCCTCCGCTTCGATGGGCCGAATCCCGAACATGAATCGGGCCGGAACCGCGGCCAGATGATGCCGTGGCTGGACGGACGGCCCGCACGAGCCGCTGCCGAGACCGTGGTGTTCGAGGTCGATGTTGAGGTGGACGAGGCCGTCGGACTCCAGGCCGGCGGTATGGGTCGCGCTCTGCAACGCCTGAGTGGACCAGGGCTTCACGGTCAGGTCGAACCACGGACCGCCGGTGATCTCGATGCCGCGGGTGCCGTCCCCGCCCGGACGGGAGCGGGTGAGGCGGGCCCACCGGAGGTGTCTGCGGTTGCCGTTCTCCTGCGGACGCACGTAAGGGGTCTGCATCGCTTCGACGGTGCTCTCGTACCGTCCGACCCGCACCGCGGAATCACTGTCACGGTAGGCCTCACCGGGGCCGAGGCCGAACCAGCTGACCTGGTCGAACTCGCCGGGCAGGGTCATTGCCGCGCCGAGCCTGGGCAGTGGGACGGGCCACGGCCGCGTCGGTGTGGTGTCGACGGTCAGCACAAGCCGGTTCCCGTCCTCGGCCGTCCAGCGGTAGTCGACGAGCAGGGCGAGATCCGAGCCCGCCGGGGAGATCCTGGTCCGTACGGTGATCCCGTCGTCGTCGGTCCCGACGTCCAGGACCTTGTGCCGGAGACGGTCCAGTCCGGCCTGCTGCCATGCCGCGCCGAGGGGGGAGAACCGGTCGTTGTCGATCGGTGCCCGCCACACATCGACCCGGGGCCCGCGCACCGGCAGCTCACCGAGGCTGACCAGGGCCCCGGTGACCGTGTCGAACCGTCCGGCGCCCAGCGTGATCGTGTCACCGTCGCGGCGCGGTACCGAGAACCGGCCCCCGCCTCCGCGTGCCGGTGGGACCTGGGACAGAACGCCCTGCGACGCGCTGTCGGCACCCACGCAGATCTGGGTCCAGGCCACCGTGTGCCCCGCGTCGGCCCAGGGTTCGTTCGCGGCGAGTTCGGCGCTCACGGTCAGCCAGAGCTCTCCTGACCCGGCCGTCTCGACGGCCTTGGTCAGGGTCTCGGGCCGATCGACACGGTCCTGTGCGCCGGGCCCGATCACCGGTACGTCCCACTCGCCCTCGGCCACGGGGACACCCTCCGCCTCCAGGCGCCAAGTCCACCTGAGATGACCGGTGTCACGTGTGTGGTGGAGGTTGCGGATCACCATGGCCCGGTCCGACTCGGCCTCGATCCTGACCGGTTCGATGACTTTCGCGTACTCCAGCAAACCGGGCGAGGGGGTGCGGTCCAGGAACAGCAGCCCGTCGATGACGAAGTTGCCGTCGTGGACGGGCTCTCCGAAGTCCCCGCCGTAGGCGTGATACGGGGTTCCGCCATCGTCGAGCCGTACGATGCCGTGGTCGATCCACTCCCAGACGAAGCCTCCGGCCAGTCGCGGATGTGCCTCGAACAGCTCCTGGTACTCCCGCAGTCCGCCGGGCCCGTTGCCCATGGCGTGGCCGTACTCGCACAGCAGCAACGGCATGGCGCGCCGCCGCGCGTCGTTCGCGGGGTCCCCGGTCAGCGGTTCCTGCCCGCACGCGATCGCCGCCACCGTGGCGTGGTCCGGGTACATCACCGAATAGAGGTCGGTGCACACGCAGTTGTCCCAGTCGCCCTCGTAGTGGATGAGGCGACCCGGGTCCCGTTCGCGGATCCATGCGGCCATGGCCTCCAGGTTCGCGCCGGTGCCCGACTCGTTGCCCAGCGACCAGATCACGACGCTGGGATGGTTCTTGTCCCGTTCCACCATCCGCTCGGCCCGGTCGAGCAGCGCAGCCCGCCAGACCTGGTCGGCACCGGGGTTGCTCCGCCAGGCGTTCTTCGAGAAGCCGTGTGTCTCCAGGTCGCATTCGTCGATCACCCAGAGCCCGTATTCGTCGCACAGGTCGAGGAAGGCCGAGTCCGGCGGGTAGTGGCTCGTCCTGACGGCATTGATGTGATGCTGTTTCATCAGCAGAACGTCGGCGAGCATCGTCTCGTGGGTCAGCGTCCGTCCGGTGACCGGATGCCATTCGTGCCGGTTGACGCCGCGGAAGAGCAAGGGCTTGCCGTTGGCGGTCAGCACCCCGTTCTCGACCTCGATCCGCCGGAAGCCGATCAGGATCGGCACCCGTTCCGTCGCCGTCGTCAACTCACCCTGGTAGAGGCGTGGTTGTTCGTCGCTCCAGGGCGTGACACCGGTGATGGCGTGCGGTCCGGCCGGGTCGGCGTCGACGAGCCCGAGTTCCGCGACGGTGAGCCGGGCCGCGCCCTCGACGTCGATGCGCAGCATGCCCACGCCCGTGTGGTGGTCGTAGTCGGCGTGGACGAAGAAGTCGGCGATGCCCCCGGCGGGCCGGGCCAGCAGCCGCACCGAGCGAAAGATCCCCGACAGCCACCACATGTCCTGGTCTTCCAGGTAGGTCCCGGCGGACCACTGGTGCACCCGGACCGCCAGTACGTTGCGTCCGGGGCGCAGCACGTCCGTGACGTCGAACTCGGTCGGCAGCCTGCTGCCCTTGCCGTCACCCAGCCGCGTCCCGTTCAGCCAGACCGCGAAGCACGAGTCCACGCCCTCGAACCTGAGGACCGCCGCTCCTTCGCCGGCGAAGCCCTCTTCGGCCTCGAACTCCCGTCGGTACTCCCCCGTCGGGTTGTCGTCGGGCACCCGGGGCGGGTCGAGCGGGATCGGGTACGTGATGTTCGTGTAGGCGGGGGCGCCGAAGCGGGTGGGTCCCGGCAGGCCGTCCATCTGCCAGCACGAGGGCACCGTGATACGGGTCCAGGCATCCGCGTCGAACTCGGGGTCCTCGAATCCCGAGGTCAGGTCGTGCAGCCCGGCGGCCAACCGGAAGCTCCACGAACCGTCCAGTTCGATCACCGGTGCGTCGGAACGGAACGACGCACGGGGCCGTGCCCGGCCGTTGCCGGGTGACACGTCCTCGACGTATGCGTTCGCGGTGGAAAAGCGCTGCGTGTGCTCCATCGGTTCGGCTGTCCTTTCCCTGCTCTCGGATCAGTTCGTCCTGGGGGGTGGTGCCGTCGACGCGCGGACTTCGAGGGTGCTGGGCGTGATGTTCTCGCGTTGTGCCGGGGGCCGTCCGTCCAGGACGTCGAGCAGGATCCGCGCGGCCCGGCGGCCCACGTCGGTACTGTGCAGGCTGACGCTGGTCAGCGCGGGGTCGACGAGTTCCGCGGCCGCGGTGTCGTCGAAACCCGCCACGGATACGTCGGCCGGCAGTGCTCGCCCGTGTTCGCGCAGCCAGCGCATCGCGCCGAACGCCATGCTGTCGTTGAAGGCGAAGATGGCGGTGGGCGGCTCGGGTCGCGCCATCAGCCGTGCGGATGCGGCGTAGCCGGAAGCCGCGGTGAAGTCGCCGTGTTCCATCAGGTCGTCGGGGGTCGCACGGCGGGCGTCGGCGAAGGCGCGGCGCAGGCCCCGCAGCCGGGCGGCCATGGCGAGCCGGTTCTCCACCGGGCCGTTGACGACGCCGATCCGGCGGTGTCCCAGGGCGAGCAGGTGCTGGGTGACGGCATAGGCGCCGCCCTCGTCGTCGGGGTGGACGCGGTAGACGTCTTCGTCGGTGTAGCCGATGACGACGGTGGGATAGCCGGCCGACCGCAGCGCGGGCAGCGCCTCCCCGCCGGCCCCGGCCTCCACGAGCAGCCCGTCGACCTGACGGCGCCGGGTGAAGCGCCGGTGGGCCGAGGCCGCGTCGTCGGGCACCTCGGGGGTGGACAACAGCAAGCCGTAGCCTCGGGCGGCGAGTTCCTGGTCCGCTCCCCCGACCAGGCGGATGAGGTGGTCGTTGGAGAACGCGAAGCCGGGGTTGTACGGAAGGACGAGCCCGACGACCTCGGTGCGCCCGCTCGCGAGGGCGCGGGCGCCCGCGCTCGGTCGGTAGTCGAGCACACGCATGGCGGAAAGCACCTTGTCCCGAACGCCGTCGGTGACCGTCGGGTCACCGTTCACCACCCGGGAGACCGTCTGGTGCGAGACACCCGCCTTGGCGGCGACGGTGCGCAGAGTCGGCCGATCGGACACTCAGGGACCCCTCATCAATGACCGTTCACTTGAAGCACATCGGATCATAGGGCCGCCTGTCGGCCAGTGGAAGCAGACTCGCACGCATTGACGCACCGCTTGAGCGACTCTATCTTCAACGACGTCAAGTGACCGGTCACTTGACGTCCAACCAACCGGAAGATGCTCACCGAGCAAAGGATCCTGATCATGAGCGACAGGACGCCGGAACGTAACCTCCCCTCACCCGGCAAAGGCGCGGTGACCCGTCGCCAGGCGTTGGTCTACGGCAGGAACGCCGCGATCGCGGCCGGACTGACCGGTGCGTTCTCCATGGAGAGCGCCACCACCGCGACGGCGGCTCCTGGCACTGCGTCAGGTGGCCTTCCCGCATCGGCGGTCGCCGCCTCTCCGTCCGTCAGCACGTCCGATGTCGTCACCTCTTGGACCGGAAACACGTTCTCCGGGGCCACCGAGTGGGTGCAGAACTTCATCTTCAACATCGCCGTCACCCCCGACGGCGCGGTCTACACCGTCAGCTTCTGGGACGAGGCCGGCAACTATGCCGGTATCTACAAGGACGGCCACCTCGTCGGGAACTGCAGAGGCGCCAACGGCGACGCTGTCGCGGTCAACCGGTCCTACGCCTACCTCACCGTCGGCAACGGCCTGACGCGCTTCAACCTGAACGGCACCGGCACGTCCTTGACGTTCAACGTGGGCAGCCCGCCGGCCGCAGCGGCCGCTTCGGCGACGCAGGTGGTGGCCACCGACCGGGTGTCCAACCAGGTCAAGGTGTTCGACGCGGCCACCGGATCGCTCCTGCGGAGCTGGAGCGTCAACAAGCCGGGTGCGGTCGCGATCGACGCCGACGGTGGCATCTGGGTCGTCGAGAACATCACACGGGACACGAACGACGGACACTTCTGGCACGTCGATCCCGCGCGTCCGGCGAGGATCCTGCACTTCTCCAACACCGGGACCGCGTTGCCGGGAACCATCAACGGGCCTGCGGGCGACTGGATCCCGACCTCACTGGCGATCGACGTCCATGGCGACCTGCTGGTCGGCGACAACGGCCCGCTCCGCCAGGTGCACACGTACGGCAGCCTCTCCGGGACGCCGGTGCTGGCGCGGAGCCTGGGCCAGGTCGGCGGTATCGGGGCCGGAACGCCGGGCCGCAACATCGCCGACAAGTTCTTCGGCATCACCGGAGTCGGCGGTGACTCGGCGGGCAACGTGTACGTCGCCATGTGCGAGTTCGGGTCATGGATCCGCAAGTTCGACCCCCTGGGAAACCTGGTCTGGCAGCTTCAGGGGAGCGCCTTCGTCGACGCCGCCGACTTCGACCCGCAGTCCGACGGGCTGGACGTCTACACCAAGCAGTGCCATTACCGTCTCGACGTCACGAAGCCACCGGGACGTGATGCGGCCTGGCGCGGCTACTCCCTCGACTCCGTCAAGTACCCCCAGGACGCACGCCTGTTCCTGGCCGGTCACCAGCACCATGCCGCTTCTCCGACGCTGGTGCGCAAGAACGGCTCGCTGTACATGTACATCACCGGCATGTACTCGTCGCACCTGCTCATCTACCGTTTCGAGGGCGAGATCGCCAAGCCGTCCGGTGCGTTCTTCAAACAGCACTGGACCGGCGACGACCCCACGTGGCCGCCGTACCAGCCGGCACAGGGCGAATGGATCTGGCGCGACCTGAGCGGGAACGGGAGGTTCGAGGCCGGCGAATACCTCCAGACGGGCACCGGCCAGAACTCCCCGGGCAACTGCTGGGTCTGGTTCGTCGACACCAACGGCGACGTCTGGGAGGGCGGGGACCGCAACCTGCGCCGCTACCCCCTGCAGGGCTTCGACGCCCAGGGCAACCCGGTCTACGACTACGCCAGCATGGTGACGGTCCCCCTGCCCGCGCCGTTCACCACGGTCCGCCGCCTGCACTACGACGTGGCCGGCGACGTCATGTATATGTCCGGGTACACGCCCACGGCACCGTTCGAGAACGCCTACTGGAAGGAGGCCGGCAAGGTCCTGGCGCGTTATGACCGTTGGAGCACCGGCAACCGAACGGCAACCTGGACGATGCTCCTGCCCTGGGACACCACGGCGACACCGGGCGTGACCACGGTGGGCCTCGCGTGGGCGGGCGACTACATCTTCACGGTCGGTGTCCAGACCCGCGGCCAGGTCTGGGTCTGGAGGGCCGGCGACGGAAGCGCCGTCGGCAGCTGGCTCCCCGGCAGCAACGTCGGCGGCGTCACCCGCACCGGGTGGGTCGACATCCCCTACGGCATCTCCGCGGTCCGGCGTTCCACCGGGGAGTACCTGGTCAATGTCGAGGACGACCTCTTCAACAAGGTGCTGCTCTACCGCTGGGTCCCCTGAGCGTCATCCCGATGACCGGTCCCCGTACAAGGAGTTGGGTGATGGATGTCGTGCGTGTGACCTCGTTGGACGGCATCGAGTTGGCGGCTGCCGTACATCGCCCCGCTCCGGGCGCCGGGGCGCACGGCACGGTGCTCCTCGTCCATGGCGTCTGCGCCGACCTGGACGAGGGCGGGGCGTTCGTCCGGCTCGCCGACCGCCTGTCCACGCACGGCATGGCCGCCGTCCGGTTCAGCTTCCGTGGACACGGGGCCAGCGGCGGCACCCCCGAGGGGGTGACGATCGCCGGGGAAATGCTCGATCTGCAGGCGGTCGCCGAGTACGCCGAGAAGGAGTTCCCCGGCCCGCTGGCAGTGGTGGCGGCCAGCTTCGGCGCCGTGGCCACCGGGCTGTCCATGCCCTGGCTCGCGAAGCGGCTGGTGGGACTGGTGCTGTGGAACCCCGTGCTCGATCTGCGACGGACCTTCCTGGAGCCCGAACTGCCGTGGGGCCTGGCGAACTTCGGCCCCGCGGCAATGGCGGGAATGATGGAGAAGGGCTGTCTGCTCCTCAACGGCGCCTTCCCTCTGGGCCGCGTACTGTTCACCGAGATGGCCTGGTACCGGCCGATCGACGCCTACGCCACCGACAGCCCGCCGACAATGGTGCTTCACGGAGACCGTGACAGCCATGTCTCCTTCGACATCGCCCGACGGACCGCCGAGGCGATCGCGGACTGGGAGTTCCACGCCGTCTCCGGTGCCGCTCACGGTTTCCACACCCGCGAGCACGAGGCCGAGGCGGTCGCGGTGACGACACGGTGGCTGAAGCACGCAGCGGCAGCGGCCGGACCCTCCCGCGGATGACTGCGGGACAGGCGCCACCGGCACAGGTCGGAGGGTACCGCCGGGCGGACGGTGGACGCCGTGTCCGTGCACCCGGCACCGGCCCGGCCGGGGCCGGTCCATCGCTCCCATGACGGTCGGCGCAGATCGCCACCGGGTCGGCCCGCGTCGTGCCGACGACATGTTCCTCGGCATCGGCGATCATGCATGGGGAGCGTGTGTGCGCCCGAGGGGCGTCGGCGCTCGGTGGTGCCGGCGCCCTGACCGACGCGAGGACGGGGACAGGGCATGCGGGTGACGATGACGAGCGCCGCGGCGCGCACCGGCCGCACGAACGAGGACTTCACCGGCGCCCTGCCGACGGCGGCGGTGCTGATCGACGGCGCCGGCATCCCCGGCGCCGAATCAGTCTGTCGGCACGGCGTGGCCTGGTACGCCAGCCGCCTGGGAGGCAGCCTCCTCGGCCTCTTGTCACTCGTACGGGACCGCGGCCTTCCGGCGCTGCTCGCCGAGGCCATCGAGCAGGTGACGGACGACCACCGCGGCATCTGCGACGTCACCGACCCCATCAGTCCGTCGGCGACCGTAGCCGTCCTGCGCCTGTCCGACGGCCTCGTCGAGTACTTGGTGCTCGGCGACTCGGTCGTCGTGCTCGACAGGGCGGACGGTGCGCCGCTCGTCGTCTCGGATCCCCGAGAGGTGATCATCAGCCGGTCGTACCGGTCCGCGCTCCGGGCCACCGCGGCGGGCAGCGAGGAGTACCACCGCGTCCTCCGGAGCCTGCGTGCCTGCCGGAACCGGCCCGGTGGCTTCTGGGTGGCCAAGGACGACCCACGGGCGGCGGACGAGGCGATCACCGGAAGCTGTCCGGTATCCGAACTGACCGGCGCTGTCCTGCTCAGCAATGGAGCCGCCCGTGTCGTGGACAGGTTCCGGCTCACCGACTGGCCAGGGGTCATGGCCGTCCTGAAGTCGAGCGGACCCGCCGAAGTCGTCGATCGTGTCCGGCAGGCGGAGGCTCGCCGCGCGGTGGCGGCGGACGATGCGACGATCGCGTACTGCACCGACCTCGGTGAGGCCTGACCGTCGCAGGGCGTTCCCGCCCCGGGCCCCTTCGGGTCGCGACGTCGCTCATCGCGGCTCATCGCACGGCCCCGCCAGAGATGATTTCATGTTCAATGATCAAGCCCGATCGTGAACCGACGCTCATCGGGCGCACGCAGGACGAGCGGGGGCCCAGAAGTACCGTGAAGGAGTCCGGATTGAGTGAGACGACAGCAGGCCCCGTGAGGAAGCGGGTCTTCGTGGACAAGCAGAGTCCGAAGGCCTACGACGCACTGGTCGAGACATCCGGGGCGGTCCGCGCGGTCGCCGCGGACGCCGGACTGGACCTCACGCTCGTGGAGCTGATCAACCTCCGCGTGTCACAGATCAACAACTGCGCCTACTGCCTCAACGTGCACACCCGGGCCGCACTGCGTGCGGGCGAGACCACCCAGCGCCTGGGTGTGCTGGCCGCCTGGCGCGACACCGAACTGTTCACGGCACAGGAACGTGCGGCACTCGCCCTGGCCGAGGCGACCACCGAGCCCGCCAACGCTCTCGCACAGGAGAACGCTTACGACGCGGCCCGGCGGATCCTCACCGACGACGAGATCTCCGCGGTGATCTGGGTGGCGATCACCATCAACGCGTTCAACCGGGTCTCCGTCATGAGCAAGCATCCTGTGCGCGGGGTCCCCCGGCAGTGATCCGGTGTCGCGGGGGGGGGGGGGGCGGGGGGGGGGCCCCCCCCCGCCGGGGGGGGGCCCCCCCCCCCCCCCCCCCGGGGGGGGGGGGGGGGCCGCCCCCCCCCCGGGGCCGGGGCGCCGCG
>NZ_JBIVON010000008.1:272982-292848 GCF_044754145.1 Streptomyces sp. NPDC093149
GGGGTGTCACACACACAAAAACTCATCAACCCGGCCCCCCTTACATCCCCGGCCCCCCGGGGGGGGGGGCCCCCGGGCCCCCCCCGGGGGGGGGGGGGGGGGCCCCCGCCGCCCCCCCCCCCCCGCGACGGTGTGTCCACGACGAAGCCGCGGGCGACGTGGAACTGCTTGCCCGCGGCCACGTCGTCGGCTCCTGACAGGAGTACGAGCTGCTCGGTCCGCCGGGTGGCCGGGCCCCTGTCCTTCTTCGCGGAGGTCGCGACCTTCCAGAGCGCCTCGTCAGGGGCTCGTACGGCGCCGCCGTATCCCCGGAGCGACTTCGTGACCGGCTTCACCGGCGAGGCACCGGCGTCGGGCGTCCGCCTCGTCCCTGTCTCCGACGCCCCCGCCACCACGGTCTGCCTCGCTCGCCCCACAGATCCCACGCATTCGCGGACGGAGGACTTCCGCGCGGCCGCGAGAGAAGTGGTGAGCGCCTGAAGCCGCCCCGGGAGCACCGTGCGGCAGGCCGGCCGAATCCGTTGCGCGGGGCATCGGGCAGCCGCTGGCACCGGATGCCGGAGCCTTCCCGCCCCGGTCACGGCCGGGTGCCGGGCGAAGGTGTGCCGGGGCCGGATCGTCGGTCAGCGGGCCGGGCTGCGTCGCACGACCTTCCCCGCACCGTCCGCGTCCAGTGACGCTGCCCCGTTGGGTCCGGTCACGGTGACGCGGAGCGTGAGAGGGCCGGTGAGGTGGTCGGCGGTGAGTTGCCAGGTTCGTGGCGAGCGGACGCGGAGGGTCGTCGTGGCCTCCCGGACCAGGGCGGGGATACGGTCGTAGGGCAGGGAGCGCAGGTCGAACGGCGGGGCGGCGGTGCCGGTGGGGGTGGGGGTGAACACCACTGACATGAGCCGTTCCTGGAGGACTACGGTGATCACCTGCGGTGCGTCCTTGCCCCTGGTCAAGGACGCGACTGCGCGCCGCAGTTCACCCTCGTCGAGCAGGGACCGGTCCGGGCCGAGGGCGACCGTCCCTGATACCTCCGTGGACGTGACCGTGGTGGACGACGATGCGGAGACGGAAGGCTCGGCCGAGGCGGGCGGCTGCCCGGAGCCGTCCGGGCCGAACAGCTCCGCGCGGAACAGCAGGACGACCGTAGCGGCGCCGAGCAGCAGGCCGATGAGGAGGACGGTACCGAACGCACACCCCTCGGGAGGCTGTTGCACAGCGGCGGACTCGGGGGCGGAGTCGATGCGGGCGTCGGCCGCCCGGCTCTCCCACTCCGGTGTCGGCCGCGAGACGATCCGAACCCGCCACGGCCGGTCCGGCGGGTACTGGACCACGAGAACGCCGCGCGGCCGGTAGTCGGGAAGGTCGACCAGGTTGATGCTCTGGGTGATCTCTGCGCGGAACGCCGGCGCGTCGTCCGGCGCGACCGTGAGGACGAAGTGGATCGGCACGTCACCTGTTTCGCTCGAACCCGCGCGCAGGTTCTCGATCATCGCGAGAGCCGTGCACGGCACGACGGCCGCCTCGCGGGCACGCCTCGGCACGCCCGCCAGAAAGAGGAGCACGCCGTACACCACGGGCAGTCCCAGGCCCGTGACGAACAGAGGGACATTCTCGATGACGATGCCGACGACCAGGGCGGCCGACGTCACCCCGGTCACACCGCCGGTCAGGAATCCGCGCACGAGGGCGACCGGACCGTTGTGCGTGGGCGCCGTATCCGTGGCGATCGTCATGCGGTTGATTGTGTCGCGCCCGAGTGACCGCTGGAAGACTGCCCGGCAACCATTCATGGTCGGGCGCTCCGTCGGCGACACACCCATGCCCTCGGTCGCGGTGCCGCCAAGGGCAGTCGGCCGCATGCGCGTCGGCCTTGCGGAGTCCGCAGGGCCGCGCGCCTCTTGCGGTACCGCGCTCAGTCGTTGCCCCGCGACGGGGTGAGCCGCAGCACCGTGCCCTCCCCGTCGGCCGAGAGCAGCAACGTGCCGTCGGGCGCGGCGGCGAGGCCGGCGAAGCGGCGCGCCAAGCCGGGCAGGCCGCCCGCGAAGAGGGCGGGTTGAACCGGTGGGCGAACTCCCGGGGGCGGTCCGACAGGCAACTCCTCGGCTTCGACGCGCATTTCGCCCGTCATGGGCGAGACGGCGAGGAGTCTGCGTCCTGTGGTGTCGACGGTGAACAGTTCGCCGTCCAGCACCGCGAGCCCCTCCGGCGCTCCGAGCCCCTCGGCGACGACGACCGCGCCGTCCTCGCCGAGCCGGGACACCGCCCCCTGCCGGTCGTCGCTCACGTAGCAGCGGCCCTCGGCATCGAAGGCGACGTCCACGGGGTGTTCGAAACCCTCGGCCAGCACGGTGACCGTGTCCTGCGCATCAACAGCCAGGACGCGGCCCGCGCCGGTCTCGGCGACGACGAGCGATCCGTCGGGCGCGACGGCGATGCCGAGCGGTTGGTCCAGTCCGCTCGCCCGTCGCCGCGAGTCGCCCTTCGCGGGATCGTACGTCCGTACCTCCCCGAACTGAGAGGTGAGGTGCAGGAGTTCGCCGTCGGAAACGACACCGTGCACGAAGGTCAACAGGGCATGCGTGGTGACGCCGCCCTCCGTGGGTCCCTCCCGCTCGCCCGCGGGGCTCGCGAGGCGGTAGTGGTCGGCGGCATAGACGGTACCGCCGAGGTCGATCGTCACGCCGTAGGGGCCGTCGAAACCGCGGGGCACGATCTCGCGGGTCCGTCCGTCAGGGTGCAGTTCGGTGATGCCGCCGCTCGCGTAGCTGGAGACGTACATCCGGTTCTCGGTGTCGAAGGCGGCGTTGTCCAGGCCGACGAGGCCGCTGGTGAGAAGCGTACGGGTGCCTGTGCCGTGCAGGTCGACGCGGGTGACGAGGCCTTCGGCACCCCGGGACAGGACGTGCAGGACGCCGCCGAGGTCGAAGCGCACGGCGACGGGCTCGTGCACGTCCTCGGCGACGGTCTCGGGGGCCCCTCCGTCGGGAGGGATCCGCCATACCTGTCCGGTGACCATGTGCGGGTAGTACAGGTACCCGTCGGGTCCTCGCTGCATGGCGTTGCCGAGGGCGAGTCCGTCGGTGAGGACGACCGGGTCGCCGCCGTCGGGGAAGAGTTCCATCAGCCGGCCGTCGGGCTTCATCTCGTTGACGAACAGCCGGTCGCCGATGCAGGTGATGCCGTTGGGGTTGACGATCTCGTCGCAGACGAGGGTGTACGTGCCATCAGGACGGCGGCGCCAGACCCGGCCGGGCACCAGGTCGGCGATGTACATGGAACCGTCCGCGCCGAAGGCGAGATCGTCCGGCGACTGCACCGGGCCGTCCATGGGCACGATCACCTCGACGTCCCCGGTGGCCGGGTCGACGGCGCTGATCTGTCCGGCGAGGAACTGCGCGACGTGGAGTCGTCCGTCGGGCCCGAAGGCGATGCCGTTGGAACCCCACAGCCGGTTGGGCGGGTTGAGGCGGTGGGCCTTCCAGCGGCCACTGGTGGTCCGGGCCCGGCCGGTCGCGTCGAAGCGGTTGGGGAGCGCGCTCACCACGTCCCCGCCTCTTCGTCGTCCCGCTTCCCGACGAGCACGTCGCTCGGACCGCCGTTCTCTCGCCAGTTCCGGAGCAGTTCGTGGAAGGCGACCGGGCCGTCGCCGTAGGCCTGGCTCCGCTCCCTGGGCCGGCCCTCGTTGTTGTAGTAGCCGGGGGTGCACTCGGCGTGGAACGCGTACAGATCGGCGGCCTTGCGCCGGATCGTGGCCACCCACGCGTCCTGGGCCTCGGCGGTCGGTTCGACGTACCTCGCCCGGCGTTCGCGGGCCTGCGCGACGACCTCGGCGATGTGTGTGGCCTGCTCGTCGAGGACGTGGACGAAGTTGACGGCGGCGGCGTTCTGCAGCGGCCCCATGTGGAACAGGTTCGGGAAGCCGTGACTGTAGAACCCGTGCAGGGTCCTGGGTCCGTCCTTCCAGGAATCGAGAAGGCTCGTGCCGCCGCGTCCGTACACGGGCAGCTTCCCCGACATCACACCGGAGACGCCGGTCTCGAAGCCGGTCGCGAAGATGATGCAGTCGACCTCGTACGCGGTGTCGCCGACCACGACGGCCCGGTCCGTGATGCGTTCGACGCCGTGGGTGTCGGCGGTGTCGACGAGAGTGACGTCGGGCCGGTTGAAAGTCTGCAGGTAGGTGTCGCTGAAGGTGGGACGCTTGCACATGTAGCGGTACCAGGGCTTGAGCTTCTCCGCGGTCGCCGCGTCCGTGACGATGCTGTCGACGCGGCCGCGCAGCTCGTTCATCTTCTGGAAGTCGGCTGTCTCGTAGGCCCGTTCGCGTTCCTCGGCCGGGATGTGCGCGTAGCTGTTGGTGGGGATCATCTTCTCCTGGAGCCGGGCGCTGCTGGTCCAGGCGTCGTTCACGAGGTCCTCCGCCACGCGTGCTCCGGTGACGGTCTCGAGGAAGTTCTCCATGCGGCGCCGCTGCCAGCCGGGGGTCAGGGACGTGGCCCATTCGGGGTCGGTGGGCCGGTTGCCGCGCACGTCGACGGTGGACGGGGTGCGCTGGAACACGTACAGGTGCCGGGCGTCGGCGCCGAGGTGCGGGACGACCTGGACGGCGGTCGCGCCGGTCCCGATCAGGGCGACGCGTTTGTCCGCGAGCCTGTGCAGTCCGCCGTCGGCGCCCCCGCCGGTGTACGCGTAGTCCCAGCGGCTGGTGTGGAAGGTGTGGCCGCGATACGTCTCGATGCCCGGGATGCCGGGGAGCTTGGCCTGGCTGAGGGTGCCGGTGGCGACGACCACGTGGCGGGCCCTGATCCGGTCGCCGCGGTCGGTGGCGACGAGCCACTCCGCCCCGTCCTCGTCCCAGCGCAGTTCGGTCACCCCGGTGCGGAAACAGGCGTCGTCGTAGAGATGGAAGCGGCGCGCGATCGCCCGCGCGTGCTGCCTGATCTCCTCGCCCGGGGCGTACTTCCACGCCGGGACGTACCCCACCTCTTCGAGCAGGGGCATGTAGACGTACGACTCGATGTCGCAGTGGATGCCCGGATAGCGGTTCCAGTACCAGGTGCCGCCGAAGTCGGCGCCCTTTTCGATCAGGCGGACCGAGTCGACGCCCGCCTGGCGCAGCCGGGCCCCGGCGAGCAGTCCGCCGAAGCCGCCGCCGATGATCAGGGCCGTCACCCGGTCGTCGAGCGGCTCCCGCGTCGACTCGCCGTCGGCGTAGGGGTCTTCGTCGAACCGGCCGAACTCACCCTCGGGGCGCCGGTACTGTCCGCTGCCCTCCGGGCGAATGCGGCGGTCCCGTTCGGTGCGGTACCGGGCACGCAGTTCGTCGAGGTCGAAGCCGGGATCCTGCGGGGCATGGGGGGTGGGCATGGGTCTCCTGTGGATGTGGGTCGGGGTCGGGGTCTTCGTTCGGATCACGCCGGGCTCGTGTGCTCCGGTGCCATGCCTCGCCGCGTTGTCGTCGGTCGCCGTGCCCCCCTCTTCCGCCTTGCGATCCGTGTCACCGGGCCCTGCCCGCCGATCCGGCCTGATCCGAACGCAAGGCCTTCAGCGCGAGGTGCAGCCGCAGTCGCAGCGCGCCCGCCAGGGGTTACGGAGCAGCCCTCAACGGCGAACGGTGACCGGTGCGAGGAAAAGGCCGACGACGGCATCGGCAAGGGTGTCGGCGGTATGGGTCCAGGACGTGTGGCGGGTGGCACTTCCGTCGGCGAGTGCGCGCTCCCGCTCGGCGCAGGTCTGGAGGATGAGGTGACGCGCCATGTCGGCGCGCTCGGCACGGACTTGGAGGGGTACTGCGGTGATGCGGGCGGCAAGTCCCTCCAACGTCTTTCGCAGGGAGGGTCGTTCGAGTGCCTCGTCGATGGCGATCGCGCGCAGTACGGGGTCGGCCATGGCCTGGACGGCGAAACGGCCGTGCCACGACGGGACGCCGAGTTCGGCCAGGTGCTCGCAGGACGGGCGGACGAGGCAGCCGACCCAGTCCCGGATGTCGGTGCTGCTGGCGCAGCGTGTCAGGTGCCGCTCACGGATGCGCTCGGTGGCCTCGGCGTGGTCGCGCATGATGGCCCGGACCAGGCCGGACTTGCTGCCGAAGTGGTAGCTGACCGCGGTGTTGTTGCCGAGTCCGGCCGCGTCGCTGATCTGCCGGTTCGACACGGCGACCAGCCCCTGCTCGGCGAAGAGCCGTTCGGCTGCCGTCATGATCACCCGGCGGGTTCGCGCTGTCTGTGTCGCGTGCGGAACGGGGTGCGGCCGCGCTGTCCTCGTCGTCGGGGTGTCGGTCACAGAGGGTCGCCTCCTTGATCCGTGATCGCGGGATGCCTCCTCAGTGAAGACACGCCCGCATTCTTAAGTCAATTGATTGACTTAAGTTTCGGCCAGCTCCGACCTGCGGCACAGGGGTGGGGCGGATCACGACAAAGCCGTACGCCGCCCCCTTCTGCCGAACCGGACGGAAGACAACTGCGTCGTTCCGGTCCGGCGGTCGCCCACCAAGCGTGTCTCGTGGACGACGATCACAGCTGCGCGCGACCGCGAGGCACACCTGGTCCCACGGGTCATGTCGCTTTCATGCGGTGTCGTCGGGGGCGAGGTCGGGTCGCAGCCGGTGCCAGGTGGGGTGCCGGAGCAGGCCTGCCCTGGTGCGGGTCGTGTAGCGCACCTCGCCGACGAGGCGTGGGAGTACCCATCGCGCCCCGGCTGCTGCAGGCGGGGTGTCGAAGGGGCAGTCGTCGATGGCGGCTGTCCGGAGAAGTGCTGCCATCGTGGTGCGTTCCCTGTCGCTCCATCCCGTGCCGACGCTGCCGATGTATCGGAGACCGTGCTGGTGTTGCTCTCCCACCAGCAGGGCGCCGGGCAGGCCGGTGAGTCGGCCGCGGCCGGGCAGCCATCCGCCGACGATCACATCGATGGTGCGGACATGCCGGATCTTGATCCACGCGTGGGAGCGAACACCGGGCTCGTAGCGGGAGGTGAGACGCTTCGCGACCAGGCCCTCCAGACCCGCGGCCCGGGTCGTCTCCAGGGCTTGCGCGCCGTGCCCGACGACCGCCGCAGGGGTGGACCACTGGTCCCCGTCCAGGCCCAGATCCTCCAGTACGGTGCGGCGCTCGGTGTACGGCAGCCGGATCAGACTGGACCTCCCCAAGTGGAGGGCGTCGAACAGGACCAGGTGGGCGGGCAGGGACCGGGCCATGCGGGCCGCTTTCGCCGGGGATCCGGCAAGCCCCATCCGGGACTGGAGCCGCTCGAAATCGCTCCGTCCCTCGGAATCGAGCGCGACGATCTCTCCGTCCAGGACGGCGGGGTCGCCGAGGACGGATCCCAGGTCCCTGAGCTCTGGGTATGCGCCGGTGATGTCCGCCCCGGACCGGGCCCGCAAGGTGACGGTGCCATCGCCCGGAAGGTAGATGACGGCCCGCTGACCGTCGTGCTTCACCTCGAACGCCCACCGGTCGTCCTCGACCGGCAGGCTGCCGGGGGTGGCGAGCATGGGATCGATCCGGGGCAACAGCATGGGGCGATTCGGGTCAGGAGGCACTGCGCTTCGGCGCGGCGGCCTTCCGGGCCGTGGTCTTCCTCTTTGTCGCGGTCTTCTTCGCGGCGGTCTTCGCGGCCGGTGCGGTCTGCTTCGCAGGCGTCTTCCTGCGGGGTCGCATCTCGTGCACCGTCGCTTCCTCGCCGCGCGATTCCCTGGCGGCCTCGACCGAGGCGTTCAGGGCAGCCATCAGGTCCACGACCTTCCCGGCCCTCGGTTCCTCACCCTCGGCCGGCCGCGATGGTTCCCTGTCCTCCAGCTTCGCCTCGATCAGCTCCTCCAGGGCGTCGCGGTACCGGTCCCGGAATCCGGAGATGTCGTCGAGGGCCATGGTGTCGGTGAGCTGGACGGCCCGTTCGATCTCGTCCTCGTCCAGGCCCGTGACCTTGGGGGCGAGGGATTCGGGACTGCGGATCTCGTCCGGCCATCGCATGCTGTGCAGCACGATCGCGCCCTCCCGTACCCGCAGAAGTCCGAGGCGCTCGCGGTTGTGCCAGGCGAACTTCGCGACGGCGACCTTGTCGGAGCGCTCCAGGGCCTTGCGGAGCAAGGTGTAGGGCTTGGCAGCGACCTGTCCGTCGATCGCGAGGTAGTAGCTGTCGCTGATCCGGATCGGGTCGATGCTGTCCGCGTCGACGAACGCCACGATCTCGATCGCCTTCGCCGTGGGCAGCGGCATCCCATCCAGCTCTTCATCGGTGACGGGGACGGTCTCGTCCCGGGTGAGCTCGTAGCCCCTGCCGATCTCTTCCTGCGGGACGACTTCGCCGTCGAGCTCACAGACCTTGCGGGTACGGACCCGGCCCATGTCCTTCAGATGGACCTGGTGGAAGCGGACCGAGCGGTCCTCGGTCGCGGACACGACCTTGATCGGGATCGTGACCAGGCCGAAGCTGATGGCACCGGTCCACAAGGGCCGCGGCATGTCCACCTCCAGGCCCCCCTGGCAGCGTGGGAAGGGAAGCGGACCGGAGCGCCCGAGGAAGGGGGCCGGCCCCGTCCGGGGCCGGGGCGCGACCGGACTACTGCCCGTACCCTGATCCTCACGCCGGTCTCGCTCGCGCGCATCTGGATCAGGCACCGCCGGCCCCGCATGCCGACCGCCTGCCCCGAGAGCGGCTCGCAATGGCGGCCCGAAGCGGTGCGTGATGACCTCCGGCGCCGCTGTTCTGCTCGCGTTGCTCCGGCGGAGTGCACGCGATGTCGTTGTGCGAGCCGATGAGGCCCACGTTCCCGCAGGCGCGGCCCGGGGCGCGTTCAACACGCTTCTCCGAAACCTCGGCGACGTCGGGCAGTCCACGGCCAGGCGCCGCGGGCATGAGCACGGTATGCGGCATGCCCGACGACACTGCTGGAAGCGGGTGGCAGACGGGCCGCGCAGGACAACGGCGCGGGCGACGGCCTCGGTGTGACGGCGCTTTCGAAGCGCTACCCGGCGAGTGTCTGGGTGCCCAGGACGGAGAGGAGCTCAAGTCGTTCGGCGTCCCGGCTGCCGGGCTCGGCCGTGTAGATCATGATGCGCAGGTCGCTGCCCGCGACGCTGAGCACGTCGCAGTCCAGCGTCACGACGCCCGCCTGTGGGTGATCCACGGTCTTGCGGGACGCCTCGTGACGACCCACGGCCCCGGAGTCCCACAGATCGGCGAACCGCTCGCTGTTCGCCCGCAGTTCGGCGATCAGGTGCCGCAACCGCCGGTCCTCCGGATACCGGCTCGCTGCCGCGCGCAGGTCGGCCACCACCGCGGTCTCCATCGCGAGCCGGGACTGCGATGTGTGGCGTACCCGGCCGCCGGGGCAGAGGAAGGCGCGCCACGCGCCGTTGCGCTCCCGGCCGTGCCGCTCGCCCATCAGCGCCGTGTACAACGGGTTGGCCAGCAGCAGCGTCCACGACGCGTCGGAGACCGCGACGGGCGTCCCGTTGAGCCTGTCCAGCATCCGGTGCACGCTCGGCGTGATGTACGCCGGCACCGTGCCCTGCCCCGGCGGTACGAGCCCGGCGACATGGAACAAGTACTCGCGTTCGGGCGAGGACAGGCGCAGAGCCCGCCCCAGGGCCTCGATGACCTGCTCCGACGGGTTGGTCGCCCGGCCCTGTTCCAGTCGGGTCACGTAGTCGACCGAGATCCCGGCCAGCATGGCCAGTTCCTCGCGGCGCAACCCGGCCGCGCGCCGATGGCCTCCGGCGGGCAGTCCCGCGGCCTCCGGGGAGACCCGGTCGCGCCAGCGCCTCACCGTTCGGCCGAATTCCGTCCTCGCCATGCCACCACTGTGCACCGCCCCACACGGATCTTCCTGGTACCGGCAGTCCCAGGAAGAAGGGACTCCTGGCAGATTCCCACCGTCCGCCGCAGCCTGGAGGCATGACCACGACACTGATCACCGGGGCCAACAAGGGCCTCGGTTTCGAGACCGCCCGCCGGCTGACCGCCGCGGGCCACACCGTCTACATCGGCAGCCGGGACATCGAACGCGGCCGCCGCGCCGCGGAACGGCTGGGCGCGCGGATGGTCCAGCTCGACGTCACCGACGACGCGTCCGTTCAGGCCGCGGCCGAGAGCATCGAGGCCGATGGAGGGCTGGACGTACTGATCAACAACGCGGGTATCGAGAGTCGCGACGCCGACAACAACGTGATCGGTGCCGCGGACGTGACCGCCGACGTGATGCGGCACATGTTCGAGACGAACGTCTTCGGCACAGTGCGCGTCACCCACGCGTTCCTCCCGCTGCTGCGGCGTTCCACCGCCCCGGTGGTGGTCAACGTCAGCAGTGGCCTGGCTTCCCTGACCCGCGTCACCGACGCGGACGCTCCGGCGTACGCATACCCGGGCGTCGCCTACCCGGCGTCGAAGACCGCGGTCAACATGATCACCGTGCAGTACGCGAAGGCGTTTCCCGGCATGCGGATCAATGCCGTGGAGCCCGGCTTCACCAAGACCGACCTGAACGGCAACACCGGCGTCCAGACCGTCGAACAGGGCGCCGAGATCATCGTCCGCATGGCCCAGGTGGGACCCGACGGCCCCACCGGTGGCTACTTCGACGAAGCGGGCCCCCTCCCTTGGTAGGAGCAATCCTGGTAGGAACAATCCGGATCCGAAGGGTCCGGTCGATCGCGAGGAGCGCTTCACGTAGCGTGTCCCTCCCCTGCAGCCCTCAACCACGACTTCCGAGGGGGCGCGAGAGTCGGCCCCTCGCCAGACGCGCCGGCCCGGGGCCTCCGGGTCGGGACCCGCGACGCAAGCCCTCACCGCCGGCAACTGCCCCTCCGCGTCCGTTCTGGAGTGGACGCCGCACCACCTCGTCCCTGCCGAACCGGCCGCCGAACTCCCGGTCGCCCTCGGATGATCGGCCCTCCGGTGTTCATCCGGCCGACCGGGACATCGCGCTATGGCTAGACCCGAGGTCCGGCGGCCGGGTCAGCGGCCTCGGTCGGAATGACGTGCGAGAGGCCGTGAGAAGCGAGCGGTTCTCGGAACGCCTTCCAGATGGCCGGGTCGGCCAGGTTCGTGAAGAGCCCCTGGCAGGTGTTCGTTTCTCCGGTCACCAGGCCGTACACGACGGCCTCGCCGGATGTGCCGGGATCGAACAGGGGTCCTCCGCTGTCGCCGGGCGCAACCCGCGACTGTGCGGTTCCGGCGCAGATGAACTCCTTGTCCCACGTTCCTCCTTCGGTGTCGAACTTCGTGACGGGAAGCGTCGCTTCGCGCAGGCGTGACGGCTTGTCCGGTTCGGCGAGGTCGGTACGCCCCCAGCCGGCGGCGCGCAGGAGGCGCCCCGCCCGCAATTTTGTTCGCAATGCGGGAAGGGCCGCGCTCGCCTGGTCGGCGGGACGGTCGAGCACGATGAGACCGAGGTCCGTGTTCGTCAGTGTCGAGAACTCGGGGTGGCTGTGAACGGCGAAGTGCTCATCGGTCACCACCGTTCCTCCGGGCGCACTGGAATCAGCCCGCCCCAGGACGAGCCGGATCCTGACCTTGCCCTGTTCGGCGAACTTGGCGCAGTGCGCCGCCGTGGCGACGACCCGGCTGTCGATGAGCGCCCCGCCGCAGAAGTGCGACCAGGCCCCGTCGTCGCCCTGCTCTTCGATCTGCACGACGAAAGGCCGTTTGCCGTCCGCGACCGGCTCTCCGCCGACGATCGCCGACGCGGGTGGCGTGGCGGTGCACAGGATTCCGAACGCACCAGAACTCGCGAGGGCGGCGGCCGTCCGTCGGCTCATTGGCTTGCGCAAGAGTGCACTCCCTTTCGTCTGCCACCGGGTGCGGCCCCGGCGGGCTCGTGCGGGGTACGGCACTTGGCCGTCGATTCCGGCCCCGATCTTGGGCCCGGCGGCCCTCCGGCCGGTCTCGACCGCGCGTCAGGCACGTCAAGGCATCCACTCAGTCGTGTAACAGCACTACGGCCACAGTCATGAGCGGCCGTATCCGGACGGAGGCGTACCGAGGGACGAGCCGGGTACGAATCACGGCCGATCAGCGCACGGCCCCCTGGCCCGACGGTGCGCCGGGAACGTACTGATCCGGCAGTTGTCCGTCCTGCCCCCGGTACCGGTGCAGTGGCGCCGGACGCGGGTTCGGGGAGCAACGCCCTCAAGAACGACTGCACCGCAGAACTCGACATCTGCGCCACCACCTCCCGCGGCGACATCACCGCCCACAGCCTCCGAAGCGGCAGAAACAGGACCACCCGGCGGGCCCCGCGATCGAGATCCCGCCGACCGTCGCCCTCGACACGGCCGTCCACCCCAAGGGGCCCGCGATCCACGTGCCGGGCTCGGAGAGGCTGCACAAGGCACCCAACGACCAGGTGGAACACGGACCCGCCCGGAATCCGAGATCATCCCGTGGCGGGTTTGCGGCGTATCGGGTCATGCCCTCTCAAGGGCCGCGCGGTGCGGGGACGGCCGCCTCCATGGCGCGGTCGGACGCATCCGGCACATGAAGACGCCCCCCGAGGGCAGCGCCCGTTCCCCGCACCCGTCCCACGGCCGGCCAGGACCTGACCGCCCGTTGTCCATCGGTCAGTCTGCGGCTGTCGCGTCCTCGGCCCGGCCCGCGCGCGACCACGTGAGCCCCTCCAGTTGTTCGATGCTCTGGTTGAACTCGACCAGCAGCGTGAGGAACTGCTCGGTTCGCTGGTCCGCCCAGCCCGAGGCTTCGATGAGGCGCGTGGTCCCGGCGCGGCTCACGGCGCGGTCGGCCTCCAGACGTTCCAGGCCGAGCGCCGTGGGACGGAACTTGCGGGCCATTCCCCCCTCGGGATCGGGGATCCGCTCCACCAGGCCGTTGCGGAGCATGGCGCTGACCTGGCGATTGATGGTGGACACGCCGACCTGGAAGGTGTGTGCCAACTCCTTGAGCGTGAGCGGTTCACCGACCTCCAGCCGGGTGAGCAGAACATAGGCCGAGCGTTCCAGGCTCTGGCCGATGCGGGGGCCTCGCGCGGCGATGAAGTGCCGGGACAGCAGGGTCAGCTCACGCTCCAGATCACTCAGCCGGCGCTCTCGCTCACTCAGCCCTCGCTCTTGCTCACTCATGTCCTTGGCCCTCTTCCACCGTCGGTTCCCGCTCATCATCGCGCATGCCCCACGCTCCGGAGCCACGATCACCGCGGTTTGTGCATTGTGCACACGATGCGTACAGTGCATATCGTGTGCACAATGCTCAACAGGCTCTGTGCGCCCGGCCCTCCCGACGCACCCGAGGCATGGAGTCCCACATGAGCGCAGATCAGCCCGACGCCGGATCCGTCGGCGGCATCCGACCGCACGGACCTGCCCCTTCGACCCGCGCGCCGGGCTCGCCCGGCACCGCACCCACGGTGCGGGTTCGACGTCTTCGTAGCGGGTGATCAGCCGGGGCCGCGCTTCTTCCGGAGCCTGAGTACCCGGTGGTCCCGGGAGGTGACCCGGCACACGGGGTGCGCTGCGACGCGGACGGCCGGGCCGCGCCCGGCGTCCGGACGTGCGGTGACGCGGCTGTCGCCACCAAATGCTCAGCACGTACTCGAACTCCGGACACACGCCGACGAGTGGGCCCGCGCCGCCGCCGGGCTGCCGCACGGCGGACAAGTGCTGCCCCGTCCCCTTCCTCTGCACGCACCGGGGGCCGCACGGGACGGTCGCGCACGGCGTGGTCACGCCGGACACGGACTTCGAACCCATGGCCCCGGCCCCGATCCGGACCGCTTCACCGGCGTCCACGGGGTGAACGGCCGTACCACCGCCGTCCTTGGCCCGGACCACCCCAAAGAAAGCACCACGCCTGCGCCGAGGGCCGCTCACCGGCCCCACCCGCGCCGTGCCCGCTGCCGGTGCGCCCGCGCCCCGGTGAACCCACGCATTTCATGCCCATGCGCGCCCCACGGGCGCGGATTCGTTCAAGGAGCTCTTCGTTGTCGGACTCGTCCACCCGCACGCCGGGACCCGGTGCGGTCACCGCCGTGATCGCACTGAGCGGCGTCGTGGTGTCGCTCATGCAGACCCTCGTCGTACCGATCATCCCGCAACTGCCGCACCTGTTGAACGCCGAACCGTCCGACGCGTCCTGGGTGATCACCGCCACGCTCCTCGCGGCAGCCGTGGTGACACCCATCTCCGGACGCCTCGGCGACATGTTCGGCAAACGCAAGATCCTCATCGCCAGCCTGGTCGCGCTCGTCGTGGGCTCCGTGGTGTGTGCCCTGACCGACAGCCTGATCCCGGTGATCACCGGACGGGTGCTGCAGGGGCTGGCCACCGGAGTCATCCCCGTGGGCATCAGCATCCTGCGCGACGAGCTGCCCGCCGCACGCGTGGGCGGCGCCGTGTCACTGGTCAGCGCGACCCTCGGGGTGGGTGGTGCGATCGGCCTCCCCGTCGCCGCCGCCATCGTCCAGTACGCCGACTGGCACGTCCTCTTCTGGCTCGCGGCCGGGCTGGGACTGGCGTGCCTCGCGCTGGTGGTCTTCCTCCTGCCCGAATCCCCCAACCAGGCACCCGGACGCTTCGACACCCCCGGCGCGATCGGACTCGCGGCCGGACTCGTGTGCCTGCTGCTGCCGGTCACCAAGGGCGGCGACTGGGGGTGGACGAGCACCACCACCCTCGGACTGTTCGCGGGCGGCGCCGTGATCCTGGCGCTCTGGGCGGTCTACGAGATGCGCGTCTCCCAGCCGCTGGTGGACCTTCGGGTCACCGTTCGGCGGCCCGTACTGTTCACCAACCTGGCCTCCGTGCTCGTCGGCTTCGCCATGTACGCGATGTCGCTGACCCTGCCGCAGTTGCTCCAGTCTCCCGAAGCCACCGGTTACGGGCTCGGGCAGTCCACACTCGCGGCGGGTCTCGCACTGGCGCCGGGCGGCCTGGTCATGATGGCCCTGTCACCCGTCTCCGCCCGCATCACCGCCCGGCACGGTGCCCGTGTCGCGCTCCTCATCGGCGTCGCGGTCATCGGCACCGGCTACGGCGCGGGACTCTTCCTGATGTCCGAGGTGTGGCAGATCGTCATCACCTCGATGATCGTCAGCGCCGGTGTCGGCATCGCCTACGCCGCGATGCCCGCCCTGATCATGGGGGCGGTCCCCGTGACCGAGACGGCATCCGCCAACGGGGTCAACGCACTCATGCGCTCGATCGGCACCTCCACGTCCAGCGCGGTGATGGCCGCGATCCTGGCGAACATGACCATGCGGCTCGGTCCGGTCGAGGTGCCGGCCGAGAACGGATTCCGCATGACCTATGTCGTCGCGATGCTCGCCACAGCCGTCGGGCTCCTCCTCACCCTCGCCATCCCGCGCATCCAGCGCTCCACCGCGGAGCAGGACGCCGGGACGGCCCCGGCGCGCCCTCGGGCCGTCACCGGAGATCACTGAACCAGCAGGTACGACGAAAGGACATGGTCATGGATCGCCTCAAGGACAAGGTCGCGGTCATCACCGGCGCGGGCAGCGGGATCGGAAGGTCCGCCGCCGAACTGATGAGCCGCCAGGGGGCCCGGGTCGTGGTCGCCGACCACAACACCCAGGGCGCCGAGGAGACCGCCGGAATCATCGCGGCCGCAGGTGGCCGGGCGCTGCCCGTCACCGTGGACGTCACCGACGAGAGCTCGGTCGCTTCCATGGTCGCCGCAGCCATCGGCGAGTTCGGCGAACTGCACGTCCTCTGCAACCACGTCGGTGGAACCAACCCGCGCAAGGACCTGGACCTGCTGCGCATGGACATGGACGAATTCGACCGGGCCGTCGCCCTCAATGTGCGCAGCACCCTCCTGGGCGCTCGGCACGCGGTGCCCCACATGATCCGCGCCGGTGGCGGTTCGATCATCAACACGGCCTCCGTCGCCGCACTCGTCGGCGACGTCCTGCAAACCTCCTACGGCGCCGTCAAGGCCGCGGTGGTCAGCATCACCAAGTCGATCGCCGTCCAGTACGGGCCGCATCAGGTGCGCTGCAACGCCGTCGCCCCCGGGGCGGTCATGACGCCCGCCCTGGAGAACAACCTGCCCGAAGACGTCGTCGAGGCGCTGAAGAAGGGCAACGCCCTGCCGTACCTGGGCTCTCCCGAGGACATCGGCCACACCATGGTGTTCCTCGCCTCCGACGAGTCCCGGTACCTCACCGGCCAACTCCTCGTCGTCGACGGCGGCATGAGCATGCAGTCCTCCGCCGCCCCGGGGCGGCGCTCCATGCTCCCCGGATGACCCCGGGTCCGGAAGCGGCGCCCGCCACCGCGCCGAGCCCGGGACGCCGGACCGTCCGTGCCGTGATGGGGCACTGACAGGTCCTTCGCCCCGGGCGGGCCGGCCGACAGTGTGGCGTACCGGGCACCGGGGGCGTGCCTCCGGTCGGGCAGGTCGCGCCACCGCGCACCTGCCGGATCCGGTACGCCCCGTTCGGTCCCCGTCGGGGCCACTGTGCCGACTCGGTCAGGTCGAGCGCGACGTGGCGCTGCCGGCGCACGAACTCGGCTTCGGCGACCAGGCCCACATGACCCGGGCGCTGCGCAGCACCGTCGGGATCCCGCCCGGACAACTGAGAGCCCTGCTCACCCCAGCGGCCGACACGGCCTCGTATCCGTCCGTCGCACGCGGATTCACGGCACACGGGGCGCGCGGGCCGGGCACCGTGACCGACCCGGCCCCCGTCGATCAGATGCCCTTCGCGCGAGCGCCCCCGCCCTGGTAGGGCGCCAGTTCTGCCGTCAGCCAGCGGAAGACCTGAGGCACCTGGCGTTTCCAGAGTCCGATGGTGTGCGGCCCGCTCACCTCGGCCACCGCCACCCGTGTCGGGAACACCGCGGCCCGCCGCAGTGCGAGGCCGTCACGGTAGCCGTCGTTGAGCCCGCCCGAGAGATACAGCGAGACGGGCGGCGGGGTGACGGCGTGGCGCAGAATCCACAGAGGGTTGTTGACGCGCCGCAGATTCGGGTCCCGGGCCGTGAGGGAGACCCGTTCGGCGGCCGGGTCGTTGTAGCCGGAGAGACCCACGGCGGCCCGGTAGCGGTCGGGATGGGCGAGCGCCATCTTCACGGCGCAGTGCGCCCCGGCCGAGAACCCGGCCACCGCCCAGCCGCTCGCACGGCTCTGCGCGCGGAAGGTGTCGATCACCATCTGCCGGACGTCCACGCTCAGCCAGGACTCGGCGTCCACGACACCCGGCACATTGGCGCACCCGGTGTCCTGGCTCGCCAGCAGGTTGGTCCGCGGCTCCACGAGGATGAACGGGGCGATCCGCCCGCTCCGCATCCCGGACTCCAGCTGCGACTGCACCCGCAGGCTGCCGAACCAGGCCTTCGCCGATCCGGGGAAGCCGCCCAGGAGTTCGACCACGGGAAACTTGCGGTGCCGGAAGGCCGGTTGGCCGTACTGCGGCGGCAGCCATACGTAGACCTCGCCGCGCACCCGCGACACCCGCCCGTTCAGCTGGGTGACGCGCACGCCGCGGCCCATCCGGGCATCGTGCGTCAGGCTGAAGTCCTGGACGACCTTCGGCTCGTTCGCCAGGCGCCCGTGCTCCCCGAGCCCATCGCGCCCGAGGCTCGGCGCGGCAACGATGTGGTGGCCGGTGCCGAGCAGATCGGCCCAGTTGTCATAGAGGCCGTTGGTGTTGTTGACCATTACGAAGACGCTCAGCACCGCCGCCGCCTGCGCGGAGACGACCATCACAAGGCGGGCCGTGCCGCGCACCACGGCGGGGCCTCGCACTCGGCCCCACAACAGCAGGGGCAACAGCACGGTGACCACGACCAGCGCGATCGTGGCCAGGAAGAACGGTGTCCCCGTCAGGCTCATCACGCCTGGGAGGATGCCCTGCACGCCACAATGGTTTACCCGCTTTTCCACCTTTTTACGTCGGACGCGAAACCGGGGAACGCCACGTTGACGCCGGTCGCCATGGATACGGGGTCGCAGGCGCGGTGGTCCTGGGGTCCCTCGTTCGGATCCGACCTGATCGGGTGAGCGGGGTCCGGTGCCGTGGACCGCAAGGCGGAGGAGGGAGTCGGATGAGGTCTCCCCTGCTCGGACGGAGCCGAGGGCTCGGGAGGCGCCATGGCGACCGACGACAACGCGGCGCGGCGCGACGCCGGGGCGCGCGCCCGGAACCATCCGAGCGAGAGGTGCCCTAAGGATCCCGTAACCTCCTGGCGGGCGCGCGACGACAGCTACGGCACCTTGCCGCATTGTCGGAACGTCCGCATACACCCAGCATGCGGACGCCCTTCCGCCTTGCGGTGCACAGCATCCGACGCCGCGCGCTGCCCCACCAGGGGATTACGGGACAGTCCTCAGCTGCCACCCCCGCGTCGAAGCCGCGCCGACAGGTGGTGCTGCAGCGGCTGACCGACCGCAGCGAGGTCGTGGACGAAGTCGAGCGTGTCCTCGTCCGTCAGCGTGTAGCGGCGGCGGGTGGCATCGACCTCCTTCGCGGTGGGAGCGAGAGCCACCTGGTGGGAGCTGAGGTCGACCAGGCCGTCGCCCGCGCGGCCGACCAGGATTTCCGCGACGCCGGTGGGCTGGGTGATCAGCGCTTCCACGCGCGCCTCGGGCTGCAGTCGCCACCAGCCGCTCTCCCGCGCCGACGGCCGCAGCGGCGCGCCGTCCGCGCCGAGCAGCCAGGATCGCGCCTCGTAGCGGAGGAAGGGACGACCGTCATGACTGAAGGTGACCTCCTGCGCATAGACGAATTCCTCGGCGAGCGTCGGGTACCCGCCCCCGCCGCGGCCGACCCAGGTGCCGAGGAACCCGATCACCGGTGCGAGCAGCGGGTGCGGCGCAGGCGCTTCGTCCGGACGAAGGGCGTCGGGGTACGGATGCTTCTGAACGGGGCCGAACATGAGGTGCGCTCCTGAGTCTGGGCCGGTATCAGGCGGAAGCCTAAGGTTTTTCGTCCACGGCGGTTGCCGACGGATACACGAGCACTCCTCCAAGGCCACCTTCGGTCACCTCAACCCCCTTGCCTCTCGCTAATGAAAATGATTGTTGTTACGGAGTGCACGTCCGGACATCCGAGCTCAAGGGGGCCTCCTTTGCAGCGCACTGCACCGAGGCCCCTGTGGCCAGGCTGACCAAAATTGACCGTAACATGCCAAAAATCATGACGGTGCACCTTGTTGCCTCAAGGGGGTTGTGCCTCAATGGGGGCCAGTTCGCTGACAGTGCGTCAGAGAAGTGACATGTTCCGACGCGGCCCCGCGATGACGCGCGTCGGCAATCCCCCCACACGAAGGGCAACCACCATGAGGCATGGCACAAGGCGACTCGCCGTCTGTTCCGCCCTCGCCGCAGGCACATTCGCGCTGGCACCCACGGCCGACGCGGTCAGCCCCACCACCGCCACCATCTCCTTCGACTGCGGCGCCTACGGCTCGGGCAGTGCGACCCTCACCGCCACGCAGAACGGGACGGCCGCGACCATCAACGTCTCGACGTCCGCCATCACCGCGCCGATCAAGGTCGGGGCGAACTCGGTGAAATCGACACTCACCCTCACCAACAAGGGTGCGGGAACGGTGACGTTCACCGGCAGTGCCAACCCGGCCATCCCCGCCGGCAGCCCCGTGTCCACGGGCCCGCTCAACGGCACCGTCGCCTCCGGTGACAGCCTGGAGGCCAAGTCCCTCAAGGTCGTGGTCCTGGGCATCACAGCGACCTGCAACGCAACGTCCGCCCAGTCGCCGGGACCGTTCGTATTCTGAGCCGATCCCCGGTCGCCGAACGAGTTCCAGGTCGCGCCGCCGGTGCGGCCGGGGGGGGGGGGCCCCCCCCCCCGGGGGGCCCCCGGGGGGGGGGGGGGCCCCCCCCGGGGGCCCCCGGGGGGGGGGGGGGGGGGGGGGCGGGGGGGGGCGGCCGGGGGGCGCGCGC
>NZ_JBIVON010000008.1:292858-441991 GCF_044754145.1 Streptomyces sp. NPDC093149
GGGCGGGGGCCCTTAGCTTTATCACCCCCGCCCCCGGCCCCCCCCCCGGGGGCGGGGCCCCCCCCGGGGGGGGGGGGGGGGGCCCCCCCCCCCGGGGGGGCCCACCCCCCCCGGCCGCTCGTCCGACACCCGGCGCGCCTCGGCTGTCGCGGCGGGGGAAGGTCATGAAGGCCGGTCGTTCCACCGGTACGCGTCAGAACTCGTGTGCAGGCGCTCCAGCCCGCCCAGGCCACAGCGTGCTGCGCCCCGCATCGGTAGTCACCGGTCATCGGCCCCGGAGACGCGATGGCCGTGACCGCGGCCGGGCCGACCGGACCTTCGGACGACGCCCCGCGGCCCGGCAAGGAGGGCCTCGACGGGTCGGAGACCGCCCAGCTCGCCACCACCGCTGCGGCGGTGACCGCGGCGACGGCCGCCGCGCCGCGGTACCGGCGGCCGCGGCGTGGGACGGGGACGCCGGTCGCCGGTGCGGCCGACGCCGAAGGCATGCGCGCGCCCGGAACCGGGCTCACGGGTACGGGCGGGTATCCCGCGGGGTCGGGAGCGGCATGACCGGGGGTGGTCTGCGCCGGTTCCAGGGCGCTCGGCGCGGGTGAGGGGAGTGCTCGGCACCGCCCGCCCCGGCACTGGCGGGCGTGCGCGCCGCGCCAAGCGGAGACGACCCCGTCCTCGTGGCGTCCGGATGGCCGGGACTCCCCGGAGCACGCGGCCCGACGTGCCACGTCCCGGCAGGGCGGAGGGCGCCTGGACGTCGTCCGCGGTTCACGTGGCGCTGATGGACTGATCACCGTTGGCACCCTGCACCGACCTGTTCAAGGAGACCTCCATGCGCGGACCGCGCCTGACACGCAACCACCTGATAGCCGCCAGTGCGGTCTTCGTCGCCACCGCCGCCGTGGCAGTCACCACGACGGCCGGCGCGTACGACACGGCGGAGCACGCCAAGAGCGCCGTCAAGAGCGGGAAGGCGAAGAACGTCATCCTGCTCATCGGCGACGGCATGGGCGACTCGGAGATCACCCTGGCCCGTGACTACACCGTGGGCGCGAGTGGCCGTCTGAACATGGACAAGTTCCCGCTGACCGGCGCCTACACGACGTACGCGGTGCACGCGGACGGCACCCCGGACTACGTCACCGACTCCGCGGCCAGCGGCACCGGCTGGGCGACGGGCCAGAAGACGGTCAACGGACGGATCTCCAAGACACCGGGCACGGACAAGGCCGTGCGGACCATTCTGGAGCTGGCGCAGAAGGGCGGCTACGCGACCGGTTCGGTGACCACCGCCGAGCTCACCGACGCCACTCCGGCCGTCCTGGCCTCGCATGCCACCGACCGCTCCTGCCAGGGCCCGGCCGACATGGCCAAGTGCCCCACCGACACGATCGCCAAGGGCGGACCGGGCTCCATCGCGGAGCAGAGCGTCAATCACAAGGTCGATGTCCTCCTCGGCGGCGGCAAGCAGCGCTTCGACCAGAAGGTGACCGACGGCAAGTACAAGGGCCTGACCGTCACCGAGCAGGCGCGGAAGCTCGGGTACCAGGTCGTCGAGGACAACGCCTCCCTGAAGGCGGCCAAGGGCGACAAGCCGGTGCTGGGGCTCTTCGCGCCCGGCAACGTGCCGACGGAGTGGACGGGCAAGCCCGCCGCGGTCGGCGGGACCGACCCGCAGCGCTGCGTCACCTCCAATCCGAACCGGCCTTCCGGCACCCCGAACCTCGCCGACCAGACGACCAAGGCCATCCAGCTCCTGGAGGCGAAGCAGAAGCAGAAGCACAGCAAGAACGGCTTCTTCCTCCAGGTCGAGGGCGCCTCGATCGACAAGCAGGACCACGCGGCCGACCCGTGCGGCCAGATCGGCGAGACCGCGGCGTTCGACCGCGCGGTCGAGGTGGCACGCGCCTACGCCGCCAAGCACCCCGACACCCTGGTCGTCACCACGGCCGACCACGGCCACACCAGCCAGATCGTGCCCCTGGAGGCCCAGCCGCCCGGCCTGTCCTCCACGCTGGTCACCGACGAGGGCCAGCAGCTGAAGGTCAACTACTCGACCAATGCGCCCGGTCAGTCGCAGGAGCACACCGGCACCGAGGTCCGGATCGCGGCTCAGGGGCCGCTGGCGTACCGGGTCCTGGGCGTCACCGACCAGACCGACCTGTTCACGACGATCCGCGAGGCGCTGCGTCTGGGCTGATCACTCGCAGACCGCCCATCGGCCCCGTCGGCAGCGCGTCGACGGGGCCGAATGCGTGTTGTTCGCCGCCCGGCTGCGGACCGTCCGTACTCCCGGCCCTGACAAGCACACCGTGTCGGCGACGGTGCCGTGGTGGTCGCTCGCTGACGTAGGCACGACGACGCCCTTCAGTAGGGCACCGTGTCGCACAAGGTCTCCGCCCAGGCAGAGGCACCGTACTTGTTGGCCGCGCGCACCGTGACGCAGATCTCGTCACCGGAGTACGGACCCGTGATCGTGTAGCTGGTGCTGCCGGTTGAGTAGGTGGTGTCGACGTTCTTCTTGGTGAAGTTGCTGCCCGTGTTGGTGTAGTGGATGTCGTACCTGGTCGCTCCGGAGATCGCCGACCAGCTCACCTTGATCGGCATGTCGCACGCGCCGACACAGGAGTTGGTGTACGCGGCCTTGTAGCTCTTCAGAGCGGGTGGCCGCGAGCCGGAGGACGAGCCGCCGGAGGACGAGCCACCGGAGCTGGAAGAATCTCCACCGTGCGACCCCGTGGAGCCGGACGACCCCGTGGAGCCGGACCCGCCGCTGGTTCCGGTGCCGCCGCTGCCGGAGCCGCTGCCGCCATCGGATGAACTGGCCCCGCTCTCGCGGTCGTTCGTCCCACGCGGCTCCTTCTCGCCGTCCTGCCCCTGCTTGTTCTCACCCTTCTTGGCGTCCTCGCCCTTGCCGTCGCCCCCGTTCTTCCCGTTTCCCGCCTTGGAGGGTGAACTGCCGGGCGTGTTATGCGAGTTGTCTTCACCGGGAGTGGCACTCGCGCTGCTGCCCGGTGACTGGGCGCGTGTTCCGTCCCCGCCGTCGCCTGCGAAGGGCTGGAGCAGGACGGCCGTGCCCCCGCCGACGGTGATGACGGCAACGATGGGCAGAACGATGAGCCTTTGGCGCCGCCGGGGCCGCCCTTCGTGCTCCCGCCGTCGCGTCGTGGTGTCGCCTCCCGCCGGGACGACGGCGGGAGGTCCGCTCTTCGGCCGCAGCCCGACGGTCGCCAGGTCCACGGGCTCCTCCCGCAGCGGCGTCGCCTCGGCGTCGAGCAGCCGTGCGGACTGCTGCGCGAGGTGCGCGACGACGCCGGCGGGCAGCCAGGCACCGCGTGCGGCACGGGGGCGCGGTCTCTCGGGGTCCTCCAACAGCTCATCGACGTCAGGTCGTTGGTCGATGCCCTTCGTCAGGCACCGGGCGATGAGGGCCCGCAGCGCGGCGTCCTCGACACGCGTCAGATCGGGCTCGCTCTCCACGATCTGGAACATCACCGCATGCTGATTGCTCACCCCCTGCCCGAACGGCAGCTGCCCCGTCGCCGCATATGTCAGTACGCACCCGAGGGTGAACACGTCGCTCTTGACCCCCACGCGCTGCCCACGCACCTGCTCCGGCGACATGAACCCGGGTGAGCCGATGGCCATCCCCGTGCTGGTCAACAAGGACTCGACGGACGTCTCGAGCGCCCGCGCGATCCCGAAGTCGATGACCTTCGTGCCGTCCACGGTCAGCATCACGTTGGACGGCTTCAGGTCGCGGTGCACGATCCCGGCGCCGTGAATATCCTTGAGTGCCTTCAGCAACCCGTCGGCGAGGAAGTGGAGGGACGCCGTCGGCAACGGCCCGTACAGCCGGACGACTTGCTCAAGCGAGAGCCCTGGAACGTACCCCGTGGCGACCCACGGCGGTTCGTCGCCCGGACCCGCGTCGAGCACCGGCGCCGTGTACCGCTCACCGACCCTCCGCGCCGCCTCGATCTCCCGCCGGAACCGCGCCCTGAACTGCTCGTCGAACACGTACTCTTCGTGCACCACCTTGACGGCGACGGTCCGCCCGCTGTCCGACCGCGCGAGGAACACCCGCCCCATGCCACCGGCACCAAGCCGTCCGAGCAGCAGATACGGCCCGATGCGCGCGGGGTCGCTCACCGCGAGCGGCTTGATGCCTCCGTCGACGCTGTCGTCCCGCTCGTCACGGCCGTCCCCGTTCGTACCGCTCATGATGGTGTGACTCCCCCGCTCTTCCCGCCTGTTCAGCGGCGTAACCCGGTGAGAATAGACGTTGTTGATGTACCTGGTGAAGTCGAGGGACGCGCTGTACGAGCGGGGCGACGGCCGGGGGTGAGCCCGGTTCCGGGATCCACATCCCGTTGGTGTGGCCGGGCTGCCCCTGGCCGTCGGCGTCTCCGCCGCCGCTACGAGCGCACAGCCGAAACTCTTCCTCGCCCACTGCCATCGCGGCGACCCTCATGTGCCACCGCAGGCTCGCCGGATCAAGGAGTGCGGCGCCTCCCGAATCGACGTCGGACATGTCGATGAGCACGTCCATTGTCGGTGCGATGCACTTCACTGTCCGCCATGGAACTCACGCAAGCGACCGTCACCGACCTGCTGGCCCGAATCGGCCCTGGGAACGGATACATGTACCTGCCCGGCGACCTGGACCCGCAGGAGCTGACCGACCTGCTCGAAAGCAGGTACGGCGCCCCGCGCACCCTCGTCCTCGACGGCTTCACCGACCCGACGGTCGACGAGTCCGCAGGCGCGGCTCTCCTCGTCCCCTTCGAGGACCGGGCCGTGAAGATACGGGCGTGGGCGTACGGGGATCAGTGGGTCGGCACGGGTACTGCGCGGGACGCCGAGGGGACCGAGCGGCCGGTGCTGACGGTCGCCCACAGGGAGGTGCCAGAACCCTTGGCGGTCGCTCCGGACGAGGGCGAGGACGTCGACTGGGTGGAGCGGCTCATACGGGTCACTGGCTGGGCACGGCCCGCCCAGCGGCCGGACATGCCCTGGGCAGAGGTGGAGTCGCGCCTGGGCACCGCGCTGCCCAGCGACTACAAGCGCATGGTCCAGACGTTCGGCGAGGGTTCCTTCGACGGATACCTGGACCTGAACCAGGAGCCGTGGACGCATCTGAGGGAGGACGGCCTGCTCATCTGGGCGGGTACGGAGCACGAGGACCTGTACTGCTGGAGGGCCGACGGCGACGACCCCGACCGTTGGCCCGTCGTGGTCCGGTCCTTCGACGGCAAGGACGTCCCCTTCGACTGCCGGGCGGCGGAATTCGTCTGCCGCATCCTCATCGACCCGCACCATCCGTTCACGATGGCACGCTATTTCGACACCCATTGGTTCATGAGCCACCGGGACAGCGACTGACCGGACCCCCGCCGCCGGCGGCATCCGCAGCCCGGTCGACAGCGCCTTCGGGGAAGACGGCGGAAGCAGTGCCGTGATTCCAGGTCTCGGCCCACGGCTGGACCAGAACGGTTCGAACGCTCGATGAGGTCTCAGTGAAATGATCTCTATGAAGCGGTGATCCGAGGAGATGAGGCGGAGCGGACGGGGTGCACTCGGCTCCGAGCAGGCGTGAAGCCCCTGGTAGGACGGTTCTCACCACAAGATCGTCCCTGACACCAGAGGCTTCACGTCGGTCGGTGCGCCCAGGTGCGGCTATCTGACCCAGCGGGTCTCCACGACGCCACAGGCGTAGGCGGCCGAGTGGGCGGCCCGGTAGTTCCGCGTCGCGAGCCGGGCTCCGAAGACGCTGGTTCCCGCGCCCGCGAAGCCGGGGTTGGTGAACAGCCGGAGCTCGTCGGCCAGGTCCTCTCGCAGCAGGGAGGAGACCAGGCCGGCGCCACCGAAGCAGACCAGATCCCCGTCGGCCTGTTGCTTCGCATGTTCCACGGTGTCGGTCAGCTCGCCGTTGAGCACCGTGGTCCGTGGCCAGTCGAGTTCGGGCCTGCCCGACCTGCTCACCACGAACTTGGGGAGCGCACCGATGACCCGGCTGAACTCCCAGTCGGGGTCGCCGGGATGCTGCTCGGCCATCCGGCCCCAGTGCCCCAGGTAACCCTCGTCCGCCATGGGCCGGCTCAGCAGGATGCCCGAGGCACTCGTGAGCAGGCCGTTGAAGGCCGCGCGGAGGTCCGCGCTCCACGGCCAGTCGGGACCCCAATTCCACAATTGCCAGTCGGCGTCGGGCAGGCTGCTGTCGACGTAACCGTCGATGGAGATCTGCATCGCCACAGTCAGGCGGCTCATGATTCTCTCGTCCCCTCGTCATGGTCTGGACTGCGGATGGCCCGAAGGCCGTCCCCCAGTCTCACCCGACACGTGCCGGCCGGATCACCAGGCCCCGCCGACCCGAGCCGAAGACGGGACGACAGGTCGGACGACCGAGAAGACCTCAATCGGGTCTCGGGGCAACAAGCGCCCGACCGTTTTCCGGATCATGGAAGAGTGGCGGGTGGGTCTCGCCCGGTCGAGCATTGCATCGACCGGGCGCTCCACGGGACGGAGCGAACCCCCTCGTCCCCTGTCTGCGCAGCTCTCACCTGTACGGGTGGTGCATACCTGGGCGCGGTCGTACTGTCGATTCTGGAACCGCCGCTGGAAGAAGTGCACGGCCACCGGCGACTTCCCTTGCCGCGCGGGCCTCCGCCTGCGGAGCGGTCGCGGTGTGAACGGATGGGCCGCGTGGGCTCGGAAAAGGGCAGCTGGGGAGCCGACATGCAACGAGACAAATTCAGGAGCGCGGTCATGCTGTGTGCCGCCGTGGCCCTCGCGGCTGCGGCCGTGCCGACCTCCGCCTCCGCGAAGTCGCCCTCGCACGCTCGTGCAGTGGCCGTCGACTGTTTCTCGAATTCACAGGTACGCCCGGGCGAATTCCTGATCGCCTGCGGGGACGGCAACAACCGCCTGATCGCACTGCATTGGAGCAAATGGGGTGCGACGTCCGCTGTGGGGAGCGGTCTCGACGCCGTCAATGACTGTCAACCCTATTGCGCAGCGGGCAAATTCCACTCCTATCCTGTCACCGTGCGGCTCGACCGCCCGAAGAGCTGGCAGAGGCATCCCGAGGTACAGCAATTCACCCGGCTGCAGCTCGTCTACACCGGTGCCAAGCCGGCCCAGACGCAGCAGGTCGTGACATACAAGCTCTGGGACTGACGGTTCCCGAGAACCGGGCCTCAAATCGACCGGCGACATTCGTAGGGGCCCTCCGCTCAGAGCCGGGCGCCGGTTCCGTGAGCATGCGCCCTCAAGCGGTGTCCCGTAACCTCTGGTGGATCAGTGCGCGGCTTCGGGTGCGGTGCATCGCAGGGCGGAGGGACGTCCGCGTACTGGGTGTATTCGGATGGTCCGACAATGCGGCGAGGTGCCGCAGCTGTCGTCGCGCGCCCGACGGGGATTACGGGACAACCCTTTTAGGGTGGCGCGCGTGATCCTTCGCGAGGGGACAGTGAGCGCGGGCGTCGGCCTGCGACCGGGCTACCCGGCAGCGGCAGCGGTGTTCGCCATCGGGATGGCCGGGACCACTCTGCCGACGCCGTTGTACGGGCTCTACCAGCACCGGATCGGGTTCTCCGAGCTGATCGTGACCGTCGTCTTCGCCGTGTACGCCATCGCGGTCATCGGCGTGCTCCTGGTGGCGGGAAACTACTCCGACGAGGCAGGTCGCAGACCAGTCCTCCTGTGCGCGATGGTCCTGTCGGCCGGCAGTGCGGGATGCTTCCTGCTGCAGAGCGGGCTGCCTCTGCTCTTCGCGGGACGCCTGCTGTCCGGCTGCGCGGCCGGCCTGCTGAGCGGCGCGGCGACAGCGGCCGTCATCGAACTGGCCGGTCCCGGGCAGAAGGCGCGGGCCGGGTTCGCAGCCACCGCCGCGAACATGGGTGGTCTGGGCTGTGGGCCACTGCTCTCCGGCGTGCTCGCGCAGTACACCCCGTGGCCACTGGCATTGCCGTTCTGGGTCCACCTCGGACTGGTGACGGCCGCCATGGGGATCACCTGGTTCCTGCCGGAGACCGTGGTGGAACCGAAGAGGTGGCCGCCCCTGAAGCCGCAAGGGGTCACGGTTCCTCACGAGGTCAAGGGTGTGTTCACACCCGCGTCGCTGGCGGCGTTCGCCGGCTTCGCACTCCTCGGGCTGTTCACCGCGGTCGCGCCGAGCTTTGTCTCGCAGACGCTGGGGGTGCACAACCTGGCCGTCTCGGGCGCCGTGGTGTTCTCCGTGTTCCTCGCTTCGACCGTCGGTCAGTCCTTGACGCAACGCATCGGCGCGCGTCTCGCGCTCCCCGTAGGGTGCGGCGTCCTCGTTGGGGGCCTGCTGCTGGTGGCGTCGTCGCTGATCGCCGAATCCTTGCCCCTGCTCGTCCTGGGCGCCCTGTGCGGCGGCGCCGGTCAGGGACTCGCCTTCCGCGCGGCGCTCACCCTGATCAGCGACGCCGCCCCGGCGCAGCACCGCGGCGGCACGATTTCGGCGTTCTTCGTCGTCGCCTACGCCGGGATCTCGGTGCCTGTCGTCGGTGTGGGCGCCCTGGCCACATGGCTCGGCCTGCGCGAGGCCGGCCTGGTCTTCACGGGCTGTGTGATGCTGCTGGCGGCGGGCGCGGGCACGTATGCCGCACGCAGGCCACCGGCAGAATCGCGGGCCGGGAAGGACCACCGCGCGGGCCAGTCCGAGTAGCCCTGCCAGGCAGGGGCGCCCGCGCCCACTGTTCGATCGACGTGACCCGAACGCCGGGGCGGCCAGGTGCTGAAGATCCCCCGGTCCTCCCCTGCGTACGAGCCGATGTCCGCGGACGTCCGCCGGACAAAGCGGCGGCTCCCTGCTCGCAGGAGGCCGCCGCTCGCGGTGAATCCGATCTCCCTCTGAGAGGAGCCGTTTCCATGGTTCATGCTAAGGGCTGTCCCGTGATCCGCGGTGGATCAGCGCGCGGCGTCGGATGCGGTGCATCGCAAGGCGGAGGGGCGTCCGCATACTGGATGTATGTGGACGTTCCGACAACGCGGCGAGGTGCCGTAGCTGTCGTCGCGTGCCCGCCGGGGATTACGGGACAGCCCTTTGGGCGGAATGCCGTGAGCGCCCACTCCGCGGAGAACTGCTGCACGCGGTGTGCTGCTGTTCGATGCCGCTCGTCGGCGGCCTCGCATCGCGTCCATGCGAGCGCCGCCTCCTTGTGCCGAGGAACGCGGTTCATCGGGGCGCAGGCATCGGCGGGGGCCGTGTTCCTTCGTCGGCCGGGGAAGTCGGACCTGGTCAGCGGCGAAGTGACCGGGCGGGCGACAGCCGAGGCCGCCGGGTTCCGTCGACCTTTGAACCGGCCGCTCAGGGCCCTGTCCGAGCCGCTCACCCGACCTGACGCCGAGCGACTCGCCGTACTGCCGCTCCCATCGGAACCGGCGCACTTCCTTGGCTCCATCCGGGCAGGCACCCGCACCCGGCAGGGCGGGCGAGTCCTGCTGCGCGATCGTCGGGACATGGTGTCGACAGGCGGCGGACCGCGTGGATTTCTCCGCGGGGGTAGGCCCGTGCGGCAGTCTTGTTATACGTTCCGTCCAACAGCTTGCTAGACGTCATGTCTAACAAGTGGGGTGGCGTCCAGCTGCCGACGGACTCATCACGTGGGCACGAGATGGGGGTCGCGGCCGGCCGGCGCCGAGTCGTTCCGTCGATCCAAGGAGCCGCAGGATGGCAGGCAGCACCGTTCGGCCGGAGAACCAGGACCGGCTCCACGAGCACGACGTCGCCCGTCGCCTGCTCGATTCGTCGGCGAAGTCGTCCTACGACCCGGTCACGGAAGTGGACTGGGACACCCCTCTGGACAAGGACTTCCACGGTGCGAGCCCCGAGTGGAGCACGCTCTACGGCACGTCCTACTGGCAGGAACTGACCGATGCGCAGCGCAAGGAGCTGACACGGCAGGAGGCCGCTTCGGTGGCCGGCACCGGCATCTGGTTCGAGATGATCCTGCAGCAGATGGTGCTGCGCGACATCTACACCACGGACGCCACGGACCCGCGGTTCCAGTGGGCCCTCACGGAGATAGCCGACGAGTGCCAGCACTCCGTCATGTTCGCCCGTGGCGCGGCGAAGCTGGGCGCCCCGGCCTACCGTCCGCACCGGCTGGTGGTCGAACTCGGACGGGCATTCAAGACCTTGGCGTTCGGCGAGGCTGCCTACGCGGCGATTCTGGTCGCCGAAGAGGTGCTGGACGTCATGCAGCGCGACTGGATGCGGGACGAGCGGGTCGCACCGTTCGTCCGCACCATCAACAACATTCATGTCGTGGAGGAGTCACGGCACATGAAGTTCGCCCGCGACGAGACCCGTAAGCATCTCCGGCACGCCGGTCCGCTGCGTCGGCAACTCAATGCCTTTGTGATCGCGGTCGCTTCCTACTGCATCGTCACGAGCATGGTGAACCGGAGCGTCTACGCGAACGCCGGGCTGGACACGGAGCGTGCCGTGGCAGAGGCCAGGACGAACGAGCACCACAAGTCCCTGATGCGGTCGAGCTGTTCGGGCCTCATGGAGTTCCTGGCCTCGGCTCGGCTCCTCACCGGGCCGGCACTGTTCTTCTACAAGCGCGCGAACCTGATCTGATCCGAGCCGAGCGACCCGGGCCGACGACATGACCTACGCCATCACACAGACCTGCTGCAGCGACGCCACATGTGTCGCTGTATGCCCCGTCAACTGCATCCACCCGACACCGCAGGAGCGGGCCTTCGGCAGCACGGAGATGCTGTACGTCGACCCGAAGTCCTGCATCGACTGCGGTGCCTGCGCCGACGCCTGTCCGGTCGACGCGATCTTCCCCGTGGACGTCCTGCCCGAGGCACAGAAGGGATACGCCGCGATCAACGCGGCCTATTTCGCCGAGGAGGAGCCCGAACCGGCCAGCACGGGACCGAACTTCCACATCTGGGGCGCTCCCACGTTCGAGCGCAGCCTGCCGTCCGACTTCGCGCCGATCCGGGTCGCCGTCGTGGGCACCGGCCCGGCCGGCATGTACGCCGCCGAAGACCTGCTGTTGCACACGAACGCCGAAGTGACGCTGATCGACCGGTTGCCGGTGGCCGGTGGGCTGGTGCGATACGGCGTGGCGCCCGATCACCCCGCGACCAAGAAGGTGGGCGACACCTTCGCACGCTTCCACAGCCATCCCCGGGTACGGATGCATCTGGGCGTCGAGATCGGCAAGGACATCACGGCGGACGAGCTCGCCGCGCATCACGACGCGGTCATCTACGCCGTGGGCGCGTCCACGGATCGCCGACTCGGCGTCCCTGGTGAGGAGCTGACGGGAAGCCACTCGGCGACCGCGTTCGTGTCCTGGTACAACACCCACCCCGAGGTCGCACCGGACGCCATCGATCTGTCCGCCGAGCGCGTGGTCGTGGCCGGCAACGGCAACGTCGCCCTCGACGTCGCCCGCATCCTCGTCACGGATCCTTCGGAACTGGCCGATACGGACATCGCCGACCACGCCCTGGCGGCGCTGCGCACCTCAAAGGTGCGTGAGGTGGTCCTGCTCGGGCGGCGCGGCCCCGAGCACGCGGCCTACAGCGCCTCCGAGTTGCTCGCCCTCACACACCGGCCCGGCGTGCAGCTGGTCGTGGACGACCACGATCCGCGGATCGGCGCGGCGATCGACGGCGCGCGGCCCGGCGGGAAGGCCGCTTCGCTGCGCGTCGCGGTACGCGAGTCGGTGGACTGGTCGCGCGCGCCGGGGTCCGGGCGGCGCATCGTCTTCCGCTTCCACTCCGCTCCTGTGGCGGTGCTGGGCGACACCCGCGTCCGAGCCACACGCGTGACGGGAGGTTCGGGTGAGCTGGACATATCGGCCGGTGCCCTGCTGCGGGCAGTGGGGTACCGCGGTGTGCCGGTGGCCGGGTTGCCTTTCGATGAAGCAACCGGCACGGTCCCGCACGAGAACGGTCGGGTGACGGGGATTCCGGGGACGTATGTCGTCGGCTGGATCAAACGCGGGCCCTCGGGCGGTATCGGTGCCAATCGCGTCTGCGCCGCCGAGACGGTCGGCACCCTTCTGGCCGACGCCGTCGCCGGCGCGCTGCCCTCGCCGACCGGTTCGGCCAAGGCCTTGCTCCGCCTCGCCCGGAGCCGTAGCCGCCATGTCGTCGACGCCCGGGGCCTGGCGGCGATCGACCGGGCCGAGTTGGCACGTGGCCGCGATGAGGGGCGTCCCCGGCTCAAATTCGGCACCGTGCCTGAACTGGTGGCGGCGGCGAAGGGCAACCGCTGGAGGTTGCCGGGCTGAATCCCGGAGAAGGACCGGCGCCCATCGGGCCGTGTCCGGTGTGGAATGCCGGATCCTGTGAGCCGTGTCCCGTCCACCGGGTCGCGAAGGGCACCGGAGGGTTGCGGTGGTTGCGGTGCCCTCCGGATCCGGGCGGCGGCCCACCGGCGAGCCGGACGCGACCCGACGGGTGGGGCGAGAGGCCGCGCCGTCGGCCGTGCCGTGCCCACGGGCATGGCGTGCCGTCACGTCGGAACCGCGCGCCACGAGGGGCCCCTGCCGCTGGCCACTTCGGCGCATGCGCCCGCCGCGCTACTCGATTGCGACGGGCGCGGCCCTTGGCCGTCCCAGATCGTCGTCGCAGGCCTCGGCACACACCGCGCTGCTTCCTCACGACAGGGCGGGACCAGGGCGTTTCATGAGGCCGTGGCCCGTGGAACAAGCGCCCGCCGGGCGGCGCGACCGTACAACCGCAGGCGCTGACAGGCGCCTTGGGGCCGGGTGCGAAGGCCGGGTGCGAAGGCGGCGTGCGAAGGCCGGGTGCCTGCACCCGGCCCTTGTGCCGCGCCCGCCCGTCCGGCCGCCCGGTCCCGGCCAGAGTCCCGTGTTCGCACCGGTTGCCCGGTGATTCCGCCCTGTCCAACCGGCGTCCCGGCCCTCCGGCCCCGGCGGAGAAGGCTGCCGACCGCCCGCCGCGCCCGCTCGCGCTACCGTGTGCTACCAGCGTTGTTGCGACTTCTGCCCTGAGATACGACCCTCTCGGTACAAGTCGCGTCAGCGCCTGTCCTTGTCCGTTCCCGAGCCCGCTGCACATCCCTCTCATCTCCGCACCGTGCGTGCGGACCGCGCGACCCATGGAGAACATGTTGAGGACGAAGTTCCGTTCTCGTATCACCGCCCGGCTTGGGCGCACCTATCTGTCCAGGATCCAGAAGTACGGAATTGGATCCTCCACGATCCGGCTGCTCCCCGAAGACCTGTTGATGATGCTGCGCAGGGATGGGCTGGACCCGGTGGACAAGTTGGCCGGGCTCCGGGCGGATGAGCCGATATCCAAGGTCTCGCTGCCGTTCGGCATGGACGCCTGGGTGGTCACCGGATACGAGGAGTCGAAGGCCGTGCTCGGTTCGGCCGACGGGTTCAGTACCGACTTCGCCCACCTCGCCACGAACGCCGGAGTGGCAGCGGAGCAGAGTCCGGGCGGGCTCGGGTTCAGCGACCCTCCCGTGCACACGCGGCTGCGCCGCATCCTCACCCCGGAGTTCACGATGCGCCGGCTGCGGCGCCTGGCTCCCCGGATCGATGCCATCGTCGAGGAGCGCCTCGACATGATGGAAGCCCAGCAGGGGCCGGTCGACCTGGTGAAGGAGTTCGCACTGCCGATCCCCTCCCTCACCATCTGTGAGCTGCTCGGCGTGCCCTACGAGGACCGCCACGACTTCCAGCAGCTGGCCATGGACCGCTTCGACCTGTTCGGCGGGACGACCGCGCCCTTCGGTGCCATGTCGGAGTCGCTGGCGTACTTCAGGAATGTGGTCGAGGCACAGCGCGCGAGACCGGGTGACGGCCTGCTCGGCATGATTGTGAAGGAGCACGGCGACAGCGTCGACGACGAGGAACTCGCGGGTCTCGCCGACGGCGTGCTGACCGGCGGATTCGAGACGACCGCCAGCACGATCGCCCTCGGCTCACTCGTGCTGCTGCGTGACAAGGACGTCTTCGAGCGAATACGGACCGACGACGCGATGGCCGCGCCCTTCGTCGAGGAGGTGCTGCGCTACCTCTCCGCGGTGCAGATCGCCTTCCCGCGGTTCGCCCGTGAGGACATCGAGATAGCGGGGGTGGTCATTCCGCAGGGCGACATGGTGCTCTGCTCGCTGAGTGGCGCCAACCGTGACGCGTCGTACGTCGGGGACGACGGGCGCTTCGACCCGCACCGTCAGGCCTCGGGGCATCTCGCCTTCGGCTACGGAATGCACCGGTGCATAGGCGCCGAACTCGCGCGCATGGAACTGCGCTCCGCCTATCCGGCCCTGGCCCGGCGATTTCCCCGGATGCACCTCGCCGTTCCGCCCCAGGAACTGGCCTTCCGCAAGCTGTCCATCGTGTACGGCGTCGAATCGCTGCCGGTGCACTTGCACTGAGCGGGTGGTCACCTCCGGCACATCGACTGCCCTCCGACGGGGCCCGTCGTCGCTCCGGTCGTCGTGTGCGGGCCGCACGCATCACCCTTCCGCAGTCCGTCGGTCCTGTCGGGCCCGGGGCTCCGCGACCGGTCCGTCCGGGATCGGACGGGGTGGGCTCCAGTCGCTCTCGCCGACCGTGTGCCGTCCTCCTACCAGGTGACGGTGATCCGCTGAGGGCTGCGGGACGTGGTGCCGCGTCGCCACTCGATTTCTTCGGCCGGTCGTGCCAGCCGGAGGCCGGGAAAGCGGGCGGCGAGCCGGTGCAGGGACAGCTGGAGTTCGAGCCGCGCCAACCAGGCACCCAGGCAGTAGTGCGGACCGGCGCCGAACGACAGGGTGGGGGCCGCCAAGGGCGCGAACAGGTCGTCGAACGGCCGGGGCGGGAAGACATCGGGATCGCGATTGGCCATGCCGCAGTCGGCCATGACCACCGATCCCGCAGGGATGGTCACGCCGCCGACCTCCGCATCGGCGGCGGCGTGGCGCGCGGTCCCCCGGTCGTCGCCGAGCGGGACCAGGTGCAGCAACCGCTCGGCCACCGCCTCGGCGGCCCGCTCGTCCTCCCCGAGACGGGCCCAGCTCTCCGGCCGTTCGCCGAGCAGATAGAGCAGGGCGTTGCCCAGCATCGTCATGGTGCTGTCGTGCCCGCCCACCACCAGTCCGCACACGAGGTCGACCAACTGTCCCTCCGGGATGCCTCCCTCCTCATCGGCCGCCCGTACCAGCACACTGGTCAGGTCGTCCCCCGGTGCGTTTCTCCGTTCGGCCAGCAGCGCGGCTCCGAACGCGGCGAACTCCGCCAGCGCCGAGTCCATTTCCTCCTTGGGGTGGGAGCCGTCCGAGAACGCGTACTGGGTCCAGTGGCGCAGCCGCTGCCTCGCCGCGGTGTCGAGACCCATGAGCCGGCTGATCACCTCGACCGGGAGCGGCAGGGTGAAGGCGGCCACCAGATCCACCGGAGGGGCTCCGGCGGCGAGCTCGTCCAGGCGCTGTTCCACGATCGCGGCGATCCAGGGCCGCCATCGGGCGACGGCCCTCGGTGTGAAGGCGCGCCGCAGCGAGCGGCGCAGGCGCAGATGGTCCTCGCCGTCCTGGTTGAACATCAGATCCAGGCTCCCCACCAGACCGGCGTCCGCGGTCAGGGGCGGGGCGTCCGGTGTGTGGAGCCCCGCGCGTCCGAACCGGGTGTCGGTCAGGACCTTGCGCACGTCCTCGTACCGGCTCACCAGCCACGCCCGCGTCCCGTCGGGCAGGTCGACCTGCCTGGGTGGTCCGGGTGAGTCGAAGCCCAGACGGTGCAGAGGGAGAGTCGGCAGGCCGGTCGTCGCGTCGGTGTCGTCGGAGCGGGGCATGGGACCTCCAGGCGGGCACGGGTATGTCGGGGTGCTGGGCACGGTCGTGCGGGCGGGAAGAAGATGTCGGAGCAACGGGGGTTCAGAGTTCGACCAGCACCTTGCCCCGACTGGCTCCCGTGTCCTCGTAGAGGCTCCGATAGGCGTCCGGGATGTTTTCGAAGCCCTGGTGAAGGGTGTGCCCGCAGCGGATCTCGCCCCGCCGGACCCTGCCGCCGAGCTCGTCGTGGAGGGCGCGCCAGTTCTGTTCGGTGAACCATTCCAGCGAGAAGATGCCGCGCACCGATGTACGGGGAAACATGATGTACGGCAGCAGCCTCGGCCCGATGGCCTCCCGGCCGACCTGGGTGGCCCACTGCCAGCACACGGCCACCTGGCTTCCGACGTTGAGCATGGAGAACACGGCGTCGGTGACCGTGCCGCCCAGGTTGTCGAAGTACTTGTCGACCCCGTCCGGTGCGACCCAGGACAGAGCTTCGCGCACCGCGTCGCAGCTGTCCTTGTGGCGATAGACGACGACCGCGTCGAATCCCAGCTCGTCGAGGTAATCCGCCTTGTCCGCCGTCGAGGTGGTACCCACCACCCGTGCGCCGGCGAGCTTGGCCAGCTGCCCGACCAGTGACCCGACGGAGCCGGAGGCGCCGCTGATCACGACGGTGTCCCCGGGGCGGACGGACATGAACTTGGTCAGGGTGCCCCAGGCCGTCATCCCGGGGCCGCCCATGACGCTCAGCGCGGTGGGCAGCGGAAGGGCGTCGTCGTACCAGTTCGGGTCCAGGCGGCGGAAGGCCGGGAAGACCATCGGGAACGTACCGGTCTGCCACGGGGTCGCCGCGCCGTCGCTGATGAGATGGGTGCGCCAGCCGCCGAAGCCCTGCACCAGATCGCCGGGGCGGTGGGCCGCCCGTGGACCCGCTTCCAGCACCTCCATGATCGAGTCGGCCCCCATGTGGGCGCCGAGAGGGGTGTCCAGCGCGATGCCCTGGAGGTAGGGGTCCACCGATACGTAGCGCGTTCTCAGCAGCATCTCGTCCGGGGCGAGGTCGACGTCGAGCTCCTCCTCGACCAGCCCGTAGACCCTCTCGATGTCGGGGACGCCCTCGATGTGCTCACGTACCACCCATTTCCTGGTCCTCATCCCGTTCCCTTTCTGTCGACGGGGGACAACCGGTCGACCGTCGCGGACCGCGCGTCCGGCCGGGGGCCCACCGGAACGACGAGATGGGTGGGGGGCGGCCCGCTCTCGTCGACGGACGCGGTGAAGGTCCTGCCGTCGTCCCGGCAGATGAACTGCATGACGTGCCGGCCCGCCGCCGCCGCGCGGATCAGGCCGCCCGTCGTCGCCCATACGCCGGACTGGTAGAAGTTCCGCAGACCCGGCAGGCCGGGGCCGTGCTTCTTGATGAGTGTCTCCAGCGTCTCCCCGCTCTCCACGAACGGCTGCCACCCCAGCACCGTGCCGTCGTGGTTGCCCGTGTAGCGGACCTGTGTGAGCGGACTGGACACGTCGCGCACGGCGATCGCGTCGGTGATGCCGGGGTGGTGTCGTTCCAGGAACGCGACGAGCACGTCGCGGGCCTGCTTCTTCGCCGCGTAGTACCCGCGGCCGTGGCGCACCGGCAGCGTGTGGAGTCTCCGTCCGCCGCGGGTCCGGGTGGCCTGCTCGGGTCCTTCGTCCAGGGCCCGCCAGGGAGCGATGTCGCAGAAGTAGGTGACGTAGACGATGCTCGTCCCGCGCGGGGAGAGTTCCGGGTAGTGCCTGCTGCGGAACTGGACGTTGATGCTGGGATGGCGGATTCCGGTCAGATGGGCGGCTTCCGCCTCGTCGAGCAGATAGGTCGTGCAGGGGTCGGCGTCGGGGAAGTCGCGGCGCAGCCCGAGAAAGAGCGTGAAGTACCCGGGAAAGACCATGCCGGGCTGATGGATGGTTCGGGTGTAGAGGCGGCGGTAGGCATCGTCGAGGTAGCGGCCGCCGAGCAGGTCCATCATCGTGGTGCGGCCGTCGCAGGCCGAGACGACGATGTCGGCGCGCAGTTCGCTGCCGTCGCTCAGCTGTACGCCGACGGCATGGTCGTCCTCGACGAGTACCTTCTCGACCTTGGCGTTGTAGGTCACTTCGCCGCCGAGTCCGCGATAGCGCCGCTCGATGGACTCGGCCAGTCCGAGCGAACCGCCTTCGGGGACGCCGGCGGAGAGGTTCGCGTGCGAGGCGAGCTGGAAGTGGAAGGGCAGCACGGGGAACGCCGGGTGCTTCTCGTAGAGGATGAAGTTGAACGCCTCACGCAGCAGGGGGTCCCGGAACCTGGCGGAGTAGTCGGTCATCAGGACGCTGATGGATTTGCGCACGACGTTGAAGTACGGCACGAACGACGCCAGCATGCGCCAGCGCTCCGGCATCGACATCAGTCCGACGGGCTTGAGGAACGGATAGACCGCGAGGCACTTGCGGAATGTGCGCAATTGCTTGCAGAAGTCACGGATCAGAGCGGAATCGGCGGGCGAGATGTCCGTCAGATGCGCCTGAAGCCGGTCGGGGTCGGAGTAGAAGTACACGGCCCGCCCGCACCGGCCGCGCACGACGTTGAACACGTCGAAGTGCCGTACCTGCTTGCCCTGCAACGCGCCCAGCTCCAGCCAGATCTGGTGCATCTCGTTGCCGGGTCCGCTGCCCAGGAGCCAGCTGACGCAGGGGTCCAGTGTGAAGTCTCCGCGGTCCCAGGCCGTGCAGCAGCCGCCCGGCAGCTCGTGCATTTCCAGGATGTGGGTGCGGTAGCCGTTCATCAGGGCGTAGCAGCCGGTGGACAGGCCACCGAGCCCTGCTCCGATGATGATCATCGACTCGCGCCGGGTGCGCGGCATGAACCTGCTCCGTCTGCTGTTCATGTGCGGGTGCCCCCGTTCGCGGACCATTGGTCGAGCTGGGGCAGGTGGCCCAGCTTTCCGGGGTGCCAGGGTTCCTCCCCACGGCTCTCGGACGCCGTGAACCCGCGCCCCAGCTCGTCGCAGAGGTACTGGACGACGAAGCGGCCGGTCGACGCGGCACGGATCAGGCCGCCCATGCCGACCCACTGTCCGGCCATGGAGAAGCCGCGCAGGCCCGGCAGGCGCATGCGGTCCTTGCCGACGAGCCCGGCCGCGATGTCGTCGGCCTCGGAGAAGGCCTTCCAGGCCAGAATGGAACCGTCGTGATTGCCGGTGTAGCGCCGGGTCGTGACCGGGGAGGCGACGTCGACCAGCTCGATGCGCTCGGCCGTGCCCGGCAGGCGGCGCTCCAGGAATCCTCTGACGAAGTCGGCCACTTGGCGCTTCTGTGCCCGGTACTCCCTGCGGTCGGCGGTGCGCAGCGCCTTCCAGTGGGCGAAGTCGCTGAAGTAGGTGCAGTGGACCACCGATCTTCCGGGCGGGGCGAATCCGTCCGAGTAGCGGGAGCGCAGCTGGACCACCAGACTGCTCTGGAGCGCGCCGGGCAGTCGCGCGGCGTCCTCGGGGGAGAGCAGGTACGTGGTGCTGTGCGCCCGGTCGGGGCCCAGATCGCCCCGGATCCCGACGAAGGCCGAGACCACCGCGGGGAAGAGAGTGCCGGGGCGGTGCAGCAGGTCGTTGTACAGCTTGTCGATCCGCGGCCCGGTGAAACGGCCCTGCAGCAGGCCGTGGATCGTGGTGTGGCCGTCGCAGGCGGAGACGACGTGGTCGGCGTAGTACCGTCTGCCGTTGCGCAGTTCGATGCCGATGGCACGTCCGTCCTCGACCAGGATGCGTTCGACCCGTGCCCGGTAGCTGATCTCGCCGCCCAGAGCCGTGTACCGCTCCTCGATCGACCGGGCCAGGCCCAGCGAACCTCCTTGCGGGAAGCCGGCGTTGTGGTGATGGGCGCTGGCCATGTTGAACAGGTACGGGAGCAGCGGGAACCCTTCCGGGTCCTGGAAGAAGATGTTGCGGAACGCCCGGCGCAGCAGCGGGTCCTGGAACCGGTCGGCGAACGCGTGCATGGGAGTCGACGCCGTGCGCCAGAAGAGACGGAACGCAGGCAGGACGGTGCGCAGTGTCTCCACCCGCTCGCGCACGCTCCGCAGGGCCGGGGCGGTCAGGAAGGGGTACAGCTCGATGTCGATGAACCGCCGCAGATCGCGGCAGAACGAGCGGATCAGCCGGGCGTCGCCGGGCGACACGTCGAGCAGGTGGCGCTCCAGCCGGTCCGGGTCGTTGTAGAAGACCACTGCGCGGCCGGTCTCGTCGACGACCCGGTTGAACATCTCGAAGTTGGTGATGGTCTTGCCGTCGAGCGCTCCCAGTTCGCGCCACACCTGGTGGGCGTCGTTGCCCGTGGCCGTGCCGATGAGCCACTCGATGCAGTAGTCGAAGATGTAGCCGTCGCGCGACCAGGCCGTGCAACACCCGCCCGGCAGCACATGTTTCTCGAAGATGCGGGACCGCATTCCGTTCATCTGCGCGTAGCACCCGGTGGACATGCCGGCGACACCGGCGCCGATCACGATGACCCGGGGGCTGCCGTCCGCTCCCCGCTCACCTGCGCTCCACACGTCGCCCGTGTCACCGGCCATCGGCGCCGCCCTCCTGGAGGATGCCGCGCACGAGCTCGGCGTTGCGCGCCACGTGCTTGGGGTCGAGCATGTCGGCGTGGATTCCGGAGCCGCGCAGCACGGCCGTGGCCGTGGTGGAGCTGCCGTGCCAGGTGCCACGGGCGCCTGCGGCGTAGAGCGCGGTCTTCTCCTCGTCCGTGACCACGCTGACGGTCGCACGGACCGCGCCGAGGTTCGGTGTGCGGCCGCAGAACGCCAGGTACTCCGCGGCGTGTTCGAGGGTTTCGCGAGCGACGATCTCCGACCCGGTGTGCTTGCGCAGGTGTTCGGCCAGTTCCGCCTCGAAGATCTCGAAGTGATCGCGGCCGGGCTCGTAGGGTTCCAGGATGCGGTGCGAGTCGAGGACGATCACATGGACGACATCGCGTCCCCGGCATTCGAGTTCCTTGGCCACCTCGAACGCGAGGTTGCCGCCGAGGGAGTAGCCGAGCAGCAGGCAGCTGCCTTCGGGCCGCAGGGATTCGACGACGTCGGCGTAGTGGCCCACCTTGTTCTCGCCGGGGACGTAGTTGAAGGCGACCAGGCGGTACTCGGGCAGTTGGGCGGCAAAGGCTCGGTAGACGAGACCGTGGCCGCCGGCCGGCGGGAAGCAGAACACCGTCCGCTCCCGGTCGCCGTTGAAGCTGAGACAGGGCAGGTCGTCCGAGATCCCGCCGGTGGCGAGACGCTCCACCGTGGCGGCCATCCCGTGCAGGGTCGTGACCTGGTACAGCAGACTCACGGGAATGGCCACGCCGAATTCCTGCCGGAGCCGGTGAATGAGCTCGATCAGCTTGATGGAGCTGCCTCCGGCCTCGAAGAACTCGTGCGTCGGGTTGACCCGTTCCAGCCCGAGCAGCTCCTTCCAGTGCCTGGCCATGCTCACCTCGAAAGGTGTGGTGAGCCTCTCCTCCGGCTCGTCGCGTGCGTCGAATCGGGGAGTGGGGAGATTGGCGACATCGACCTTCCCGTTGGCGGTCAGGGGAAGTTCCGGCAGGGCGACGAAGTGCGAGGGGACCATGTACGCGGGCAGCAGCCCCGCGAGTCGCCGACGCAGCGCGTGCCGGTCGAGCGCTGTTCCTTCCGCCGGAACGCAGTAGGCACAGAGCACGTCCTCGCCCCGGGCGTCGGAGCGCACCGCGACGACCGCCCGGGCCAGCTGGGGCCACCGGGCGAGGTGGGCCTCGATCTCGCCGATCTCGATCCGATGGCCGCGCAGTTTGACCTGGTCGTCGACGCGCCCCAGCAGATGGACGAAGCCGTTCACGTCCCAGCGCGCCGCGTCGCCGCTCCGGTAGAGGCGTACGGGTTCGGCGCCCGGCTCCCGGCTCAGTGTCCGGGTCACGAAACGCTGGGCGGTCTGCGCGGGGTCCCCCGCGTAGCCGAGCGCGACACCGTCGCCACCGATCCACAGTTCGCCCGGCACCCCGGGCGGCACGGGCTCGCCGTGCTGATCGAGCACATGGAGCGTGCTGTTGCTCAGGGGGCGTCCGATCGGCACCGCCCGCCCGGGTTCCAGGTCGTCGACGGGACCCTCGAAGCAGGCGCTGTCGATGGTGGCCTCGGTGACCCCGTAGGAGTTGATGAGGCGCGTGCGCGGTCCGCACAGCTCGCGCAGGCGTCGGTACTCCCCCACCTTCCAGGCGTCGGACCCGACGACCAGCAGGCGCATGAAGTCCAGCCGGTGGCCTCCTCGTTCGCAGTGGTCCATGAGCGCCCGTACGACGGCGGGGACGAACTCCGCGCAGTCGACGTTCTCCTCCCGCATGGTCCGGTGGAGACGTTCGGTGTCGAAGAGCAGGTCCCGGTCGACCAGGACCAGATTGCCGCCCGAGCACAGTGCGCGCACCAGGTCCCCGGTGAAGACGTCGAACGACGGGGCCGCCATCTGGAGGTGGCCCCGCACGTCACGGTCCAGGCGGTACTCCTTCAGCCACGCTCCGTACGCCGAGGCGAGGTTCCGGTGACTGACCTGCACGGCCTTGGGGTGCCCGGTCGAGCCGGAGGTGTGGATGACGTACGCGGGCGAGTCGAGACCGGGCGCGTCCTCGGCGCCGGGCGCGGGCTCCCGCGGGTCGTCCGGGGCGGGCTCGGACTCGCGGAGCTCCCGCAGGGTCAGCGTCTCGGCCGGCAGCCCCGGCAGCCGGTCGCGGCAGGCATCGTCCTCGACGACCACGAGGGTGGCGGCCGCGGTCCGCACGGTGTGCGCGACCCGGTCGGCCGGATGGTCGGTCGGGACCGGGAGGTAGGCGCCTCCGGTCCTGAGGACGGCCAGCAGTACGACGACGAGGTCGGGCGTCTTCTCCAGGCACAGCGCCACCACCGATCCGGCACCGGCTCCCCGTCCCCGCAGCCGTCGTGCCATTTCTCCTGAGCGGCGGTCCAGTTCCGCGTACGTCAGCCGAAGGGCATTCCCGCGGCGTGCCGGCACCGTGACGGCGACGGCGTCCGGGCACCGGGCCGCGACCTCTTCGATCAGCTGATGCACCGGGCGGACCCGGCCCCTCTCCCACTCCCCCGCACCGGGCGGCAGAGCGAGGTGCCCGGCGCCGCTCCACTCGTGGACCAGCCGCTCACGCTCCTGGGCACCGAGCATCTCCAGGCGGGTGATGGGCCGTTCGGCCGGTGCCCGGGTCATGCTGTCGAGCAGTGTGGTGTAGTGCGTCGCCATCCGCTGCATGGTCTGAGGCAGGAACAGGTCGGTGTTGTACTTGAGGACACAGTGGAACCGACGCTCCGCCTCGTCCTCGTAGACGGAGAGCGTGACATCGAACTGCCCTTCCTCCTCGGGTAGTTCGATGTACTCCAGCCGATAGCCGTACTTCTCGGTGGCGACCTTGTGGGTCAGCAGGATGAACATCGCCTGGAACACCGCGGAGCGGCTGGGGTCGTGCTGGAGCCCCAGCTCGTCCACAAGCAGGACGAACGGGTACTCCTGGTTGTCGAGACCGCCCAGCACGGTCGCACGGACCCGCTGCAGCAGGGCGGCGACCGATGGTTCGCCGGAAAGGTCCGCGTACAGCGGGAGCGGGTTGACGAAGTAGCCGTAGACGGAGGCGAACTCCTGGTCGGTCCGGCCGGTCACGGGACTGCCCACGATGACGTCGTCCTGACCCGAACAGCGCTGGAGCAGTACGTAGTAGGCACTGAGCAGCACCATGAACGGGGTCACGTCGTGCGCGCGGGCCAGAGCGTGCACGCGGGCCGTGAGAGCCGCGTCCAGTACGAAGAACTCCGAGGCGCCGTTGTGTGTCTGCACGGCCGGACGGGGCTTGTCGACGGGCAGTTCCAGTACCGGCACCTCGGCGGGCAGGTGCGAGCGCCAGTAGTCGAGCATGCGGTGCGCCGCCGGACCGGCCAGGAAGCGGTTCTGTGCGTTGAGGAAGTCCAGATAGCGGGCCGTGACCGGCGGCAGCGAGGGCGCACGGCCTTGACGCAGCCCCTCGTACACCGCGAGGAGTTCCTCGATGAAGGTGAACGTCGAGATCGCGTCGGAGACGATGTGGTGGACCGCCTTCATGATCACCCAGCGGTCCGGGCCGCGCTTGAAGAGCCGGAAACGGAACAGCGGGTCGTGTTCGAGGTCGTACGGCCTGCGGTACTGGGCCACGATCGTCCGGTGGATCTCCTCCCACTCCTGGTCCTGCACGTCGAACAGCGCGACGTCCGGGCTCCGGTCCATGGACACCTGCTGCACGGGCACGCCGTCCACGGTGAGGAAGTTCGTCCGCAGCGCGGGGTGACGTCGCACCAGGCAGCGGACGGCCTCGAACATCAGGTCGGGTTCGAGAGCGACACGGACCTCGACCGCGCCGCCGATGTTGTACGCGTAGCCGTCGGGATCGAGCTGCCTGAGGAACCACAGGGCCTTCTGGTTCTGCGTCAGCGGATGGCGCAGCTCGTCGTCGAAGACCTCCACCGCGGCCTTGTCGTCACCATCGGTTTCCAGCGCCACCGCTTCGGCGAGAGCGTCGTGGAGCTGCCCGATCAGCTCGTCGACCGGACTGCCGCTCAGCAGGGCCACCACGGGCGGAGCGACGCCGAGTTCGGAGACGAGCCGGGCGCGCAGCTCCATCGCCAGGAGCGAGTCGAGTCCCAACGCGTTGAGGCCTGCCTGTGGGTCGATCTGATCGGTTCCCGTCCGCAGCACCGAGGAGGCCACTTCCGTGAACCGCCGGGTCACCAGCGCCAGGCGCTCGGTCGCGTCCGCGTCGCGGAAGGTGTCGAGAATGCCCTCCCCCGTGGCGTCGCCCGTGCCGGTGCCTGCCGTCGCGGCGAGGTCGGCCACCAGCGCGGGCGGCGATCCGTACCAGGCCAGGAACACCGGCCAGTCGACGACTGTCGCGACGAGCAACTGGGCCCGGTCCTGGCCCATGACACGCTCCAGGACCGCCATGCCCGTATCCGGTGAGAGCGAGCTCATCCCGCGGCTGCGGAGGTAGTGGTCGACGAGCCCGAGCTCTTCGATCATGCCGGTGGCCCACGGTCCCCAGTCCACGCTCAGCCCCGGCAGACCCAGTGCCCGACGGTGCTGGGCCAGCGCGTCGAGGAACGCGTTCCCGGCGGCGTAGTTGGTCTGGCCCGCCGTCGTCAGCAGTGACGCGATCGAGGCGAACAGGACGAAGTGGTCGAGCGGTTCGTCGCCGAGGTGCCGGTGGAGCAGATACGCGCCGATGGCCTTGGGATCGTGGGCCTCGGCGAAGGTGCGCCGGTCCATGTCCGCGACGAGTGTGTCGCGTACCCGGCCGGCCAGGTGGAACACCCCTCGTACGGGCGGCGGGGAGGTGCGCCGACGCGCGTCGAGCCAGGTCGTGAGCGCGGCCTCATCGGTGATGTCGAGCGGTGCCAGGACGATGCGCGCCCCGAGCGCCTCCAGCTCCTTGACGAAGGCCACGGCACGGCCCTCGGCTGTGTCGGGGTCGAGACCGCGCCAGGCGGAGCGCTCCGGGAGCGCGGTGCGTCCGATCAGGATCAGACCGCGCGCCCCGCGGCGTACGAGTGTCCGGCAGAGCAGTCTGCCGAGCGCACCGAAGGCACCGGTGACCAGGTAGTCGGCGTCGGCGCGCAGCCGCAGCGGAAGGGGACGCGTCAGCCCTTCGGCCCGCCGCATCCTGCTGGTGAGGCGGTGGTCGCCGCGCAGCGCGATCTCTTCCTCGTCATCGGTGAGGACCTCGTGCAGCAGCGCCCGGGCGTCGGCCCGGCATCCCTCGTCTCCTCCCCGGCCGGGATCCAGGTCGATCAGTTTGCCGCGGTGGGAGGTCAGCTCCTGATGTCTGAGCACGCGGCCGATCCCCCATGCGGGTGCCCCCAGGGGTTCGACGATCTCGCCGGGCTCGACGTGCTGCGCGCCGCGCGTCACGATGTGCAGCCGGCCTTCGGCTCCGTGGCGGAGCAGTGTCCGGGCGAGCGTGATCAGCGAGTACGCCCCCGTGCCGCTGTGCTGTACGAGGTCCTGCCGTGAAGCCTCCGCGAGGTGCGGCAGGTCGAGGTTCCACAGATGCACGATGGCTCCGAAGGACGGCCCACCGCTCCTGCCGGTCGCTCCTTCGCGGCCGTTGTCCCGGTCCTGGCCGCCCTCGCCCAGGTCGGCGAAGAGCCGTTCCAGATCCGCGGCCGATCCCGGCACGACCGTGAACTCCTGTCCGTCGTCTCCCTTTCGGTACACCTCACCCGGGCGCACAAGGCGGCAGCGCTCACCGCGCGCGGCGAGCAGGGCGCTCAGGGCATCGCCGACGCCCTGCCGATCGGCGAACACCAGCCAGTCGCCACCGCCCCCTGCCGCGGTCTCGGCTTCGGCCCCGATCGGGGCCTCGCCCTCGTCCCGTCCTTCGCCCGGGTCCTTGCCCGCCGCGGAATCGAGGGGTCTGTCGATCCACGTGGTCTCGGCGAGCCAGGAATCGATCGTGCCGAGGCCGACCGTCGTGGACGCCTTCTCCACATCGGCTGCGCGAAAGCCACCGATGCCGCCCAGGCACTCGCCGCCGTCCTCGTAGACGGCCATGTCCCCGACGAGCTCGTCCGCGCCGGCGCGGGTCACTGTGGCGTGCACCCAGATCGGCCGGTCCCCGACCGGGGCGAGGCACACCTCGTCGATGGACAGGGGCAACCGGATGCCGGAGGTCTGCCGGTCCGCGCCGCCGTCGAGGAGTTGCGTCGCGAGCAGGGACTGGAAGCAGCCGTCGAGCAGTACGGGGTGGATGTGGTGCCGGGCCGCGTCGTCTCCGATCACCGCCGGCGGGCGGAGCCGGGCGAGGACTTCGCCGGATCCGATCCACACCTCTTCGATGGTCCGGAACGCGGGGCCGTAGTGGTACCCCAGAGCGGCCAGCTCCGTGTAGCAGTCCGCCCCGTCCAGCCGGCGTCGGCAGCGTGCCGCGAGAGACGCGGTGTCGACGGGCGGGCCGGCGGGACGCGGCTGCCCGGAGCGCACGACACCGCTCGCGTGCACCGCCCGCTCACCCTCGCCCTCCTCCGCCGAGGCGATGGTGAACACGGCGTTCTGCGGCGAGAGCGTCAGGCGTACGGCCCGGTCCTCGCCCTCGGGCAGGAAGAGGGCCCTGCGGAGTTCGATGTCCGTGAGCACGGCGTGGGTGCCGCCGGTCAGGGAGCGGACCGCCTGCACGGCCATCTCCAGGTACCCCGCCGCCGGGAAGACGACGGTCGACTGGATGCGGTGGTCGTCGAGGTAGGGCAGCCGCTCGGTGTCGAGCGTCGTGTGCCACGTCGGTTCCGTGTGCGTCGTGCGGCGGCCCAGAAGGGGATGCTCGGTCCGGCCGAGGCGGACGTGCGCGACGGGGCCGGGCTCGGCCCAGTAGCGGTCGCGCTTCCACGGATAGCGGGGCAGGGCCACCGGAGCGCCCACCGGGTGCAGGGCGTCCCAGGCGACGGGGACGCCCACGTTGTGCAGCTCCGCCAGCGACGTCGCGAAGCGCTCCGGCTCGTTCTCGCGGCGGCGGATCGACGGAAGGGTGCGCACGGTCGTCCCTCTGCCGTCGAGGCACTCACGGATGGAGTGGCCGAGCACCGGATGCGGACCGATCTCCAGGAACAGGCCGAACCCGTCGTCGGCGAGCCGGTCGACAGCCGAGCGGAAGAGGACCGGGTGGCGGACGTTCTTCCACCAGTACTCCGCGTCCAGCTCGCTGCCGTGCGCCGTGCCCTCGTGGGCCGTCGGATACAGCGGAACCGTCGCCGCCCGGGGTTCGAGTCCGGCCAGGGATGTCAGCAGCTCGTCCTTGATCGCCTCCATGCCCGCGCTGTGGTACGGGACCTCTACCGTCAGGAGCTTGGCGAAGACCTGCTCGGACCGCAGCACGTCCGCAAGCTCGGCCAGTGCGTCGCGGTCCCCGGCCAGCGTCACCGCCGAGGGACTGTTGACCGCGGCCACCGACACCCGGTGCCCGTACGCCGCCGCCCGGAACCGCGCCTCCGCCTCCGGCAGGCTGACGGCGAGCATCGTGCCGGTCCCGGTCAGCCGCTGCTGGAGCCGACTGCGGTGCACCACGATGCGCGCCGCGTCCTCCAGGGTGTAGACGCCCGCTTCGTGGAAGGCGGCGATCTCGCCGGTGCTGTGGCCGACCACGGCATCGGGCCGCACACCGTACTGGCGCCACATGGCCGCGAGCCCCACCTGGACGGCGAAGTTGGCCGGCTGTGCGAGCCATGTCTCACCCATGCGCGAATCGGCTTCGTCCGCAGTCATTTCCGCGATCAGGGACCAGTCCGCGAACCTGCGGATGGCCTGATCGCAGCGGGTGACCGCCTCCCGGAACACCTCGTCGCCCTCGAACAGCTGGCGGCCCATTCCCCACCACTGCGGTCCCATGCCGGTGAACACCCAGACCAGACGGCGCCGTTCGACATCCAGCTGCCTTCCGTGGACGACCCGCGGGTGGGCTTCGCCCCGTTGGAAAGCGGCGAGCCCCTCGTCCAGTTCGGCACGTGAGGAGTACACGACGCAGAGCCGTGACTCGAGGTGCTGGCGGCGACGCGCAAGCGTGTATCCGAGATCGGTCGCCGACACCTCCGGCCCGTGGAAACCGGCCAGTTCGCGACGGATGCCCGCCGCCACCTCGGGCAGGACGTCCGGGGTCCGGGCGGTCAACGGAAGGATGTTCCAGGCCCGTTCGCGGCGCACGGCCTGCTGGGGTGCCCGCTCGGGTGCCTCCTCCAGTACGACATGGGCGTTCGTGCCGCCGAAGCCGAACGAGTTCACCCCGGCCCGTGCGGGGCCCTCGTGCTCGGGCCAGTCGGTAGGCTCGGTCGGGATCCGGTACGGGGAGGCCTCCCGGTCGATGGCGGTGTTGATCCGTTCCAGGTTGATGTGGGGCGGGATACGGCGATGCTTCAGGCAGAGAACGGTCTTGATCAGCCCGGCGATACCCGCTGCCGCCTCGGTGTGCCCGATGTTCGTCTTGACGGACCCGACGTAGCAGGGGGCGCCGGGCCTGCGTCCCACGGCGAGCGCCCGGCTCAGCGCGTTCGCCTCGATCGGATCGCCGACCGGGGTCGAGGTGCCGTGCGCTTCCACGTACTGCAGGGCGCCGGGGGTGATGCCCGCCGCGGCGCAGACGCGTTGGATGAGGCCGAACTGGGCGTCCTCGCTGGGCACGGTGATGCCATTGGTGCGGCCGTCCTGGTTGACCCCCGTACCGATGATCACCGCGTGGACGGGATCGCCGTCGCGTACGGCGTCGTCCAGCCGCTTGAGCGCGACCATTCCGGCGCCCTCGGCCCGCACATAGCCGTTGGCGGCGGCGTCGAACGTCCGCGAGCGGCCGTCGGGCGACAGGAATCCGCCCTTCGTCTCGGCGATGGTGTACTGGGGTGCCATGTGCAGCAGGACGCCACCGGCCAGTGCGAGATCGGTCTCGCGGTTGTGCAGGCTCTGACAGGCGAGGTGCACCGCCACCAGGGAGGAACTGCAGGCGGTGTCGATCGACAGGCTGGGGCCCCGGAAGTCGAAGCAGTGCGACAGACGGTTCGAGACCATCGTCATCATGGTGCCGGTGGCGGTGTGCGCGGCCAGTGAGGAGAAGCCCAGATCGGAGAACTGGAGGATCTTGTAGTCCAGTGTGAACGCGCCGACGAACACGGCGGTATCGCTGCCGGCGAGCTCCGAGGGCCGCTGGCCGCCGTCCTCCAACGCCTCCCACGCCACTTCCAGCAGCTTGCGCTGCTGGGGGTCCATATGGTCGGCCTCGCGCGGGCTGATACCGAAGAAGCCGGGGTCGAACTCGTCGAAACCCTCGATGTATCCGCCTCGGCCGCCGATCAGACGGCCGGGTTTCTCCTTGAACCGGCTGCGGAGCGTCGAGACGTCGTAGCGGTCGGCCGGTGTGGCGGTGATGCAGTCCTTGCCCTCCATGAGGTTCTGCCAGTAGGCGCGGTGGTCCGATGCGCCGCCGGGCAGTCGGCAGCCCATGCCGATGATCGCTACTTTGTCGCTCACAGAGGAACTGTTCACGTCGGGCAAGGTCGTACTCCTCGAGTCGTGGCGCCGCGACACGGCATGGATGCGGGAGGGGGTGCGGGGTCCCGGAAAGGCGAGGCAGCTCAGGCGGAACCGGGCCCGGCTCTCTTCGCGCGGCGCCAGGGGTGGAGAAGGCTGGTGGCGATATCGGCGGTCGGGGGGAACGAGGCGGGGTCACCGATCCCGACCGCGATCGGCTCCCGGCCGGGCCGCCAGGTGTAGCTGCCGAAGAGGTGGTCCCAGATGGACAGGTCCGATCCGTAGTGGCCCGCCTCGGACAGGTCGACGCTGTGGTGCAGGCGATGTTGTTCGGGGCTGGCGAGCACATGGTTGAACCGTCCGATATGGACGTCGATGTTGGCGTGGACGAAGTATCCCTGTGCGGCCACGAAAAGACCCACGACGAATACGGATTCCCGGGAGAATCCGATCGAGGCCAGAGCCAACTGCACAGCCCCCTGCGCGAGCATGATGTCGAAGACATGATTGACACCGTTATTGGCGACATTCACTTTCTGCGGCACGTGATGCACGCCGTGCAGTCGCCAGAATATCGAATTGGAGTGTCCGAGTCGGTGTACGAGATAGCTCGCCAGCGAACCCGTCAACAGAGCCGCCGGAATCTCTTCCCAGAGATGGGGTGCAGATTCGCCTGGCGCCACCGCCGAAACGGCGACGGTGACCAGATACTGCGCCAGGGCGCTGGCCGCCATCGTCAGCAGGAAGTAAACGCCGTACCAACGCCACTCGTCGGCGTTCGGGTGCCAGGCGCGCTGATGCGGAATCAGGCGTTCGAGAGCCGTGAGGTAGGAAATGGTGCCGAGCAGGAAGAGCGGGCTCACCCGGCCGGGATCCCAGTCCAGCCGGAGAGTGGCCGCGGCCACGGAGAACGTGGCCACCAACAGCAAGGGGTACGCCGATGCACGGAGGACGGCGCGCACCGAAAGCACGGCCGCACCCTCATTCCGTACCGGGCCGGAACCCGGGCCCGCATCACCACCGGGTGACTGCTCGCCATTTTCCATCCACAACACCTTTACAAAGGACCAGCAAAGAGAAATACCCAGACCGTGAAGCAGGCCGCACAAGAGGAACTGACGGCTTCCTGCAGGCGCACGGAACCGGAATGACCGACACCGTTGGTCACGCGCGCAGGAATTCGCACCTGGGACTGATGTGAACCGTGTTACGGACCTTGTGAACTTGAGCGGGACCAGCGGGCGACCTCGCTCTGTTTCCATTTCCCGTCCCGACGCCCTCAACCGTCGGATTCCAGCCTCGTCGCGCCACTCCGGACACCCTCGACCGGTTTCGCCACCTCGTTTGATTTCCCATGGCGAGGGAGGACCAGCCGGGCGGAATGCGAATAATTCGACCAGCCGGCAAGCGAGTTGCTAATAACATTGATAATCTATTGAGACTTTATAATTCGACCCGTCGGACGGAGGTTCTTCGCGCGTCCGGCGCGGCTCCCGAGGGCCTGGAAATGAGGCCGGCACACCGCAACGGCCTTCCGCTGTCGGCCGGGATCCCGCTCGTCCCGCCCAGGATGTCGGCGAGGCCTCGCTCCGGTTCCGGCGACGCGGCGGCGCACATGGCACCACCTCGCTCACCCCGGCGTCGGGCGGATGGTGCGCGGGAGACAGTCGGCTCCGCCGTGGCTCATAAGTACCGGATCCGGAGCACCAATGGGGGTCGACAGCAGCCGCGTTCCCGCCACCGGCCGCCGCATGACGTGTGAGACGCCCTCGCTGATGGGCCCCGGCGGCCGTGCGACGCGATGTGCTCGCTTCCCGCGCCCCCGACCACCCGGCCTGCATCCGGTACCGTCCGGACGGCGGGCGGCGTCGGCTACGGGACAGCCCTTACGGCCTGATCCACTGTCTGTCGTGCACCAGGCCGTTGGTCCTGGAACGGCCTACCGGCTCCGCAGGGCGGCGGTGACGGCTTCCAGAACCTCGATGGGCCGCAGCAGATCCGTGTAGCCGATCGGCGGTCGGCCCGTACGCGCCATCTCCAGGAACGCTTCCAGTCCCGGCACGCAGTAGTTCGCGTCGAGGGCGAGAGTCTGCTGGACCATGGTGTCCTGAGTGAACGTCATTCCGTGGAACGGGATCTGGTGCGTTGTGGTCGGTTCGACGAAGTTCACGACGACGCGGGTGCCGCCGGCGGTGAATGACGCGGTGACGGTGGTGTCAGTGGTGTCCGTGCGAATGTCGCGGATCTCGCCGGGGGCGAGCCGGAGAGCGAGATCCACCGGGTGGATGCCGTAGAAGAAGATCCCGCCGTACTCGCCATCGGGGTCGGCGGGACCCGACGTCACCACCACGTGCGGCGGCCCGCCGCGGGCGGACCGGGACGCCAGCGCGTCGGCGTCGGGAATCCAGCGGAGCGCCGAGAACGACGTGAGCGGCGCGTCGTGGGCGAGCGCGGTGTCGATGATGGCTCGGGCGTCCTCCACGGTGCAGGCCAGCGGCTTGTCGACGAATACCGGAAGCCCTTCCGCCAGGAAGGGGATCGCCTGGTCCCGGTGGTGCGCGCCGTGCCGGTCGGCGACGATGACGGCGTCCACCAGCCCGAGCAGGTCGGCGGGTTCGTCGACGATCTTCGCTATCCCGCCGGTGGACGCCAGTGCCTCGTTGCGCCGACCGCGCCCGCCGCTGAGGGCCACGACGCGCGCGTCGCCGCCCGCGTCGTGAACGTTGAGATGGCCGACGATGTGGTCGACATGGCTGTTCTCGGTGCCAACGATCCCGATGCGCATCGGGAGAGGTTACCTTCACGGTGACGTGCCCGGTCAGGGCGCTCCCTCGCTCGTCAAGAGGCCACCCCCGGCGCCGTGTACGCCTCCGTCGCCGCTCGGCCGGCCCCTGGGGTCGCCCGCCGCGGCTTCAGGCGAGGGCCTGCGCCAGGACGGCGGCCGTCTCGGCGACCACGTGATCGTCCGCCTCGGCGTCGGCGTCGCGCTTGGTGGACAGGACTGCCAGCACGATCGGCCCCCGGCCCGGTTGCCAGGCGATACCCACGTCGTTCGCGGTCCCGTATCTGCCGGTGCCGGTCTTGTCGCCGACGGTCCAGCCGTCGGGAAGACCCGCGCGCAGGCGCTTGCCACCCGTCGTGTTGGCCAGCAGCCACCCCGTCAATCGCTTCCGGTCCCCTGTCTCCAGGGCGCGCCCGAGGACGAGCCGTGCGTAGGTCTCGCCGATCGCGCGTGGACTGGTGGTGTCGGTCGCACGGCCTGGCTCCGCCGAGTTCAGTTCCGGCTCCCATCGGTCCAGCCGGGTCACCGTGTCTCCGATCGACCGGCAGAAGCGAGTGACGGACCTCGGTCCGCCGAGTTCCTCCAGCAGGAGGTTCGCCGCGGTGTTGTCGCTGAACGAGATGGCGGCCCCGCACAGGGCGTCCACCGTCATCCCGTGCGCGAGATTCTCCGGTTCACCCGTCACCGGCGCGCCCTTCGCCCTCTCGATGTCCTGTTCCGTGTAGTGAATGACTCTCGACAGGAACGTGCCGTCGTGGTCCAGGTCCCTCAGGACGGCCCCGACGGCCAGCGTCTTGAAGACCGAACACATGGGGAAGCGCTCATCGCCCCGATGGGCGACGCTCCTGCCCGTCACCGCGTTCCACCCGAACACCCCCAGCCGAACGGCATGTTCCCGCTCCAGGGCCCGCAGCTTCCGCTCCGTCGCGTCCCCCGGCCCGACGGCGTACGCGGCCGAGGTCATGGGGCCTGCGGCCAGCGCGGCTCCCAGACCCCCGGCGAGTACTGCACGGCGTGACGCGTTCCTGTTCGGGCTCAAGGTCTCCGCCCCTCCTTCTCGTTCACCTGCACTTCCTGCCCATGACGTGCCGCGCGAGCCCGCCGGTTGCACGCGTCGGCAACCAGGCCCGGTTCAGGCCCCGTTCGCCCGGCGGAGCGCCGCCGGTGCTGCCACTCCGGCCGAAACCGTGCGGGCGACGCACCCTCGGTCCACGTCCGCCCTTTCTCCGAGCGCGCGGTCGGCGCGTGCGACGCTCGGCGCACTTCCGCCGCACCGCGGCTTCGAGGCGGTCGACGGCCCGGGGGTCGGGTCCCGACGTGCGGACGGTGTGTTCCGGCTCGGCCGAAATGCCCGATGGACATGACCAAGTGCCCTGGATACCCTCGAACTTGGTCTAGACCTAGTGGGGTGGAGTGCACCCGCCCCACTCGTCTCGCGCACCCCCACACCTCCCTCAGGAGCGAAGCATGCGCAGAAGGATCACCTCGTTACTGCTCGGGCTCGGCATCGCCGGAGCCTCCGTCCTCGTCACCGGCGGCAGCGCCCAGAGCCATGGCTACACCGACGCCCCCATCAGTCGTCAGCAGCTCTGCGGCAATGGGACCGTGCGCAAATGCGGCCAGATCCAGTGGGAACCGCCGAGCGTCGAGGGCCCGAAGGGCTTCCCTGCCCGAGGCCCTGTGGACGGCACGATCTGCTCCGGCGGTATCGGCCGGTTCTCCGAGCTCGACGACCCGCGCGGCGGCGCCTGGCCCGCGACCGAGGTCACCGGCGGGCAGAGCTACACCTTCCGTTGGCAGATCGAGGCACGGCACGCCACGACCGACTTCCGTTACTACATCACCAAGGACGGTTACGACCCCACCAAGCCCCTCACCCGGGCCGACCTGGATCCGCAGCCGTTCCTGACCGTGCCCTTCGGCGGCCGTCTGCCGGGTTCCACGGTCAGCCACTCCGGCGTCCTGCCCCAGAAGTCGGGAAAGCACCTGATCCTCGGTGTCTGGACGATCGCCGACACCGGTAACGCCTTCTACGCCTGCTCGGACGTGACCTTCTGAGCCGCAGCCCGCAGGCCGCACCCGTACCCGCACCGGTTCGATGAGCGTGCGGTCCTCACGGATGAGGACCGCACGCCCCGGTCACCGCACCGATGACGAGATCCGGTACGGCACGCGGCCGACAGCGGAAGTCTCCCTCGTGCCGGGCGCATGCGGGACATCCAGCCGCACGGCGAGGTGCCGCGGCCGTCGCCGGGCGCCCCGAGCGGGAGGGACGGCCCTCAGCCGGTGAGCGCCTCGGTGATCTGACGGGTGGTCTGCGCGGCGACCCGGGGGTCGACGGCGGCGTAGGAGGTGTATGCGTTCAGGCCGGTGGCCAGGGCCCAGCCGCGGCCCCGGGTCCAGGTCGCATCGTCCACCCCCAGCTCGGCGCGGAACACGGCCCGGCTCCGGTCCGACAGCAGAGTGAAGGCAATGGTCAGGTCGCAGGACGGGTCGCCCACACCGAGCTCGCCGAAGTCGATGACCGCGCTGAGCTCGCCGTCGGTCGTCAGGAGGTTGCCGGTATGGAAGTCGCCGTGGCACCAGACCGAAGGGCGGTCCCACTCGGGGGCGTTCAGCGCCGCTTCCCACAACTCGGTCATGGCCCCGGCGTCGAACAGTCCGTCGACCTCCGCGATCGCGGTCCGAGTGGCGCGGTCCCGGTCGGCCGGCGGGCGTAGCGTCAGATCACCGCGGGCATCCTCTCCCGGCGCGATCCGCTGAAGGGCCGCCAGGAACGCGGCCAGTGCGACGGCGGTGTCCGTCGAATCGGCCAGCGCCTCGACGGTCGCCGCCTCGCCGTCCAGCCAACGAGAGACCGCCCACGGCCATGGATAGCCGAAGTCGGGCCGTCCCACCCCCACCGGAATCGGAACGGCGAGCGGCAGATGCGGGGCGAGTCGGGGCAGCCATGCGGACTCCTTGACGGCCTGGTTGCCGGCCCCGGCATGACGGGGCAGCCGGACGGACAGTTCCTCGCCCAGCCGGTGGATCACATGGTCCGAGCCCGCCGGGTCGAGCAGTCGCAGGGGCAGCCCGGCCCACTGCGGGAACTGCGTGTCGACCAGGATCCTGACCAGTGCGGCATCGATCACGGGGCTGGGGTCCGTGGCTTCCTCGGTCGTCAAGACGCCTCCGTCGTCCGGCCCGCTCCATGCGGCGGGCAGTCCAAGTCATCACAGTGCGTGGCAAGGCGTCTGTCGACCGGATATCGGCCACGCACCTGCGCCCGACCGGGCGGCGACCGGACGGTTCGAGCCCGGGGCGCGGCGGTCCCGGGCGACGGGGCCGGTCCGGGTGCCGTCGGGGCGGGATCCGCTCGCACGGCCCATGACCGTGGCGGCGCGGATCCGTGAGACGTGCCGACGCCGGTGTCCCCGTCATTCGGCTGTGGCGAGCCGGTCCTGTGGATGGACGGTGACGAGAGCGATCCCCCCGCAGCACACCGCGAGCAGCAGCAGTTCGGTGACCGACGGCGCGGGCGCGGTGTTCAGCGCCCAGTCGCCGAGGCGCACCGTGAACGGGACGGCCAGCTGCACAGCGGCCGTGAAGACCGGGCCGCGCAGCAGGATGAGCCGGTGTTGTACGAGGTAGGCGGGCGCGTAGAGGGCCGCGCCCAGCACGACGACACCGCCGGTCGCAACGGGTGTCGGCGGGTGGGCGATCAGCGCGGGCAGTGCCATCGGGAGCAGCAGACAGGTGGCGGCGGCGAGCAGCACGGGCAGTACGGCGAGGGGCGGCAGCCCCGCCAGCCGTTCCCGGTACAGGAACCCGTACACCGCGAAGGCCGAGGTCGCGGCCGCCACCATCAGCAGTCCCTCTCCGTCCAGATCTCCCGTGTCCGCGCCGAGCGCCGCGTACCCGGCGGCCGCCGCACAGGCCAGGATCGCCCCCGTCGCCTTGCGCGGCCCGGACCGTTCCCCGAAGAACACCGCGCCCACCGCCACCGAGACGCACGGCATCAGTGCGACGACAAGGTTGGTCAGCGACGTTCCGATGCGCGGGATCGCGAGGAGGGTGCCGGCCGCGTAACCGGCGAAGCCGAGCAGGCCCAGCAGCCACACGGTGGCGGGGCGGGCGGCGGCCCGGCGCAGATCGGCCCGGCCGGCCGCGCTGGAGGCGGCGACGGCGGTGAGCACCGCGCAGCAGACCGCTGTGCGGCCCACGGCGACGATCAGCGGATCCGTCCCGGCGACCAGGGCGCCGGAGAGCAGCCAGGTCCCGGCGAGCAGCAGGACGAGAGCACCCGGCACAGCACGGCCTTTCCGCAGGCGGTCGGAGGACGGACGGCGGAGCTCGGGCCGGCAGTTGCCCGGTCCCCCGTGGCCGCCACCCGCCCGACGGCTGCCACGGCTCTCGTCCACCCCGGGGAGCCCTGGCTCGGATCACCATCATGGTGTGCCCGGACACAGCCGTCCACCGGTTCGTACCCCCTGGCACGGTTTCACTCCGGCCAGGGGGAATCCAGGATGGTGTCCACGAAGTCGCCCCGCTCGAATCCGGGAGTGTACCGCTGCAGGACGTCGGCCTTCACATTGCCGAAGGTGGTGTCCGGCTTGCGTTCGATGCCCTCGGTGAAGGCCCGGAGAATGCGCTGCTTGAAGTCGGGGCGGGGATGCAGGGCGACGATCGAGTCGCGGTCCGCGTCGCTGATGTCCCTGTACCCGATGCCGAGCACGTCGTACTCCACCCCCGCGGTCACGAGGGCGACCTCGGGTTCCATGTACTGGGGGATTCCCGGTGTCGTGTGGAGCGCGATCGACGTCCAGACGCGACGGATGCTGTCCTCGGGAACGCCGTGGCCCTGCAGGAATCTCCGTGCCTCGTCGGCGCCGTCCACCTCGAACCGGCGCCCGCTGTTCCGGAACTCCTCGTTCAGGCCCAGGTCGTGGAACATGGCCCCGATGTAGAGCAGTTCCGGATCGAAGCCCAGGTTCCTGTTGCGGCCCTGCAGGCTGCCGAAGAAGTAGACCCGGCGGGAGTGGTGGTAGATCAGGTCGTCGGTCGCGTCGCGCACCAGTTCCGTGGCCTCGGCGGCCAGTCGGGTGTCGGGCACCGTCACTCCGGTGACGGATGCGACGTCGGCGCTGCTGGTCATATGGACTCCTTCTTCGTACGCCATGTCGGTCTGCTCGTCCGGATGTCCGGGTCTACGCGTGCGAGTCTCCAGCCGGTGGCCCCTCTCCGCCGGACCGGCCGTCGGCGGCGTCCCCCCTGTCCGCCAGCGAGAGATGGAGATGGGCCAGGTCGTGCGGGACGGGCCCGTCGTGACGGAAGAGGGGCGGGCTCTCCCCGTCGGCGGCCGTCGCCGGGGCGTCCGTGAGGCGCAGACGTGTGCGCAGCCGCCCGTAGAAGTCGTGCGGGCCGAGCCTGATGACGCGCAGACGACGCGGTGCCGCGTACACCCCGAGCCAGTCTCCGGCGTGCAGTACGCCTCGCAGCTGACCGTCGATCGTGACCGCGCCCTGCCCGGAATGGGCCAGGACCCGCACCGCGACCGGTTCGTCCGGGGCGACGACGACAGTGCGGTTGAACGTCATGTGGGGTGCGACGGGTGTGAAGAGGACGGCGTCCATGCGGGGTGAGACCACCGGGCCGCCCGCGGCGAAGCTGTAGGCGGTCGACCCGGTGGGCGTCGCCATGATCACGGCGTCGGCCGAGTACGAGGCGAGGAGCCGACCGCCGATGTAGACACCGAGACTCACCTGCCGGTCGCGCGCGAGTTTCTCGACGACGACGTCGTTCAGAGCCGTGACGTCCAGCGCCACGCCCCAGCCCTCCGCCGCGGCCTCGGCCTCCCGGTCGACCTGGGGAGGCGGCAGCATCGGGCGCCGTCCGTACCCCATCAGGGCGTCGATGTCCTTGGGCACTTCGAGTACGCGGGAGGCCCGCATCGTCAGCGTCATGCGCTCCTCGACATCGGCCCGCCCGTGGTGGACGGCATCGAGCGCCCGGACGACGTCGGCGGCCGGCACCTCGGTCAGGAAGCCGACCCGGCCCAGGTCGATCCCGAGGACGGCGGCACGGTTCTTGGCCGCGATCCGGGCACCGCGCAGAAATGTTCCGTCGCCGCCGAGCGTCACGATGAGATCGGGGTTGCCCGCGACATCCGCCTCCTCACGGCCGCCGCGCCGCCGTGCGTCGTCACGCCACACGTCGATCTCCATGCACGGAATGCCTTCGCCCGCGCACCAGCCGCGTACGACGTGTTCCGTGGCGACGGCCTCGGGGCGGCCCCGGTGGACAACGACTCCCACCCGCTCGACACTCATCCCGCTCCGACTCCCCGTGTTCCGACGATGTGGCGACGTCCTGGTCCCACCTTGACCGTTCAGGGGTGCGCCTGCCCGGTCGCCGGGCCGAGGGGGCGGTCCCCGGTCAGGCGATCGGACCCCGGGGCGACCCGCCCGCGTCGAGGGCAGACTGGTGGGGAAGGGTTTGTCCGCTCTTCATCTACGGGACGCGGCCGAGTCCACCCGGTGACCCCCACGGTTGCGCCCCACACGGCGCGTGTTCGTCACTTCCGTCCGGAGCAGGCCATGACCGCAGTCCAGGCGTCCAGGCGCAGTCGACGTTCCCGGGTCGCGCCGGCCGGGACCGTGGCTCTCGCCGCCGCCTCGATCGGCCTCTGGGCCGTCACCGGTTCCACGGCGCGGGCCGCCGCTCTCCCGGCCCCCGATCATGTGGTGGTCGTGGTGATGGAGAACCACGCCTACACCCAGGTGATCGGCAGCTCCAGCGCCCCGTACATCAACAACACGCTCAAGGCGGGTGGTGCGAACCTCACCCGGTCCTTCGGGGTCACCCACCCCAGCGAGCCGAACTACTACATGCTGTTCTCGGGCTCCGGTCAGGGCCGCACCGACGACAGTTGCGTGGGCGTCGGTTCCCTGTCCGCCCCCGATCTCGCGTCCGAGCTGATCGCCGCGGGAAAGACCTGGGCCAGCTACAACGAGACGCTTCCCGGCCAGGGTTCGACCGTCTGCAGCAGCGGCGACTACGCCCAGCAGCACAATCCCTGGTTCGGGTTCGCCAATGTGCCGACCAGCACCGCGAAGACCATGACGCAGTTCCCGGCCGACTTCACGAACCTGCCGAAGGTGTCGTTCGTCGTGCCGAACCTGTGCGACGACATGCACGACTGCTCCGTGGCCACCGGCGACGCCTGGCTCAGGAAAGAGCTGGGCGCCTATGCCGCCTGGGCCAAGACGCACAACAGCCTTCTGGTCGTCACGTTCGACGAGGACGACGAGCTGTCGGGCAACCGCATCCCCACCGTCCTCTACGGAGAGCACGTCATCCCCGGCAGCTCCAGCGGTGCCACCTACGACCACTACGACGTCCTGCGCACCCTGGAGGACCTGGCCGGGCTGACGACACACGCCGGCCACGCGGCCTCGGCATCCGACATCACCGGTATCTGGAACTGACAGCGGTGTGCGCCGCGGACTCCCGCGGCGCCGGAGCCGCCGTGCCCGGCACCGTCCTGGCACCGGGCACGCCGGCCGATGACGCCCGCCGTCGCCCCGGCCTCCCCGGGGTCACGGCTCGGCGGCCGGAGCGGGAACACGGTTCTTGCCCCCGTCGTCCGGTGTGGTCAGGACTGCACGTCCTCCGGAATGCTGACCAGCCATCGGGTCTCCCCGCGGGGGCGCAGGTACAGCACCCAGTAGAGCGTGGCGACCGCCGTGATCCCGCCGGTCCACAGCAGGTACTCGACCTCCTGCTGGGCCAGGATGTACGCGAGCACGGCGATGAGCAGCACGGGGATCGCGGGCCACAGCGGCATGCGCCAGGCCGGTGCCTCACGGTGCGCGCCGCGGCGGCAGAGCAGGGCGGCCACCGCGACCAGCAGATACATGCCGGTGACGGAGACGCCGGTGACGCCGTACAGGGTGTCGAGGTTGACGAAGCAGAGCGCCGCTCCGGGAACGCCGACGACCAGGGTCGCCACCCACGGGGAGCCGAACCGGCCGAGGCGGGACAGCGCGGCGTTGACCGGCTCGGGCCAGGCCTTGTCGCGGGCGGAGGCGAACAGGACCCGTGAGTTCTGGATGACCATGACGATGCCCGCGTTGATGATCGCGAGAGCGACGCAGAGGCTGACGAACGTGCCGACGGCCGAGTTGGACCAGGCGGCGACCATGGTGTTCAGGTCCCCGGAGGTCAGGGCCGCGAGGTCCGGAGCGCCGAGCGTGATGGCGATGACCGGGACGAGGATGACCGCCGTGGAGATGGCGAGCGTGGCGAGCACGGTACGGGCGACGTTGCGCCGCGGGTTCTCCAGTTCCTCCGAGAGGTAGACGGCCGTGGAGAAGCCCTGGGTGATGAAGAGCGCGATCGCGAGCCCGGAGACCACCATCATCGCGGTGACCGTGGAAGTCGTTCCGCTCGACGAGGCGACCGACCCGTGCACCAGCGCGGAGGCCCCACGCTCGGAGTGCGCGAACCCGAGAACGGCGACGACGCCCGCAGCGATGACCTCCAGGACGAGGAAGATCCCGGTGATCCACGCGTTGGCGCGCAGGTCCAGGAGACCGGCGAGGGTGGCGAGCACCATGACGCCGGCGCCCGCGGCGGGGGCCGGAATGTGCACGACGGGGGCGAGGTAGTCGGCCGTTCCCATGGCGATGACCGGGGGCACGATCATCACGACCAGCAGGGAGAGCACGAAGACGAGCCACCCGGCCAGCCGTCCCGCCATGGTCGACACCATGGCGTACTCGCCGCCCGCGCTCGGAATGAGGGTGCCGAGCTCCGAGTAGCAGAAGGCGACCGCGATACAGAGCAGTGAGCCGATGGCGATAGTGAGGGCGGTGTATGTGCCGAGGCTGGAGAACAGGTCCGGAACGACCACGAAGAGGGTCGAGGCGGGCGTCACGCAGGACAGCGTGAGCAGTGTCCCGCCCACGACGCCGATGGAACGCTTGAGCTTCTGTGGGGTGGGGCCGGTCGCCGGCGCGAGCGCCTGGGGAGCGCTGAGCGTTTCGGTCATCGTGCGATTCCGATCAACAGGTGCGGTGTCTGAGCACGGGAGCGGTATCGCCTCCAGACGAGGACGTGGTGAGTGGTTTCATCGCTCCCAGCGCGACATGCAATCCTGACGAGTTCCGCAGGTCAAGAGCTGTTCACCTTCGGAATTCGTTGTTTCGGAAGCAGGATCCGACTGTTTGGCGTTAAGAGTGCGTCAATCTGTTGGGGATCGGCGGGTACGGGAACCGCAGCCGGATCCCGGGGAAAGTTTTGCCCGTTTCGCATTCCGGAAGGGTGGGGCGCCGCGATGCCGGGGTGCCGCGGGTCGCGCATCCACCGCCTTGGTGCCAGCCTGGGTACATGGCTTGGGCGTCATGGACGACTCGCGGTGTGTTCTCCGGGCACGGTGGCGTGCTCACGGAAGAGGTCGGCGTCCTGTCCGGGGATCTGACGGTTCACACGACCTGGGCCGATGACATGGCCCAGGTGACTGTGCAGTACACAGGGGCGATCGACTGGTTCACCATGTCGGGCAGTCCGGTGCCGTGCTGCTCGGAGGACGACAGCCGGCGTCTGCACGACGCGGTGGTGCGGTCCGTTCGGGAGGGGGAAGCGGCCACGGTGCCCAGACCGCCGCCCCGGAGTTCGAAACGGCCCACGGAGAGCGCCCAGGAGTGACGCGCCCTAGGATCCTCCGCATGAGCGGAGCGTTCAGCGGCTGGACAGAGCAGGCATTCGAGTTGCTTCTGCGGTTGGAGGGCGCACCTTCGCGGGAAGCGCGCGAGGAACTCCGGAAGGACCGGGAACGCCTCGTCCGGCAGCCCATGATCGCGTTGCTGAACGATGTGGCGGACGCGGACCGGGCGTACGAGGACTTCTCCGTCTGGGGTTTCCGCAAGGATCCGTGGTGGTGGCAGCATCAAGCGGCGGAGATCCGGATCGCGCGCAATGTCCGGATCGGCCTGCGTTTCGATCTCGACGGGCTCCGGATCAACGGTGGCTGGGACTATCCGGATCCGGGGCAGATCCCGTTGTTCCGTACGGCAGTTGCCGCGCGGGAGAGCGGACCGGAGCTGGTGCGCGCCGTCGAGGCCCTGGAGGCGCGAGGGTACGAGATCACCGGTGACGTCATGAAGCGCGTACCGCGTGGTCACGACGCCGGTCATCCGCGCGCCGCTCTCCTTCGGCACCGCTCGGTATCCGCTGCCCGCCCCCTCGGCGGGGACTGCGCACAGCACACGGCTGCGCTGGTCGACTCCGTGCTCGTGGCGGCGGAGGAATTGGCACCCCTGCTGTCCTGGCTCGCCCGCCACGTGACCGTTCCGGGCCCCTGCCAGCCTGCCACGTGACGTCGTCGCCGTGTGCGGCTCCGGCCGACGAACCGCCGAAAGGCGGTCCCTGACCGGTGGGTGATCCGTTGCCGGGAGAAGTCCCGGCCTCTCGCCACCCGTCGGCCCTGAACCGCCTTTCGGTGCGGCTGTGCGTCAGTACGCCCCAAAGACGTTGTCGATCGAGCCGTACCTGTCGGCGGCGTAGTTGCACGCTGCGGTGATGTTGGCGACCGGGTCGTAGCTGTCCATGGACGTGCCGGGCACGTGGTAGGCACGGAACGTCGGGTCGATGATCTGCAGAAGGCCCTTGGAGGGCGTTCCCTTGGCGGCGTTCGAGTCCCAGTTGTTGATGGCCAGCGGGTTGCCGGAGGACTCACGCATGATGTTGCGGTGGATGCCGTCGTAGCTGCCGGGGATGCCGTGCTGGGCCATGACGGCCAGCGCCTCCCTGATCCAGCCGTCCAGATTGTTCGCGTACGTCGCGGGCTTTGCCGCCGACGTGGTCGCGGCCGATACAGCGGCGGTTTTCGCGGTGGTCGCGGCGGGGGTGGCTGCCCCGATTGTCAGCGTCATGCCCGGGACAATCAGTCCGGGATTGTCGCCGACGACCTCTCGATTGTCCGCGTACAGCTTCTGCCAGCCACCGCTGAGGGAATGCGCCTTCGCGATCTTGGCAAGGGTGTCGCCGGCGATCACGGAATACGTTGCGGGCGCAGCCTTCTGCGCGGAGACCTCCTTGGCGGTGGCGGTCTTCGACGTCACGGCCTTGGAGGCGGTGGCGGCCTGCGCCGGCGCGGCGGAGGCGAAGCCGACACCCACCAGCGGAAGTACGAGGGCGACTCCGCCGGTGGCCGCGGCGATGAAGCCACGGGTCAGCGAAGTGGACTTGCGACGATCGTGCTTACCCGTTATGGACATGCTGAATTCCTCTCCGTCGCCTGCGAGGTGAGCTGTCGGGTTCGGACTGGAGATGTCCGGCCGCACGCGAATGCGACTTCACCCCGAGCCGTTCCGGATACCGGACCGGCGGCTTACCTGGGTCCCCCGCTCCTGCCGTAGACGAGATGGGTCGGATTCTCGGACGGCGGCAGGATTTGGCGTTCCGTCCGGATTGACGGTGACCGTAGGCGAGAAACGCCGAAAGGAACAAGCCCTCATTTCTGGATCACATTTCATTTGCAAGATCGATCAATGGAATTCGCAGTAATCCACCTCACACCGTGCGGCTGAATTCCCTTGCGCAGAAGGGAAGCGCACCGGTCGCCGAGACCCTCGAACCCTTGAACGTGACTCGCACCACGAAGTCGCAAAAGGGACATTTCTTTCGACATCCAAATGGTGCAGCAGGTGGAGAAAGCCTCTTTATTGACGAAGTTATTAATTTTTTGCAAATCGGTCATACGGTGACATTTGACTTCTTGCTCGCAGGGGCTTCGCCCCTGCGCACCGCTCGGCGGACCGACCGCGTCCGGAACGGCCCCGTCACCTCGGGGCTTTGCCTTTCGTCCTGCGGCTCGTTATCGTTCCAAGCGGCCCTGTTGTCTCCGATAGAGGTGGACGTTGCGCATCTGAGGTTCGCGAACATCGCGCCGTACGGCTCGTGCCGTACGCCCCCGTCACGCAGTAGCAGTGATTCCCCCTGCCCGTGACCCCGCGTGGATGCGACCTCGGTGCCTCAGCAGTCCTTCGACCTTCCGGACCGCCGCACCCTCCTTCTCGGCACGGTCGCTGCGTGGTGCTCGCATACGAAGCCCCCCTTCACCACGCTTGCGACTGCGAGGATCACCATGGCGACACCCACTGCCCCCAGCGCTTCGCTCACCTGCTCCGCTCTGTCCTTCCAGTGGCCGGACGGCACGACCGTCCTCGACGGCCTCTCGCTCAGCATCGGCCGGGGCCGTACCGGACTCGTCGGTACCAACGGCGCGGGCAAGTCCACCCTGCTGCGACTGCTGGCCGGGCGGCTGCGCCCCTCCCAGGGATCGGTGGCGGTCGGCGGCAGCCTCGCCTACCTGCCGCAGAACATCACCCTCGACACGACGCTGCGTGTGGACGCGGCCCTCGGCATCGCCGAGCGGCGCGACGCGCTGCGCGCCATCGAAGCCGGGGACGTGGACGAGAGGCACTTCGAGACGATCGGCGACGACTGGGACGTCGAGGAACGGGCCGTGGCGACCCTGGGCTCCCTGGGACTCGGCAGCATCGAACTGGACCGCACCGTGGCCCAGTTGTCCGGGGGCGAGACCGTTCTCCTGCGCCTGGCCGCACTGCTGCTGGAACGTCCCGACGTCCTTCTGCTGGACGAGCCGACCAACAACCTCGATGTGCTCGCCCGGCGCAGGCTCTACGAGGCCGTCGACAACTGGCGCTCCGGCGTGCTGGTCGTGGTCAGCCACGACCTCGAACTGCTGGAGCGCGTCGACCGCATCGCCGAACTCCGGTCCGGTTCCGTGAACTGGTACGGCGGTGGCTGGTCGGCCTACCAGGAAGCCCTGAGCATCGAACAGGAGGCCGCCGGAAGGATGTTGCGCGCCGCGGAGGCGGATGTCCGCCGCCAGAAGCGCGAGCTGGAGGAAACCGAGGTGAAGCTGGCACGACGTCGGCGTCAGGGCAGGAAGACGGAGGCCGACGGGGGGCTCCCGAAGATCCTCGCCGGCCGCCGGAAGCGGTCCGCGCAGGAGTCCGCGGGAAGGCTTCGCGGCCTCCAGGAGGATCGGCTCAGCGAGGCACGCGACCGCCATGAGGAAGCCGCGGACGCGATCCGTGACGATGCCGAGATCCGTGTGAGCCTCCCCCGCACCGCTGTTCCCACCGGCCGCACCGTGCTGAGCCTGCACGAACTGCGCCCCCGGTTCGGCAGACTGCAGCAGGGCGACCTCCATGTGCACGGGCCCGAGCGGATCGCACTCGTCGGGCGCAACGGTGCCGGCAAGACGACACTGATGCGCACCCTCACCGGCGAGCTCGCTCCGCTGTCCGGCGAGGCCAGGACGCACGTACCACTGCGATTCCTTCCGCAGCGGCTGGATGTGCTGGACGACGAGCTCAGCGTCGCGGCGAACGTGGCCCGGATGGCTCCCGGAGTCACCGACAACCACATCCGCTCCCAGCTGGCACGCTTCCTGTTCCAGGGCAAGCGCGCGGAACAGCCGGCGGGCACCCTCTCCGGCGGAGAGCGTTTCCGTGCCGCGCTCGCCGCGGCGATGCTCGCCGCACCGGCCCCGCAGCTGCTGATGCTGGACGAGCCGACCAACAACCTCGACATCGCCAGCGTGCGGCAGCTGACCGGCGCACTTGCGTCCTACGAGGGTGCGTTGCTGATCGCGAGCCACGACCTGCCGTTCCTCGAATCGGTCGGCATCACCCGCTGGCTGGTCCTCGGGGAGGAGCTCCAGGACACCACCGCGGAGGAGGTGGGCGACCTGCTCGCGGCGTCGGAAGCGGGCTGAACAGTCAGAGCCTGTCGGATGGCTCCGAGGAACACGCACGGAAGAGGGTGCGGGCCGCGTGAGGCCGAGGCCCGCACCCCCGGCAGGGGTCAGAGCCTGGCGATGATCTTGTTCATCTTCTCGATCTCGGCCGTCTGGGCGGTGATGACGGCATCGGCGAGCTTCTTCGCGTCGGCGTTGGCGCCCTTCTTCCGCTCGGTCTCGGCCATGGTGACCGCGCCCTCGTGATGGCCGATCATGAGCTGGGCGAACTTCTTGTCGAAGTCCTTGCCCTTGGCTGCCTCGAGGCCGCTCATGTCCTGGTCGGACATCATCCCGGGCATTCCCGAGCCGTTCGAGCCATGGTCCATGCCGGGCATGTCACCCATCGAGGCAGAGGCCGCGGGCAGCGGCTTGCCCCAGGACTTCAGCCAGCCCTTCATGGTGCTGATCTCGGGGTCCTGGGCCTTCTCGATCGCTGCCGCCAGTGTCTTGATCTCGGGGTCGGCGGCGCGGCCGTCGGCCAGCTTCGCCATCTCGATGGCCTGCTGGTGATGCGGGATCATCTGCTGCGCGAACTCCACGTCCGCAGCGTTGAACGTCCCGCCGGCAGCGGCCGACGCGGTGGCAGTGGCGGAGCCGTGGTCCATGCCGGGCATGGACGAGCTGTCGGACTTGGAGCTTTCGGAGGAGCCGCAGGCCGCCAGCGCCAGGGCGAGCGCGGCGACGGTGCCGGCGGCCGCGAGCGAGCGGCGACGGGTGGTGGTGGACGAAGAAACGGACATCACACGTTCTTTCCAGGTGGATTGCGCCACGTCGGTGGCGCGCGAAAGGGACAGGGGAATCCGGCCGTCCGGCCGGACGGCCGGGAACGGCGAACACCTGTCACGTCCGCGCGACGCACACCTGGAGCAGTAGATCCCTGCCGGCGAACGGCGGCCCCCGCCGTGCCGGTCCGCGCACCTCCGTGCGCCGTCTCCCGGGCATCGCCAGGGCCAGGACCACCAGGCCCAGCGCCGTGAGCAGCGGCAGCAGCCGGTCGCGCGCATGGGTGAATACGCACGACTCACCGCTCGTCCCCGGCGTGACGGCTGCAGCGTGCGCCGGGCCGTGCTCGTCCGGCACGGCCGTATGGGCCGCACTCGCCGTCATTGACATATGCATGCCCGAGCCCGCCGCCGTGGTGCCGTGACAGCCCTCGGCGGCGCTCGACGGGGCCCCGTGCATGAGGAACAGACCGCACAGGACGGCACACAGCACGAGCAGCCGGGACGCCCCCGGTGTGCGCGCACGTCTGCGGTCCACGGTTGCCTCGCATGCTCGGTCGTACGGGTTCTGCGGTACGAGCCCGACGATACCCCCAGAGGGTTTCCCCGTCCTCTCGTACCCCGCCCTCCCCGGCCTTGTCGGCGCACGGGGCCCTCGGCCGCGCGCGGGCGCGGGACGGCTCACTCGACGCTTCGGGCGCGCCTCCATGCGGCGTCGCGCAGCAGGCGCAGTCCGTTGAGGCCGACGATGACGGTGGACCCCTCGTGACCGGCGACGCCGAGTGGCAGGGGCAGCGTACCGATCAGGTCCCAGAGGACGAGGCCGGTGATGAAGACGGCGGCGATCACGAGGTTCTGCACCACGAGACGGCGGCAGCGGCGCGAGAGCGCCACGACGGTGGGGATGGTGGCGAGTTCGTCGCGGACGACGACGGCGTCGGCGGTCTCCAGCGCGAGGTCCGAGCCGGCCCTGCCCATGGCGATGCCGGTGTGGGCGGCGGCGAGTGCGGGCGCGTCGTTGACGCCGTCCCCGACCACGAGGACCTTCCGTCCGGCGCGCTCCATCTCCTTGACGGCGTGCACCTTGTCCTGGGGCAGCAACCCTGCCCTGACGTCGTCGATCCCCACATCGCGGCCGAGGCGCGCGGCGGCACGCGGATTGTCGCCGGTCACCAGCACCGGTGCGCTGCCGGTGAGGGCGGTGAGGCGGGTGACGGTGTCCTGGGCGTCGGTGCGCAGTCGGTCGGCGATGCCCAGAACGCCGACGGGTGTGCCGTCGAGGACGACCAGCGCGGCGGTGCGGCCCTCTTCCTCCAACCGCGCGGCGAGCTCGGCGGCCGCGTGGTCGGCGCGGCCGTTCAGCAGCCGGGCGGGGCTGCCGACGGCGACCGTGCGGCCCTCCACGGTGGCGGTGACGCCGGTGCCGGGGGCAGAGGTGAAGCCCGCCGCGGAAGGCAGGACGAGGCCTCGTGTGCGGGCGGCATCGACGACGGCCCGCGCCAGCGGGTGTTCGCTGGGGTGCTCGGCCGCCGCCGCGAAGGTGAGCAGGGTGTCCACGGTCAGGCCGGAGGCGGACAGGGGCCGGATGTCGGTGACGCGCGGGGTGCCCTCGGTCAGGGTGCCGGTCTTGTCGAGGGCCACGGCGTCGATCTGCCCGAGCCGCTCCATGACGACGGCGGATTTGATCAGCACACCGTGTCGCCCGGCGTTGGCGATCGCGGACAGCAGCGGCGGCATGGTGGCCAGGACCACGGCGCACGGCGACGCCACGATCATGAAGGTCATCGCGCGCAGCAGTGTCGGCTGCAGTGCCGCGCCGAAGGCGAGGGGCAGGGTGAACAGGGCGACGGTGGCCGCCACCATGCCGATCGAGTACCGCTGTTCGACCTTCTCGATGAACAGCTGGGTGGGGGCCTTCGTCCCGGAGGCTTCCTCCACCATGGCGACGATCCGGGCGATCACCGAATCGGACGGATCGCGCTCCACCGTGACCCGAAGCGCCCCGGTGCCGTTCAGTGTGCCGGCGAAGACCTCGTCGCCCCGCTCCTTGGCCACCGGCAGCGGTTCGCCGGTGATGGTTGCCTGGTCCACCTCGCCGGCCCCGTCGAGGACCCGGCCGTCGGCGCCCACACGTTCACCGGGACGTACCAGGATCACGTCCCCGACCCGCAGCTGCTCCGTGGGCACCGTTTCTTCGCCGCCGTCGCCGAGGCGGGTCGCAGTGGCGGGTGCGAGGTCGAGGAGACCGCGCACCGAGTCGGCGGTGCGTGCGGTGGCGAACGCCTCCAGAGCGCCCGAAGTGGCGAAGATGACGATCAGCAGAGCGCCGTCCAGTACCTGGCCGATCGCCGCAGCCCCGAGGGCTGCGACCACCATCAGCAGGTCCACGTCCAACGTCTTGTCCCTGAGGGCCTTCAGCCCCTCCCAGCCGGGCTCCCAGCCGCCCGCGACGTAGGTGAGCGCGTACAGCGGGCCCCACGTCCACCACGGGGCACCGAGCAGGTACAAGGGCAGCGCCGACAGGAACAGCACCAGGGCGGCCGCGGCCCAGCGTGCTTCCGGCAGGGCCAGGATCCGGGTGCGTCGTCCGGCCGCGACCGCGTCCCGGACCGGGCCGGCGGGCGCGGCCGGGCGGGTGAGGGTGGAAGACATGGGCGGTGATCCTTCGGGCGAGAAGGCGGAATGGTTCGACCTCCGCACCATACAGGATTACATGAACACGCATTCATGCGTACACCTCCGTAGGATGTACGGCATGGGCCACGGAGTTGACGCGAGTACTGCTGCCACCGCGCGCGAGCGCCTCGACGCCGTGGGGGCCGCCGACGTGGCGACCACCCTGCAGGCCCTTGCCACCCCGTCCCGCCTCCGCATCCTCGCCCGGCTCCAGGAGGGGCCGTGCCCGGCGACGGAGCTCGCCGACGCGGTCGGGATGGAGCAGTCCGCCTGCTCCCACCAGTTGCGGCTGCTGCGCAATCTCGGACTGGTCACCGGGGAGCGGCGCGGCCGCTCGGTGATCTACGCGCTGTACGACGACCATGTCGCGGAACTCCTCGACCAGGCCCTCTTCCACGTCGAGCATCTGCGCCTGGGCCTGCACGACGTCCCGGCCCAGGAGGCCGGGGGCAAGGTGACCGCCGCCCGCTGAGCCCGCACTCGCCGCAGGCCGGGCCCGGTTCCGCACCCATCACCGGGCACGTCGCCCCGCGGCGCTTCCCGACCGCGCGACGTGCGCCCGGCGGAGCCCCTCGGCCGGGACGTCGTGGTCACCCGCCGTCACTCCCCCGAGCGATGACGGACTCCAAGAATCCCCCGAGGATCTCGTCGAAGGCCTCCGGCCGTTCCATGTTGGGGTAGTGAGCGGCGCCCTCGACGATTGCGGCCCGTCCGTCGGCGACTGTCCGTACCAGGCGCCGGGGCATACCGATGTGGTCGTCCGAATCGATGCCGCCGATGACAGCCAGTACCGGAATCGTGATCCTCGCCGCCCGCGCCCAGGTGTCCGGCACCGGCACACGCCAGTCCGGTTCGTCGCCGGTGTGCTTGGCGAGCGTCCGCGCGGTCATCTCGCGCAGGCGGCGAACGACGGTGGGGTCGACGTCGCCGAGCGTGCGGTGCGGGCCGGCGACGAAGAGCATGGAGGCGTCGATCCAGCCTTCGACGTCACCGGCGGCCAGGGCTCGGGCCTGGTCGGCAAGGACCCCCTCGGACCAGGGGTCCTGGAACTCGGGCTCGCTCGTTCCGGCACCGCTGACGACCAACGCGCGCACCAGATCGGGGTGTTCGAGCGCGGTGTCGACCGCGGTCGCCGCACCCATCGACACCCCGACGAGGATCGCGGGACCGGCGTCGAGGTGGCGCAGCAGTGCGGCCAGATCATCCGTGTGACGGAACTGCCCGCCGGCGTTGGACGATGCGCCGTGCCCACGGGCGTCCGGCACGACCACCCGGTGGTGCCGTGCGAGAACCGGCACCTGGTCGTCCCACATGCCGTGGTCGAGGAAGCCGGCATGCAGCAGCACCAGCAACGGGCCCTCCCCGGTGTCGCGGTAGCGGAGGAGGCCGTCCTCGGTCTCGTAGGAGAGAAGGTCTGGGGTAGCAATCATGACAACCAAGGTGTCACCTGTTTCCCACTTTGGCAACCGAGGTGTCATGATGGCCGGGTGACCGACAGTGACCCGCCCCTGGCATCCGACGACCTCGCCCAACGACTGACGGAGGTGTTCGCTCTCGTCGGCCCGCTGTACAGACGGGTTCAGCGCAAGGTGGAAGAGGCCGCACCGATCGAAGGCCTCTCCGTCGGCGTGCGCGCCGTCCTGGATCTGTTGCGCGAGCACGGGCCCATGACGGTTCCGCAGATGGGGCGCACACAGGCGCTGAGCCGGCAGTTCGTGCAGCGCATGGTCAACGACGCCGCTGCGGGGCAGCTGGTCGAGATCGTCCCGAACCCCGCCCACCAGAGGTCGTCGCTGATCCGGCTGACCGATGGCGGCCGGGCGGCGATCGACGCCGCCCTCGCCCGCGAACAGGACCTGCTGCGCCGGGTGGACGGGAACCTGACCGACGCCGACGTGACGGCCTGCGTTCGGGTGCTCAGCAGGATGCTCGATCTCTTCGACAACGTCGACGTGGACTGAGTCGCCGCCCGGTTGCCCGTGAGCGGCCGGTTCTCGATACGGGTGGCCGTGGCGGGAAACCGGCGTCGGCGACACATGTGAGGCAAACGCGCGTCAGGTGCCGGTCCACCGACGGGCTTCCGTCACCGAGTGCGGAACCAATTCGCCGCGTCTACGCTCATACCTGGATCCATGCCGCCAACAGTCGTGGCGCGACAGGAAGCGAGATCCCATGGAGCGGCTCAAGGCATCGGGACTCGCTGGGGAACTCTCGGCGGAGTTCCTCGGCACGATGGTGCTGATCCTCTTCGGCTGTGGTGTCGTGGCCCAGGTCGTCGCGGGCGGTGCGCTCACCGACCCGCCGGGAGGCCTCGGGAATCACGACAGCATCGCCTGGGCATGGGGCCTCGGAGTCACTCTGGGTGTCTACGTGGCGGCCAGACTGAGCGGAGCGCATCTCAACCCCGCTGTCACGCTTTCGCTCGCCGCTTTCAAGGACTTCCCCTGGAAGAAAGTGGCCCCCTATGCGCTCGCTCAACTCCTGGGGGCCTTCATCGGGGCGCTGCTGGTGCGTTGGAACTACACCGAGGCTCTGGCCAAGGCGGACCCGGGACACACGATCAAGACGCAATTCGTCTTCTCGACGCTGCCCGCGAACGGAAACACCGCGCTACCTGTCCACGAGTGGGGAGCGCTGCGGGACCAGGTCATCGGCACCGCCATTCTCATATTGCTGATCTTCGCGGTCACGGATCTGCTCAGCACACCGCCGGGCGCCAACATCAGCCCGTTCATCGTGGGCCTCATCGTGGTGGCGATCGGCATGGCATGGGGCACCAATGCCGGATACGCGATCAATCCGGCGCGCGACCTCGGACCCCGGTTCGCGAGCTTCCTCACCGGCTACGAAGGCGCGTGGCGCGACCAGTACGGGAACCTCTACTTCTGGGTGCCGATCGTGGGCCCGCTCGTGGGCGGCTTGATCGGCGCGTTCGTCTACAAGGCGCTCATCGGCCGCTTCCTGCCGGGCGCGGAACCGGAGCCGGAGGGCAGTATCCCCACGCCGACGGAGAAGTGACGCCCGGTTCCGTCATCGGGCGCGACTCAGGAGAGGCAGCGTGCCATGGCTGACTTCATCGGCGCGGTGGATCAAGGCACCACCAGCAGCCGCTTCATGATCTTCGATCACGGCGGAAACGAAGTGGCCAAGCACCAGTTGGAGCACGAGCAGATCCTGCCCCGCCCCGGCTGGGTGGAACACGACCCGGTGGAGATCTGGGAGCGCACCAACTCGGTGATGCAGAACGCCCTGCGCACCGGAGGTCTCGGTGCCACCGATCTCGACGCCATCGGGATCACCAACCAGCGCGAGACCACCGTCGTATGGGACCCCCGCACCGGTCGTCCGTACTGCAACGCCATCGTCTGGCAGGACACCCGGACCGACGCGATCGCCAAGGCCCTGGAGAACGAGGGACATGGCGAGGTCATCCGGCGCAAGTCGGGGCTGCCTCCGGCCACGTACTTCTCCGGCGGGAAGATCAAGTGGATCCTCGACAACGTCGACGGGGTGCGCGAGGCCGCGGAGCGGGGCCGCGCGGTGTTCGGGAACACGGACTGCTGGGTGCTGTGGAATCTCACCGGTGGTCCCGACGGCGGCATCCACGCGACCGACGTGACCAATGCGAGCCGTACGATGCTGATGGATCTGGAGACGCTCGACTGGGATGACGAACTGCTGGGCATCTTCGGCATCCCCAGAGCGATGCTGCCGGTGATCAACCCGTCCTCCGACGCCGAGGCGTACGGCCGCACGCGTACCTCCCGGCCCTTGCGGGCGGCGATCCCGATCACCGGGGTACTCGGCGACCAGCAGGCGGCCACCGTGGGTCAGGTGTGCTTCGAGCCCGGCGAGGCGAAGAACACCTACGGCACCGGCAATTTCCTCGTGCTCAACACCGGCACGAAGCCGATCCGGTCGCAGCACGGGCTGCTCACCACCGTCGCGTACCGGTTCGGGCGGAACCCGGCCGTCTACGCCCTGGAGGGCTCCATCGCCGTCACGGGGTCCGCCGTGCAGTGGCTGCGCGATCAGATGAAGATCATCACCGAGGCCGCGGAGAGCGAGTGGCTCGCCCGGACGGTCGAGGACAACGGCGGGATGTACTTCGTGCCCGCGTTCTCGGGCCTCTTCGCCCCGTACTGGCGCTCGGACGCCCGTGGCGCCATCGTCGGCCTCGCCCGCTACAACACCAACGCCCATCTGGCACGGGCCACTCTGGAGGCCATCTGCTATCAGAGCCGCGACGTGGTGGAGGCGATGGAGCAGGACTCCGGTGTCCATCTCGACGTGCTCAAGGTCGACGGCGGGGTCACGGCCAACGACCTGTGCATGCAGATCCAGGCGGACGTGCTCGGGGTGCAGGTCAGCCGTCCGGTCGTCGCCGAGACGACCGCGCTGGGAGCCGCGTACGCGGCGGGTCTCGCCACCGGTTTCTGGCGCGACGAGGGAGAGTTGCGGGAGCACTGGCAGGAGTCCAAGCGCTGGGAGCCGCAGTGGAACGACGAGCGGCGCGCCGAGGGGTACGCGGGCTGGAAGAGGGCGGTCGAGCGCACCCTCGACTGGGTCACCGTGGGCTGACGTCAGGGGTCCGACGACCGTACGGGCGCGCTGCGGAGCACGCCCGTACGGTCCGGGCCGGTCAGGCCCCGGTACGCAGTCCCGCCAGCATCTGGTAAACGGTTTCGGTGCCCTGGCGCAAGGCCTCGACGCCGATGTGCTCGTCGGTGCCGTGCATGCGCTTGAGCATGTCCCGGTTCACGGTGAACGGGTACATGCCGTAGACGGGTACGTTCTGCTCCCGGAACGGCACCGCGCTGGTGACCGCCTCGAACTGGCAGGCGGTGGCACGTACTCCGGGATGCGTCCGGCGTACGGCTGTCCGCCAGGCGCGGAAGACGTCCGTGTCGTAGCCGGAGTCGGGGACCGCGAGATAGCCGCGCAACCGGTCCAGAGCCTGCTGCTCGCTCTCGCCGGGGTTGCCGACCACGGTCAGCGTCGCCCGGTTGCCGATCAGCGAGCGCAGTTCGGCGACGACTCGGCCGGGGTCGTCGGCCCCGGGCAGGAACGCCGCGCGGAATTCCGCCGTCGCCGTGCCCGGCACGATGCTCGGGTAGTAGCCGGACTGCGCGGAGGTGAAGGCGAGCGTGGTCCGCAGCATCGCGTTGTGCAGTTCCGGGGTGTCGCTGAGCCGTACCACCGCTTCACCGGCCCGGTCCCGTCGCTGTTCCGTACGGGCATCGAGCATCTCGCGCACCGCTTCGGCGAGCGGCCGGTCGGTGGTGGCCTCGGCGAGTTCGGCGAAGTACTGCCGGGACAGTGCGTTGGGACGGATGTGGGCGCGCCAGTCCCCCAGTTGCTCCAGCACCTCGCCGAGCCGGATCACGGCCTGCCCGGTGAACGGTTTGGACGTGTGGGTGGCGTACGAGGAGGTCTCCAGGCGCAGCAGCAGGGAGCGTTTGTCGTTGCAGGTGAGCGAGGCGATCATGGGGGTCCGGCCGTCGCGTTGGTTGAGCACCCAGCCGCCCTCGGTGACGACCGCGCTCGCCTCGATCCTTCCGGGATGCTCCGCGAGGAACCAGCGCACCCCGTAGGGTCCCTGTTCCTCGTCGCAGTCGGACCAGAGGACGATGTCGCGGTCGAAGGCCGCGCCTTCGCGCACATGACGCAGCAGAGCGGCGACGAAGGCGGCGTTGACGCCCTTCATGTCGAGGGAACCGCGGCCGTACAGCTTGCCGTCCTGGATGTCTCCGGCGAAGGGGTCCGTCGTCCACTTGTCGCCGATGGCGGGGACGACGTCGGAGTGGCCGAGGAGGACCAGCGGCTTCTTCCGGGTCGGTCCGCCGGCCGGTACGCGGGCGAAGAAGTGGACGTTTCCCTCCTTCGGGGTGGGCACGATCTCGGTGCCGACCCCGGCCGCGCGGAAGATGTCCTGGAGCATCCGGGCGAAGGGCAGCGTGAGTGCGCCGTCTCCGGGGTTGCTGGTGTTCTGCCGGATCATCGCCACGGCGAGGCCCACGGGGTCGGTGGGATCCCCGTCGAAGGTGACGCCGCCCCCCGCTGCCGGCGCGGACGCCGATGCTCTGGGTGATCCCGACGCGATCGCGCCGAGCCCCAGCATCGTGCCCGCGACGGCCGTCGCACCGGCGCCGAGCACGGAGCGGCGTGAGGGCCGGGTCGTGGGCAGACCGTCCAGGCAGGCGGATATGACCGCTGCCGGGTTCTCCTGGTGGGCGTAGTGACCGCCCTCGACGGACCGCGCGGTGCACTCGGCACGCGTCCAGTCGGCCCAACGCCGTACGGTGACTTCGGGCACGTGCGGGTCGTCGGTGGCCCACACCGCGCGCAACTCGACGTGCGGTACGGGAGTCCGGCCGCCGTCGTAGCCCGCGGCCAGCCGCAGATCGGCGATGACGGGCGGCAGCAGCACCTCCTCGAAGTCGGGATCCGCCAGCAGCTCCGGGTCGGTCAGTCCGGTCCCGGTGACGAAGGCGTGGGCGTCCTCCACCGTCACCTCGCCGCCGTCGCCGTGGAAGTCGCCGGGACACTGTCCGGCCACCGCGCACAGCCGCGCGACCGGCACTCCGGCGTCGAGCAGCCGACAGCACGTCTCGTACGCCAGCAGCGCGCCGAGGCTCACACCGACCAGCACCAGTCGCCGCCCGCCGCGCGACGCCCGCACCTCGGCCGCCACCGCATCGGCGTAGGCGGCCATGTCGGTGACGGGTTCCTCGTCGACCCGGGTGCCGCGGCCCGGCGGTGTGATCAGCGCGAGTGCGGTGTCCTCGGGCAACCGGCCCCGCCAGCTCGCGAATGTCGAACCGTGGGCGCCGGTGGGTGCGAAGCAGACGACGAGAGTGCCGTCCCGGCCCGGCGGCGGCTCTTCGCCCGTCATGTTCAGCCATGGCACGTTCATGCCTGTTCCTCCTGCTGGATCTCGCGGCACAGCGCGGCGATCGCGGTGACGGTGGGTGCGCCGAGGATGCGGCGCAGGGGGACGCGTCGGCCCGCCGTGCTCGCCAGCCGGTTGGCGAGCCGTACGGCGAGCAGGGAGTGGCCTCCGGCGTCGAAGAAGTTCTGGTCCGCCGAGGCCGGTGGGGCGCCGAGCAGTTCCTGCCAGAGTGCGGCGACAGCTGCTTCGGTGGCGTCGGACGGAGCGAATCCGGCCGTCCGTTCCTGCCCGGCGTTCTTCACGAGTGTGCGCAGGGCGGTCCGGTCGAGCTTGCCGTTGGTGGTCAGCGGGAGCCGGGCGAGCTGCTGGATGCGGGCGGGAAGCATGTAGTCGGGGAGCCGGTCGCGCAGGTAGCCGCGCAGTGCGGCGGGACCTGTCTCCTCGTCGGCCGTGAAGCAGGCGACGATGCGTGTCTCGCCCCGCTCGGTCTCCGTGTACGCCCCCGCGTCGGTGACGTCCGGCGCCTTGCGCAGGGTGGCCTCGATCTCCTCCAGCTCGACGCGGTAGCCCCGTATCTTGATCTGGTTGTCGGCGCGCCCGGTCATCTCCATTACGCCATCGGGGAGTTGGCGGCCACGATCCCCCGTACGGTAGTGAAGGACGCCGTCGTCGTCCATGGTGAAGCGGTCCTCGCCGTCACCGCCGAGATAGCCGAGGGCGAGCGGCGGACCGGAGACCCACACCTCGCCCGTCACGCCGGGCGGCAGCCGTCGGCCGAGCCGGTCGCGGACCGAGAGCACGGCACCCGCCACGGGGCTGCCGACGGGGACACGTTCGGCGTCCGCGGGCAGGAGGGCGGTGTCGTACGCGGCGACGTTGGAGGCGGTCTCGGTCATGCCGTACAGGTTCAGGAGTGTGGCGTCGGGCCAGACCTCGCGGAAGCGCAGGACCGTGTCCACCGGCAGGGTGTCGGCGCCGCTGGTGACCAGTACGGGCCGGTGTCCGCCGGGGCGTTTCGCACTCTCCTCCAGCAGCCCGGCGATCAGCTGCGGGGTCAGGAAGAGATGGGTGATCCGCTCCTGCTCGACGGCGGACGCGAACAGCACCGGGTCGAGGAGCTCATCGGTGCCGAGCACGACGGACGGGATGCCTTTGAGCAGCCCGCCGAGCAGTTCCCACGGCGAGGCGACCAGAGCCAGGGACTTCTGGACGGCCAGCACCGAGCCCTCGGGGAACGGATGGTCCTGCCACATCCACTCCAGCCGCCCGCGGACCGAACGCCTGCTGATGCGTACGCCCTTGGGGTTTCCGGTCGTCCCGGAGGTGTAGACGACATGGAACAGCGCGTCCTCGTCGGGCTCCTGCTCGGGGCTCTGGTGCAGCGGTCCCTCCGTGAGGGGCGCGAGCGTGACGCGGGGGGCGTCCAGTGTCGGGAACTGGTCGAGGCCGGGCTCGGCCAGCACGCAGTGCGGTCCGGTCTCCTCGACCATCCGGCGCTGTCGTCGTACGGGTATCGCGGGGTCGAGTCCGAGATAGGCGGCGCCCGTCTTCAGTACGGCGAGGACCCCGGCGACGGCTGCCGGGCCGCGCTGGGCGGCGAGTGCCACCAGTGTGCCGGGGCCGGTGCCCCTGGCGGCGAGCCGGGCGGCCAGTCGGCCGCTCCACTCGTCGAGTTCGCGGTAGGTGAGGCTGGTGCCGGTGTGGCGCAGGGCTACGGCCCGGGGGTGGGCCGCCACCTGCTCGGCGAAGCGTTCCAGCAGGGTCGGCGTCGTCATCGTTGATCGTCTCCGGGCAGCAGATCGAGGGAACGGATGGTGGTGTGCCCCGCGCGCTCCGGGTCGGTCAGGGCCCGCAGCGCGATCAGCGTGGATTCCAGTACGTTGCGGGCGGCCGGGGCGTCGAGCAGTTCCTGCTGGTACGCGTACTGCAGCAGCAGCCGGCCGGGGCCGTGCGGCTGGACGTACAGCGCGCAGTCGTACTTGGTGTAGCCGGTGTCCAGCTCGACGAAGCGGAAGGCGACGCCCGCCGCCGCGGTGGCGCGGGCCGGGTACGGCAGCATGTTGAGCATGGTCTGGAAGACCGGTGTCGCCGAGGAGCTGCGCGCGGCGGCCGGAAGCCGTCGCAGTGTCCAGCCGAAGGGGTGTTCCGCCGCGGCGTAGGCGTCGTACACCGTCTCCCGCACCTGCGCGGTGAACTCCGTGAGCGTCGCCGCCGGTTCGACGCGCAGGCGCAGCGGCAGCATGGCGAGCACGAACGCCGGGACCTCGGCGGCTTCCGGCCGCTCCCGGCCCGCCATCGGCGCGCCGACGATCACTTCGTCGGCGTCGCCGTAGTAGCTCAGGGCCAGTGCGTAGGCGGCCAGCAACGGCACGAACGCCGTCGCGGAGGCGGACAGCGCGGTGTCCCGCAGCCGCCGGGACAGCTGCTCGTCGAGGACCGTCTCGGTGATCGCGCCCCGGTAGGTGGGGGTGGCGGGCCGCTGCTTCTGCGCGATCTGCAGTGCCGGCAGATCGCCCGCGAGCCGGCGCAGCCAGTACTCCCCCGCCTCGGCGACCTCCTCGGTGGCCAGGTGCCCCTCCAGGTGGTCGAGATAGCGGTCGTACCGGGTGGCGCGCTCCGGGTCGGGTTGTGGCGGCTGCCGTTCGTACAGTCCGGCGAGCCGTTGGAAGAGCACGGTCGCGCCCCAGCCGTCGAGGAGCAGTTCATGCATGGTGACGAGCAGCCGGTGCTGCCCGCCCGGCAGTCGGAACAGCTCGGTGCGCAGGGCGGGTTCGGCGAGGAGGTCGAAGGGTCTTGCCGCTTCCTCGGCCGCCACCGCGCGAAACCCTTCGGGGGTGATGTCCCGGGCCTGTACGGGCAGCGGTACGTCCCAGTGCGGGTAGTGGTGCACCACTTCCTGCCCGCCCGCCCCGTCGGTCTCGGCGAACCGGGCGAGGAGCAGCGGGTTCTCGGCCAGCAGCAGGTGCCAGGCCCGTGCCAGCCGTGTCACGTCCAGCGGACCGTCCAGTTCCAGGGAGCCCTGGTAGCTGTAGTAGGGGCTGAGCGGGTCGAGGCGCCAGTGGAAGTACACCCCGGCCTGCTGCGGGGTGAGCGGCCTGGTCCGGGGGGCGCCCGGGGCCCGCTCAGGTCGGACGTCGGCGGCCCGCTCAGGGCAATGGCCACCGAGCGCGGCGAGTGCGGCGGGGCTGCCGTCGCGCAGCACGTCGCGCAGACCGGCCACCGACCCCTTCGCGCGCAGTGCCGCGACGAGCCGCATGGCGAGCAGCGAGTCACCGCCCAGCTCCAGGAACGCATCGTCCCGGCCGACGCGCCCGGTGCCGAGGAGCTCGGCGATCAGGGCCGCGACGGCGGTCTCCGCCTCGCCGCGCGGTGCCGTGTACGGACGGCTGTCGGGGCGGGTACGGCGCGGTGGTGCGGGGAGCGCCTTGTAGTCCGTCTTGCCGTTGCGGGTGAGCGGGAGCCGGGGCAGTACGACGAAGGTGTGCGGGACCATCGGCGCGGGGAGCCGTTCGGCGAGATGGGCGCGGAGGGCCTCCTCGGCCACCTCGTCCCCGCTGGCGGTGACGTACGCGACGAGCCGCGGCGGCTGTGCGGCGGCGGGGGCGTGGGCGCTCTCGCGGGCGACGAGGGCGCCCGCGTCCTCGGGGGTGTGGAGGGTGACGGCGCAGGCGGCGATGCCGGGGTGGCCGCCGAGCACCGCTTCGATCTCGGCGAGCTCCATGCGCACGCCGCCGAGCTTCACCTGCCGGTCGACCCGGCCCAGGTACTCCAGCCCGCCGTCCGGCAGTACGCGTACGGCGTCCCCGGTGCGATAGAGGCGTCCCCCGCGGTCGTCGAAGGGGTCGGTGAAGAAGGCGAGGGCGGTACGCTCCGGATCACCGAGGTAGCCGCGGCCCACGACGATTCCTCCGACGAACAGTTCGCCGGTCTCCCCGTGCGCGCAGGCGTGCCACTCCCCCTCCTCGGCGCGCAGCACGTACAGTTCGGCGTTCCCGATGGGCGAGCCGATCGGCAGGTGGCGGACCCCGGCGGCCGGTGGGCCGAGCACGGCATGGGTGACATCGTCCGAACACTCGGTGGGGCCGTAGGCGTTGAGCAGCCCGATGCCGGGCATGGCGTCGTGCCACCGTCCGGCGAGAGCCGGCGGCAGCTCCTCACCGGTGGCGATCATCCAGCGCAGCGCACCGGGCCTCGTGCCCGAGCCCTCGTGGGCGTCGAGCAGGAAGCGGATCAGGGTGGGTACGGTTTCCAGCACCGTTGTTCGGCGGCTGCGCAACCCTTCCAGCAGCAGCGCGCCGTCCTGTGCCTGTTCGTCGCCGAAGACCTGGACGCGGCCGCCGACGAGCAGGGGGGCGAGCATCTGCCAGACGGAGATGTCGAAGCCCAGGGGCGCGGTCTGTGCCAGCCGGTCGTCCGCGGTCAGCCCGAGGTCGTCGATCTTGGCCCACAGATGGTTGAGCATCCCCTGGTGTTCGACGATCGCGGCCTTGGGACGGCCGGTCGATCCCGAGGTGTAGAGGACGTAGCGCACCTCGTCACGTGCGAGCGGGGCGGTCCGGGTGTACGGAGGGTCAATCGGTCGCGGCGCCGCGGTGGGGACTTCGGCCGCGCGCGCTCCCTTGACCATTTCGCCGCCGGCCGCCGGTCCGCCGGTGGTCAGCAGCAGGACGGCTCCGCTGTCGGTGAGCAGGGACTCGACGCGGGCGGCGGGCCACCCGGCGTCCACCGGCAGATAGACGGCGCCCAGCAGCTCCAGCGCGAGAAAGGCGGTGACGACGTCACCGCCGCGTCGGCCGCCGACCGCGACGATCTGTCCGGCCGCGACCCCGGCGGCGGCCAGCTGCGCGGCGGTGCCGTGCATGCGGTCCGCCAGCTCGGCGTAGCTCAGGGAGACTTCGCCGTCGTCGATCGCTGTGCGGTCCGGGTGCGTGGCCGCATGCCGGTCGACGTACGCGTGGACTCCTTCGCGCAGCTCGTACGGCTCGCTGCGGGTCAGCGCCGCGGCGAGGGCCCGCTCCCGCGCTCCTTCGGCCAGCGGGAGCTTCGGGTAGTGCTCGGGCAGGCCGGTCACCGGGCCCCCTTCTTCTCCGCCACGACGAGCAGGTACTCGACGGGCACGCCCGTGCCCCGGCCTTCGGTGGTGTGGAAGCCCTCGGTCATCTCGACCATCTCCGCCCTCAGTTCCTTCCAGCGCGAGGGCGGCGAGATGGTGTTCTTCGCCGCGATGCAGGGCCCGAAGCAGTTCTCGAAGAAGGCGACGAGGTCCTCGGCCGTACCGAACGGGTAGAACAGTTCACGGCGTTCGGACGTGATCGTGAATCCGGGGCCGAGCAGTTCGGCGAGATGGTCCGGCGAGCCCCACAGCATGGGCTGGCCCTGGTGGCCGTTGGGCGAGGGGAAGTAGGCCGAGAGGATCTCCTGGAAGTGCGCCGTCCAGCTGCGTGCCGTCCAGTTGCACATGCCGATCCGGCCGCCGGGCCGAAGCACTCGGGCCATCTCACCGGCGGCCGCGGCGTGGTCCGGTGCGAACTGGATCCCGTAGGTGGACGTCACCAGGTCGAACGCGGCGTCGGGGAAGGGGAGTTCCTGTGCATCACCGCAGTGCAGCTCCACCTCGACACCGGCCTTCGAGAACCGCTCACGCGCGTCGGGGAAGAACTCGTCGGTCAGGTCCAGCCCGGTGACGACACAGCCGCGCAGAGCGGACAGCAGTGCGACGTTGCCGTTTCCGGTGGCGACGTCGAGATGACGGGTGTCCGGTGCGGGGGCGAGCCGGTCGACCAGCTCCTCGGCCCCGGGCCGCAGCAGATCGGCGACATGCCGGTACTCGCCGTACGACCACATGGTGCGGTTGATCTCCTGGACGTATCGATCGATCGTCATGCGGATCCCCCTCAGAGAGTGAGCCTGGAGCCCAGACCGGCGGTTTCGGCGCGGGCACGGATGTGGTCGGCGACGGCGACATCGAGGATCGACATACCGAACGGGTTGCTGATCACGATCTCGTCCGGGTCCCGTCGGCCCGGGTGCCGGCCGGTCAGCACATCGCCGAGCGTGCCGTCGACGCGACGGGCGCCGGGTCGCGCGGTGACGCCTTCTCGCGGGGTGCCGTCGGGTCCGAGCAGGGTGCCCGCCCGGTGCATCCGGCCCAGCAGTCGGCGCGGGTCGTCACGGACCAGGCTCCAGTCGTCGACGATCACCGTGCCGGCCGAGAGCACGGCCGCCTCGGTGAGGTCGTCCAGCGAGACGTGGCAGACGAGTGCTCCCGGCCGCAGCCAGTCGGGCTCGATGTATCCCTGCGTCACCGTCGTGACGGGCACCACGAGTTCGGCGTCGCGCACGGCTGCCCGTGGACCGTCGGCGAGCACCGTCTCGATCGCGTCGGCTCCGGGGAGCGACGCGATGTACTCGGCGACGGACTTCGCACGGTCGGGTGCCACGTCGTACAGGGCTATTCGGCGGAGCGACGGCACGGTGCGCAGCAGCAGTGAGACATGCGCCTGTGCGAGCGCGCCGCAGCCGAGGAGAGCCAGCTGCCGCGGTTGCGGAACGGCCAGGTGGCGTGCGGCGAGCGCGGTCACCGCCACGGTCCGCATCGCGCTGATGTACGCGGCCTCCATCAACGCGAGGGGGCGGGCGGTCTCCGGGTCCAGGAGCAGGGTGAATCCCTGGGAACGCGGTATGCCGCGGCCCGGGTTGCCCAGCGAGGCGTTGATGGTCTTCATGCCGATGACCGGTGGCCTGCCGACCTGTGTCAGGGCCCCGGGCATGGCCAGCAGCCGGGCCGAGTCGCCCTGCGGGGTGGTCCAGCCGAGATACGCCTCCTCGGGAAGGACGGACTGGCCGGCGGAGTGCAGCGTGAGCGCCTCGGCCACCGCCGTCACGATGTCCACGTCGCGGGCCGCCTCGATGACGTCCGCACGGGTCAGATAGCGGAAGTGGCTGTCGGGGTAGTGCTCGAAGTCCATGGCGGTCGGGGCTCCTTGACGAGGGAATCGTGGGTGGTCGGGCGGTCCGGACGGGGCGCTTCAGCCGCTGGTGCCTCGCGGCCCGCGCAGCATCACGAGGGGGACGAGCGCGCCGAGGAGCAGTACGCAGGCGAGCGCGATCCAGCCGGCCGTGCCGAGGGCGAGCACGACGCCGGTCATCAGCACCGGGCCGGCCACCCGGTTGGCGACCGTCCGGCTGGTGTTGAACAGCACCAGATAGGCGCTGCGTGCCCGCTCCGGTGCCAGGTCGAAGGAGAGTGTCCAGGAGGCGCCGACCTGGAGCAGTTCGGCGAACGTCAGAAGGACGACGGCGGCGCCGAGCACCAGCAGTGCCTCCCGCGCCCCGAAGCCCGGCGCGGCGGCGAAGGCCAGGGCACCGAGGGCGAGCAGCAGCGTGGCACTCGCGTACGAGTACCACGCCCGGCGCGTCGTGCTGTAGCAGCGGTTGAGCGGATACTGGAGGGCGATGCACAGCACGGTGTTGACGGCGTAGAGGATGCCGACGTAGCGCTCCGGTACGTCGGTCTCGGTGACGAGCCAGAGCGGGAAGGCCACGTTGAGTACCGGCATCCACAGCGACACCAGCGCGTTGTACGCGGTGAAGCCCAGCAGCCGGCGGTCCTTGAGCAGCTCCGAGACATGGGCGCTCCCGACGGCGGTCGCGGCCTCCTCGCCCCGCGCGGTGGCGTACACCGCGGCCACCACGACATAGGCGACTGCGCCGCCGATCAGCAGCGGCCGGAACGCTCCGGGCGCTCCGGAACCGAGGGCGACTCCGGCGATCAGTCCGCCGAGGCTGATGCCGAGGTTGACGACGGTGCGCTGTACGGCCATCACCTTCGCGCGCAGGCTCTCGGGGGCCCGCGCCCCGACGTACGACTGCACGAGTGGTGGCGAGGACTGCTCGGTGACGGCGATGACGGCGACCACGAGGAGAAAGCTCCACCAGCCGTCCACCCACAGATAGCCGACGGTGGCCAGCGCGCGGAGCAGCATCACGGCGATCAGTACGGGCTTCGGCCCGAAGCGTCCGGCGACCCGGGCGATGGGCACGGCGGCGGCTACGGCGACGGCTCCGCCGATGGTCAGGCCGGTGCCGACGGACGAGGTGCTGAGATGGGCGACCTTGACGAAGTAGATCGTCGAGACGGCGAGGAACAGTCCCGTACCGGTCCACTCGATCAGCGTGGCGCCCTGGACCAGTGGCAGGAACTGCCGGTAGCCGGTCCCCGTCCGGCTCCGGTCGAGGGTGGTGCTCGTGCCCATGGTCAGTGCTCCTGGTGCTTTCGGTCGAAGAAGAGTCCTTCGCTGCGCAGTTGGTTCACGGCGGCGTTGATCTCCCTGACGATGCCCTGCTCGGTCGCCCAGTCGTCGGAGTAGAGGGTGTCGCGGTACTTGCGGCCGCCGTCGGCGGCCAGGCACACCGGGAGCCGGCCGTCCGTGCGGTCGTTCTCCAGGTCGGTCAGCAGCGCGCGTACGACACAGCCGCTGGAACCCCCGAGGACGAGTCCCACGTCCTCGGCGAGGATGCGGCAGACGGCGATCGCCTCGATGTCGTCGACGTGCACGGTACGGTCGTAGCTGTGCGGCCCCTGGAGGAAGGCCGACGGCCGGCTGGCCCCTATGCCGGGTATCAGGCGGCGCCCGGCGCTGCCCGCGACGGCGAGCGAGCCGCGTACGTCCACCGCGACCGCGGCGACATCGGGCCGGCGCTCGCGCAGATGCGCGCTGATGCCGGCCAGGGTGCCGCCCGTGGAGACCGGTACGTACACCGCGCCGAGCTCCGGGCCGGTCTGCTCGGTGATCTCGGGGCCGGTGGTGCGGCGATGGATGTCGGGCGAGGCCCAGTTCTCGTACTGGTTGGGCCAGCGGTATGCGGGGTTCTGGGCGCACAGTTCGCCCACCCTGCGCAGTCGGCTCAGCAAGTAGCCGCCCTGGCCGTCGGGTTCGTCGACGACGATCACCCGGGCACCCCGGTCGATGAGTGTTCTGCGGGTGGCATGCGGGGTCTTCAGGTCGACCACCGCGAGGAAGACACAGTCGATCGAGGGCAGCAGCCGGGCCAGAGCCAGGCCGAGGTTGCCGGAGGTGGATTCCACCACCACGGTGCCCGGGGTGAAGGGCCGTTCGTCGTGGAGTGCCTGTAACAACCCCACAGCGCTGCGGTCCTTCACCGATCCGGTGGGGCCGCTCTCCTCCAGTTTCAGTCCCAGACGCCGCGTCCGGCCCCGGTGGGCGACGTCCAGGTGAAGTAAGGGAGTCCTACGCAGGGCCCGTTCGAGAACGGGTTCGACACGCGGCACTGCTTCCCCCTGGGCGATGCGTCGTGGACCTTTTCCGTGGTTCGACCGGACTGCTTCGCTACGCGCACTCAGACCTTAGGCATGCACCCCCCGGTGCCACCACGCCCTCGCCCCCGGCCCCTTGTGGCGCTTGGCGAGAAGAGCGCTTGACGCCTCCGAGCCGTCTCGCCCTCGCACTGCCGAAACCAGCGATGACGGACATACGCCTCGGTGGCCGACCGCGCGCGGGGCGCGGTCGGCCATTCGATTTGGCCGGTTCGGCTCCGCTGCGGACGGCACGCCGTGCGGGACGTCGGCCCCGCACGGCGTGACACGGCCGTCAGCAGATCCGCGGCAGCTGTTCCCCGACCGGCAGGTCGACCACTCGGGTGCCGCCCAGCCCGGTGCGGGCCACCACCATGCCGGGGTGGTCCCCCACCGCCTCGCCGATCACGGCCGCGTCCCGTCCCAGCGGATGCGCGCGCATCGCCTCCAGGACCGCGTCGGCGCTTTCGCGCGGGACGAACGCCACCAGCTTTCCCTCGTTGGCGACGTACATCGGGTCGAGCCCCAGGACGGCGCAGGCATTGGCCACCGGCGGAGGGACGGGAACGGCCCGCTCCTGGATCACGACTCCGGTGCCCGAGGCCGTCGCGATCTCGTTGAGGGAGGCGGCGAGCCCTCCACGCGTGGGGTCGCGCAGTACGTGCAGCTCGGGGGTGACCGCGAGCATGGCCTCCACGAGCCCGCCCAGGGCGGCGCAGTCGCTCTCGATCTCGACCCCGAACTCCAGGCCCTCGCGTACGCTCATGATGGCCACGCCGTGGACGCCGACCGCCCCGCTGACGATCACGACGTCGCCCGGTTCGACCCGCTGCGGACGCAGGTCGACGCCGGCCGGGATGAGGCCGATGCCGGCGGTGTTGATGAAGATGCCGTCTCCGTGACCGGCCTCGACCACCTTGGTGTCCCCCGTCACCACCTCGACGCCCGCGTGGCGCGCGGCCGCACCGAAGGCGTCGGCGACGCGCGCCACGACGGAGAGCTCGACGCCCTCCTCCAGGATGTATCCGCAGGACAGATAGGCGGCCCGCGCACCGCTCATGGCCAGGTCGTTGACGGTGCCGTTGACCGCGAGATCGCCGATGCTGCCGCCGGGGAAGAACAGCGGCCGCACCACGAAGGTGTCGGTGGAGAACGCGAGGCGGGCGCCACCCAGCCGCACGGACGCCGCATCGCCCATCTGCGCGAGCGTCTCGCCGCCGAAGGCGGGGGCGAAGATGTGCTGGACGAGTTCCGCGGAGAGGGCGCCGCCACCTCCGTGCCCCATCACGATGCGCGGGTGGTCACGGAGCGGGGCCGGACACGTCCATGCCGTGGGATCGGGCAGCGGGACGCCGGAGGCGGCTGCCGTCGCGGCGCCGCGCGTGGATGTCTCGATGGTGTCAGACAACGGGGATCGCCTCCACAGGCACCGTCTTGTCAAGGTCCAGCCGCCGGTAGAGGTAGTACGCGGCGCATGCGCCCTCGCTGGAGACCATGGTGGCTCCGAGTGGGGTGCGAGGGGTACAGGTGGTGCCGAACGCCTCGCATTCATGCGGCTTCAGCAAGCCCTGCAGCACCTCTCCACTGCGGCACTGCGCGGGTTCGCGGGTGTTGATCCCGGTCACCGAGAAGCGGTACTCCGCGTCGTGGTCCCGATAGCGCGGGGAGAGCCGCCAGCCGCTGTCGGGGATGACGCCGATGCCGCGCCAGGCCCGGTCGGTCACCTCGAAGACGTCCTCCAGCATGCTCAGCGCGGCCGGGTTGCCCTCGGGGCGCACGGCGCGCGGGTAGGCGTTCTCCACGGTGTGTTCGCCGCGTTCCAGCTGGACCACGGTCCGGCGTACCCCTTCCAGGATGTCCAGCGGTTCGAACCCGGTCACCACGATCGGGACACGGAATCGTTCGGCCAGTGCGGGATACTCGCCCACTCCCATCACACTGCACACATGCCCCGCGGCCAGAAAGGCCTGCACCCGGCAGTCCGGCGACCTCATGATCGCCTCGATCGCCGGAGGCACCCTGACATGGGACACCAGCAGGCTGAAGTTGCGGATGCCGAGCCTGCGCGCCTGATGGACCGTCATCGCGTTGGGAGGGGCGGTGGTCTCGAAGCCGATTCCGAAGAACACGACCTCCCGGTCCGGGTTCTGCTGGGCGATCTTCAACGCGTCGAGCGGTGAGTAGACGACGCGCACGTCGCCGCCCTCACCGCGGACCCGGAAGAGGTCACGGCCGGTTCCGGGGACGCGGAGCATGTCGCCGAAGGAACAGAAAATCACCTCCGGACGGGAGGCGATCTCCAGTGCCTTGTCGATGACCTCCAGCGGGGTCACGCACACCGGGCAACCCGGTCCATGAATCAATTCCACCTGATCCGGCAGGAGTTGATCGATTCCGTGCCGGATGATGGTGTGGGTCTGACCGCCGCATACCTCCATCAGGGCCCACGGCCTGGTCACGGTGGAGTGGATCTCGTCGAGCAGCCGCCGGGCCAGTTCGGGGTTCTGGAACTCGTCGATGTACTTCACTGCCGCGCCTCCTGCGGTGTCTCGCCGGAACCGGGCAGCGGGGCTCCGCCCGCCTCGGCCGCCATTTCCCACGGGTCACCGAACTCCTCTTGCAGCAAGCCGAGTTCGGCGAAGAGCTCCAGGGTCTGCCGGGCCGATTGCTCGTCCAGCTTCTGCAGGGCGAACCCCACGTGGACGATGGCGTAGTCGCCGACCCGGAGGTCCGGCAGATACTCCAGACACGCCTCCTTGACCACTCCGCCGAAATCGACGGTGGCCATGCGGGTACCGTCCCGCTCCTCGATCTCCAGCACTCTGCCGGGCACCGCCAGGCACATGGCTCCTCCTCGCTGTGGTTGGTCACCTGCCCGGCCCTGCCGGGACACGCCGTCAGTGGGTGGCTTCGGTCTCCCTGGCCGGGGTTGAGCGGCCGTCGGGTGTTCGCGGGTCCCGGCTCCGCGCGGCGATCAGCACCTGCCCCAGCGCCAGTCCTCCGTCGTTCGGAGGGACCCGGTGGTGACGCAGGACGATGAAGCCTTGTCCGCGAAGCGTGCGGGCGCATTCCGAGGAGAGCAGGGTGTTGGCGAACACTCCGCCGGTGAGGGCCACGGTGTCCAGGCCGTACTGCTCACGCGCGAGAACACAGATTCTGCGGACGAGTGCGGCGACCGCGGCGTGGAAGCGCGCCGCGACGACCCCTGGGTCGGCGCCCGCGCGCACATCGTCGACCACGGCCGAAAGTACGGGCGCGGGGTCGGCGATCAACGCCTCCCCGCTGCCCGGGTCGGGAGCCCGCAGAGCGAAGCCGTATCCCTCGTGGTGGCCGCCGGCCGCGCGGAGCGCGGCCGTTTCGAGTTCGATGGCGGCCTGGGCTTCGTATCCGACCCGGTGGCAGATACCCGTGAGGGAGGAGACCGCGTCGAACAGCCGGCCCATGCTGGAGGTGGGAACGCAGTGCAGACGCCGCCCCAACTGTGCTTCCAGCGGCCCAAGTTCATCGGAGGGGCAGGCCATCGTGCACGGCAGATCCCGGGCCCAACCGATCCCCGCCGCGTGCAGATGGGCCAGGGCCATGCGGTAGGGACGCCGCACGGAGGCGTCACCGCCCGGCAGAGGAACGTACGCGAGATGCCCGAACCGGTGATATCCGTCGTAGTCCGCCAACAGAATCTCTCCGCCCCACACGGCTCCGTCGTCGCCGTAGCCGGTTCCGTCGAACGCGACGCCGATCACCCGTCGGCTGCCGTCCAGGCCGTGCTCGGCCATCGTGGAGGCGATGTGGGCGTGGTGGTGCTGGACGCTCACGACCGGCCGTTCTCCGGCCAGGCGCCGGGTCAACTGTCCCGAGCGGTATCGGGGATGGCGGTCGACGGCCAGAGTTCCGGGCCGCACGCCGGTGAGGCTCTCCAGTTGTTGCGCAGCGTGCTCGAAGGCGTGCTGTGTGGCGAGGTCGTCCATGTCACCGATGTGGGCGGACAGCCAGGCTCTGCGTCCCTCCGCCAGACAGAGGACGTTCTTGAGATCGCCCCCGGCGGCGAGGACCGCCGGTACCGGGAAGGGGAGTTCGACGGGCCGCGGGGCGTAGCCGCGTGAGCGGCGTACGGTCAGCAGTTCCCCGTCGCAGACACGGACGACGGAGTCGTCGCACGGGACCCTGATCGGGCGGTCGTGGGTCAGCCAGGCGTCTGCCAGGCCGCCGAGCCGCTCCAGTGCTTCGGCGTCGTCGGTGACGATCGGTTCCCCGGCCACGTTGCCGCTGGTCATGACGAGCAGGCGTGGCCCCGCCGGGTCGCCGGGCAGGCCGAGGAGCAGGTGGTGCAGGGGGGTGTAGGCGAGCATGACACCGAGGTCGGGGCTGCCCGGGGCGACGTTGTCCGACGGGACCGGAGCGCCCGGCACGGCGGCGGCGCGGGCTCGGCGCCGCAGCAGGACGATCGGCCGGGCGACGTCGGTGAGCAGGGCCCGCTCTGCGGCGCTCGCACGAACGACGTGTTCGATGTCGTCGACGCCGCGGGCCATGAGGGCGAACGGTTTGTCGCCACGCGCCTTGCGACGGCGCAGCTCGGCCACGGCCAGGGGGTTGGTCGCGTCACAGGCGAGGTGGTATCCGCCGAGGCCCTTCACGGCGACGATCGCGCCGCGGGACAGGAGTTCGCGGACCTCGGCGACCGGGTCCGCGGCGTGGGTGCGTCGCGGGTGCGTGCCCGGGTCGGGGTGTGGCACCAACAGGTCGAGCCGGGGTCCGCAGCGGAGGCAGGCGACCGGCTGGGCATGGAAGCGGCGGTCGGCCGGGTCCGCGTACTCACGGGCGCAGTCGCCGCACATGGGGAAGTCGGCCATGGTGGTGTGCGCCCGGTCGTACGGCAGCCCCGTGACGATGGTGAATCTCGGACCGCAGTTGGTGCAGGTGATGAAGGGGTGCCGATGGCGCCGGTCCGCGGGGTCGGCCAGTTCGGCGAGGCAGTCGGCGCAGGTGGCCATGTCCGGCGGAACCAGTGTGCGGGAGGGTCCGCCGGTGCGGGAGGTGATGATGGTGAAGCCGGTGCCGCCCGCGGCGGGGACCTCCCGGTGCTCGACGGATTCGAGGACGGCCATGGGCGGCGCGTCCGTCGCGATCCCTTCGCAGAACAGGGCCACGACAGCGGGTGATCCCTCGACTTCCGCGACGACGCCCTCGGGAGTGTTGGTGACATGTCCGGCCAGGCCCATCGCGAGAGCGCGCGTGTAGACATAGGGCCGGAATCCGACGCCCTGGACGACTCCTCGCACCGTGACCCGGCGACGTTGCGTCGGCTCGCCCGGGGCCCGGCCGGACCGTGACGCCGTCACGCGCGGGTCTGCGCCGCGGCGCCGGACGCACCCGGTGCGGCGGCCTGCTCGCCCCGACCGGCATGCGTGCGGGGCCGGTCCCGGCCGTCCGCGTCGTGCTCCGTGTGTGCGTGTGCGTGGGTGTGGGGAGAAGGGTGCTGCCGGGCCATGACGGGCCGGTGGACCGGGGCCCCGTTCGCGGCGTCCAGCGCCCGGTCGAGGAGCGCCCCGACGCCCGCTCCGCTCCGGGCGGAGGTGAGGAGCACCTGCACCCCGGGGTTGACCTGCTCGACATGGGCGCGGAACGCGTCCTCGTCGAACCCCACCGCCTCGGCGATGTCCGCCTTGGTGACGAGGACGAGGTGGGCGAGCCCGAAGGCGGTGGGGTACTTCAGAGGCTTGTCCTCGCCCTCGGTGACCGAGGCGAGGACGACCCTCAGTGTTTCGCCGAGGTCGTACGAGGCAGGGCAGACCAGGTTGCCGACGTTCTCCACGAACAGGAGCCGGGTGTCCTCGGGCAGCCATCCGTCCAGATGCCCGCTCAGCATGTGGGCCTCCAGGTGGCAGAGCCCGTCGGTGAGCACCTGCTTGACCGGGGCTCCGGAGCGGGCCAGGCGCGTGGCGTCGTTCTCGGTGGCCAGATCGGCGGTCAGCGCCGCGACGGGGACGCCCGTCTCACGGGCCAGCACCAGTTCGCGTTCGAGCAGCGCCGTCTTCCCGCTCCCCGGGCTGGAGAGCAGATTGACCACCGCTGTGCCGCGGCGGGCGAGTTCGGTGCGCAGGTGCTGCGCGGTCGTGTCGTTCTTCGCGAGTACCGCCTGCTGCAGATCGACCACACGGCACATGGTTCAGCGCTCCTCGGAAATCGGTTCACGGTTGTGTCCGTGCGCGGGGCCGTCGTCCCAGTGGACGTCGGCGATCTGGAGTTCGCGGCCCGAGAGCAGCTCCGCGGTCGCTTCGCCGCATGCGGGGCAGCACAGCACCGGTGGCATTCCGACCGCCCATTCGTCCGCACAGGGCGCGCAGCGCGCTCTCGCCCGTACGGAGTCGACGATCAGCTCCGCGCCTTCCAGCACGGTCCCGGCACAGGCCAGTTCGAAGCAGAAGGACAGTGCGTCCGGTACCACTCCGGCCAGTTCGCCGACCTGGAGCCGGACGGATGTGACGCCGACGGCGCCATCGGGCCGGGCCGCTTCTTCCACCTGGCCGACGACGGCCATGGCGATGGACATCTCGTGCATGGGTCTCCGTCCTGCCCGCGTCATTAGACCGGGGGTGGCCGTCGCCATCGGGTCGGCTCGCCGACGCCGAGTGCCAGGTACGTCATTCGGTGCAGCCCGGCTCCGCTGCGGAGCCCGGTGCCGTCACATGCACCGCATACGCACGTAGCGCTTGATGTCGGGCATTGCCTGGGCCAGGAGCGCGGCGAGGGCGGCGGCGACCGCGCCGCCGATGATGATCTTCTTCATGATGGTGTTCGTCTCCTCAGTTCACGGCCGTGCCTGTTGCCGGCTGTGGGGTGGTCGTGGTGTGTTCGTCGTCCCGCAGCAGGCGCAGCACCATGTCCACGGCCTGCGGAACAGCGGCGGCCACGGGGGCGCTCAGACCGATGCCCTCGTCGACACATGCGGGTTCGCATCCGACGACCAGCGTGCGTTGCGGGGGCCTGCAGCCCGTCCCGGCGCACAGGGTCTCCAGCAGGGTCAGGACCGTGTCGGGGGACATCCGGTGGCCGTCGAGCAGGGCCTCCTGCGGCTCGATCGGGCCGGGCCGGTCGGCCTCGATCAGATACAGCGTCCCGGGGTCGCCGCCGCGTCGGGTGGCGTCGATCAGGACGAGCGTGTCGTATCCGTCGAGGAGCTGGTACGCGAGGTGGACTCCGCGCACACCGATGTCCACCGCTTCGACGTGGTCGGGCAGAGGCTCCGAGCTCAGTCGTCGTACGGTCTCGACACCGAAGCCGTCGTCGCCGAGGAAGACATTGCCGACGCCCGCGACCAGAGTGGTCGCCCGCTGTGCCGGGGGTGGGGTCATGCGTCCTCCAGTGGTGCGACCTCGTCGGGCTGGAAGTAGAGGAACCGCCCCTGCTCGCGCCGGATGTCCGCACCCGGGTCGCCCTCGACGGTGACCGCGAGGTGGACTCCCCCGTCCACGTCGTGGAGCACCGCCTCGACCAGTGCGCTGCGGCCTCGCAGGAAGAGGTCCTGGGCGTCGGTGCGGCGCAGGCCCGGCCGCAGCAGCACACGGCTGCCCGTGCCCACCGGGCGGCCGTCCACCAGGACCCGGTCGCGTGCCGGGTCGACCCCGTCGTCGGCGGCCGGGTCCCACCACGGCTGGTCCGGGCGGACCAGGTCGTAGGTGTCGGCTTCCTCCGGGACCCGCGCACGGCCGTCCGGCGCGACGACCGCGGGCGCCCCCGGTTCCGTGACCTCCCGCAGGGCCCGCACCGCGCCGTGCAGCCGCTCCAGGACCTCGGGGGGCATCGAGTCGGCGAGGTCGATCACGGCCGCCGCCCGGTCGTCCGTCCCCCTGGCCTCGCGCTTCTCCCGGTCCGTCAGGGCCGCTGTGCGCAGGGCCAGGATCTCGTCGATCTCCGTGGAGTCGTACAGCGCTCCGGGGCTCTCCGGGGCGATGGCCGGATGGTCCTCCAGGATGATCGGGGAGGAGAGCATCAGGTCCGCGCGGCCGGGCTCCCCGGCCAGTACGGGCCAGGTGTGCAGGTTCCGGCAGTCCGCGACCGCCCCCGCGGCCCACTCGGGAGGGTCGGTCATCGAGAGGAACGCGCCTGCGTCGAGGCCGAGGAGGACGTGTGCCGCCACCAGCGATCTGGGCAGGGCGGCGTCGCGGTCGCCGTCATCGGCGTCCGGGGTCCATGTGCTGGTGTTCTCCACGACGGTGGTGAGGCGCATCGCCCGGTAGGGGCCGTCGAGTTCGGCGGCAAGGAGCCGTAGCGTCCCGCTGATCTCCTCGCAGCGGCGCACCAGCCGGCCCACGGTCCGGCCGTCCTCGTCGCGAACGGTCTCGCTCTCCTCGCGCGCCGGGCGCGTGAACGGGACGACGACGCCGTCGCCGGTGAGCTCGGCCACGGTGGCGAGCACCTCGATCCGTTCCTCCACCCCTTCGTCCCAGGGAACGAGGACCCGGTCGGTGAGGTGGAGTTCGGGAACGGTCTCGAAGCTGCCGTCCTCGCAGAGCCGCTGCACGATGCGTCGTCGGGCGTGCAGAAAGCGCACCTCGGCCGCCAGGGTCGCATCGGCCTTCGGTTCCATCAGGCACTCGGTGTGCTGGAAGTCGTGCTCGTCGGCGGCCGCCGTCCAGGCCGGTGGTACGAGCACCCCGAACTGCCAGCGGAGCCGGTTCTTGGCCGCCGACGCACGGTACGGATACAGGACGTAGCCCTCGAAGAGGACCGCGTCGGCCACCCCGCGGGCGGTGGCGAATCGCGATTCCAGCGCGGGAGTGAGAGTGGACGCGGTCATTGCGCCGTCCTTTCGGCGAGCCCGGCGAGTCCGGCGCCGACGCAGTCCCGGTGCTGCTGGAGGGCAGTGGGTCCGGCGGCGTCGAGAAGGGCCCGGACGGTCGACTCCCAGGACGCCAGTGCGTGCCGGGAGCGGAACGCGAGCAGTTCGTCCATGGTGTCGCGAGGGAGACGGATCCATCCGCACCCCGGAAAGTGCTGCTCGATCATTTCCTGCCACGCCGTCACCGGCATCCGGAAAGGAGCCTCCAGGTCCCACGGCACCGGCTCGACCCGGAAGCCGCCGGAGCCGGTGAACGCGGTACCGGAGAAGAGCATGAGGAGCGGCACCTCACCGTCCGTCAGCGCGTTCAGATACCGTGTCGCGGCGATGTCCAGGTCGTAGGTACAGGGCACGACGACGTCCGTCTCTGTCTCCCCGGTGAACGCGGGGACCATGACCGGGACCTGGGCGAACTGCACGGGCTGGAGCGTGCTGCCCCAGCGCGGTCGCTCGCCGAACAGGTCCGCCAGTCCCTCGGCCTCGGCGGGTACGTAGTCGCGCCGGGCGGGCTCGATGCGGATCTGGCAGCGCAACGCCATCGCGTGCACCCGGGTGCCCGGCGAGGCGGTGACACGGAGGCGGAACACGAGGGTGGGGCCCGCAGCGTACGGGTCGGCGCGTACGCCGGCGCAGGTGAAGGTGAACTCCGTCATCGCCGTTGCTCCCCCGCTGTTGCCCCGGAGCGGTGTTCGACGTGTGCGAAGAAGGCCCGCAGTTCGGCACGGGCCTCGGCTCCGCCGTCGAAGCCCTGCCACGACAGACGCATGCGTCCCACCAGTTCGTAGCAGATGTCGATCGGTACGAGATAGCACTCGACCCGGCCTTCGGAGCGGCGCAACAACAGCGCCTCCACATCCGGTTCCAGCAGTTCGGCGAGGCGGCTTCCGCCGAGGACCGCCTGCCAGACGGAGGGATCGAGTTCGCTCTCGGTCGCTCCGGCAGGGCTCGGGTACAGCGCCACCAGCCGGTCCAGTGCGGCGTTGCGGAAGAAGAAGGCGACCCCGACCGGGATCTGCAGGAGTTCCCACGCGTTGTCGTCGAAGCGGTGGTCGTGGTCGGCCAGATAGCGGTCCGGGACGCTCAGGAACCGGCCCTGTGCGGCACCGGGCCGCTCGAACAGCAGGGCGCACGGTGTGCAGGCGCACGCCAGCGAGCGTTGCTCGGTGTCCACCACATGCCGGTGGTTCCCCTCGGTGACCCGTACTCCGCAGAGTTCGCACTGTTCCTGCCGGGGTCCACTCGGTGCCGCGAGCCGTCGCAGTGTCTGCAGGCCCGAGGCGGGGTCGGGCCGTCGGGCCCGCGTCGTGGGCGCGCTCATGATCTGCCGGCCGCGGTCGCCCGGGTGGCCGGCGCGGCCTGCGGCGGACGGGATCCGATCTGGAGGAGTGCCGGTTCCCGGGTGGCGGAGCCCGGCTCCTGTTCGACCGTGGTCACCTCCGGTGCGAAGCAGGCGAGGACGTTCTCGATCTGCTGCTGTGCCGCCGGCGCGCCGGCGCAGCCGCAGCCGCCCGTGCCGGTGGTGCGCAGGCGCAGGGTGCCCGTGCTCTCGTCGAAGGTCACGACCTCGACGGGGTCGCGGACGGCCGCGAGCGCCCGGCCGATCCGTGTTCCGGTGTCCTCGGGGTGCAGGTCGTGCAGGACCAGGAGGCTCGACACGAGGTCGTCGCCGAGGAGTTCGTCCAGTGTGTCGGCGCTTTCGCGGCCCGGGACGGCCCGCAGTCCGTCGACGATCCGGGCCAGCCCGGCGCCGTAGAAGTCCATCAGGACCCGCACCAGTTCCTCGGCCGCCGCGACGGCTTTCCCGTCACCGGCTGCCGTCACCCGCTCGAGCACCTCGTCGATGCGCCGTCCGGCCTGCTCCGCGTCGAGCGCCCTCGCTGTCACGCTCATCCGCCCAGTCCGCTCAGGCCGGTGGGCACGTGCATCTTCTGCACGGTTCTGCCGCCGCCGACGTACATGTGGACCCCGCACGGGAGACAGGGGTCGAAGCTGCGGACGGCGCGCATGATGTCGATGCCCTTGAAGTTCTCCGGCGGGTTCTCCTCGAAGATGGGCGTGTTCTGCACCGCATCCTCGTACGGCCCGGGGGTTCCGTAGGTGTCCCTCGTGCTGGCGTTCCACGGCGTCGGGGGGTAGGGGTGGTAGTTGGCGATCTTGCCGTCCCTGATCACCATGTGGTGCGACAGCACGCCCCGCACGGCCTCGGTGAATCCGACACCGATGCTCTCGTCCGGGACGTCGAACTTCTCCCACGTCCCGGTACGTCCGGCGCGGACCTCCTCAAGCCCCTTCTCGGCACAGTGCAGCGCGATCGCGGCCGCGTACGCCTGGAAGTAGGTGCGGGCGCGGTTGCGCTCCAGCGCGTTGCTCCACTTCGGGATCTGCCACTCGAAGGTGGTCTCGGGCTTGGTCATCGTGCGCGGCAGGTTGATGACGACGCTGTGGCCGGTGGCCTTGACGTAGCCGACGTCCACGAGCCCGGAGAGCGCGGTGGACCACAGGCGCGCGAGGGGGCCGCCGCCGGTGTCCAGGGGCAGGTGGTCCTTGCCGTCGAACCAGCGCGGCGACATCACCCAGCTGTACTTGTCGTCGAAGTTCCGCTTCTGCGGTGCGGGGATCGTGTGCTGGTTCCACGGGTGGCGGGGGTCGACCGGGTTGCCGAGCGGGTCGTGGGTGACGAACTGCTCCTTGCCCTGCCAGTCGTCGTAGTACGAACTGCCCAGCAGGATCCGGATGCCGAGGTTGATCTCGGTGAGGTCGTTGGTGACCAGCTTGCCGTCCACGATCACACCGGGGGTGACGAACATCTTGCGCCCCCAGTCGCTCATGTTGGCGTACGTGAAGTCGCAGTACTCGGGGTCGTTGAGCGCTCCCCAGCAGCCGAGCAGCACCCGTCGGCGGCCGACCTCCTCGTACCCGGGCAGGGCCTCGTAGAAGAAGTCGAACAGGTCGTCGTGCAGGGGCACGACCCGCTTCATGAACTCCACGTACCGCATGAGGCGGCTGAGGTAGTCCGTGAAGAGCTGGACGGAGGCGACCGTGCCCACGCCGCCCGGGTAGAGCGTGGAGGGGTGCACATGGCGCCCCTCCATGAGGCAGAACATCTCCCGCGTGTAGCGGCTCACCTGGAGGGCCTCGCGGTAGAACTCGCCCTCGATGGGGTTGAGCGACCGCATGATGTCGGCGATCGTGCGGTAGCCGTGCTCCCCGGCGTGCGGCGCCTCGGTGCGCTCGGCGAGCTCCAGCACGCCGGGGTTGGTCTCGCGGACCATCTTTTCGCAGTAGTCGACCCCGACCAGGTTCTCCTGGAAGATGTTGTGGTCGAACATGTACTCCGCGGACTCGCCGAGGTTGATGATCCACTCACCGAGGTGGGGCGGCTTCACCCCGTACGCCATGTTCTGCGTGTACACGGAGCACGTGGCGTGGTTGTCGCCGCAGATCCCGCAGATCCGGCTGGTGATGAAGTGCGCGTCGCGGGGGTCCTTGCCTCGCATGAAGACGCTGTAGCCGCGGAACACCGACGAGGTGCTGTAGCACTCCGCGACCCGCTTCTGCTTGAAGTCGATCTTCGTGTGGATGCCGAGACTGCCCACGATCCGGGTGATCGGGTCCCAGGCCATCTCCACCAGGCCGCTGCCGTCGCCGGCCGCCTTAGTTGTCGGTGCCATCGTATGTGCCGTAGCCCTTCTGAGAAGCGTGCGGTGGGGTCGTCACCGGAAGGTGTGCGGTGCGGTCGGTGTGTCGGGCGTGGTCACCACGGGGGCCGGTAGCCGGTGCTCAGCCGGCCCCGCTTGTGCCGCCACTTCGGCTCCTTGTCCACGGTCTTCGCCGTGATCGTCCGGAGTCTGCGGACGACCGCCCCGTACGCGCCGCTGGCGGTGCTGGAGAGCTTGGCGCCCGGGGGTTCGTCCATGAACGGCATGAACTTGTCGGGGAAGCCCGGCATGGTGCAGGCGATACAGATGCCGCCGACGTTCGGACAGCCTCCGATGCCGTTCATCCAGCCGCGCTTGGGTACGTTGCACTTCACGACGGGTCCCCAACAGCCGATCTTCACCAGGCACTTGGGCGAGTCGTAGGTCTCGGCGAACTCGCCCTGCTCGTAGTAGCCGGCCCGGTCGCACCCTTCGTGCACGGTGGCGCCGAACAGCCAGGTCGGCCGGAGTTTGTCGTCGAGCGGGATCATCGGAGCGGCGCCCGCCGCCTGGTACAGCAGATACGTCAGGGTCTCCGAGAAGTTGTCCGGCTGGATCGGGCAGCCCGGCACGCACACGATCGGGATACCGGCCTTCGACCTCCAGTCCCAGCCGAGGTAGTCGGGCACGCCCATGGCGCCGGTCGGGTTGCCGGCCATCGCGTGGATGCCGCCGTACGTGGCGCAGGTGCCGATGGCGACGACGGCCAGGGCCTTGGACGCCAGCCGGTCGATCCATTCGCTGGTGGTGATCGGCTGGCCGGTCTCCGGATCGTCGCCGAAGCCGCACCAGTACCCCTCGGGCTTGATCGTCTCGTTCGGGATGGAACCCTCGACGACCAGCACGAACGGGTCGATCTCGCCGCGCTCGCCCTTGAAGAACCACTCGATGAACGTGTCCGCACCACCCACCGGACCGCATTCGAAGTCGATCAGCGGCCAGTGGACCTCGACCTTGGGCAGGCCGGGCAGCGCACCGGTGACGATCTCCTCGATGCTCGGCTGCATCGCGGCAGTGAGGGCCACCGAGTCGCCGTCACAGCTCAGCCCCGCGTTGATCCAGAGGATGTGGATCGGGGAGTCCTCCTCGGTGGCCGCGGCCTGTGCGTCCACGGTGTTCGACGTTGCTGCATCCATGAGGATGCCTCCCTGGAAAGAGACACACGAAGGCCGGCGGATCGGCCTTCACTGTTCTTCGTAGCAAGCGCTCGGGGCGGGTGCCGCACGGTGCGCCGCCAGTGCGGTGACGCCGTCCTTCCGGCGGGACCGGCCGGCCGCGGGCGGGGCGAGGTGCGCCGGCTGCCCTGCCGGGGGATTCTTGAGCACGAACGCGTGCCGCAGTGCGTGGTAGGAGGACCGCGGGTCGAAGAAGATCCGCCGCATCTCGGCCAGCTCCGCCGCCCGGTGGTCGGCCAGGGGCCGACGGGCCTCGTCCCGGTCCCGTTCGGTCTTCTTGGCGGCGATGCGCGACAGGACCGCCGGCGACTCGGCGAGCCGGCTCGCCAGCCGTACGATCTCGCCCGCGAAGGACTGCGCGTCGCAGTCGAGCGTCCGGTCGGCCAGACCGAGCCGCACGGCGGACTCGGCGCTCACCGGCAGCGCCCGTCCGGTGAGGCGCTCGGCGGCCTCCTCCCCCACCCGGCGTGGCAACGTGTACGTCCAGTACTCGGAGCCGTACAGCCCCATCAGGCGGTAGTGCGGGTTCAGCACCGCTCCCGACCTGCACCAGACCTCGTCCGCCGCGAGCGCCAGCATGACCCCGCCCGCGGCCGCGTTGCCGCCGATCGCGGAGACCACGAGCCGGTCGGTGGTGGTCAGCACGGACTCCACGAGGTCGTCCATGGCGTTGATGTTCGCCCAGGACTCCTCGCCGGGGTCGGCGGCGGCCTCGATGACGTTGAGGTGGATCCCGTTGGAGAAGAAGTCCCGGGCGCCGCCAAGCACCAGCACCGAGGTGGGGCGTCGACAGGCCAGCCGGTAGGCGTCGTGCAGGCGCCGGCACTGCGTCGTGCTCATCGCGCCTCCGGGGAAGGAGAACCTGAGGAAACCGGCCTGTCCCACCTCCCGGTAGCCGATGTCGCTCCAGCCGCGCCCGCGTTCCTCGTCGTACAGCGGCGCGGGGTGCTCCGGCAGGGCGGGCAGACGTCCGGCGAGGGCCGTCGCAGCCGGCAGTTTGAACGTGGCGTCCCCGCCCGGTCTGCGGCGCGGGCGAAGTTCGGGGATCCACACGGCGCCGTCGGCCGTCGCGCGGCAGACGGCCTCCTCGCGCACGGCCACCAGTTCGCCCGGCCTGCCGCGCAGTTCGTGCTCGGGGTGTCCCCCGTGCAGGAACCACTCGTCCCCGAGCAGTTCGTCGAGCACCCCGGGGCAGGAGTCGGCGGCCCGCAGCTTGCGCAGGACCGTCTCCGTGGAGTCCGACCGCCAGTCGATGCGGCGGTGCTCCTGGCGGAGGAACGGCCGGGTGCGGATGCGCAGCCCTTCGTGGCCGCCGGTCTGCGGACGGGGAACATACGTGCCGGACGCGAAGCGCTCGACGGCGCGGTGCACGGCCCGCGACGCGGCGTCGGAGACCTCGTTGCGGTACAGGTCGCTCTTGCCCACCGCAGGCACGGGAAAGGTCTCCGAGGCCCAGATGTCCCCGGCATCCATCTCCTCGCCGGCCTGCAGGACGGTCACGCCCCAGGTGTCCGCGCCCTCCTGGACGGCCCGGTCGAGGGAGGACGGCCCGCGGTCGCCCGGGGGGCCGGGATGGACGACCAGGCAGGTGTGCGCCACCCATACGTCCCGAGGGATGGCGGTCTTCAGCAGCGGGGCCAGGATGAGGTCGGGCGCGTTGTCGCGCACCGCCCGCCGCAGCGACACGTCGCGCGCGGACGCGTCCGAAGCCGCGAGTTCCACCGCGACGGTGTGGCCGCGGTCCCTCAGTTCGGCATGAACACGCTGAGTGAGGCTGTTGAACGCGCTCGCCACGAGCAGGATGTGCACAACGGCCTCCCAACGCCCCGGCCCGCCCCGGTCCGGACGGATTCCGATCATGCGATGGTCGGTCACTGACGGCATGTCACCACCATCCGACCGGCCGCGAAGTCACCCGAAAGCGGACGCATCGGCGACCACTCAGGGGAACCCGGGCGCGACCCCTTCCCGTTCCGGGCCCAACTGCCCACCCACCGACGGCCGGTCGGGTCCGGGCGGCACGACCCGCCCTGGCGGCCTGTTATCTTTACGTGACTTCGCGGCGCAACTCTCGGTCACGCTTTGGCCTTGACTGTGGCGGAGTGGGTGGGGGCGGAGCCAGTGACCGCCCTCCGGGCGTTTCGGTCCGATCAGCAGCCGCACGGCCTGAACTGAACCTGAGGTTGCACATGCCATACACCGGCCGGGACGAATGATTCCGCCGCCCGCCGATCGCGGGCAGACGTCCGCGGGGCCCCGGGAGGTCCGGCCTGCACGGAGCGCGGCGGCGGACGAGCAGTGACCACTACACATGTACGGGCACGGTCGAAGTCAGCGGCCGGCCCGGCCTGTCATGGCTGGACGGGATGACACAGCACAACATATTCAGCAGAACGGCGCATGGCGCTCGGTCCTTACGCTTCCCTGGGGCGGGACGCCGGAGACAGGCAAAGCGGCCACGCCCGCGCCTGCCGCGCAGACCCGACTATCCGCGCGCGGGCCGAAGCGGCTGGAGGAGGTGGGTGCCCTCCTGGCGGTTGGTCACGGGCTCGTTCCTGATGCTCGCCGCGACGCTCACGACCGTGGTGGGCATCGCCTACGCGCGGACGGACATCCCGGAGGACCTCAACGCCTTCGCGACCCAGCAGGACACCGTCTACTACTGGGCCGACGGTTCTCCCATGGCCCGTACGGGCTGGGTGAGCCGCCAGGAGATGCCCCTGTCCAAGATCCCCGACGATGTCCGGTGGGCCGTGCTGGCAGCGGAGAACGCCGACTTCTACTCGGATCACGGCATATCGACCCAGGGGATCACCCGGGCGCTGTGGCGCACGGTCGGCGAGGGAGACACCCAGGGCGGCTCAACCATCACCCAGCAGTACGTCAAGAACGTGTACCTCACGCAGGACCAGTCCTTCTCCCGCAAGTTCACCGAGATGCTGCTCGCGGTCAAGCTCGACCGTCGTGTGAGCAAGGACAAGATCCTCGAGGACTATCTGAACACCAGCTGGTTCGGACGGGGCACCTACGGTCTCCAGCGCGCGGCCCAGGCGTACTACGGCAAGGAGGTCACGCAACTCGACGCCAGCGAGGGCGCGTTCCTCGCGTCACTGCTCAAAGGGGCCTCGCTCTACGATCCCGCCGTCAACCCCCGCAACCACGCCCGCGCCGTCAAACGGTGGAAGTGGACGCTGGACCGGATGGTGGAGGTCGGCAAGCTGAGCCCGGCCGAACGCGCCCGGTACACCACCTTCCCCGAGCCGAAGCCCCCTCACAAGCCGAACACCACGGCGGGGCAGAACGGTTACCTGCTCCAGCTCGCCGAGTCGTACGCCAAACGCGCCGGACACATCTCCGACGCGCGCTTCGACCTCGGCGGCTACCAGATCTACACGACGTTCGAGAAGCCGCGGATGAACGCCCTCACACGGACCGTGAAGGAGGCGCGCGAGACACTCGATCCCAAGCACCGCAAGGCCGATCGCCATGCCCGGTTCGGGGCCGCGTCCGTCGCCCCGGACGGCCGGATCCTCGCCGTGTACGGCGGGCCGGACTTCGAGCGGCAGGCCTTCAACGAGTCCAACGCGGGCACCGTCCCGGCCGGTTCGGCATTCACGCCCTTCGTCTATGCCGCGGGCCTGGAGCACGGCGTCTCGCGCGAGCGCAACGGCCCCCGGACCGCCGTCACACCCTCGACCCTGTACGACGGTGACGACGGCATCCCCGTCATGACCACCGAGGGACCGTACTGGGACCGCAGCGGCAAGATGGTCAAGGGCCACAACGACGGCAACCGCTCCTACGGCCGCATCAGTCTGCACGACGCCATGGCGAAGTCCGTGGACTCCCCGTTCCTCCAGCTCGGCATGGATGCGGGACTGAAGCAGGTCCGCCGTACGGCCGAGGCGTCCGGGCTGCTCCCGTCGAGCTTCGGTCCGCCCGTCCCTTCGTTCTCGATGGGCAATTCCACACCGAGCGCCATCCGGATGGCCGACGCCTACGGCATGTTCGCGGCGCACGGCATGCACACCGATCCGTACTCGGTCCGCAAGGTCACGCGCAACGGCGAACCGGTCCGGCTCGATCTGCCGCGGGCGAAGCGCGCCGTACGCTCCGCCGTCGCCGACGAGGTCACCGCATCCCTCGCACGACCCGGCGGGGAGAACGGTGTCTTCTCCGGCTCACCGGTCGCCACCAAGGCCGGAACCACCGAGGACGACACCGCGCGCTGGTACGTCGGATACGACCGGGTCGCTTCCACGGCCGTGGTCATGTACCGCATGGACCTCACGAAGAGTCTCGCGCCTCTGCCGCTCAAGGGGATCGGCGGCACCTCCGCGAACGGCAAGAAGCTCCCGTCCCGGATCTGGAACACCTACACGGAAGCCATGACGAAGTGACAGACACCAGAGCAGAGACCGTCGTTCGCCGAATACGCGCCCGGCTGACGCCCCGTGTCGTACTCGGGCTCTCGGCATGCCTCGTGGCCTCGGTCACCGCGGTGCTCATCCCGCTGACGTCCGGCGACTCGGACGGCCGGACACCGCAGCAGGGCACCAGCACGGTGGCCGCACCCACGCCCACCGCACGGGCGCAGCGTGACGGTGACGGCAGGAGGAAGGAGGAGAAGTGGGACGGGAAGGTCAGGATTCTGGGGGACGGCTCCACGTCCTACACCGGTCCGCAGCCGAGTCAGTTGAAGGCCGAGCGCCTCAAGCCCGGTGAGAAGCCGCCCCAGTTCGTGGTGTTCTCGTGGGACGGCGCGCTGGAGGGTGATGATCGCATGTTCTCGCGCTTCCGCCGTGCGGCGAAGGAGAGCAACGCGCACATGACGTTCTTCCTCACCGGCATCTACCTGCTTCCGAAGGAGAAGAGGGACCTCTACGAGCCGCCCCAGCACAAACCCGGCGCGGCCGCGATCTCGTACCCGACGCGCGAGCACATTCGCATGACGCTGGAACAGCTCGGTGGCGCCTGGCGGGAGGGGAACGAGATCGGGTCCCACTTCAACGGCCACTTCTGCGACAAGAAGGGCGGCGGGGACTGGAGCACGTCCGAGTGGATCAGTGAGATCAACCAGTTCTACTCGTTCGTACAGAACTGGAAGACGAACACGGGCTTCACCGACCTCGATCCGCTGCCGTTCGACCCGACCCGCGAGGTCGTCGGCGGGCGGGCTCCCTGTCTCGAAGGCCAGAAGACCCTTCTGCCCGCGACCAAGCCCTTCGGCTGGCGTTACGACGCCAGTTCCCCGGGGGACTTCCAGATCTGGCCGTCCAAGAAGAACGGTGTCTGGGACCTTCCGCTGCAGATGCTGCCGTTCCCCGGGAAGGACTTCCAGGTGCTGTCCATGGACTTCAACTTCCTCTACAACCAGTCGGAGGGCAGCACCGAGGGCGACCCCGCGAAGTTCCCGACGTGGCGCAAGGAGGTGCGGGACTCCTATGTCGCGGGATTCGAGCGGGTGTTCAACGGCAGTCGCGCACCACTGTTCATCGGAAATCACTTCGAGGGCTGGAACGGCGGAATCTACATGGACGCCGTCGAGGAGACGATGCGGGAGGTCTGCCCGCGCAAGGAGGTGCGCTGCGTGTCCTTCCGTGAACTGACCGACTGGCTCGACGCGCAGGACCCCGAGGTCCTCGCCCAGTGGCGCACGCTCGACCCCGCCCAGCCGCCGAACTGGAAGCAGTAGGCGTACGAACGCGGGAGGCGGAGCGCCGGCCGGACGACTCGCACGACGTGACGAGTCGTCCAGTGCCGGGCTCCGCCGGGTGCGGGCGTCGTCGACGCCCGAGGTCAGCCCGCCTTCTTGACGAACTCCGTGGTGTACGTCTTGTCGAGGTCCACCTTCGCGTTCTTCAGGTTCGGGTTGAAGGCCTTCAGGACCCGCTCGACGGTGGCGGGGCCGTCCGCGGGCATGACGCCGTCCGTGGTGAACATGGGCAGGGTGCTCTTGATCGCCTCCGCGTAGAGAGCCTTGCCGCCGCCCTGGGCGTAGTCGGCGGGCATCTTCGCGGCGATCTCGTCCGCGCTGTGCGTGGACATCCACTTCAGCGTCTTGACGAAGGCGTTGGCCAGCTTCTGGACGGTTTCCTTGTGGCTGTTGACCCACTCGGTCTGCATGTAGAGGCTGGACGACGGGTAGAGCCCGCCGAGCGCCTGCCTGGAGCCCTCGGGGGTCCGCATGTCGATGAGGATCTTGCCCAGCTTCTTGTCCAGGATGGTGGCGACCGTGGGATCGGTGGTCATGCCGCCCTGGATGGAGCCCTGCTGGAGGGCGGAGATGAACGTCTGCCCGGCACCGACGGCCACGGGTGTGAATTCGCTGGTCTGCACGTCGTTGCTCACCGCGAGGTACTTCGTGAGGAAGTCGGTCGAGGAACCGATGCCCGTCACACCGAGCTTCTTGCCCTTGAAGTCCTTGGCCGACTTCAGATCGTCCGCCGCCTGGTTCGAGACGATCTCGACCTCGCCGGGAGCCTGGGAGAACTGGACGACCGACTGGACCTGCTTGCCCTTCACCTGAAGGTCGAGGGTGTGGTCGTAGAAGCCCACCGTGCCCTGGACGTCACCGGAGACCAGAGCCGTCTCCGCCTGGACACCCGCGGGCTCGGTCAGGAGCTGGACCGAGACCCCTTCCTCCTTGAAGTAGCCGAGCCGTTCGGTCAGCATCGCGGGCAGGTAGATGACCTTGTCCAGGCCCCCGACCATGATCTTGACCTTGTCGTCCTTGCCCCCGGAGGCCGAGGTGGAGTCGCCGCCGCAGGCGGTCAGGCTGGTCAGGGCGAGCGCGCCGGCGACGGCTACGGCCGAGATCCGGATGGATGTGCGCATCTGATTCACGTCCTTGTGAAGAAACGATTGGGCGTACGGATGACGAGGGGGGCGTCAGCGGGCGGAGTCGGCGTCGGCCGGCTTCCACCGGAAGAGCCGCTTCTCCAGGAAGGTCAACAGGCCTTCGGCCAGCAGTGCGACGATCGCGAGGATGACCATCGCGGCGTAGACACCGGCCGCGTTGAAGGTGCCCTGGGAAGCGGCGACCAGCAGTCCGAGCCCCTTGGTGGCGCCGATGTACTCGCCGACGATGGCGCCGATGAGCGCGAAGCCGAAGCTCACATGCAGGCTGGTGAAGATCCACGACGTGGCCGAGGGGATGACCACCTGAAGGGTCACCTGGCGGTTGCTGGCGCCCAGGATGCGGGAGTTGGCGACGAGATTGCGGTCGACCTCCCTGGCTCCCTGGAACGCGTTGAAGAAGACGGGGAAGAACACGAGGACGACCGCGGAGGCGACCTTCGAGGCCGGGCCGAGGCCGAACCAGATGAGGAAGATCGGGGCGAGCACGATGCGCGGCAGGGCGTTGAGCACCTTGATGTACGGGCCGAGGACGTCGGCGGCGAAGCGGACGCGGCCCAGCGCGATTCCGAGCAGCACACCGGCGATCACCCCGATGACCCAGCCGAGCAGCGCCTCGTAGAGCGTGTACCAGATCTGCTCCCAGAGGGAGCCCTGGGCCGTGCCGTCGACGACCCAGGTGCGGATCTGCTCCCAGATCTTCGACGGCATGGAGAAGTTGAACGGGTCGATGACCGCGGTGCGGGCCAGCCACTCCCACAGCCCGATGACCGCGAGGAGCACGGCGATCCGGCTGCCGAGCACGAGGTACCTGCGGTTCCGGGCGGCCCGTGCCCGGGCCCGGGTCCGCTCGGTCTTGGTGACGACGGCTTGCGCGGTGATGGTGTCAGGCGACATCGAGTGCACCCCTTTCGCGGGTGATGCGGACCTCTTCGCCGAGCGAGGACCAGATCTCCCGGTAGATCTCGACGAACCGGGGCTCCAGGCGCACCTGCTCGACCTTGCGCGGGCGGGGCAGGTCGATCTCGAAGACCTCCTTGACGGTGGCCGGTCCCGCCGTCATGACCACGACCTTGTCGGCCAGCGCGATGGACTCCTCCAGGTCGTGGGTGACGAAGACGACGGAGGCGCCGGTGCCGGCCCACAGTTCCAGGAGTTCGTCCGACATCAGGGCCCTGGTCTGCACGTCGAGGGCGGAGAAGGGCTCGTCCATGAGCAGGATCTCGGGGTCGTTGACGAAGGTCGCCGCGAGGGCGACGCGCTTGCGCTGGCCGCCGGACAGCTGGTGGGGGTAGCGGTCCTCGAAGGAGGACAGCCCGACCCGGGCGAGCCACTCACGGGCCCGCTCCCTCGCCTCGGGCTTCGGTACGCCGCGGAAGCGGGGCCCCGCCATCACATTGGACAGGACGGTCCGCCAGGGGAAGACCGCGTCCTGCTGAAAGACGAAGCCGACCTTGTCGCCGATGCCGCGCACCGGTTCACCGCCCACCAGCACCTCGCCCTCGGTGGGCTCCTCCAGCCCGCTGACAAGCGTCAGAGTGGTCGACTTGCCGCATCCGGTGGGGCCCACGACGGCGACGAACTCGCCGCGCCCGATCGTGAGGTCCAGATCCCGTACGGCGGTGTGGAGCGTCCCCGACGGAGTCCGGAACGCTTTGCTCGCCCCCCGCAGCTCGATGGCGGGGCTCGTTTCGCTGTTCATGGAGCGGGACGCTAGGGGCGGCCCGGGAACGTGGGCACCCTTGCGCTCACAACTCCCGCTTCTGCCCATAACCCGCGGTTCTGCTCGTTTTGCTCGCGGTGCGACAACGAATACGCCACGAGGACTGGCCATGGGCGTCGGTGACGTTTACCTTGCGTTCACACGAGGGCGAAACGGAGCATCAGGTTCCTGATTGACGGAAGGCAGAGGGCGAGCGCATGCGGATTCACTGGCCCCGCCGTGTCTTCGCCCAGGTCCTGCTCACCCAGGTGGCCATCACCACGGGCGTGATCATGCTCGTCACCGGGCTCTTCCTCGCGCCCCTGCGTCACCAGCTCGACGACCAGGCGATGCGTCAGGCCCTGTCCATCGCCCAGACCGCCGCCGCCGAACCCGGTCTGGTGCGCAACCTGACGAGTACCGACCCCACCCCCACGGGGCCGGTGCAGGCAGAGGCCGAACGGATGCGGCGGGCCACCGGAGCGCTCTACATCGTGGTCATGGACACCCGCGGGGTGCGCTGGTCGCACACGGAGACCGAGCAGATCGGCAAGCACGTCTCGACGGACCCCAGCACGGCGCTGGCCGGCCGGGAGATCATGCAGATCGACAACGGAACCCTGGGGCGCTCGGCACGCGCGAAGGTCCCGCTGCGGGACAGCGGGCACACCATCGTGGGCGCGGTCTCGGTGGGCATCGCCTACGACAGCGTCCACACGCGGCTGCTCGAAGCCATCCCCGGCCTGCTGCTCTACTCCGGGGCTGCGCTCGCCGCCGGTGTGCTGGCCGCGCTGGCCGTCTCCCGGCGGCTGCAGCGCGGCACCCACGGCCTTGCCTTCACCGACATCTCCGCGTTGCTGGACGAGCGCGAGGCCATGCTGCACAGCATTCGCGAGGCTGTTCTCGCCCTCGACGCCCGGGGCCGGATCCGGCTGCTCAACGACGAGGCGCAGCGGTTGCTGGAACTGGACCAGGAGGCCGTGGGACGCACGCTGGGCGAGGTGCTGCCGCCGGGCCGTACGTCGGAGGTGCTGGCGGGACGGGTCGACGGCGCCAACCTGATCACCGTCTGCAACGGTCGCGTGCTGATCGCCAACCGCATGCCCACCGGTGACGGCGGAGCCGTCGTCACCCTTCGTGATCGCACCGAGCTGGAGCTGCTCGGCCGCGAACTGGACTCCACGCACGGGCTGCTGGACGCGCTGCGCGCCCAGGACCACGAGCACGCGAACCGGCTGCACACCCTGCTCGGGCTGCTGGAGCTCGGAAGGCACGAGGCCGCGGCGGAGTTCGTCGCGGAGGTGGCCAATGGTCACCGGGCCTCTGCGGAGCAGGTCGCGGAACGCGTCAACGATCCGCTGATCTCGGCGTTGCTGGTGGGCAAGTCGGCGATCGCGGCGGAGCGGGGCGCGTCCCTGCTCGTCTCGCCCGCCACCCGGCTCCCGGACGTGGTGGTGGACCCGCGCGATCTGGTGACGGTCCTCGGCAACCTCATCGACAACGCCCTGGACGTCGCCTCGCTCATCGAGGTCGAGCTGCTCGCCGAGGGCACCACCGTGGTCCTGCGGGTCAGCGACAACGGCCCCGGGGTGCCGCCCGACATGCGCGAGCACATCTTCACCGAGGGCTGGTCCACCAAGGAGTCCCCCGCGCACCGCGGACGCGGGCTCGGTCTGGCGCTGGTGCGCAGGCTGGCCGAGCGCTACGGTGGCGCGGCTCGCGTCACGGCCCGGGCCGGTGGTGGCGCCGTCTTCACCGTCGTCCTGCCCGAGGCACTCAGCGTCCGGTCGCTGACCGAAGTGGGAGATTTGCGATGATCGATGTCCTGGTGGTGGACGACGACTTCCGTGTCGCCGAGATCAACGCCGCCTATGTGGCGAAGGTTCCCGGTTTCCGCGTCATCTCGCGTGCGCACAGTGCCGCGCAGGCACTGGCCTTCCTGGAGCGCGAACACGTCGACCTCGTCCTTCTCGATCACTATCTTCCGGACGAGACGGGGCTGACCCTGGTCCGGCGGCTGCGCCAGCTCGGCCATCCGGCCGACGTGATCATGGTGACCGCGGCCCGTGACATATCGACCGTCCGGGCCGCGATGCGGTACGGCGCCCTGCAGTACCTGGTCAAACCGTTCAGTTTCGCCGGTCTGCGGTCCAAGCTGGAGAGCTACGCCGCACTGCGCCGGACCCTCGAAGGCGTGGGGAGTGGTCGCGGCGAGGCGGGCCAGGAGCAGGTCGACCAGATCTTCAGCGCGCTGCGCACGGCCGAGTCCGGCCCCGCGGCGGGTCTGCCCAAGGGGCACTCGGCACCCACGGCCGACGTCATCCGCCATGTCCTGTCGGCCGCCGACGAGCCGCTGTCCGCACACGAGGTCGCCGCACGGGCGGGCCTGAGCCGCTCCACCGCCCAGCGGTACCTCAAGTACCTGGAGGGCGCGGGCCGCATCAGCCTCAGCCTCAAGTACGGTGACACCGGCCGGCCCGAACACCGTTACGCCTGGTCGAAGGCGAGCTGACGGGAACACCCGACGAGCACCACCGTCGTCACCGTGAGGGGCACCGGGGCCCCGCCCGGGTGCGGCCGCTCGACCGCCGTCCGTGCCGGCGGGGGCGGGCCGACGGCGGACCGATGCCTGCGGCGAATGGAAGGACGGTCGGAGCACTGCGTTCGCACACCTCTTGCCGAACGGAACCGGGCTGGTAGCGTGCGCACCGATCGTCCCGGCCGACCGGTGCGCCATCCGATGCGACAAGGGCTGATGCATGAATCGAGACGAGACGCGGAATCCGTTCCCGGGCCGACCGGACGAGGAGTCCCCGACCAGGGCGTCCACGACGAGCCGGCCGGATGCGCCACCGGTGGAACTCACCCCCGCGGCCGCGGATCTGGTGCGCCGGTTGCGCGAGACGCACGGCCCGTTGATGTTCCATCAGTCGGGCGGTTGTTGCGACGGCAGTGCGCCCATGTGCTACCAGGACGGTGAGTTCCGCACCGGTGGCTCCGACGTGCTGTTGGCCTCGCTCGACGTCGAGGGGGTGTCGGAGCGCGTGCCGTTCTGGATGTCGAGGAGCCAGTTCGAGGTGTGGGCGCACACACGGCTGATCATCGATGTGGTGGAGGGGCGGGGCAGTGGATTCTCCCTGGAGGCCCCGGAGGGCGTGCGCTTCCTGATCCGGTCCCGGCTGGTCGGCTCCTGAGGAAGCGCCGCACCGGCCGCCGGCGCCCGGGACCGCCCGCCGGGCGCACTCCACGAGATGTCCGGTGACCGCGCCCGCCGGGCCCGGTCGCCGGACGGGACGCCGAAGTCAGGGCTTGAGACCGCTGACGACGTCGGCCGTGGCCGTCAGCCCGTTCTGAATGGTCGGCGCCATGCTCGTCCCCGCGAGGAAGAACCCGAGCATGGCGCAGACCACGGCGTGTGAGATCTTCAGCCCTCCATTACGGAGAAAGATCACCGCAAGGATCAGCAGAAGCAACACCAGTGAGATCGAAATAGCCATGGCCAACCTCCTCAGCCGCGCCGGAATTGCGGCATTCGGCCGCCAGTGTGGCGCAGCGAGGAGTCCATCCGGCGGACTGGCATGTCCGCCATACGGGTGTTGACTGGCTGTCACATCGCGGTCGATACGCCCGGTCGGCCACCGAGGGGTGCGGCGCCGGTCCGGGCGCCCTTGTCATGGGTACGCAGGAAGTGTTCCAGACCCGCCAGGTCGTCGGTGTTGAGGTGGTCGACGTCGGCCGCCAGCAGTTCGGTCCACACGGCGTCGCGCTCCGGCCCCGGAACGTCGGGCGTGGCCCAGAAGCGGACGCGTCGGCCGCTTTGGTGGGCCGTGGCGACGAGGGAACGCAGTTTGTCGCGTTCGGCCGCGGGGAAGGGGCCCGCTCCGCGCCAGACGAAGCTGTCGCTCCAGCTGCCGCTGATGAGCGGGATGAACGAGGCGTCGGCGGCGGCCCCGAGGTCGTCGGGCCGGCCGTCGTAGAAGGCGTACCGTGTGCGCTGCGCCTCCATCGGGACGCGGGCGGCGCGGTCACCGGAGACGACGGCCGTGATCGCTCCGGGCCGCACCCGGCCGTGGTGATACATCGTCAGCATCTCTCGGTAGTGACGCAATTGCCGGTGCAGTTCGAGGTAGGCGGCCGCCCCGTCGGTCTTGATGTCGATCAGCAGCTGCACGGAATCGCGGTAGCCGGGGTGGACCGTGCCGTGCTGGGCCCGGACCCTGCCCAGCAGCGGGTCGAGGTAGAGCGAGGCGAGGGTTCGGGCGGGGTCGAGGTCGGCGACCTCGTGGGCGACCAGCAGTTCCCCGTCCACCAGGAAGACGTCGGCCTCGACGCTGGTGAAACCGTGGGCGAGTGCGTCGTACAGGGGGTGCGTGTGCAGGTAGTCGTTGTGCGCGTGGGCCCGGCACAGCGGGCGCGGGCGGTGCCTGCCCGCGGCCGAGGGCGCGGTGGACGCATCGGACGCGACGGCCGTCTGCGCAGTCATCACCGCACCTGCGGCCACTGTGGCGAGCGCGGTGCTGACGACGCTTCGACGGGTCGGGAACGCCATGGGTTCTCCCGGGGACGAGGGGTGGGCCGGACGGCCGGACGCGACCGAGTATGGAGCCGGATTTCCCTCGACGGGGCCCCACCGCACGGGAGTTGACCGGATCGCCCCGCCCTCGTCGCCTGCTGTTCGCCTGGTCAGGCCGGGAGGGCCCAGCGTTGGTTGGCGCCGCCGCCGCAGGTGTGGACGATGAGCGGGGTGCCGTCGGCACTGCCGCCTCCGTAGACGTCGAGGCACTGCCCGGTGGCGGGATTCACCAGGGCCGCGCTCAATTGTCATGAACTCGTAGTCATACACGGTGGTGTGGGCACCTCGCGATGGGCATGGACCTATCCGGTCGGACCCATGGACTCCCGCGCTGCTCCCGGTCCGGAGATCTCCTGCCAGCCGACCGTGCGGTCGCACCAGCGTTCCAGCAGCACCCGGTCGTGGCCGACGGCCAGCAGTCCGGCCCCGTGCTCGCGTCGGTACGCCTCGACCACCGCGACCAGTGCGGCCGTCGTCGAAGCGTCGAGCATCGCGGTCATCTCGTCGCAGATCAGCCAGCGTGGCCGCAGGACCAACGCCCTTGCCAGGCAGGCACGCTGCAACTGGCCGTCGCTCACCTCGTGCGGGCGCCGGCTCAACAGCTCGGTCGTGAGCCCGACGGCCGGTGCCAGCTCGGCCACCCGGTCCGGCACCTGGGTGCGCCGCCCGGTCGCCCGCAGCGGTTGGGCGATGAGTTCACGCAAACTGAGCCGGGGGTCGGCCGAGAGCCGGGGCTGCTGGAAGACGACGCCGACCGCCGTGCGCTGGGCCCGCGGGGCGCCGTGCCGCCAGCCCCGTACCGGTCGGCCGTCGAGCGTGACCGTACCGGCGTCCGGCCGGTGCAGCAGGGCGGCAACTCTGGCCAGGGTGGATTTGCCGCAGCCGCTCGGGCCGAGCAGCCCGACGGACTCCGAGGGGGCGACCGCCAGTGAGACATCGCGGACGACGGGGTCGCGGGGATCGTATCCGGCGGTAACACAGGTGAGTTCAAGCATGGGCGGACTCCTCCTCGCCTGCCCGCACACCGTGGTGGCAGGCGAGCCGGCCGTCGAACGGGGGCGGTACGGAGCACCGGTCGTCGGCGCGGCCGCAGCGGGGCGCGAACGCGCAGCCGTCGGGAAGCGCTCCGAGCTCCGGCGGCATCCCGGGAATGGCGGTGAACGCACGCTCGGGCAGGGCGTCGAGCAGCCCGCGGGCGTACGGGTGACGCGGACCCGGCTCACCGAAGAACCGATCGGCGTCGTCGAGCTCGATGATGCGGCCCGCGTACATCACGGCGACCCGGTCGGCGATCCGTTCGGCCGCCGCCAGGTCATGGGTGATGATCAGCAGCGCCCGGCCCCCGTCGGTGTGACGACGCAGTTCGTCCACGGTCCGCTCGACCAGGTCGCGGTCGAGTCCGGTGGTCGGTTCGTCGGCCAGGAGCACGGGCGCGTCACCGATCAGGGCGAGCGCGGTGGCGGCGCGCTGGGCGAGTCCGCCGGAGAGCTGGTGCGGATGGTTGTCCAAGTGGTCGGCCGGAAACGCGGCACGTGCTGCGGCCTGTTCCGCCGCCGCACGCAGCGCCGGCTTCCGGATGCCGGTCAGCTCGCGAAGGGTCTCCTCCAGCTGCGCCCGCACCGTACGGACCGGGGTGAGGTGGGCCGCGGGGCTCTGCGGTACGAGCGCGACGCGGCGGCCCCGTACGGTGCGGGCGAGCGTCCGCTCATCGGCGGTGAGGAGCTCGGTGCCGTCACCGAGCACCGCCGAGCCCGTCGTGCGCGCGTTGCCGGGGAGCAGCCCCAGCAGGGCGGAGGCGAGTACGGACTTGCCGCAGCCGCTCTCGCCGACCAGGGCCAGGCACTCCCCCGCGGCAAGGTCGAAGTGGGCGTCGCTGACGGCCGCGACGTGCCGTCCGCCGCTCATCCGGAATCGGACGGAGAGCCCGCGGACGGAGAGCACCGGGGCCCGCGTGCCCGGCGCCCGCGGATCCGGAGCCTGGGGGTCCGGGTTGGCCTTCACAGCATCAGCTCCGATCGGCGTCGGGGGTTGATCCGTTCCCGCCAGGCGCCGGCGAGACCTGCCAGAGCGAGGGTCGGAACGATCAGGAACAGACCGGGGAAGAGCGTCGGCCACCAGTCCCCGGCGAGCAGCGAACCGCGCGCCTGCTGCACGAGGTTGCCCAGGCTCGCCTGATGGGTGGGAAGTCCGAGCCCCAGAAAGGAGAGGGCGGACTCGTGCCACATGGCGTGCGGCACCATGAGCACCGCCGCGAGACCCGCCTGTGGCAGCACCGCGGGCAGCAGATGCCGGACGACGACCCGCCCGCGCGAGGCGCCGCCGGATATCGCCGCGTCGATGAACGGCCGCGAACGCAGCGACAGTACTTCGGACCGGACGATCCGGGCCGTCGAGAGCCAGTGCGTGAGGGCGACGGACACGATCACCGGTCCGACGCCGGGCCGGAACATCGCGACGACGAAGATGCCGAGCAACAGATGCGGTACGGACGAGAAGGTGTCCACGAGTCGCATGACGATCCGGTCGGTCCACCCCCCGAACGCGGCGGCGAGAGCGCCGACCGCGGTACCGATGACGGTGGCGGTGAGCCCGGCGACGACACCGACGAGCAACGAGACACGGAGCCCGTAGACACACCGCAGGAGCAGGTCGCGGCCGACGTCGTCGGTGCCGAACGGGTGCTCCCGGGACGGTGGCCGGAGTTTCGCCGCGAGGTCGACGGCCTGCTGGTCGAGCTGGACCAGCGGCGGTACCAGGAGGACCGCGAGCAGCACCGCGGCGACGATTCCGGCGGAGCTGACGACGCGGATGCGGCGGGTGGTGCGGCGGGCGTTCCGGAGGACGAGTTCAGCCATCGAAGCCCACTCTCGGGTCGGCGAGCGCGTACAGCAGATCGGAGAGGAGGTTGCCGAGGACGACGGCCGCGGTGGCGAGCACCGTGAGTGCGGCGAGCAGCGGGAAGTCGACGGAGGTGGCGGCCTGCACGGTGGCGGCGGCGATGCCGGGCCAGCTGAAGACCGTCTCGACGAGCAGGGCGCCGGTGATGAGTTCGGGGACGCGGGAGCCGATGAGAGTGAGCATCGGGAGCATCCCGGAACGCAGCGCGTGGCCGAGCAGCACGGTGCGTTCGCTCAGTCCGCGGGCACGGGCCCCGCGCACCGGGTCCTCGTCGAGCGCGTCGGCGACGCCCTGTCGTACGTAGAGGAAGAACCAGGGCAGTTGGGAGATCCCGAGCACGGCCGCGGGGAGCACCAGATGGGTGGCGACCTGGCCGAAGGTGACCGAGTCGCTGGCCGCGTCGGTGAGGCCGCCGGCCGGGAGCGCATCGAGTTTCAGGGCGAAGAACCAGATGGCGAGCAGTCCGAGCCAGAAGGCCGGGGCGGCTTCGAGTGTGTACGCGGCCGAGCTGACACACCGGTCGAGGAGGCCGCCCGGCCTGCGCGCGGCCAGCACGCCGAGGCCGGTTCCCAGGACGACGGCGACGAGGAAGGCGGACGCGGCGAGCAGCACGGACCAGCCCAGGCGTTCACCGATGACCTCGGTCACCGGTTGACGCATCACGCTGGAGTCGCCGAGATCGCCGCTCAGCGCGGAGGTCAGCCAGTTCCACCAGCGGGTCACGAGGGGCTGGTCGACGCCGAGGTTGGCCCGCAGCTGGTCGAGGTTCTCCTGCGAGGCCGTGAGGCCCGCGGTGCCCGCGTACGCCTTGACCGGGTCGAAGGGGGAGGCGGCGGCCACGGCGAAGACACCGAACGTCACGACGGCCAGGACGGGGACGGCGAGCAGTAGCCGCCGTCCCGCCATCCTGCCCATCGGCCCCCAGGGGAGGCGGTGGCTCACTTCTTCGGCGTCCAGTCCTCGACGTTCCACCACGGGCCGGAAGCCAGACCGTGGTCGTGCGGTTCGACCTGGGTGGTGAGGGCGCCGAAACGGTCCTTCACGACGTAGAGGTGGTCGATGTGGGTGAGAAAGGTGTAGCCGGGGTTCTTCACGAGTTCGCGCTGGACGGTGTCGTAGGCGGCCTTGCGCGCGGCCTTGTCACCGCTTCTGCGGCCCGCTTCGAGTGCCTGGTCGACGGCCTTGTTGTCGTACCACGCCATGTTGTTGAAGCCGTCGCCCGCGAGCGAGGACTTCAGCAGCGTGTACTGGTCGAAGTCGGGGTCGGCGGGCGATCCGCCGCCGGCGAGGACCGCGTCCTGCTTCATCCGGGGCTCGATGACCTCCCAGGTCCCGGCCTCGGTGGTGATGGCGATACCGGCCTTCTTGGCGTCGGAGGCATAGGCGAGTGCGTGGTCCTGGCGGAGCTTGTCGCCGGTGAGGTACCAGAGCGGGAACGCCGCGCGGACGCCGTCCTTGGTGCGGATGCCGTCCTTGCCGGGCTTCCACCCGGCCTCGTCGAGGATCTTCTTCGCGGCGGCCAGGTCGTGGGTGCGTTCGGTGCCCTTGGTGAACCACTCGCTGTCGGTGGGCACGGGACCGTAGGCGGGCCTGCCCTCGCCGTTCAGGATGGAGTCGACCATCGCCCGGCGGTCGACGGCGACATCGAGGGCGCGGCGGATAGCGGTGTCGCCGGCGACCTTGTTGTGGGTGGGCAGGGTCACCGTGCGGTAGTCGTACGTCGTCGCGGCGTACGTCCGCATACCACTGCCGCGGGCGAAGCCCTTGGCCAGGTTGGGCGGCAGGATCGCGCCGTCGAGTTCGCCGGAGCGCAGCCGGGTGGCGCGCACGTCGTCGTCCTTGATGATCGCCATGGTGAACTTCTTCACCTTCGGCGCGCCGCCCCAGTAGTCGGGGTTGGCCCTGAAGCTCAGCTTCTCGCCCTTGGACCACTTGGTGAGGAGGTACGGGCCGGTGCCGATGGGATGGGTGGTGAAGGCGCCGGTGTTGACGTCCTGCTTGCCCGCGATGTGCTCGGGAGCGATGGGCAGGACCGTGCGCTGCGCGAAGGGTGCGTAGGGGTACTTGAGCGTGAAGACCACGGTGTCGTCGCCGGACGCCTCGACGCTCTTCACCGCGTCGAGTTCGGTCCGGGACGCGTTGTTGGTCTTCTCGTCGAGGATGGTGCGGTAGGTGAAGACGACGTCCTCGGCGCCGAACGGCTTCCCGTCGCTGAACTTCACGCCGCTGCGGAGCCTGTACGTGTACGTCAATCCGTCGTCGCTCACCTCGGGCAGGGCCGTGGCGAGCGCGGGCCGCAGTTTCATGTCCCCGTCGAGGGCGAGCAGCCCGTCGAAGATCTTGGAGTTGCCGTCCTTGCCGTAGCCCAGGAGCGGGCTGAGGCTGTCGGGCTCGTAGGCGATACCGACCACCGTCGAGGCCGCACCCGAGCCGGAGCCGCTGCCGTCCGAGCCACCCGGTTGTGAACAGGCCGCCGCGGTCAACGACAGCACGGTCGCCAGTGTCACGGCGACCGCTCCCCGTATCGATCGGGCCGTCATACTCTGCACATCCCTTATTGAAGATCGACTGTTGTTGCGAACCAGTCGCAATTAAACAGCAGGTAAAGGGATGCTCGGTACCCCGTCGCACGGGAGAACGACGGAGCGGAGGTGCGTGTGCGCACACCTCCGCTCCCAAGTCCTCCTGCGTCGCGGCCTGTTCCACCGCGTCCGGTTACGGCGCGGGCAGTTCCACGAGTTCGGCGACGGCCCCGCGATGGTGTCCGGCCGTGCCGTACGCGATCGAGTCGGCCTTGGCGCGCTTGAGGTACAGGTGCGCCGGGTGCTCCCAGGTCATGCCGATGCCGCCGTGCAGCTGGATGCACTCCTCCGCCGCGTGCACCGCGACCTTCGAGCAGTAGGCCTGTGCGACGGCCACCGCCAACGGCGTGTCGGGGCTGCCGGTCGCGAGGGCGTCCGCGGCGTTCCGCGCGGCGGCGCGGGCCGAGACGACCTCCAGCCAGAGCTGCGCCATGCGGTGCTTGAGGGCCTGGAAGGAGCCGATCGGCCGGTTGAACTGGTGCCGTTCACGGGTGTGGCGGACCGTCTCGGTCAGGCACCACTCGGCGATTCCGAGCTGTTCGGAGGCGAGCAGACCGGCACCGGCCAACAGCCCTCGGCGCACGGCGGCGACTGCGGCAGCGCCGTCGGCCAGGCGGGTCCCGGCGGCCCCGGCGAGGGTGACGGTGGCGAGCGGGCGGGTCAGATCGAGGGGGACGACGGGTTCGACGGTGACGCCTTCGGCATCGGTCTCCACCGCGTACAGGCCGTCGGTCGTGGGGACCAGCAGGACATCGGCCGCGGACGCGTCGGCGACGCCGGTCATCCTCCCCTCCACCGCGTCGGCGACGACGCCGGCCGGTTGCGCGGCTCCGGGCGCCGGGGCGGAGAACGGCACGGCGAGCACCGCGACCTTGCGCCCGGTGGCGAGGTCACCGAGGAGTCCTTCGACCGGCCCGTCCTGCGTCGGCAGCGCGAGAAGCGTCTCGGTGGCGACGACCGCGCTCGTCAGATACGGGGCTGGGGCGACACTGCGGCCCAGCTCCTCCAGCACCACCGCGGCCTCGCGATGGCCCGCGCCCTGTCCGCCCAGCCTCTCCGGCACCAGCAGCCCGGCGGTGCCGATGTCGGTGGCGAGGGCCTTCCAGAGCCGCGGGTCGTAGGGCGTGTCGGACTCGACGCGGGCAAGCACCGCCGGCGCGTCGCACCGGTCGGTGAGCAGCGAACGCACCGCTGCCCGCAGATCGTCCTCGGCCTCGGAGTACAGCAGATCGGGCGCCTGGGTCTCTTCGGTCGGTGCGTTCATCGGGCCAGGTCCTTCCAGGCGACGTCCTTGTCGTTGCGCGGTTCGACGGGCAGGCCGAGTACACGCTCCGCGACGATGTTGAGCAGTACCTCGCTGGTGCCTCCCTCGATGGAGTTGCCCTTCGAGCGGAGGTATCGGTAGCCGGCATCACGTCCGGTGAAGTCGACGAGCTCCGGGCGGCGCATGGTCCAGTCGCTGTACAACAGGCCTTCCTCACCGAGGAGTTCGACTTCCAGTCCGCTGATCTCCTGGTTGAGCCGGGCGAAGGCCAGTTTCATTCCGGAGCCTTCGGGGCCGGGCTGTCCGGCGACGAGCTGCTGGCGCAGCCGGGTGCCGGTGAGCCTGGCGACCTCGGCCTCGACCCAGAGGGTCAGCAGGCGCTGGTGCAGGTCGTGGGTGCGCAGTTCGGGCCGCTCTCGCCAGGTGCGGGCGACCGGGCCGATCATGCCTCCCTCGCGCGGGATGCGCGCCCCGCCGATGGAGACCCGCTCGTTCATCAGGGTGGTCCGGGCGACCTTCCAGCCTTCGCCGACCGGGCCGAGACGTCTGCTGTCCGGGATGCGCACACCGGTGAGGAACACCTCGTTGAACTCGGCCTCGCCGGTGATCTGGCGCAACGGCCTGACCTCGACGCCGGGGTCGGTCATGTCGCAGATGAAGTAGCTGATACCGAGGTGCTTGGGCCGGTCCGGATCGGTGCGGGCGATGAGGATCGCCCAGCGGGCCAGATGGGCGCTGGACGTCCAGACCTTCTGCCCGTCGACCACCCAGTCCTCGCCGTCGCGGACCGCGCGGGTGCCGAGCGCGGCGAGGTCGGAGCCCGCGCCCGGTTCGCTGAAGAGCTGGCACCAGACCTCCTCGCCGACCCACAACGGCCGCAGGAAGCGCCGTTTCTGCTCGTCGGTGCCGTAGCCGAGGATGGTGGGGGCGGCCATGCCGAGACCGATGCCGATCCGGCGAGGGTCGTTGTCCGGGGCGCCCGCGGCGGCGAGTTCGGCGTCCACGACGGGCTGCAGGGAACGCGGCGCGTCGACACCGCCGAGGCCGGCCGGATAGTGCACCCAGGCGAGTCCGGCGTCGAAGCGCGCCTTGAGGAAGTCGGTGCGGTCGGTGGTGGCCGGGGGGTGTGCGGCCAGCAGGTCCCGGGTGCGGCGGCGGAGTTCGGCAGCGTCGGGTGCGGTCATCGGACGGCTCCTTGCGGGAGGACGACGATCCGGCCGGTGGTGGTGCCGTCGGCGACCCGCTGGACGGCGACGGAGGCCCCGCCGAGCCCGACGCGTTCGCTGATCAGCGGCTTGACGACACCCTCAGCCGCCAGCCGGGTCAGCTCGTCGTGACAGGCACGGACGGCGGCCGGATCCTTGGTGTTGTACAGGCCCCAGTGGAGCCCGACGATCGAATAGTTCTTGACGAGGGCGTGGTTCAGCGCCGGGGCGGGAACGGCACCGCTCGCGAAACCCACGACGATCACCCGGCCCTCGAAGGCGATGCACTTCACGGACTTGGCGTAGGCGTCGCCACCGACCGGGTCGTACACCACGTCGGCGCCGCGTCCGCCGGTGGCTTCCTTGACCGCGGCGACGATGTCCTCGCTGTGGCGGTCGATGACCAGGTCGCAGCCGAGCACGGCGGCGGTCTCGGCCTTGTCGGAGCCGCCGACCACACCGATGACGGTGGCTCCGGCGGCCTTGCCGAGCTGGACGGCCGCGCTGCCGACACCACCGGCCGCCGCGTGGACCAGGAGGGTCTCGCCCGCCCGGAGGCGTGCCCTGCGGTGCAGGCCGAACCAGCCGGTCTGGTAGCCGATGTGCAGGGCGGCGGCCTCGGCGTCGTCCAGGGTCTCCGGAGCGGGCAGGAGCGCCGACTCGTCCGCGACGACGTACTCGGCGAATCCACCGTTCGGCAGAGCCGGGGTGGCGAGCACCCGCCGCCCGTCCGCGGTCCTGCCGCAGATCTCCACACCGGGGGTGAACGGCAGGGGCGGGCGCACTTGGTACTGGCCGCGGCAGAGCAGCGCGTCGGGAAAGTTGATGTTCGCCGCGAGCACCTGGACGAGCACCTGCCCGTCGCCCGGCGTGGGCCGGTCGGTCTCTTCGAGCCGCATCACCTCGCCCGGTTCGCCGTTCCGGTGCACTCGCCATGCCTGCATGAGGGGCCTCCACAACACTGTCGGCATTACCACTGCTCCGGCGCATACTAAGCGGTCGCTTGCCTCTCTGGGAACAACCTGTTCCTGCCGGTTCCGGCCTCGGACGCACAGGGATGCGCCCGGTCCCGCCCGAAACTCTTCGGGCGGGACCGGGCGCGGGACGGTTAAGTGCGCAGGGGGGCGGCCGACGGGATCTCGCCCCCGCTGTCCGCCCGTCGGGCCTCAGTCCTGCCCGGTCACCACCACTTCGGCGATCTGCGGCGCCGCCGATCCGGTACGCCAGAGGAGGCGTACCGAGTCGGCCGTACGGGCCGCCGTGTCCACCTGGCTGTAGGCGCCGCCGAGGGCGCCGATGGTCTGCCAGGTTCCGTCGGCGCCCCGCAGCTGGATGTCGGCGCGGCCGACGGATCCGGCCGGCTGCAGCACGGTGACGGACCGTACGGAACGAGCGGCGCCGAGCGCCACCTCCAGCGCCTCCCCCGCCTCAGGGGCGCGGGCAGCCCGGTAGACGGTTGCGGGGTCTCCGTCGGAGGCCGCCCGCAGCGAGGACCCGGCCGCTGCGGGCGGTCCTCCGGTGACGGCGCCGTCCGCGGTCGCCACTGCGAACTCCCGCACGACGAGCCAGTTCTCCTGGCCGGCGGTCGCCCGTGCCCGCACGTAGCGCGCCTTGGTTCCGGCGGGCACGGTCGCGGTGACGTCCGGCCTTCCGGAGAAGGCGGTGAGCTGCTGCCACTGCTGTCCGTCGGCCGAGTACTCGAGAACCCCTTCGTGGATGTAGTCGTCGGCGCTGCCGGGTTTGGCCATGGCGAGAGTGATGTCGCCGATGTCCCGTACCCGGCCCAGGTCCAGGGTGATCCCGTCACCGGCGGCGGGCGCCCCGTCGCTCCAGAAGTAGGTGGAGTCGTCGCCGTCGAGCATCCGCGCCGGCGTGTTGCTCTGATACGTACCCAGGCCGGTCGTCACCGAGGGCCGCCCGCTCACCCCGAGTATCCGGTCGTGCTCGGCGTTCGCGGCGTCGATGAAGCGGTCCAGCACCCCGTCACCGACGAGGACCGGTACCTTGCGGCCGTCCAGGCCGGTGTAGGTGAAGGACTTCGCCGCGGTGACCTGTGCGGCCAGTCGCTGCCGGAGTTCCCAGGCCTGCGCACCCTTCCCGGCGCGGGCGGCCTCGACCATGCCCAGAGCCGTACGGGCGGCGACGGCCCAGGACTTGGTCGCGTCCAGCCAGGGGTCGGAGTCGGCGAGGAAGCCCCGGTCCGGGAGGCTGCTGCGCAACCGGTCGGGGGCGGAGCCGAGCGCGCCGAGCGCCGAGGCGAGAGGGGCGGCGTCACCGGACTTCCAGTACTCGGCGAACTCCGCGGCCAGTTCGGGAGCCTGGCCCTTGTTGAGCGCCGAGCTGTAGTTGACGTCCGCGAAGGCCCGGAGCGCCTTCTCGGTACGGGGGTCGCCTCCCGCGTACTCCTTGAGCCCCGCGCCCCACGAGGTGCGGGGGTCGTACGCGGCGTCGTTCCACGCGTAGTCGGCGACGGTGTACAGGGCGATCTTCGAGGCGTACGGCTGGATCATCGGGTTGGCGGTGATCCCGGCCAGCCTGCCCGGCAGCCCCTTCTCCCGTCCGTTGAACGGGCCGAGCAGCAGCCGGTCGGTCGCGTAGTCGTTGACCGGGTAGTTGTCCCACGTCAGGACCGGGTGACCGAAGACCGTGCGGGCGGCCTCGGCCTCGGCGACGGTCATGGTCGGGGCGACGACTCCCACGCCGGTCCATTCGACGAGGACATCGGGGTCGAGCTGCTCGGACAGCGCCTTCTTGTACGGCGAAGCGGAGACGTTGTAGTACTCGGTGGGAACCATCTGGAGCGGCTGGGCGCCCGGGTGGGTGGAGATGAACTCCTTGTTGACCCGGTTGAGCAGATAGGCCTGGGCCGCGCCCGCGGCACCGCCGCCGGTCCCCCATTTCGCCTTGTCCTCGGCACAGTTCCAGTCGGTGTAGCTGATGTCGTCGAGCGGCACGGCGAAGGTCCGTACGCCGATGTCCCAGATCGTCTGGAACTTGTCGACCAGCGCCTTGGCGTCGGCGTCCGAGCTGTAGCAGACGGAGAGGCCGGGCGAGAGCGCGTAGGTGAACTCGACGTGCCGCTGGACGGCCCGGTCGGTGAGCTCCTCGATCTGGGCCAACCGGTCGGCGGGGTAGGCGTCGCGCCATTTCGCACGGAGATACGGATCGTCCTTCGGTGAGTACACGTAGATGTTCATCTTGTGCTCGCCGTAGTAGTCGAGCTGGTCGAGCCGGGCCTCGTGCGACCACGGGGTGCCGTAGAAGCCCTCGATGACTCCGCGCAGCGCGGTGCCGGGCCAGTCGCGCACGGCGAGCCCGGCGACCTCGGCACCCGGATGCCCCTCCTGCGGCAGGACCTGGCGCAGGCTCTGTGCGGCGTAGTACGTGCCGGTGGCGTCCTTGCCCGCGAGGACGATGCGTCCGGCTCCGATGCCGAGGACATAGCCGTCGGCGGGCAGTGCGGACGGGCCGTCCAGGCGCAGGGCGGCGAGCGCGGCGGCGTCGCCGACATGGACGGTGAGCCCGCTCCTGCCGGGCTCGTCCCCGCGCACGACGCGCTTCGCTCCGGCCCGGCGCAGCGCGCTCTCCACCACACGCAGGGAGGGTTCGTCGGAGGTCGCGCCCGCCACCAGGGTGACGGTGGGGCTGATGGTGATCCGGTCGGATCGCCTCTTCACGGACTGCGGGGTCGGCGTGATGACCGGAGTGCCCCGGCCCTCGTCGGCCTGCGCCTGACGGGTGGTCCGGGTGCTGTCGGCTGCCTGGGCGGGCGGCACTGCGGTCAGCAGGCCGCCCGCGAACAGGGTCGCCGCCGCGCCGAGCGCGGTGAGACGGGATGGGCGAGGCGTCACTGGTCCTCCATTGATCACTCAAGTCACCGGAGTCGCGCAACACAACAACACCGAATTCAACATCATGAGGCTTGCATGTCAATGGTCTGGACAACATCAACTCTCTGACCTGGGATTTTGTGTCCAGAACTGCGATTCGTGACGCATTGGCGATGCGCTCATGCGCCGACTCCAAGAAAGTCGATCGCGGCGGACTTTGCATGATCATGCGAGATTATGCATACTCTTCCTATGTCAAAGGTCCTCACCTCCCTCCCCGCCGGCGAGCGCGTCGGCATCGCCTTCTCCGGCGGTCTCGACACCTCGGTCGCCGTCGCATGGATGCGCGACAAGGGCGCCGTCCCGTGCACCTACACCGCCGACATCGGCCAGTACGACGAGCCCGACATCGCCTCGGTGCCCGGCCGCGCGAAGACCTACGGTGCCGAGATCGCGCGCCTCGTCGACTGTCGCGCGGCACTGGTCGAGGAGGGCCTGGCCGCGCTCACGTGCGGGGCGTTCCACATCCGCTCGGGCGGACGCGCCTACTTCAACACCACGCCGCTCGGCCGCGCCGTCACGGGCACCCTGCTGGTCCGGGCGATGCTTGAGGACGACGTACAGATCTGGGGCGACGGCTCGACCTTCAAGGGCAACGACATCGAGCGGTTCTACCGGTACGGCCTGCTCGCCAACCCGCACCTGCGGATCTACAAGCCCTGGCTCGACGCGGACTTCGTGACCGAACTCGGCGGCCGCAAGGAGATGTCGGAGTGGCTCGTCGCCCACGACCTGCCCTACCGCGACAGCACGGAGAAGGCGTACTCCACGGACGCCAACATCTGGGGCGCCACCCACGAGGCCAAGACCCTGGAGCACCTGGACACCGGCGTGGAGACGGTGGAGCCGATCATGGGCGTGCGGTTCTGGGACCCCTCGATCGAGATCGCCGCCGAGGACGTGACGATCGGCTTCGACCAGGGCCGGCCGGTGACGATCAACGGCAAGGAGTTCGCCTCCCCCGTCGAGCTGGTGATGGAGGCGAACGCCATCGGCGGCCGGCACGGCATGGGCATGTCGGACCAGATCGAGAACCGGATCATCGAGGCGAAGAGCCGCGGCATCTACGAGGCGCCCGGCATGGCCCTGCTGCACGCGGCGTACGAGCGCCTGGTCAACGCGATCCACAACGAGGACACCCTTGCCCAGTACCACAACGAGGGACGGCGCCTCGGCCGGCTGATGTACGAGGGCCGCTGGCTGGACCCGCAGGCCCTGATGGTGCGGGAGTCGCTCCAGCGCTGGGTCGGCGCGGCCGTCACCGGCGAGGTGACGCTGCGGCTGCGGCGCGGCGAGGACTACTCGATCCTCGACACCACGGGCCCGGCGTTCAGCTACCACCCGGACAAGCTCTCCATGGAGCGCACCGAGGACTCGGCATTCGGCCCGGTCGACCGCATCGGCCAGCTCACCATGCGCAACCTCGACATCGCCGACTCGCGCGCCAAGCTGGAGCAGTACGCCGGGATCGGTCTGATCGGCACCGCCAATCCCGCCATCGGCGCCGCCCAGGCCGCCGCGACCGGGCTGATCGGCACCATGCCGGAGGGCGGCGCGGAGGCCATCGCCTCCCGCGGCGAGGTCTCCGGCGACGACGAGATGCTGGACCGCGCCGCGATGGAGTTCGGCACGGACTGACCAGTCCCGTCGGGCACAATGCCCGGCACCCCCGAGGGGGGAGCACCACCGGAGAAGGCCGGCTCGGCGCCCATGGCGCCGGGACGGCCTTCTCCGCTGTCCGGGCGCCGGTTACGGCGGTACCTGGCCGGGAGGTGCGGCGATCCGCCGGGACCGACCGGATCCGACCGTCCACGATCGGCCCCGTTCCTGCCCCGCACTCCCGCTTCCCGGCGTTGCCCATCTCTCACCCGATCAAGGCATACCCCCCGGGGTATTAATGCTAATCTGAGTGAGAGATACCCCCCGGGGTACACCGTACGGAAGGAGTCGTGTCGTGTTCTTCGTCGACACCATGGAGACGGCGGGCCTCGGCAACCGCAGCTATCTGGCGGGCGGGCAGCGGGCCGCCGTGGTCGTGGATCCGCCGCGCGACATCGACCGGGTCATCGCCGCGGCCGCCCTGCGCGGCGTGCGTATCGCCCTCGTGGTGGAGACCCATCTGCACAACGACTACGTGACCGGCGGCCTGGAGCTGGCGCGCGTCACCGGTGCGCGATACCTGGTGCCGGCCGCGGCGGAGGTCGCCTTCACCCGGGTCCCGGTGGCCGACGGTGACATCGCCCCGGTCGACGAAGGCCTCACGCTGCGCGCGCTCGCCACTCCCGGGCACACCCCGCACCACACGTCCTACGTGCTGGAGGAGGAAGGCCGGGCAGTCGCCGCCTTCACCGGTGGCTCGCTGCTGATCGGCGGCGTGGGCCGACCCGACCTGGTGGAGCCTCGGCTCACCGCCGAACTGGCGCGCGCCCAGCACGCCTCCGCGCACCGGCTCGCCGACGAGCTCGAAGACACCGTGCCGGTTCTGCCGACGCACGGCTTCGGCAGCTTCTGTTCGTCCGCCCGGGGCGAGGGGGCGGCCACGACGGTCGGCGAGGAGCGCAGCCGGAACGATGCGCTGGTCAAGGACGTCGACACCTTCGTCGCGGAGCTGCTCGCCGGCCTCGACGACGTGCCCGCGTACTACGCGCACATGGGTCCGGCCAATGCGGCAGGACCCGCCCCGCTCGATCTGACCCCGCCGGATGCGGCCGACCCCGAGGAGATATCCCGGCGGCTCGCCGCGGGCGAATGGGTGGTGGATCTGCGCAGCCGGTCGGCGTTCGCCGAGGGCCATGTCGCCGGATCGCTCAACTTCGAGGGCGAGGGACAGCTCGCGACCTATCTGGCCTGGCTGATCCCCTGGGGCAAGCCTGTCACCCTGCTCGCGAGCACGGCCGCGGACGTCGCGCACGCGCAGCGGGAGCTGTCGCGCGTCGGCATGGGGAGGCCGGTGGCCGCCGCCACCGGCCTCCCCGAGGACTGGGTACACGCACCGGCGGCACTGCGGTCCTTCCGCAGATCCGACTTCGCGGGTCTGGCAGCCGCACGGGCGCGCGGCGAGGACCCGGTGGTTCTCGATGTGCGCAGGGACGCCGAGCACAGCGGCGGAGCGATCACGGGGGCGCTGCACATTCCCGTGCACGAACTGCGCCGACGGCTGGACGAGGTGCCGCCGGGCGTCGTGTGGGTGCACTGCGCGGGCGGGATGCGGGCGGCGATCGCCGCGTCACTGCTGGATGCGGCGGGACGGGAGGTGGTGGCCGTCGACGACGGCTTCGACGGGGCGTCGGCAGCGGGCCTGAGCCCGACCGCCCCTCTCTCCGCCGACCCGGCCGCCGCCACGGCCTGACCACCCGACGACCACACACCCGCACCCGCACCCGCACCCGCACCCGCACCCGCACCCGCACCCGAGGAGTGTTCTCCATGTCTTCCCTGATGTCCTTGTTCCGGCGCGGCCCCGGCCGCGTCACCCCTGCCGAGGCCGCCCGCACGACCACCGACGGTTCGGCTGTTCTGCTGGACGTACGCGAGTTGCCCGAGTGGAACGCCGGTCACGCGCCGGGGGCGATCCACCTGCCCCTGTCCCGGATCGCCGAGGGCGCGTCGCTGCCCGACTCGGCGACGGGCCGTCCGGTCGTGGTGATCTGTCGCTCCGGCAACCGGTCCCGACAGGCGGCCCGGATCCTCGCCGACCGCGGCGCCCAGGCCGTCGACGTCGTGGGCGGCATGACTTCCTGGGCCGCTGAGGGGCTGCCGGTGCGCGACCGGCGCGGGGCGGCGGGCACCATCGCATGACCACGCTCGTTCTGGCGCTGCTCGCCGGGGCGGTGGTCGGCCTGGCCCTCGGCGGACTGGGCGGCGGCGGAAGTGTTCTCGCCGTCCCCGCACTGATCTATCTGCTCGGCTTCACCCCGGCCGCCGCCACCACTGCCGGGCTCCTCATCGTCATCGCCACGTCCCTCACCGGCCTCGTCGCCCATGCCAGGGAGGACAGGGTCCGCTGGCGTACGGGCGGGCTCTTCGCTGCGGCCGGAATCGTCCCTGCCGCCGTTGCCGGGGCCCTGTCCGTGCGGATTCCGTCCGGGGTACTGACTGCCGCGTTCGCCGTGCTCGCGGTGGTCGCCGCGGTCCGGATGATCCGGCCGCGGGCCGAGGCCGCGGCGCAGGGCCCAGTGCCCGCCGGGCGGGCCGCGCGGGCGGGTGCCGGACTCGGCGCCGTGACCGGGTTCCTGGGCGTGGGCGGCGGTTTTCTCGCGGTGCCCGCCCTGGTCACCGTGCTGGCCGTCCCGATGGCCTCGGCGGTCGGGACCAGCCTGCTGGTCATCACCGTGAACTCCACGGCGGCCCTGGTCACCCGCCTCGCCGCGCCCACCGCGCTGGACTGGGCGGTGATCGCCCCGTTCACGGCGGCGGCGGTCCTCGGGGCCTGGGACGGGCAGCGACTGGCCTCGAAGGTGTCCACGGCCGCGCTCCAACGGATCTTCGGTGTGGTGCTGCTGGCCGTGGCCGTGTTCATGCTCGTCGACGCCGTGGCGTGAGAGCCACGACGTCGATCCACCGGCCGGCCGGTGCCGCCCCCGGCTCAGGCCAGTGAGAGAAAGAGCTTCTCCAGTCGCGTCCGCATCTGCTCGCGATCGGCGGGCTCACCGCCGCCGTCGGCCATGCAGTGCTGCAGGCCCGTGGCGATGATCGCGAAACCGGCCCGGTCGAGCGCCCTGGAGACGGCCGCCATCTGTGTGATGACGTCCTCGCAGTCCCGGCCCTCCTCGATCATCCTGATGATCCCGGCGAGCTGGCCCTGAGCGCGGCGAAGGCGGTTGAGGACCGACTTCAGTTCGTCGGCCGCCATGTCGAGTTCCACACATCCTCCTCCTGATACCCCAAGGGGTATTCTAACCTGAATGGGGAAGGAAGGGACCGAGTCCCTCCCCAGCCCCGGTGAACGAAAGGAAACACTGCTCGTGACCAGCCCCGTCTCCCTCTCCCCCGCCCAGGCCGCGGCCCGTCTCGCGGAGTTCACCGTCATCGATGTGCGGGCTCCCGGCGAGTACGCCTCCGGGCACGTTCCCGGTGCCCTGAACATTCCGCTGGACCGCTTCCCCGAGGCCGTGCCCGCGCTGAAGTCCGCCGCGGCCCGCGGCTCGCTGCTCGTGGTCTGCGCCTCCGGCGTCCGCTCGACCCGGGCCTGCGACATTCTCGCGGCGGCGGACATCGAGGCCGTCACGCTGTCCGGGGGCACCTCCGCCTGGGAGGGCGAGGGGCGCGATCTCGACCGCCCCGCCGGAGCACGGGCGACGTGGCCGATGGATCGTCAGGTCCGGCTCGCCGCCGGTTCGCTCGTGGTGGCCGGCCTGCTGGCCGGGGTGCGCTTCCCGGCCACGCGCTGGATCTCCGCCGGTGTGGGCACCGGGCTCGTCTTCTCCGCCGTGACCAACACCTGCGGCATGGCGGCAATCCTGTCGAAGCTGCCGTACAACCGCGCCCCTCGCTCGGCGACGAACCTGGACGCGACGCTGGACGCCCTGCAGAGCTGAGCCGCCACGCACACGGAGACAGTCCCCCACAGTCCCCCGTACGGGCATCGCCCTTCATGGCGTCAGGAGCCGGTCACGCGCCCCGCGTGACCGGCTCCTCCCGTCGAGAGGGGACGGGGTCAGACCTCGTCCCGGACGAGGGCGAGCAGGCGGTCCAGTACGCGCGGTCCGCCCGCGCGCAGCCCGTCGTGCTCGAACTCGTCGGTGACCCAGGTACGGAGCCCGCGGATCGCCGCCGCCGTGCGCAGCGCGTGCCCGGTGTCGACATACATGTCGTCGTGATAGACGGCTGCGGCGACCGGCACTTCGTTGGCGGCCAGGCGCTCGGAGTCGTACAGCGGTGCCCAGTCGGTACGGGCGGCCAGCAGCTCGGCGGTCTCGCGCAACGGCCGCAGCGCCGGGTCGACCTCGAAGTGCCAGGGGTGGATGCTTTCACCGGTGAACAGCACCGGGCCGTCGCCCTTGAGCGCCTCGGCCGCATCGAACTGCGGGAACTCGGCACGGACCCGCTCCGCGGCCCAGGCGGTGGGCCGCTCGTCCTGGCCGTAGATCGCCTCGTGCATGAGCGCGTACAGCGGATGTCCGGCGAATGAAGCGGCCGTGCGCATGGCTTCCTGGAAGGTGTCGGACAGCTCGGTGCCGTGCGGCGTGCGGACGAAGGCGTTCTCCAGCAGATAGTGGAGCTGGTGGCTGCCGCTGCCACCGCCCAGCATGATGCCGAGGGACTGGAACCCCTCGGGCGTCAGACGGTGTCCGGCACTGTCGGGGCGGTGCTCCGCGAGGTGAGCGGTGATCTCCCGGGCGCGCCCGACATCCTGCGGGTAGCGGGCGTAGTGGGCCGCGACCTTGCGCTCGATCCGCGGGTAGGCGGCCCGGTAGACGTCGTCGGCGTGTGCGTCGAGCGAGGGCAGTCCACCGGTGATGAGGACGGCCTTGAGCCCTTCGGGGGCGGCCGACAGGTAACGGACGGCGCAGAAACCGCCGAACGACTGGCCGAGTACCGTCCACGGTTCGCCGCCGGTCAGCTGCGGGCGGATCAGCTCGCAGTCGCGCACGATGTTGTCGGAGCGGAAGTGGGCGAGGTAGTCGGCCTGCTCGCGCGGGCCGCCGCGCAACGGCAGGGTCTGCCGGTTGGCCGGTGTGGAGAGACCGGTTCCGCGCTGGTCCAGGAGCAGCACCCGGAACTCCCGCACGGCCCGTCCCAGCCATGCCTCCGTACCGATGAAGCGCCGGGCGCCGAAGCCGGGGCCGCCCTCCAGATAGACCAGCCAGGGCAGTTCCTCGTCGGCCCTGCCGCTCGCCACGGCTTCTCGGCCGAAGATCTCGATCTGCTCACCGCCCGGATCGGTGTGGTCGAGCGGGACCGTGAAATAGCGGTCGGTGAAGACGATGCCGGGATGCCGGTAGCTGCTCACAAGGTGCTCCTGAATCAGATGTTCCACGCACAGTTCAGCACACGGCCCGCGACACGGACGGTCGCGGTCGGTGTGCGGCCCGCCCGGAGGCCTCATACCGTGCAGGAATGATCCGGTTCGAGCAGGTCAGCAAGGTCTACCCGGACGGTACGAGCGCGGTCGACGGGCTCTCCTTCGAGGTCGCCGAGGGGGAGCTGGTCACCCTCGTCGGCCCGTCCGGCTGCGGCAAGACCACCACGATGATGATGGTGAACCGGCTGATCGAGCCTTCGTCCGGCCGGATCCTGGTCGGTGGCGAGGACGTCTCCGGCGTGGACCCCGTGAAGCTGCGCCGCCGGATCGGCTACGTCATCCAGCAGGTGGGGCTCTTCCCGCACCGCACGATCCTCGACAACACCGCGACCGTTCCCTCGCTCGTCGGCTGGAAGCGGGCGAGGGCCCGTGAGCGCGCGGCCGAACTGCTGGATCTGGTTGGCCTCGACCCGAAGACCTACGGCTCCCGCTACCCCGCTCAGCTCTCCGGTGGCCAGCGCCAACGAGTGGGCGTGGCAAGGGCATTGGCCGCCGATCCGCCGGTTCTGCTGATGGACGAGCCGTTCGGTGCGGTCGACCCGGTGGTGCGGGAGCGGCTGCAGAACGAATTCCTGAGCCTGCAGGCCACCGTCAGGAAGACGGTCCTGATGATCACCCACGACATCGAGGAAGCGGTACGGATGGGTGACCGCATCGCGGTGTACGGAGCGGGGCGCATCGAGCAGTTCGACACCCCGGGGGCTGTGCTCGGGTCTCCCGCGACTCCGTATGTGGCCCGGTTCGTCGGCGCCGACCGGGGCCTGAAACGTCTGTCGGTCACCACGATCGAGCCGGACGATCTGGAGGAGCCGCCGGTCGCCCGGCTGGACGAGCCGGTCCGGTCGGCGGCGGCGCGGCTGAGCGGTGCGGGTGCCCGTTGGGCGGTCGTGCTGAACGGCGAGGGCCACCTGCACGGGTGGGTGGCGACGGACGCGCTGCGGATCGCCGGGGAGTACGGCACGGTCGGGGACCTGGCCCGCAGGATGGACGCCTGGGTACCGGTCGGGGCTCCACTGAAGCAGGCGTTCAGCGAAATGCTCCAGCACGACGCCGGATGGGTCGCGGTGCTGGACGGCTCACGGTTCCTCGGCGTGCTGACCCCGGCCAAGCTCCACGAGGCACTGCGCCGCTCGGTGGACGCCCACGCACAGGGCGTGGGACGGGACGAGGTGCGGTTCGACTCGGTGGCGGACGCGTAGGGCGCGCTGTACGCCGCACGCCATGTACCGGTCAGAACTCGGCCTGCCGCCCGCGCCTTGGCTGCTGCCGTCCTTCGGTCGGACCGGCCTTGAGCCGCCCGGTCCCCGCGGACCGCTCGCCCGCCGCGCAGGCCGTGTACGCCGTCGTGGGTACCGAGGGCTCGGCGCGGCGCCGTGACCGCTGTTCCCAAGGCGCCCTCGTCCGCGCACCGACCGCCCCGTACGGTGTGGTCAACCATCCCCTGCGGTGATCACTCACCCTGCGAAGAAGGCGGTCCTCATGTCCCTGTTCGATCTGCCGCTCGACGAGTTGCGCGACTACCGCAGCCGCTCGGTGGAACCGGAGGACTTCGACGCGTTCTGGTCGCAGACACTCGACGAGGCCCGGTCCCATGATCTCGGCGCCAGGTTCGAGCGGCGTACGGATACGGGGCTGACGACCGTGGACGTGTACGACGTGACGTTCGCGGGCTTCGGCGGGCACCCGGTCAAGGGCTGGTTCGTCCTGCCCGCGGGCACCACCGAACCACTGCCGGTGGTCGTGGAGTTCATCGGTTACGGCGGCGGGCGGGGACTGGCCCACACCCATCTGATCTGGGCGTCGGCCGGTTTCGCGCACTTCGTGATGGACACCCGGGGCCAGGGCAGCGGCTGGGTGGTCGGCGACACCCCCGACCCGGTGGGCAGCGCGCCCTCGTTCCCCGGTTTCATGACCCGGGGCATCGAGGATCCGCACGCGTTCTACTACCGGCGTGTGTTCACCGACGCGGTACGGGCGGTGGAGGCGGCGCGCTCACATCCCCTGGCCGACGCGACACGGACCGCGGCCATCGGCGTGAGCCAGGGCGGTGGCATCACGCTCGCCGTCGGCGGACTGATACCCGACCTCGTGGCGATCGCGCCGGACGTCCCGTTCCTGTGCGACTTCCCCCGCGCGCTCACCGTCACCGACCGCACCCCGTACCGCGAGGTGGGCAGCTACCTCAAGACGCACCGGGGCCGGGCGGAGCGGGCGCGGACCACCCTGTCCTACTTCGACGGAGTGCACTTCGCCGCGCGCGGGCGGGCACCCGCGCTGTTCTCGACCGCCCTGGAGGACATGACCTGCCCGCCCTCGACCGTCTTCGCCGCCTTCAACGCCTACGCCCACCAGGACAAGGCCATCGAGGTGTACGACTTCAACGACCACGAGGGCGGCGGGCCGTTCCAGCAGGCCGTGCAGCTGGGCTGGCTGCCCGGCAGGCTGAGGGCCTGACCCGCGAAGCCGTGGCGTCGTGGCCGGGGAGGTCCGCCCGTCGGTGAGCCTCTCCGGTCACAGCACGGTGCACGTACCGGCGTGGGGCGCCGGGTCTTCGGGCACCGCCTCAGGGCCGGATGAGGTTCTTGGACTCCAGATACGCACGCGCCACGTCCTCGGGCAGCCGTCGCCAGCTGTCGACCCGCTCGTCGAGCCGGGCCAGGTCGGCGGTGGTCAGTACGGTGTTGAGCTTGCTCAGCGCCTTGCGTACGCCTTCGCCGCCCGCCCGGGAGCGGTTGACGACGGGGACGAGGTAGTCGGCGTTCTGCAGGTGCTTGTCGTCGGCGAGCAGGACGAGGCCGAAGTCGTCCAGGGTGGCGTCGGTGGTGGTGGTCAGCACCATCTGGTCCTGCCCCTTCTGGACGGCCCGTTTGGCCTGGGTGGTGCCGACGCCCTTGGGGTCCACGGCGGTGACGCGGATGCCGTAGGTCTTCCGCAGCCCCGGTGCGCAGTAGGGGCGCTGAACGCATTCGTCACCGGCGGCCAGCCGCACGGGCAGCCCTGACCGGCCCAGATCGCTGAGGGTCTTCAGACGGTGCTTCGCCGCGTACGGAGCGGCGACCGCGAAGGCGTTCTGGTCGACGGCGCGCCCGGGGTCGAGCACGGTGAGGCCACGCGGTTCGGCGAGGGCGCGCAGGGCCCTCATGGTGGCGGCGAGGTCGGGCGAACCGACCGGGGCGGCGTCCGCGCCGTTCTTCCTGGCGTTCAGCCAGTCGGCGAAGGTGGCGGCGTACTCCGGCACGACATCGATCTGGCCGCTCTCCAGCGCCGGTTCGTAGATCTCGCGGCTGGAGACGGAGATGATCTTCGTGGAGTAGCCGGCCCGGCCGAGCAGAGCGGCGTACATCTGGGCGAGGAGATCGCTCTCGGTGAAGCCGGCGGAGCCGATGGTGAGGTGTTTGCTGTCGCCCGGCGGTGCGGTGACCTCGCCCCGGTTCTCCAGGGAGGGACCGGTCGTGCAGGCACTCGCCGGCAGGAGCACCAGGAGCGCGGAGAGTGCCGGGAGCGGCCTCATCCCGGTCCCTCGCCGCGGCCCCGGTCGGGGGCGAGCCGCTGCGCCACTTCGAAGAGCCCTTCGACGACGAGGGCGAAGGCGGCGACGAGAACGGCCCCGGCCACGACCTGCGGGGTCGAGGCGAGGTTGAAGCCCGCGGTGATGATGCGGCCGAGTCCGCCGCCGCCCGCCAGCGCCGCGAGGGTGGCGGTGGCGACGAGTTGCACGGCGGCGATCCGCACGCCGGTGAGAATCAGCGGCAGGGCGAGCGGCACCTCGACACCCAGCATCAGCTGCCTGCCCGTCATGCCCATCCCCCTGGCCGCCCGCACGACGTCGCGGTCGACCTCCCGCATGCCCACGTAGGCGTTGGTGAGCAGCGGCGGTACGGCGAAGAGCACGAGGGCGACGACGGTCGGCCACTCGCCGTGCCCGCCGATCGGGGTGAGGAGCAGCAGCACCAGCACGGCGAAGGTGGGCACGGCCCGGCCGATGTTGGAGAGGTTGACGGCGAACGCGCCGCCCCTGCCGAGATGGCCGAGGACCAGGGCGACGGGCAGCGCGATCAGACAGCTGATCAGCAGGCAGACGACCGTGAGGAACAGATGCTCGCCGAGCCGGTTGCGGATGCCGCCGTCGCCCGACCAGTGCGCCGCGGTCGTGAGCCACGTCCAGGCGTCGGCGAGGGTGTTCACGGCCGCCTCCGGGTCCACGGCGTCAGGACGCGCTGCAGGAGAAGGAGCATCAGGTCGGCGGCGACGGCGATGAGGACGCAGAGGACGGAGGCGGTGAGCACCTGGGCCTTGAAGTACGTGTTCATCCCGGAGTAGATGAGGTTGCCGAGTCCGCCGTACCCGACGATCGCACCGACCGTGACCAGGGAGACCGTGGAGACGGTCGCGATACGCAGTCCGGCCATGGCGGCCGGCAGGGCGAGCGGAAGTTCCACGGCGACGAGCAGCCTCACCGGCCCGTACCCCATGCCGCGCGCGGCCAGCCTGGTCTCCTCGGGCACGGCCCGCAGCCCGGCCAGGATGTTCCGGACGAGCAGGGTGAGCGAGTACAGGACGAGTCCGGCGACGACGAGCGACGCGGAGAGTCCGTACACCGGCAGCAGCAGCGAGAACATGGCGAGCGAAGGCACCGTGTAAAGGATCGTCGTCACGCCGAGAACCGGGCCCGCGGCCCAGCGCCGGTGGCGGGCCGCGAGGGCGAGCGGAACGGCGAGGGCCAGCCCGATGAGCACGGAGACCGCGGTGAGCTGGAGGTGCTCGACGACGGCGTCGCGGAGGATCTCGCGACGGCTGCTCAGATAGGCACCGCAGAGCCACTCATTGCGCGCGAGGCAGTCATCGGGAGGCGCGGTCACCCGTCCATTGGAGCGTAGGTGGGCGAGCGGACGCGCGTCCTGATCGGCTGTCCGGGGCGTGCGGGCCGGCAGGCGGGCGGGGCGGGCAGCCTGGAGGGCGGCAGCACCTCCGGGACGGACGGCCCCTCGGCCTACTCGGAGACCGCTGCCTGCGCCGCGGGACGCTGGACCTTCTGCACCGTGACGTCGTCCGGCCCGAGCCGCCGCCCGTCCGCGGAGTGGATCTCCAGCGCCCGGGGCGGGCGGCCGTGCCGCAGATCGACCATCTCCGAATGCGGTTCGTCAGGTGCGAAGAAGTGCCCCTCGCCCCACTGCCGCAGCGCCACGATCACCGGGAAGAGATCCCGGCCCTTCGCCGTCAGCACGTACTCGTGGTACGCGCTGCCGTCGGCCGCCGGGACCATGTCGAGGATGCCGCCCGTGACCAGGCCGCGCAGGCGCGCCGCGAGGATGTTCTTCGCCACGCCGAGACTGCGCTGGAACTCCCCGAAGCGGCGGCTGCCGTCGAACGCGTCGCGGACGATCAGCAGCGACCACCAGTCGCCGATCGCGTCCACCGAACGAGCCACCGGGCAGTCGCTGTCGTCGAAGCGTGTCCGCTTGACCATGCCGCTCCCCTTCGCACCATCGGTTGCAACATGCTACCAGCCAACGCTACGGTCCTGCTGGTAGCAAGTTGCAACCGATTCGATCGAGGGGTACCCATGGCCGACCGCGGGACGACGACGAGAACCGGGAACACGAGCGGGGGCACACCGGCGAGCGCACAGGCCAGACGCACGACGCTGCTGTTCGCGGTCGCGTCCGGTGTGGCGGTGGCCAATGTCTACTTCGCGCAACCGCTCCTGGTCACCCTGAGCCGGGACTTCGGGATCAGTGCGTCGACCGTCGGCGTCGTCGTCACCCTCACCCAGATCGGCTACGGGCTCGGACTGTTCCTGCTCGTGCCACTCGGCGATCTCGTCGACCGGCGGAGCCTCGTCGTGACCCAGCTGGCACTGCTGGCAGCGGCGCTCGCCGCCACCGGCACCGCCGCCACCGCACCGATCCTGCTGACCGCCCTGGCCGCCGTCGGCCTTCTCGCCGTGGTGACCCAGACCCTCGTGGTCTTCGCCGCGTCGCTGTCCGCCCCGGAACGGCGCGGCCGCGCGGTCGGCCTGGTCACCAGCGGAATCGTCATCGGGATCCTGCTCGCCCGCACGGTCTCCGGTGCGCTGGCCGACTTCGCGGGCTGGCGATCGGTCTACCTCACCTCCGCGGCGCTGACGCTCGTGCTCGCCCTGGCCCTGTACCGGGTGCTGCCGCGACGCCCGGCGGCGCCCTCCGCCATGCGGTACACGCGGCTCCTGCGCTCGACGCTCATGCTGTTCGCCGAGGAACGCGTACTGCGGGTCCGCGCCCTGCTCGCCCTGCTGATCTTCGCCGCCTTCAGCACCTTGTGGAGCTGTGTCGCGCTCCCGCTGAGCGCACCGCCGTTGTCGCTGTCGCACACCGCGATCGGAGCGTTCGGGCTCGCGGGGGCGGCGGGCGCGCTCGCGGCGGCTCCGGCGGGGCGCCTGCACGACCGTGGTCTCGCCGGACGGACGACCGGTATCGCCCTGGGCCTGCTCACCGCGTCGTGGCTCCCCCTCGCCCTCACCCGGCAGTCACTCTGGGCGCTGGCGATCGGCGCGGTTCTCCTCGATCTCGCCGTGCAGGCCGTCCACGTCACCAACCAGAGCCTGATCTACGCGGTCCGCCCCGACGCCGGAAGCCGTCTGATCGGCGGATACATGATCTTCTACTCGGTCGGCAGCGCCACGGGCGCCCTCGCCTCGACGACCGTCTACGCGAGGGCCGGATGGGGCGCGGTGTGCCTACTCGGCGCCGCGTTCAGCGCACTCGCGCTCGTCGTCTGGGCGGCGACCCGCACGGTCATGCCCGCGGCGGGCCCGACGGGGGCATCCACCACGCCCGCCGGCTGACCGGGCGGGTGCCGGGCGTGGCCCGCCTCGCACGACCGCGTCGAAGACGGGGAGACGCCGCGGACAACGGCGGCGCCTCCCCCGGGCGGTCGTCAGTGCTGCCCGGCCGCCGGTTCCAGCACGAAGACCGGAATCTGCCGGTCGGTCTTGAGCTGGTAGTCGGCATAGTCGGGGAACGCGTCGACCGCGCGCTGCCACCACGCCGCCTTCTCCTCGCCGGTGACCTCACGGGCGTTCATGTCCTGCCGGACCGGGCCGTCCTGCAACTCCACCCTGGGGTCGGCGACGAGGTTGTGGTACCAGACCGGGTGCTTGGGAGCGCCGCCCTGCGAGGCGACGACGGCGTACGTGCCGTCGTGCTCGACCCGCATGAGCGGGGTCTTGCGGATCTTGCCGCTCCTGGCCCCGCGGGTGGTCAGGATGATGACCGGCAGGCCCCTCAGCGTGGTCCCCTCGGTACCGCCGGAACTCTCGAACAACTCGACCTGATCGCGGACCCACTGCGCGGGGCTCGGCTCGTACTCGCCCTGGAGAGGCATGACATCTGTCCCATCGTCGGCATTCGGTGGTGCGCATACGCGGACACGCGGGTCTTGGTGTGTCCCGTCGCTCCGAGAACTCTTTCATCATCGTGCCCGCCCGGGACGGGGGCGCAACCGCTTGTCATGACGGCAGCCTCAGACCGGCCGGCGAATGGAGGGTGGGAGAAGGAGCGGGGTCCGGTGCGTGCAGCTGCAAGGCGGAGGGGGGAGTCGGATGGGGTCTCCCCTGCTCGAACGCAGCTGAGAGCTTGGGGAAGGAACGTCGGTGACTGACGACAACGCCGCGGATGTGCGTGCCGGACCCCGCGAAGCCGCTCTCCATTCGCCGGTCGGTCTGAGCGGGTTCAAGGGCGCGGCGGGCTCAGCCGCAACTGCAGCATCGCTTCGAATCTGGCCTCCGGATCGTCGAGGTCGATGCCCGCCACCACGGCCAGCCGTCTGAGCCGGTACCGGAAGGTGTTGGGGTGGATATGGACGGCGGCAGCGGCGGCGGGCACATCGCCGAAGGTGCTCAGCCAGGCCTCCAGGGTGTCCGTGAGGGCGGTGTGGTGCTGGGCGTCGTAGGCGCGCAGCCGGACGACCGGGCCGTCGGGGAGGTCGTCCTCGGCGGCGATCCGGTCCGTCAGTTCCTCCAGCAGCGAGGCGGCGTAGACGTCCGACAGCCGTGCGGACCGTCGCGGGGTGCGGCCGGATCCCAGGACCCGCAACGCCCGGTCCGCGTCGGCGCGGGAGCGGCGCAGCTCGGCCGGGCGGGCGGCGAGCCGGCCTATGCCGATGACGGCGGGGACACGGTCGCCCACGCGGCCGAGGAACGCATCGGCCACCCGTAGCGCGTGCTCGTCCGAACTCGTGGGCAGGACCGCGTACGTGACACCTCCCAGCGAGGCCGCGGCCGTCCGGGGATGGATCGCGGCCAGATGCAGGGCGAGGGCCTCGGCGACGCGGTGGCCCGCGGCCACCCGGTCGGGCGCCGAGGGCTCACCGGTCACCGCGAGTGCCAGTACGCAGGCGGACTGGGCGGACAGGCCCAGCCGCACGGCGGCCTGCGGGGCGTGCGCACCGCCCTCCAGGACTGTGGCGAGCAGGTCCGCGCGCAACCGCCGTTCGACGTCCTCGCCCGTGCGGTGACGCAGCAGATGCAGGGCGGCCACCTTCGCGGCCTCGTGCAGGGCCTGCGTACGGTCCTCGCTCAGCGGTCCGTCGACCACGACCCAGATCGATCCGAGGATCTCGCCGCCCGCGCGGACGGCGATCGCGACCCGGGGCTTGTCGGAGATGCCGGCCACATAGACGGGTTCCTCCTTGCGGTAGATGGCCTGGAAGGCGCCGAGTTGCTCCAGGGCGCGCAGTTTCTCGGCAGGCACCTGGCGGTCGAGGATGGTGGCGATCCTGGCGTCGTCGCCCTCGTCCTGCCTGCTGGAGAAGGCGAGCACCCGGCCCCCGCGGTCCTCCACGGTGACCGGGCCGTCCAGCAGCCCGGCCGTCGCGTTGGCCAGCGCGAACAGGTCACCGGCGAGCGGCTCGGCGCCGTCGGCCTCGTCGGGGCCACCGACCGTGCCCAGTTCGTCGGCGGCGAGCAACGACCGCAGCAGTGCGGCCACCTGGGCCCAGGACGCGCCGGGCGTAAGTCCCAGCACGGTCAGGCCCGTGCGCGCGGCCGCCTCGCAGACGGGTCCTTCCACCGGGACCGGGGACCGGACCACCACGGCCACCGCGCCGAGCCCGGCCGCCCGGTCGACCAGGGCGGCGACCGGCCCGGCGCCGTACACCCCGACGCCGAGCACCACCGCGCCGGGCAGCCTGGCGGGCTCGTCCAGCGGGTCCTGGATGAGAACTCCACTGACGGTGCGGGCCGGGTCGGCTTCTCCGGCCACCACCTCGATCAACGTCGAACCCAGATCGCTGAGGATCCGGCCGAGCACGGCTCGTGGCTGCTCCGTCATCGTCACAAGGTAGTTGATCGGAGTTCGTCGACGGCGAGCCGTGCCACCCGTCCGATCACGCGGTCCGCCCGGGGATTGCGGAAGTCGGGGATGTCGGACCGGGTGAAGACGGCCACCGCCCAGCGCCCGCCGCCGGGGGCCTCGACGACGCCGGCCTCGTTGCGCCAGCCCGGCAGCGTCCCGGTCTTGCCCGCGAGGCGGTAGCCGTCGTCGAAGCCGGACGACAGCCGGTGCGGCCAGATCTGCTGCGCCATCACGGCCCGCACCTCGGCGCACGCCTCGGCCGGCCCGGCCTCGTCACGCCAGACGAGGGCCAGCAGTTCGGCGATGTCACGGGCCGTGCCCCGGGTGGTACGCCGCGGCACGCACACCGACAGCTCCATGACCTTCTCCGGCCCCTGCGCGGTCAGTGCCGCCATCCTCGCGTGTGCCTCGACCTCGGTGGTCACACCGAGATCGGCGAAGAGCGAGCTGGTCAGCTCCAGACAGCCACCGATCAAATGGGTCTGCCTCCGTCCCAGTTCGGCGAGCATCGCGTTCACCGTGTCCAACCCGACCCGGTTCAGCACGACATCGGTGGCGGCGTTGTCGCTCATCGTCATCATCATGTGGACCAGGTCCCGCAGGCTCATCCCGACCGGGTCGGCGCAGCCCGAGGTGCCGATGCCGCCGTCTCGGTACTTCGGATCCACCTCGTGGCGCTCGGTCCGCTCCAGCCGTCCCGCCGCCGCCTCACGGGCATAGGCGAGGGCGACCGGGATCTTGAAGACGGAGGCCAGGCAGACCGGTTCGTCCGCCGCGACGGCGATCGTCCGTTCGCCGTCGATGTCCCGGGCGAAGAAGAACCCCTCGACACCGGCTTCGTCGAACGCCGTCCGGATCCGTTCCTCGACGGTCGCGGAACGGTCGGCGGTCATCGGCTGATCCATTCGGTGGCCTCCGTCACTTCGGCCAGTTGCCCGGGGACCGGCGAGAGTCCGAGGCCGGGCGCGCGCGGCACGTCGAGATGTCCGTCCTTCAGCACGAACGGTTCGGTGATGTCGGTCCGGTAGTACCGGTCGGAGGCCGAGGTGTCCCCGGGCAGGGTGAAGCCGGGCAGCGCGGCGAGAGCGACGTTGGCGGCCCGGCCGAGGCCGGTCTCCAGCATCCCGCCGCACCAGACGGGGACACCGTGCGCGGCGCACACGTCGTGGATCCGCCGGGCCTCCAGATAGCCGCCGACCCGCCCCGGCTTGATGTTGACGACCGAGCAGGCTCCCCTCGCGATCGCGTCGGCCGCCGAGCGGGCCGAGACGATGGACTCGTCCAGGCAGATCGGGGTGTTCACCCGCTCGGCCAGTGCCGCGTGGCCCCGGATGTCCTCCTCGTCCAGGGGCTGTTCGATCAGCAGCAGCCCGTACGGGTCGAGCCGGGCCAGCTGTGGGGCGTCGGCGAGGGTGTACGCGGTGTTGGCGTCCACCTGGAGCAGTACGTCGTCGCCGAAACGCTCCCGGACCGCGCGCACCGGTTCCACGTCCCAGCCGGGCTCGATCTTCAGCTTGATCCGCAGATAGCCCTCGGCCAGATAGCCGTCGACGGCATCCAGCAGTGCGGGGATCGAATCCATGATCCCGACCGACACCCCGGCCGGCACCCGTTCGGCCGTCGCCCCGAGCCATTGCCCCATCGACAGGTCATGGGCGCGCAGCCAGGCGTCCAGCACCGCGGTCTCCAGCGCGGCCTTGGCCATCCGGTGCCCCTTGAACGCGACCAGTGCCGGGGCGACCGCCCAGGGGTCGAGCTCCGGGAGGGCGGCGAGCGCGGGCACGAGATAGCGGCGCAGCACATCCACGGCACCTTCTGTGTACTCCGAGGAGTACAGCGGATCGGCCATGGTGACGCATTCGCCGTAGCCCTCGTGGTGCTCGGTCTCGACCCTGATCAGCAGGATCTCCCGGGTGGTCATGGTGGCGAACGAGGTCCTGAACGGTGCGACCAGCGGCATCGCGATCCGGCGCAGTTCCACACCGACGAGCTTCATGCCTGCTTCTCCTGACGTTTGTCGATCACGTACCAGCCGTCCCGGGTGAATCCGGCGACGGTGTGCCCCTCGGCCATCAGGCCGCCGAGCACCTCGCGCAGCGCGTATCGCCATGCGCGGGCCAGGGGCGGGTCGGTGCGGCGCAGCGTCTCGATCTCGGCGGGGATGCGGACCAGGACGGTGTCGCCGTCCCGGCGCCCGACAGCGGGTCCGCCGTCGGGTTTGGCGTCCAGGCCGACGACCGCGTGTTCGTCCGCGGTGTCGACCGTGACACGGCGGGGTGTGCCCGCGGCGGATCCGACGGCGTGTTCGCCGGTCAGTTCCCAGAGGACCATCAGACGGTCCGTCTCGGTTCCGGCATTGACCTCGTCCTGCATCGCGCCGTAGAAGTCGGCCAGGTACTCGCTCGGCACCGCACCCAGTTTGGCCAGGTTGAAATAGGCGTTGCGGCTGATCAGCGGGTCGAAGGTCCAGGTGACCGCGGTGATGCCGCGGCTCAGGGCCCAGGCCCGCTGATGCAGTTTGACGGCGTGGCCGACGTTGCGGCCCCGGGCGCTGTCGTCCACTCCGGCGATGTGCGAGTGCAGCCCGGCGGTGGCCAGGAAACCCAGGCAGAATCCGACCATCCGGCTGCCCCGGTGGACACCGACGACATAGCTGCCGGAGTGGGCGAAGACCCGCAGCAGCTCCGGGGTGATCAGCGGATTTCCGGGGTCGGGCCGCCAGACCCGGTCCAGCACCTGGCAGGCCGTCCGCATCTCGTCCAGTCCGTGCAGCTCCGTGACGGTGACGCCGGCCCGGTGCGCCGCCAGGTCCGCGGCGGCGGCCGCGGCGGCGGCCTCCGTGTCGTTCACGATCTCACCCGGCCTGTCGGCGGCTCGCGTACGAGCGAGGCCACCAGGAGGGCGACCAGTGCCGCGCGGCGGGGCAGTTCGGCGACGACCACATGCTCGTCGTCCGCGTGCGCCCCGCCGCCCACGGCCCCGAGCCCGTCCAGCGTGGGCGTGCCCGCTCCGGCGGTGATGTTGCCGTCGGAGCCGCCGCCGACCGCCACCCCGCGCAGGGGGCCGAAGCCCAGTTCCTGATAGCTGCTTCGGGCCAGTTCGAACAGTTCCGCCGAGGCGCTCGTCTGCAGCGGCGGCCGGTCCGGTCCTCCGGCGAGCTTGAGCGAGGCGCCCGCGAGCACCGGCGCGAGACCCTGCACGGCACGGTCCACCCGCTCCTGTTCGGCGACCGTCTCCACCCGTACATCGACCAGCAGCCGGGCACCGTCGGGCACCGTGTTGCGGGTGGTGCCGGAGGAGGCCACGGTCGGCGTCACCGTGGTGCCGGTGGCCGGGTCGGCGAGCGCGGACAACGCCATTACCTGATGGGCCAGTTCGACGGTCGTGTTGACGCCGCGATGGGGTTCGAGACCGGCGTGTGCCGCGCGTCCGGCGATGTTCAGTTCGTAGCCGGACACGCCCTTGCGCGCGGTTTTCAGCGCGCCGTCCTCGCTCGCCTCCAGGACGAGTACGGCCCGTGTGCGGCGGGCCTCGGCCTCGATCAGGGCGCGCGAGGTCGGGGAGCCGATCTCCTCGTCGCCGGTGAGCAGGACCGACACCCCGTCCAGGTCGTCGAGCACCGACAGTGCGTGGAACAGTTGCGCGACTCCGGCCTTCATGTCGAAGCAGCCGGGGCCGGTCAGCCGGCCCCCGGCCACTGCGAAGGGGTGACCGGCCAAGGAGCCCACCGGCCACACCGTGTCGAAGTGGCCGAGCAGCAGCACCCGGTCGCCGGAGCCGAAGCGCCAGCGCAGAGCGGGCCGTCCCGAGCCGTCGAGCCACTCGGGCGCCACGCCGGTCAGCCGGGTTCCGAGCCCGGCGACGACCCGGGCGCAGTCGGCGACGGCGGCCAGGTCCTCACTGGGCGACTCGGTACGGACCAGCGCCTCGATGTCGGCCAGCAGCCCCGGCAGCCCCGCCTCCAGGGCGGTGGCGATTGCGCTCACGTCAGCCCACCTTGGGGGTCGCGCGGCCACCGTGGTGGAGGTAGGGCGTGCCGTCGGCGAGTGTGTAGAACACGACCGGGACCCAGACCTTGAGCCCCGGTCGCTGCACCACGAACAGCCCCGGCTCGACCGGGTGCAGCTCGTACTCGTGCTCCGTGTCGGAGATCAGTCCGGCGAGCGGCCCCGTGACCCGGTCGAGCATCACCAGGCCGCCGTCCCGCTCCACGATCTCCACCCTGCTGGAGACCCGCTGGTAGACGCCGACGTAGTCGGCGGGGTCCACCGCCACCGGTTCCGTGGCCGGCTGGATGGTGCCGCGCATCGTCACCCCGGCCAGCTCCTGGACGATCTCCGCGAACACGTCCCGGTAGAGGCTCATGGTGTCGCCGCCATTGGTGAGCAGGCAGACCGCCAGATCGGCCTCGGGCAGCACCCGCAGGAACGCGCTCTGCCCGATCGTGCCGCCGTCGTGTCCGTACACCCGGTGCCCGTCCCAGGTGTCGAGGAACCAGCCCAGTCCCCAGGCCCGGGCCAGGAGGTGGGGGTCGGGTACCTCGACCTGCGGGGTCTGCATGGCGGTGGCGCCCTCGGCCGAGAGGATCTTGGTGCCGTCCTCGGTGACGCCGTTGTCGAGGTGCAGCCGGGCGAACTTCAGTACCTCGCGCGGCGTCGAGCAGATCAGTCCGGCCGGTCCGGCCGAACGCATCAGCCCCCACTGGGCAGCCTGTACCGGCGGGTCCCCCAGGTGTCCGATGGCCGCCCGGAAGCGCAGCGCCTCCTCCGGCAGGGTCACGGTGTGCGTCAGGCCCAGCGGACGGAACAGGCGCTCCCGCATCAACTCGTCCCACTGGACGCCCGTGACGACTTCCAGGACCCGGCCAAGAAGCGTGAAGCCCGCGTTGCAGTACGACATGGTGGCGCCGAGCGGGTGGTTGGGGGTGGTGTCGCCGAGCTGCGCGACGTACTTCTCCAGGCAGTCGTCGCCCCGGCCGGTGTCGGTGAACAGGTCGCCGTCGATCCCGCTGGTGTGATCGAGGAGATGACGGAGCGTCACACCGTTGGTCAGTTCCTCGTTGGCCAGCCGCAGTTCGGGAAGCACGGAGAGTAGGGGCGTGTCCAGTTCGAGCAGGCCCTCGTCGACCAGGGCCATCGCCACGGTGGTGGTCCACACCTTGGAGATCGACCCGATCTGGAACAGGGTGTCGGTGGTCGCCGCGATCGAGGCGTCGGTGTTGGCCAGTCCGACGGCGGTCTCGGCGATCAGTTCGCCGCGGTGCAGGATGCCGAGACCGGCGCCGGGGACGCCGTGGCGGGCGGTCAGTTCGGTGAGGCGGGCGGTCCAGCGGGCTGACAGGGCGGTGGTGTCGGTCATTTTTCGGCTCCCATTCCGTTTCGTGCAGCTTCGTTCGGCGGGTTCAGGGTGTGTGGCGGTTTCAGCGGTCGGTGTGCGTGGTGACCCACTCGATCAGCCGGCGGGAGTAGTCCTCCCGGTGCGAGGGCCGGCCGTCCAGGAGGAAGAGGTGCGAGCTGCCGGGGTACACGACCAGCCGGACCGGCACGTCCCGGGTGCGCAGGGCGTGGAACCACTGCTCGGCCTGGCCGACCGGGCAGGTGTCGTCCGCACCACCGTGCAGGATCAGGGTGGGCGCGCGTACCGCGTCGGCATGGCTGATCGGCGAGAGCTCCGTCAGCCGTTCGGGGTCGCCGATCTCGTGGGCGGCGATCAGATGTCCTTCTTCCGAGGTGCCGGCCATGCTCTTCAGGTCGACCACGATGCCGCCCGGGACGACGGCGGCGAAGACGTCGCTGCGGGCGGAGAGCCAGCAGGTCAGGTAGCCGCCGTAGCTGTAGCCGGTGAGCGCGATCCGTTCCGGGTCGACGAGCCCCTCGGCGACGAGGGTGGCGACCGGTTGCAGGACGTCCTGCTCGTCGGCCTCGCCCCAGGCGCCCACGGCGGCCGTGTAGAACGCCTCGCCGTAGCCGTCGCTGGCACGGACGTTCAGCGTCAGGACGGTCCAGCCTCGCGAGGCCAGCTCCTGGTGGTAGAGGTGGGCGGGATCGGAGTGCGGCGCCCAGGCGTTGTGCGGGCCGCCATGCACGTCGACCAGCAACGGCCCGCCCGCGGGCGTCTGCGCGGCCCGGGTGATCATGCCGTGCACCACGGTGCCGTCCGCGATGGTGAACTCGCGTTCGGTGACCGGGTGGAGGGCGATCTCGGGCAGCGACCGGGTCATGTGGTCGGTCAGTCGCACGGACGGTGCTCCGGCCGACGGCCCGCCCGGTTCCCCCGACGTCCAGGCGTCCAGGTCGAGCAGTTCGATCTCGGCGAAGCTCGACGCGTCGCAGACCACCACCGCCGCCCGCCCGGCCTTCGTGGCGACCGAGCATCCGCTGACCCCGGTGCCGACGGGCAGCGGAGAGGCGCTGATCCCTGCCGCGTCCACCCGGTACAGGCGGGTGGCGCCCCGGTCGCGGGCGCAGAACACGATGGCGTCGCCGTGGAACTGCGGCAGCGCACCCGGATAGCCCGGCCCGCCGGGCAGGACATTGCGGTCCAGGGCGGCGCCGAGCGACACCGGCGCCGATCCGTCCAGGGGCTGACGCAGCAGTTCCTGATGACCGACAGCGAACGTGGTCCGGCCGACGACGAGCAGGGCGGATCCGTCGGGGAACCAGCTCACCGGGCCGGCCAGGCCCTCGGCCGGGCCGATCCGGCGAGGCTCGGGCGCGCCTTCCCCGACCCCTACGACATGGGCGGCCGAGGTTCCGAGCACGGCCGCGTCCGGGCCGCTCTGCGCCGGGTAGGCAAGCTGTGTGCCGTCGGGCGACCAGGCGGGCGGGCCGGCGTGCCGGTCGCCGTGCGTGAGCTGCCTGACCTCGCCCGACTCCACCTCCACCACGAACAGTTGGGTCCGGACCGATCCGATCATCCCGGCCCCGTCCGCCTTCCAGCCGAGGGCGTCGATGACGACGGGGGCGGTCTCCTCGCGCCGGGTCGCGGGGGCCGAGAAGGCGATGCGTGATCCGTCCGGGCTCCAGACCGGCGTGCCCGCTCCCGCCGGGCACCGGGCGGGCGTGGTGAGCGGTACGGCCTCTCCTCCGTCGACGGGGAGCAGATGGAGCTGCCCCTCGCGCAGGAACGCCAGCCGCGCCCCGTCCGGGGACCAGCGCGGCGTGGCGTCCGCAGGGCCGTGGGTGAGCCGCCGGGCCGCTCCTCCCCCGGCACGCACCTCCCACACGGAGCGGACCACGCGGTCGTTCTCGGCGTCCTGGGTGGCCAGGGTGTAGGCGACACGTTCCCCGTCCGGGGACAGCGCGGGATCACCGGGGATCTCGAACCGGTACAAGTCGTCGATCTTCAGCGGTCGGGTCATGACGCCTCCTCGGCGGGAGCGAGAGTCGGTACACAGGAGATCAGGTTCCGGGTCGTCGGGTGCTCCGGGCGTTCCAGCACCCGGTCGGTGGGGCCGCACTCGACGAGGCGTCCGCCGTCCATCACGGCGACCTGGTCGGACAAGTAGCGGACGACCGCGAGGTTGTGGGAGATGAAGACCATCGCGAAGCCCAGCTCGCGCTGGAGGCGGCGCAGCAGATTGAGCACCGCGCCCTGGACCGACACGTCCAGGGCCGAGGTGATCTCGTCCGCGATCAGCACGGCGGGCCGGGCCGCCAGAGCCCTGGCCAGGGCCACCCGTTGGCGCTGGCCGCCCGAGAGCGCGTCCGGGGTGAGCGCCGCCCGCGCGGGGTCGATGCCGACGAGCTCCAGGTAGTGGGCCACCTCCGCGTCACGTGCCGCGCGGCGTTCACGGGCCGCTGCCCTGCGGACGGTTCTTTCGCGCCGGGTGGACCGCAGGGCCGGTGCCGTGCGGGCGAGGGCCTCGCCCGGGTCGGCTCCGCGGGGCGGCGTCAACGCTTCGGCGACCGACGCGCCGATGGTCATGCGCGGGTCGAGCGAGGCGTACGGATTCTGGAACACCAGCTGCACCGGGCTGCGCCCGTGCCGTCGCCCGGCGTCGTGCCCGGCGACCAGTACCTGCCCGCAGTGCATCGGCGCCAGCCCGACGACGGCCTTCCCGAGGGTCGACTTACCGCACCCCGAGCCGCCCACGAGTCCGGTGACCGTTCCCTCCGGCACCAGCAGGTCGACGTCCTCCACCGCGGTGAAGCGACCGTAGCGCACGGTGATTCCGCGCAGTTCGAGTGAGCTCACGGCGTTGTCTCCGCTCCGTTCGAGGTGGTCCGGGCGGGCGTGCCGACCGCCACCGCGTCCACCGGGTACCAGCAGGCGACCCTGTGGCCGGGTCCGGACGAGGTGAGGTCGGGGACCTCGTCGTGGCAGCGGTCCCGGGCGCGTTCGCAACGCGGCGCGAAGGGACAGCCCGGACCCGCCTCCCCCGGTTCCGGCGGGCGGCCGGGGATGGTCGCCAGTTCCGTGCCGGGATCCGTGGCCATGGTCGGGACGGCCCCCACCAGCGCCCGGGTGTACGGGTGGGCCGCGCCGCCGATCAGTCCGGCGACGGGAAGATCCTCGACGACCAGGCCCGCGTACATCACCAGGACGCGTTCGCAGACCTGGGCGACGACGGCGAGGTCGTGGGAGATCAGCAGCAACGCGGCGCCGGACTCCTCGCGCACCTCGGCGAGCAGGTCGAGCACCTGTTGCTGGACGGCCACGTCGAGCGCCGTGGTCGGCTCGTCGGCGATGACGAGTTTCGGCTCGCCCATCAGGCCCATCGCGATGACGGCCCGTTGTCGCATCCCGCCGGAGTACTCGTGCGGCCGCTGCCGTGCGCGCCGCTCCGGCGAGGGGATACGGACCGCGCCGAGCCGGTCGGTGGCGCGTGCCATGGCCTGCGCCCGGGACGCTCCGAGGTGCACCTCGGCCACCTCGGCGAGCTGGCGTCCCACCCGCAGGGCCGGGTTGAGCGACGCCATCGGGTCCTGGAAGACCATGGCCAGCTCGGTGCCCAGGCGCGGGTCCGCGCGCGGATCGTGGCCGTCGAAACGGAGCGTGCCCGCGTCGACCCGTCCCGGGTGCGGGACCAGATCCGCCAGGGCCAGGGCGCTCAGGCTCTTGCCGGATCCCGATTCCCCGACCAGGCCGACGGCTTCGCCGGCGCCGATGTCCAGGGAGATGCCGCGCACGGCGTGTCGGCCGCCGGGAAAGGTCACGTGCAGGTCCCGCGCCCGGACCAGTGGCGCGCCGTCGTCGCCGGGGTCCGTGTCGACCGGTGCAGCGGCCCGCTGTCCCGGCGCGGGGACCGGTGCCCGCGGCGTCCGTCGGCCGCCGGCCTGGGCGAGCGCTTCACCGAGCAGCCCGAACACCAGCCCCGTCAGGACGACGGCCGCGCCGGGTGCCAGGGCCGCCGCCGGGTTCACGTAGATCCGGTTCAGCTGCTCGTTGAGCAGCCGCCCCCAGTCGTACTCGGGCGGCTGCACGCCCAGGCCGAGGAACGAGAGGCCGGAGAAGGCGACCAGGATGCCACCGGTCGCCTGGGCGGCGAACAGCACCGACGGCTCGGCTATGTTGGGCAGCAGATGACGTATCACCAGCCGGAACCGGCCCACACCGAGGATCCGTGCGGTGGCGACGTAGTCCGAACCCGCGACCGAGGCCGTCAGGTTCTGCACCAGCCGGGCCATGGGCGGGACCATGGCCAGTCCCACGGCGAACACCGCGCCGGTGCTCCCGACCCCGAAGATCGTGGCGAGGAAGAGCAGGAACAGCAGTCCGGGAAAGGCCACCAGTACGCCCACGGTCGCGGTGATCAGCCGGCTCGCGCGTCGGCCCACCACCGCCGGTGCGACACCGAGCAGCAGCCCGCCGCCGACCCCGACGACGGCGGCCAGCAGGGTGAGTCGCAGGGTCAGCCGGGTCGCCACCACCACACGGGCGGCGATGTCACGGCCGAGCTGGTCGGTGCCCAGCAGATGCGCGGCGCTGCTGCCCTGGTTGATGGCGTCGGTGTCGACCCGCGCGGCCTGCTCACCGAGCAGGACCGGCCCGAACACGGCGACCAGCGCCACCACCAGGCAGCCGGTCAGCGCGGCGACGCCGATCGGTGTCCGGAGCGTGCGCCCCAGCCGGTGCCGCAGTGAGGTGTTCTGATTCTGGTGCGGCATCGTCAACTCCCTCGGACGGTGGACCGGGGGTCGGCGACGGCCACGGCCACGTCGACGGCGAAGGTGATGAGCAGCGCGGCCGCCCCGTAGACCAGCACGACGCCCTGGACCAGCGGATAGTCCTTCTCGGTGATCGCCTGGACGATCGTGGTGCCGAGTCCGGGCCAGGCGAAGACGTTCTCGACCAGTACGGTGCCGGCGAGCAGCGAACTGAACAGCAGGCCGCCCAGGGTGAGCGAGGACGTCAGCAGATTCGGCAGCGCGTGCCGCAGATAGCGCAGCCGGGCCGGAAGCCGCTTCGCCCGCGCGGTGCGCATGTAGTCCTCGCCGAGCACCCGCAGGGTCTCCACCCGGACGATGCGCGACAGGGCGGCCGCCGGGACGACGGTGAGCGCGAGCACCGGCAGTACGTAGGAGTCCGCACCGCCGCGCGAAGCCACCGGGAAGACCGGCCATGCCACGGCGAACGCCGCGACCAGGCCGACCGCCAGCAGGAATTCGGGCACCGCGCCCAGGAAGCCGGTGACGCCGGTGAAGGCCAGCTCGCCGCGGCGCCTGCGGCCGTCCTTGGTCAGCACCGCGGCGGTCATTCCGACCGGCACGGCGAGCAGCAGGATCAACGCGAACGCGGGGACGGCGATCTGCAGGGTCGCCGGGAGCCTGCTGGAGATGATCTCGGAGACGGGCATCTGGGCGCCGATCGAGTCACCGAGCCTGCCCTGGAGGAGATGGCCGACGAAGTCCCCGTACTGCTTCGGCAGCGACTGGTCCAGGCCGAGCGAGTGTCTGCGGGCCGCGACCAGCGCCGGGTCGGCGGTGGTGCCGAGCGCCGACCGCACCGGGTCGCCGGGGATCAGATGGATCATCGCGAACGCGGCCGTGACCAGCGCGGCCAGCGACACCACCAGCCGCCGGGTGCGGCGCAGGACGAATCCGACCCAGGGGCTGCGGGCGGTCGTGCCGAGGGAATCGAGGGTGATCGTCGCCATCAGCCGGCGCTCCGCCGCAGAGTGCTGGGGATGATGCCGGCGCCGTCCACCTCGAAGGTGATGCCCTTTCCGTAGTACTGGAGCGGCCTGTTGACGATCGGCACGATGTCGACGTTCTTGACCAGGGCGGCGTCGGCCGCGTTCCACAGGTCGCAGCCCGAGACGCCGGGCTTGGCCGAGGCCTGTGCGGCGAGCCGGTGGTAGTCGGCGTTGGCGATGGAGCCGAAGTTGTTGCCCTTGGGCGGTGGCGGCCCGTCGTAGAACCGGGTCAGCTGGTCCGGGAGGACGACCCCGATGGGAGCCCAGGCCACATCCCAGTCGCCGCCGGTGAGGGTGCCGAGGATGCTGGAGGAACCCGTGGGCTTCGCCGATGCCTTCACACCGAAGGACGTCCACTGCTGGACGGCCAGTTCGACCGCCGAGGCGACCTGTGGGCCCTGATTGGTCGGGTAGCTGAGCCCGACGGCGAGCGGCTTGCCGTCCTTGGTCCAGGTGCCGCCGCTCTTCGCCCAGCCCGCGGCGGTGAGTGCGGCGGCGGCCCGCGCCGTGTCATGGACGGGAAGGTTCCCGGTCACCGTGTCGCCGGTGCAGGGGGTGGGAGCCGTCTCACCGATGCCGGTGGCGGGCCTGCCCTTTCCCCCGGTGGCCACGTTCGCGAGTTGTTTCAGGTCCAGTACGGAGACCAGGGCCTTGCGGACCGCCCGGTCGGCGCCCGGGCGGCCCGCGGCCTGGTTGAAGAGGAACTGCCCGAAGAGCGCATGGGTGGTCTCGCGGTTCGCCTTGGCCGCGTCCAGCCGGTCCTGGTCGGCGCCGTTGATCAGGGCCCCGTTGATCTGCCCGGCCATCAGGAGATTGGCCGCGGTGGACTCGTTGGCGACCACCTTGAACACCAGCTTTGCGGGGAGGTCGGCTGCGGTGGATCCGCGGGGCCCCCAGGTGTATCCGTCCCGCTTGACGTAGGTGTAGTGGTCGCCCGGAACCGCTTCGGCCAGCCGGTACGGTCCGCTCGCGTCGGTCGCCTTGGTCAGGGCCTCCGGTGTCGCCAGGCTCTTCTTGCAGAGCAGGGGCAGCAGCCGGGACATCTGCACGATGAACGGCGCGGGTTTCGTCGTGGTGACGGTGACGGTCCGGTTCGCCCTGTCGGCCTCGGCCACAGCGGTGACGGGGACGGAGAGCCCGAGCATCGGGGACTGGTTCTTCGGATCGGCGATGTGGTTGTACTCGGCTGCCACGTCGTCGGCGGTGAGCGGCGCTCCGTCCTCGCAGGTCACCCCCGGGCGGATGGTGAACTTCGCGGAGGTCGGGGTGGCGGACCATTTCTCGGCCACCCCGGGAACCAGTGAGCCGTCGGCCTCGATGTGCACGAGCGTGTCGTAGGCGAAGGAGTTCATCGACAGTGCCGTGCTGGCGAGTGCCGTGGTGGGGCTGAGGGTGCCCGGATCGGCGGCGACGGCGAGCACCACCGTCGCCCCGCCACCGCCTTCGGTGGACGAGCCGCCACCGCACGCGGCCGCGGTGGTGACCAGGCCGAGCGCCGTGACCATCGCGGCCGCGGACCTGCCCCCTCGCCTCGTGCCGGATCTCGTCTCCGTGCCTGCGGTGCTGGCCATGGTCACCTCCGGGGGAGCGGCACGCCGCCGCCGAGTGAGGGAACATTAGGCAGCCGCGCATCGGCTCCGAGTGGTCGCGCCGCACGAAAAACCGCCCTGCCGACGGTGCTCCGCGACGAAGACGAGCACGAGGGGGCGGGGGCAGGAACGGTCCGACAGGGCGGAGCGAAATCCGATCGCGGTCGGCTCGGTCGCCTGGAAGCCTGTGGCGCATGTCCGCCCAGCACCAGGTACGTGCCCACTACGACGAACGGACGATCGTGGTGTACCAGGCGTACTCACCCGCGGTCGCCGGACCGTCCCTGCGGGCGAACCGGTTCGTGCCGCCGTTCTCGTTCAACCGGATGACCTGGATCAAACCGTCGTTCCTGTGGCTCATGCATCGCAGCAACTGGGCACAGAAGTCCGGGCAGGAACGCGTGCTCGCGGTACGCCTCACCCGTTCCGGCTGGGAGGAGGCGCTGTCCCGGGCCGTACTGACGACGAGCGAGCCGGCGGTCGTCGCCCGAGCCCCCGTCCACGTCCAGTGGGATCCCGAGCGTTCGCTGCGGGGAGCCGCGCTCAATCACTACAGCATCCAGGTCGGGGTCGGGCGCGGGCTGATCCGCACCTTCGCGCAGGACTGGGTCGTCGGCCTCACCGACGTGACGCCACAGGTTCGCAGGATCGCGGCACTCAAGCAGAGCGGCCGGACCGCACAGGCCCAGCGGCTCCTTCCGCCCGAGCGGATCTACCCGGTGCCACCGGCCACCGCGCGAAATCTCCTCGTCGACGCGTGAACGCCGCCACCGCGGCCGTCCCGGGCGCCGCGGTGGCGGCAGGCCGTGCCGTTCGGCGCGCCGTTCCATGGAGCGGCGTTTGACGCCGCGTCACTCCGTTCGCTTCGCACCGTGACACGCGGAGCACCGACGCCGCCTTCCGGCTACGGCGGTGGCTCGGTGAGGAGTTCCAGCAGCCAGTGGGCGCTCCCGGCGTCCCCTGGCGCAACGACGCCGGCGGACGCACCGGGAAAGAGCCGCCCCCGGGAACTGGCCCGGCCGATCATGTGCCTTCGCAAGCACCGTGGACCGCCTCCGGCGCCGACCGCGCGGGGTTCCACGGTGTCGTCCGTGACCGCATGGCGTACGAAGGGCGCGAGCCACGGAGCGGGCCCGGGTGAGGGGTTCGGGCGGTGGGTTCGCCAGAGCAACGCAATCCCTCGATCGGGTGTCAGACCACCTGGCGGGTGAATCGAACGCCACATCACGCCCTTCTCGTCAGCGCCCCCAGGCCTGTCCGATCGAGTCGAACCTTCGTCCGACGATTCGTCCGCCATGGCCCGTGACGAGTCCCCGCGCCACGCGTTTTCCGATCACACGTCCGGTACGGCCGACTTCGAGGAGGAACCGTGAGTCTCCGTCCCATCCCTACCGTTCTTCACCTGGTGTTCGAGAATCGCCCTGCGCACGCGCCACCCCCGCGGCACCTCGTTGACGCCCGGTCCGGCCCGGTCCGTCCCCCGGCACCGCGCGGGGATCAGGAAGCGGGTGCGGCGTGAAGGTCTTCGGACGGGTACGGATGGCCGAGCCGGCCGTCTCCGCGAGCGAGAAGGAACTGTTCGGCGGTCCCCTGCGCTATGACACGGGCTGGTCCGAGCACGAACTGTCGACACTGGACCTGACCATGCCGGAGGCGGTGCGCGTGCTGCCCCGGCTGGTCGGCACCACCCTGCGGCGGGCCTGGCGCGCCGATCGCCCTGCTCTGGTGGTGCTGGCCGTGAGCGAGATCGGACAGGGGGTCGCCGCAGCGGTCGGGCTGCTCGCGGTCAATGCCGTGATGCACGCGCTGCTCGGTACGAAGGCCCCGGTCGACCGGCTGTACGAGGCGCTGCCCGCAATGGCCGCGGCCGGGGCGATCGCGGTGATCAGCGCGTGCCTGGCCTGCTGGTCCACCGCGCGGGCGGGGCGTCTGGAGCCCCTGGTGGAGCGGCTGGCCACGACGGAGTACCTGGCCGCCGCGGCGGCGGTGGAGCTGGAGGCGATCGAGGATCCGGAGTTCCGCCGCCTCATCGAGGTCGCGCAGTACGGCGCCGCCTCCGCCCGGCGCATGATCGGCGCCTGTGTCGCAGCCCTGAACGGCGCCATCTCCCTCCTCGCCACCGGCGGCGTCCTCACCGTTCTGCACCCGGCGCTGCTGCCGATGCTGGTGCTGATCGCCGCGCCCCGCGGCTGGGGAGCGATGCGGGTGGCGCAGAAGCGGTACGTGTCGGTGATGACCTGGATCGAGCACGTGCGGGCGAGCCGTCTGATCGGCACGCTGCTCACGTCCCGCAGCGCGGCTCAGGAGGTGCGCATCCACGCGGTGGGCCGGTTCCTGCTGGAGCGGTACGAGGACATGGCCGAGAGCGCGGAGGCGGAACAGAAGCGGCTCGCGACGGACAAGGGCCTCACCGAACTGGTGGCCGCGGGCATGTCCGGGATCGCCGTGGTCGGGACGTACGCCGTCCTGGGCTGGCTCATCGTGTCGGGGCACATGGAACTCGCTGTCGCGGGCACGGCCGTTGTCGCGGTGCGTTCCGGCTCGGCGAACCTCGGCGGCCTCGTCATGAACGTCAATCAGCTCCACGAGGAGAGTCTGTACGTACAGGACCACGACCGGTTCCTCGGCGAGGCGGCCCGCCGCGCCATCCCCACCGGTGGTCCGGACCTTCCCGACCGTGTCGGCGCGGTGGTACTGGAGAAGGTGACATACCGATACCCGGACCGTGACGAGCCCGCCCTCGACGAGGTGTCCCTGTCGCTCCCCATGGGGTCGGTGACCGCCGTCGTCGGTGAGAACGGTTCGGGCAAGTCCACGCTGATGAAGGTCGTCGCCGGACTGCTGCTGCCACAGAGCGGCTGTGTCCGCTGGGGAGGTGTGGACGAGACCGATCTCGACCGGGCCCGGCTCTTCGAGCGGGTGTCGCTGCTGACACAGGATTTCGAGCGGTGGCCGGTGACCGCCGCGATGAACATCCGTATCGGACGTCCCCAGCGGGCCGCCACCGACGAGGAGCTGGAACAGTCGGTCGAGTACGCCGGAGCGTCGCCGGTCGTCGCGAAACTCCCCCACGGACTGGCGACGCTGCTGGCCCGCATGTTCCGCGGCGCGTCGGAGATCTCCGGCGGCGAGTGGCAGAAGATCGGTCTGGCCCGCACGCACTGGCGGACGAAGACCTGCGCGGCGGACAGCGTACTGATCGTCGACGAGCCGACCTCAGCCCTCGACCCCGAAGCGGAGATCGCCGCGTTCGACCGGATCCGGCAGCTCGCCGGTCCGCATCGGGCGGTCGTGCTGGTGACCCACCGCATGTCCGGCGTCCGCCACGCCGACACCATCCACGTACTGAACAGGGGCCGCATGGTCGAGCACGGCACCCACGACGAACTGATCGCGGCCGACGGGCGCTACGCCTCCATGTTCCGCACCCAGGCGGCCCAGTACGCGCCCCGCACGGACACCGTCCTCCCGCACCAGAGCACGCCGACGGCGCGCGACCATGCGTGAACCGGCGCCGTGGCGCCGCTCAACGCCCGCCGCCCAGAAAGAAAACAGCTCCGCGGACCGTCAAGTCCACCACGACGGGTACTCGTTGACCGAACGTCCGTGACGCGCTCCGCAGGGGGCCCGCCTCCGGCCGGAGACGGGCCCCCTGCGGGTCGGCATCGGCGATCAGTGCCTCGGCAGACGGGATTGGCATATGCCAGGATCGTGTCATGAGTACTTCTTCGCAGTCGCCGGCCGACAGACTCCAGACGGACCGGCCGCACTCGGCTCGGGTCTGGAACTACATCCTGGGCGGCAAGGACAACTACACCGTCGACCACCAGATGGGCGACATGATCCTCAAGATGTTCCCGGACTTCGCCGCCGTCGCACGCCTCCAGCGGGCCTTCCTCTCCCGCGCGGTGCGCTTCCTCACCGCGGAGGCGGGCATCCGCCAGTTCCTCGACATCGGCACGGGCCTGCCCACCGCCGACAACACGCACGAGGTGGCCCAGCGGGTGGCCCCGGAGTCCAGGATCGTGTACGTCGACAACGACCCGCTCGTCCTGACCCATGCCCGTGCCCTGCTCACCAGCACTCCCGAGGGTGCCTGCGCGTACATCGACGCCGACGTCAGGGACGCCGACGCGATCCTCTCCGAGGCCGCCAAGACACTGGACTTCAGCCGGCCGGTCGGGCTGACCATGCTGGGGATCATGGGACAGCTGCCCGATGAGGACGACCCCTGGGCGCTGGTCGGCCGACTGGTGGACGCGCTCCCCCCGGGAAGCTATCTGGCCCTCAGCGACGGCACGAACACAAGTGACGCGCTGAACCACGCCGTTGCCTCCTACAACGCGAACTCGGCCAGTTCGTACCATCTGCGCAGCCCTGAACGGATCGCCGACTTCTTCCACGGTCTGGAACTGGTGGAGCCCGGCGTCGTCAAGACGTCGGCCTGGCGCCCCGACCCCGAACAGAACCCGGCGGACGCCCTGCAGGGCCACGCGGTGAGCGGCGTCGCGCTCAAGCGCTGAGCCGCCCGGGTCCTCCGGAAGCCGAAGCCATGTCCTCCACGGCTGCGGCTCCGGGGGACCAGGAGCGCAGTGGGCGTCGGCTGATGCCGACCGCCCCACCGGCCCAATGGGCCTGCGCCGACGCCGAGTTCTACCGGCGTTCGAGCACACCCCGGACGAAGGCCGCCTGGCCCGCGTGTTGCAGATCGTCCGAGATGACACTGATCAGACGCACCCCCAGGGTGACCGGGGGCGACCACGAGTCGTCCACGACGCGGCCCAGAGCCCTGCCGTCGAGCCCGCGAAGGAATCGGAGGGTCTGTTCGTGGACGTCGTCGTAGTAGCCGCTCAGCAGTTCGGCCGAGCCCACCCGCACAGCCGCGACGTCCGCACTGCTGTGTCCGTAACCGGTGGCTTCCTTCGCGAAGGGCAGATCGAAACGCGAGGCCCAGTCGTGGGTGAACCAGACCTGCTCGATCCCGGCCGCGTCCGATACATGGTCGTCCTGGATCCGGGTCAGGTGCCACACTAGCCAGGCGATCGTGTTCGCTCCGTCGTCGAGGCGGGCATGGAGATCGGCACGCGAGACGCCCTCGACCGCCGAGTGCACCGCTTCCTGGACACGAGTGAAAGCATCCGTCAAAAGGTCAATGCTGTTCATGCCCTCACCATGGCCGCTCTCCTACTTCTCCCCCGCCATCGACACGCGCCGCGCCCGGCACGGCCTCGGGTCGTGGTGGCGACGGGAAGGCGATCCTCATGAGTCGTCGGGGCCAGGGAGGTTGCGGCAGCCGTCATGCCGGAGCGGCGGATCCGCTCCTGTCGCTCGTCAGATCCGCGAGCCGGGCCAGCCGACGCAGTGAATCCAGCAGAGCCGCACGGTCGTAGGTGCTGGTGGTGACCAGCACCTCGTCCGCCCCGGTCTCCTCGATCGCCGCTTCGAGCGCCGGGACCACGTGGTCCTCCGTTCCCTGGAGATGACCGTGCAGTCCCTTCTCGTAGAAGCCACGCTCCTTCTCCGTCATGGTCAGCGCCTCGATCCGCTCGGCGGGGGCGAGCGGCGGGAACACGCCATGCGTCCGGGAGTGGGCCAGGGACCAGGCCTCCGGTACCAGAAGGCGCCGGGCCTCCTCCGCGCTCCTCGCGAGCGCGATCGTTCCCGACACGACGACATAGGGCTCATGGGCCCAGGACGAGGGGCGGAACTCCCGACGGTAGCGCTCGACGGCCCGCAGCAGCTGCTCCCGGCCGCGGAGGTCGCCGACGACCAGCGGCAGCCCGGCCGCGGCGGCGATACCGGCCCCCTCGCCGGTGGCCAGTACGAACGGGGGTATGCGCAGCCCCTCCGCGGGGCGGGCATGAACCTGCGGGTAGATGCGCTGCGTACCCTCCAGCCAGCCGAGGAGTTCGCCGAGCCGGCCGGCGAACTCCTCCGCCGCCGACTTGTCCCGGCCGAGCGCACGGCGAATGCCGTCGGTGAAGCCCACCGAGCGTCCGAGACCCATGTCGATCCGGCCGGGGAACAGCGATTCCAGCACCCCGAACTGCTCGGCCACCACCAGTGGTTGATGATTGGGAAGCATCACACCGCCCGTACCGACCCGAATGGTCGATGTCGCCGCCGCGACGGCCGCTGCCAGCACGGTCGGCGCCGAACCGGCGACGCCCGGCACGCTGTGATGCTCGGACACCCAGAACCGGTGAAAGCCGAGCGCTTCGGCCTCCTGGGCGAGACGCACGGTGTCGCGCAGCGCTTCCGGGCCGTCGTGGCCCTCGCGGGTACGGGAGCGGTCGAGGACGGAAAACCGGGTGGATGCGATCACGGAGCTCACATCCTTGTTCAACGTCCGGACCGCACCAGGATTCCCCGGCCGGCCGCGGCGTGCGCGCGGGCCCGGGACGATGACGTTCGAGGGCCCGCGGCCGACAGGCGTGCACGGCGTCGGGCGGAGGGGCCGGGGTACGGCCGGGCGGCTACTTCATGGGGTAGATGTCCCCGCTCGCCATGCCGCTGACCTGATCACTCTCCGCTTCGATCCTGCGGGCCTTGTCCTTCAGGCGCTGACGTTCCTTGGGGTCGGTGGTGCGCTCGGCCGCCTCCTCAAGGTCCTTGGCCTTGGCACGCATCTGCTTCACACGGCCTCGGTATTCTTCTGACTCGCTCATGATCACTCCTTGGATCTGCGGCCGGAGCGGGCTCCGCCCACGGAATCACGGAACCGGGCCCTGGCGGCGACGCGTCCCGGTCGGTCACCCACCGTCGAGCGCGACGCAAAAGAGTCCGGGCCGAGCCGACCGTCAGCCGTCAGCCGTCAGCCGTCAGCCGTCAGCCGTCAGCCGTCAGCCCAGCGTCCCGGGCGGCCAGTGCCGCTTGGACACGGTTTCCGACCTCCAGAGTAGTCAAGATGCGACTGACGTGGGCCTTCACCGTGCTCTCGCTCATCCGCAGCCGCCCGGCGATCTCCGCGTTGGTGGCTCCTTCCCCGACCAGTACCAGGACATCACGCTCGCGCGGAGTCAGGCGGCCCACCCGACCGCGGACGGCGGCGGTCCCCGGCCGGACGGCCCGGTGGTAGCGGTCGATCAGCCGCCGGGCCGCGGACGGGTGCAGCATCGCCGACCCGGCCGCCACGAGATGCACGGCCCGCAGGATCTCGGCAGGGTCCGAGTCCTTGAGCAGGAAACCATCGGCACCCGCCGCCAGCGCCTCGTAGACGTACGCGTCCAGGTCGAAGGTCGTCAGGGTGATGACGCGTGGGGCATGGGGCAACAGACGAAGTCGCGCGATGGCCGTGATGCCGTCCAGCCGCGGCATCCGTACATCCATGAGCGCTACATCCACCCGGTGCGCGGCGGCCTCCTCCACGGCTTGGAGGCCGTCGGACGCCTGCGCGACGACTTCGATGCCGGAATCCGTCGCCAGCAGATCGGTCAGGGCCAGTCGGACCAGGGCGTCGTCGTCCACCACCATCGCCCTGATGGGCACCGCGCTCACCTCCCGGCCCCCGTCCGAAGCCGCCCGCCGCGTCGGGGGTTGAGGAACATCGGAACGAAAACCGGCGCTAAGCCTTCGTCGGCCCTGATGGGCGGCTGACGGAGCATCGGCGACCGAACCCGTCTGAAGTCTTCCTGCAGATAACGCCCTATTATCTGCGGGACGGCTGATCGCGACCTGCGGGAACGGCCGCCAGGCCGTACATGAAGCGGCCCTGTTATCTGCGGCAAGGGGGAAACGGTGCCCGCCGTCGTACAACTGCCCGCCGGGAAGGCACTGACCGTCCGCGCGGCGGCCGATGTCTTCCTCGAATCGCTCGGCAACCCGAACACGGTCCGCAACTACGGGATCGGGGTGGGCAAGACCGCCGAGCGGCTCGGCGAGGGCCGGCCGCTGGCGTCCGTGGCGGACGACGAGATCGGCGAGGCACTGGAACTGCTATGGGGCACCTCTGCGGTGAACACCTGGAACGCACGGCGCGCGTCGGTGCTCTCGTGGCTCGGGTGGTGCGGTGAGCGCGGGTACAACGGCCCGGCGGTCCCGGCCTGGGCGAAGCGGCTTACCCCGCCGGACTCCGAGACGCCGGCCCGCTCGAAAATGGCGATCGACCGGCTGATCGCGCGGCGGGAGGTGCACCTGCGGGAGAAGACGCTGTGGCGGATGCTGTACGAGACCACCGCCCGCGCCGAGGAGATCCTGGGCGTCAACATCGAGGAGCTGGATCTCGCAGGGCGCCGGGCCCCGGTGAAGGGCAAGGGGGCCCGTCCTCGTACGCGTCGCCGTGGTGCGGTCCGCGAGGACTTCGTCCTGGAGACGGTCTACTGGGACGCTGGCACCGCCCGGTTGTTGCCTCGCCTGCTCAAGGGGCGTACGCGCGGTCCGGTGTTTGTCACTCATCGCAAGCCCGGCCCTGGCAAGGTCGTCAGCCCGCGCGATATCTGTCCGGACACCGGGCTCGCGCGTCTTTCGTACGGGCAGGCCCGGATGCTGCTGGACGAGCACACCGCTCTCGGTGGTGGGCCGGGCACGGGCTGGGATCTGCACGAGTGGCGGCACTCCGGCCTGACCCACCTCGGCGAGGGAGGGGCGAGCCTGCTGATGCTCATGGCCAAGTCGCGGCACAAGAAGCCGGAGAACGTCCGACGCTATTTCCACCCCTCCGCGGAGGCGATCGCCGAGGTCACGAGTTTGCTCGCGCCGAGCGACGGCAGGCGTTGAGTTCGGCGGTACCCGGCCTGTCGGCGCTGTCGCGAGGGCGAGCGGGGCGCATCCCTCGGTGTGCGGGTCCGACAGTGTGCTGGTACCCCGCCTGGAGGCTGCCGACCGCTGGTTAACAGGCGGCGCGAATGCTCATCCCTGGCCGTGGCTCAGCCAGTGGGCGATGTCGGCGATGACGGTGGGGTCGACATGCTGCGGAGTTCCGTATTCGGCAGGGGTGGATGGTCCTGCGCCGGGGAAGAACAGGTGGTTGTCGGCTTCGTAGACACGGATATCGGCTTCCGGGCGGCCGGCCAGGCCCGTCTGCCATCGCATGAGGTCGTTGGCGACGGTGACTTGGTAGTCGCGTCCTCCTTGGAGGATGAGCATCGGCTTGCTGAGTTTGGCCGCGATCGCGACCGGGTCGTAGTCACGCAGTTCGAGCCAGTACGGCGCGGACAGGCCGAACGGCAGATCCGCTGCGGGGGTCGAGGGCGTGAGCTCCGCGCTGTCGACCAGGGCGGCCTGCCGCTGGAAGGTCTCGATGACTGCGGGTGGGACCTGGTCGGGAAGCACGGCGGCGAGGTAGCTGACGACGCGGACAGCGGCGTGGTGCATCGGCTGCGTGTCACCGGCCATGATCACCAGGCCCGCCACCGTGGGTGCGGCGATGGCGACGGCGGGGGCAACCTTGCCGCCCATGCTGTGGCCGAGGACGAAGACCCGCTCGGGGTCCACCGAGCGGTGGCTACGGAGCAGGCCGACCGCGTCGACGGCATGCGGCACGTATTCCTGCGTCATCGTCAGGTCCGATGCCGCGGCCACATCGCGGTGGGCGTAGGTCGCCTTGTCGAAGCGCAGCACCGTCGTCCCACGGCTGGCGAGCCCCCAGGCGAGGTCCTTGAGCGGTTTGTTCGGCCCGCTGGTCTCGTCGCGGTCGAACGGCCCACCACCGGCGAGCAGCACCACGCCGGGGCCTGGAGCCTGCCCGTGGGGGTCGCTCACCGTGCCTGACACCGCGAGTGAGCCGGTGCCGACGGTGACCTCGTGCTCGCTGAAGCGGCCGGGCTCGGCATAGGGCGGTGGCATCCAAACGAGTTCTGAGCTGGTCATGGACTCTGTCGCAGCGCCGTCAGGCATCCCATCACAACCTTTCTCAATGAATGCGAACGGTAGCACGGCGTGAGATCATTACGGGATGGATACCTTCGAACTCTTGGCCCACCCGGTGCGGTTGCGAGTGGTTCATGCGATGCGCGGCGGCAGGGAGCTGACCACCGCCGACCTGTGCGACCGCATTCGGGACGTCTCGAAGGCCACGGTCTACCGGCACGTCGACCTGCTCGCAGCCGGCGGGGTCCTGGAAGTCGCCCTGGAACGGCGCGTGCGCGGCGCGGTCGAGCGCCGCTACCGGCTGCGCCGCGACCGCGCGGGGATCAATACAGACACGGCCAATTCACTCTCGCTCGACGACCATCGCAGCGCATTCGCCGCCGCTCTGGCGGTCCTGACTGCCGAATTCACCGCGTATCTCGACCGCGACACGGCCGACCCGGTAGCCGACCTGGTCGGCTACCGGCAGCATGCCGTCTGGCTCAGCCCTGGGGAACTGCACGGGATGATTGACGGGATGCGGGAGGCGATCGCCCCCCACCTGGCCAACGAGCCATCACCCGACCGCACGCAGTACCTGATCAGCCCGATCCTCTTTCCCGTCGAAGCGCCGCCGACCGAGACCGGCACCGATATCACCGCCGCGGGCAGCCAGAGCCCGGGAACCGGCATCTGAGCCAGGTCCACCACTGTCCCCGTGCCCGGGTTGCCCCGAGGCCCAAGCCGCACCACCAATTCCGTTACCGAGAATGCTGATGCACCTTCCTACGCATCATCGGCGGTATCGGGGGCCCGCAGCGGGCGCAGGCCGCCAGGCAGGTCGGGCAGCTGGAACGAGTACCGGCCGAGCATGTTGACGTGGTGCCGTACAAACGGCGAGAGGCGGGCCACGTCCTCGCCGCGGACGTCGAAGCCGTCCGTCCGCAGCTGAGATACCGCCGCATCCATGTACCGGGTGGTGAAGAGCACAAGGGCGTTGAGGACCAGTCCGAGCGCGCCGATCTGGTCCTCCATACCGTCCTGGTAGCGCTGGTAGAGCTGTCCGGCCCGTCCGTGGAAGATCTTCCGGGCCAGGGAGTGACGGCCCTCCTGGAGGTTGGCCTGCGCCTTGATCTGCCGACGGTAGCCGGGCTCGTCGGCCAAGCGCAGGATGTGCAGGGTTTTGGCAATCCGTCCGTAGTGCGCGATCGCGTCGCCGAGCGGGGTGGGGCGCCCGTCCCGGGACAGCATGCGGATGACGTCGTAGGCGCGGACAGCTCCGGTGTGGATTGAGCCGATGATCCGCAGGATGTCCTCCCAGTGCCGCTCGATCCTGCTGAGGTCGATCCGGCCCCGGGCGGCGTCCTGGAAGGCGCCGTAGTCGGCGGTGCGGTCGATGCGCCACATCTTCTGGTCTGGCAGGTCCGCGAGTTGGGGGGCGTACGCGAACCCGGCGAGCGTGAGCAGTCCAAAGACGATGTCGCTGTACGAGGCGGTGTCGGTGACGATCATCTCCGGGCGCTTGCCGCCGTCGCGGTCATAGAGGACGTCCAGCACGTACAGCGAGTCGCGTGGGGTGCCGGCCACGACCTTCCCGCCGAGCCCTGCCGCCTGATCGTTGATCATGTTGAGCCAGGTGGCGCCGCCCCGACGTCCGAAGTACTTCGGGTTCGGCCGCGCGTACACGCTGGGCACGGGGACGACGAACCGCATCCCGTCGACTGAGGCGACCAGCCCGCCGCCCCACGCCTGGGCAAGCGGGATGGCCGCCTGGTGCTCAATCAGTGTGGCATTCGCCGCCCGGTACGTGGCGAGCCGCAGATACGTCTGGTCGACGTGGGAGAGCCGCCCGTACTTCAGCGCGTCGATACCGCCAATGACCGGGGTGTAACCGACGTTGCAGCCGTGCGCGACCAGCAGTGCCGCGATCGTCACGGGCAGGCCCTTGAGACGGGCCTCGCCACCGGTGACCGAGGTGAACGCCTGGTCGGCACCGGTCCAGGAGAACACCTCCAGCAGCACCTCGGGCAGGTCGACGCGGGGCAACATCGCGTTGACCGCGGCCCGCAGGTTGAGCAGCGAGGCGGGTTCGGGCTCCGGCTCCAGGGCGGCGAAGTGCAGCCGCCCGTCGTCATCGAAGGTGATCTGCGCGTTATCCGGCAACCGCCCGGCGACCTCCCGGTACGTGCCGTCCAGCAGCGCGGCCCGCGCGGTCAAGTGCTCGCTCACCCCGGCGGGCAGGCTCAGGGACGCCAGCACAGTGGGCTTGGCCTGCTCCCACGCCTCACCGACCAGCAGCTTCGCCCGGGGGTCGCCCCACTTGGAGGAGTTCTTCGCGAACACCTCCCGTCGGCGCAGCATCCGGTGGAACTGCTCCAGGATGCAGAACGCGTACGCCTTCCAATCCACTGTGCCCGGCTCCAGGTGCGGAGCCGAAAGGACCAGGCGCCGCCAGGAGCCGACGAGCAGATCGCTGTCGATCTCCTTCGGGCCGACCTTCTTGCGGCCCATCAGATCCGGCAGCGACTTCAGCGCGCTCAGCACCGGCAGCCCTTCTGGGGTGGCACCGAAGTCGACGACCTTGACCAGGAGCTTGAGGAACGGCCGGACTGTGCCGAACCGGTTGACCAGCATCGCCCGCCACGCCTCGTCCGCATCGGAGTCCAGCGGCGGCGTCAGCTCGAACAGCGCGGCGATCGCGGCAGCCAGCTCGTGGCGCGGCACCACGCTCTCGATCTGCTCCCACATCGCCGTGAGCGTCTCCACCTTCGGCGGGCTGATCTCTCCGGTGTCGGTGTCGACCTGCTCGCTCGTGGTGTCGAAGACGACCTGGAACGCCGTCGCCAGCTTCGCACCGGCCCGCTCCACCTTCGGCAGCGTCTTGATCTTCTCCTTGACCGTCTCCCGCTCGGCCTTGGCCAGCAGTTTAGTCGCGATCAACACTTCAAGCAGGTCCAAGGCGTCGTCCACGGCCCGGGTCGTCAGGTAAACCGCGGTAGCCAGCAGCGTCGCCAGACGGCGCGAGTCGCCGTGCCGCTTGAGCAGCGACGCCTTGCCGTCCACGCCGTACCGCGACAGCTCCGCCAGTCGCCGCGGCGGTATCCCCGACACATCCAGCGCGTGCATGTCCAGGTCGGCGATCTCCTCAGCCCGGTCCAAGGCCCACTTCATCTGCGGTCCAGATACCCGCACCGGACCGCGACGCAGCCGGTCCAGCTCGGAGACCCGCGCGCCAGGCGGCACGGTCAACAGGGAGTCCAGCACCACCCGCTGGCCGACGCTCAACATCCCGTACAGGGTGTCCCACAGCCGCTGATTCGCCGTCTCCCGCACCGAGGCGACCAGCCTGGTCAGCGTCGTCACGCCGGGCAGCAGCACGCGGCGCTCACGCAGCTGGCCGACCGCCGCGTCGAACAGGGCCTTCGGGCCCTCGCCAGTCGTCCAGGCTCGCGCGTCCACCCATGTCCGCAGGTCGGCCTCCGCCTCGGCGAACTCCTTGTATTCCAGGACCCGCCGCAGCTCGCGTACGTGCTCCAGGCGGGTGTTCTCCCGCTCTCCGTACGCCTTCAGCACCGACGCATCGCCAATGTCGAGCTGCTCGGCGAGGTAGTCGACGACCTCCGCCGGCACGTCCGTGGGGTCGTCAAGGAACACCCCCAGATACCGCGCGGTCGTCAGCTGTAGCGCGAAGCCCAGGCGGTTATGGGACCGCCGCTTGCCCTCGATCAGCTCCCGATCCGCGTCGTCCAGGAAGAAGAAACGCTCCAGCTCCGTGCGGGAAGGCGCCCCGCGAAACGCCGCATACGCGGCAGCCTGCTCATCCGTCAAAAACTCGACCGGCACCCCGGACCTCCAAACAGTCGATCAGCAACGACTGCCGAAGGTTCCGCTGCCACAGAAGCCCAGGTCAAAGCCTCTCTGAGTATCACCAGGGCTTAGCGCCGGTTTTCGTTCCGATGTTCCTCAACCCCCGCGTCGCACCGACAGCTTCCCGGCCCGATACACCATGGCTCTGCCGACGCTCTTGTCCAACCTCTTGCCCATGGCCATGCCCATGCCGGTCGCCTCGCCATTGCCTTCGCCTCTGCCAGTACCGACGGTCCTTCCCGTGCGCGTTCCGGCCGGGCCGGTGACCCGCTGCCCGCCCTGCCCGCGTTCCGGTTCGCCGGCCGGCGCGTACAACGGGAGCCGGGCCGCGAGCCGCCATCCGCCGTCGGGTTCCGGGCCGTGGTCGAGCCGGCCGTGCAGCCCGGCCACCCGCTCACCGAGCCCGATCAGGCCGTAGCCCGGGCCTGCCCCCTCGTCGCTGCGCGGCACGGGGCCTGTGATGGGGGAATTGACCAGCTCCACCTCGGTGGCGGGCGCGCCGTAGTGCACCCTCAGCCGAACCGCCGTGCCCGGGGCGTGCTTCCGGGCATTGGTGAGGCCCTCCTGGACGAGTCGGTGCACGGCCAGCAGATGGGTGGCGGGCGTGGTGCCCGGATCGCCCGTCACTTCGGCCCTCACCTCCTGGCCGATGGCCCGTACCTCGTCGAGCAGTTCGGACAGGTTCCGGATCGCGGGAGCGGCGACCCCCCGGCGCCCCGAGCCCTCCCCGCCCTGGTTGCTCTCGTCCTCCTCCGCACGCAGCGCGCCCAGAACGTCCCGGAGATCGGCCAAGGCCTGTGTGGACGTGGTACGCAGCAAAGCGATCCGCTCGCCGACCTGCGGCGGCACGGAATCGGCCCGCAGTGCCAGCACGCCGGTGTGCAGCGCCAACAGGCTCAGCCGGTGTGCCAGCACGTCGTGCATCTCTGCCGCGATCCGGGCCCGCTCGGCCGACCTGGCCTGTTCCGCACGGAGTTCCACCTGTTCGCTCAGCGAGTCGATCAGCCGTCGACGGCTGTGCCACCACAACCCGGCCGTCAGCGCCAGCAAGAACAGCAGTCCGGCGCCGTACGACGGTGTCACGCCGCCGCTCAGGGGTGCGGTGCACACCCACGGCAGCACACCCCCGACCGCCCCGGCCGTCACGGCGAGCCGGACCCGGCCCTGGGCGGACAGATGGAAGACCATCACCGTCATGGGCTCGTACGCGCCCTGGGCGACCAACGCCACCACCGCGGCAGCGAGCACCAGGGACGGGCGGCGCCAGCGCAAGGGCAGGAGCAGCGTGGCCACGACGGCCGACACCGGCCCCACGGCCGGAAGCCGTGTGTCGAAGCCGGCGTTCATCACCCCCTGCGCGACCAGCAGCAGAACCCCGCCGGACAGCAGCCATTCCGTCCATACCGGACCTCGATGAGGGTATTCGCGTTCCACCGGCCGATCGTAGGCACCTCATCACCCCGGGCCCATCGGCCTCCGGTCGCGTGCACCCCCTGCTTTCGTGGGGGTTCCCTACGCCTCTTTGATGACATCGGTACCGGTTCGCCCGGACACAACGGCCGATTTCCGGAGAGCGTGCGCTCCTTAGAGGTCGCGCAGATAGGTGCTGTGGGGGGCCTCGGCGGCCCCGCACGGCTGGGCGTGGACACCGTCCGCTTCGGCCGGATCGACACCCCAC
>NZ_JBIVON010000009.1:0-407090 GCF_044754145.1 Streptomyces sp. NPDC093149
GCGGGGAAGGCACAGCCAGTCGACTGTGCCGTCCCGGCAGACCAGGGCGGCGGTCTGCATGTCTCCGATAAGTGCGTAATCCTCGATGCGCCCGGCCACGTGCATCTCCAGTCGAACGGCCTTGTCACCCCGTAGGGCATTACTGCGGGTCAAGAGGTCGTCGCAAGGGGTTGTTGTGGGGGAACCTGCGTGCTCCGAACCTCGCCCGGAGCGAGTGTCCGAGCAGGATACGACGCACCCGGGTGATCTGCGCGACCGTCTCATCAACGGACCTGCGCCGAACGGGTGCGGTGTGAGGGGCTTGAGATGATCTTGTGTGGTGAGTGTGCGGGGTGTGGCCGGAAGCAGCCTCCCCTGGTCGCTGATACCCTGGTAGCCCGTGGACCGGTGGTCGTCCGCAACAGCGGACGAGGCCCCCGAACCGCAGCGACGGCACCTCCGGAACGACCGGACGGCAACGCCGGTACGCACCTCACGATCGCGACCACGGGAGCCCCCTTTGGCTATGCAGCCCACATCCACGACGACCAAGCACATCTTCGTCACCGGGGGTGTCGCCTCTTCCCTGGGCAAGGGTCTGACTGCCTCCAGCCTCGGCGCCCTGCTCAAGGCGCGCGGACTCCGGGTCACCATGCAGAAGCTCGACCCGTACCTGAACGTCGACCCGGGCACGATGAACCCGTTCCAGCACGGTGAGGTGTTCGTCACCAACGACGGCGCCGAGACCGACCTGGACATCGGCCACTACGAGCGCTTCCTCGACGTCGACCTCGACGGCTCCGCCAACGTCACCACCGGGCAGGTCTACTCCCAGGTGATCGCCAAGGAGCGGCGCGGCGAGTACCTAGGTGACACCGTGCAGGTCATCCCGCACATCACCAACGAGATCAAGCACCGCATCCGCCGCATGGCCACCGACGACGTCGATGTCGTCATCACCGAGGTCGGCGGCACGGTCGGGGACATCGAGTCGCTGCCGTTCCTGGAGACCGTGCGCCAGGTCCGCCACGAGGTCGGCCGGGACAACGTCTTCGTCGTGCACATCTCGCTGCTGCCCTACATCGGCCCGTCCGGCGAGCTCAAGACCAAGCCGACCCAGCACTCCGTCGCCGCGCTGCGCAACATCGGCATCCAGCCCGACGCCATCGTGCTCCGCGCCGACCGTGACGTGCCGACCGCCATCAAGCGCAAGATCTCGCTGATGTGCGACGTCGACGAGGCCGCCGTGGTGGCCTGCGTGGACGCCAAGTCGATCTACGACATCCCCAAGGTGCTGCACACCGAGGGCCTGGACGCCTATGTCGTGCGCAAGCTCGACCTGCCGTTCCGTGACGTCGACTGGACCACCTGGGACGACCTGCTGGACCGCGTCCACAACCCCGACCACGAGGTCACCGTCGCGCTCGTCGGCAAGTACATCGACCTGCCCGACGCCTATCTCTCGGTCACCGAGGCCATCCGGGCGGGCGGCTTCGCGAACAAGGCCCGGGTCAAGGTCAAGTGGGTCGCCTCCGACGACTGCAAGACCCCGGCCGGCGCCGCCAGGCAGCTCTCCGACGTGGACGCGATCTGCGTCCCGGGCGGCTTCGGCGACCGCGGTGTCAACGGCAAGATCGGCGCCATCCAGTACGCCCGTGAGAACAAGGTGCCGCTGCTCGGCCTCTGCCTCGGCCTCCAGTGCATCGTGATCGAGGCGGCGCGCAACCTCGCCGAGATCCCCGACGCCAACTCCACCGAGTTCGACGCCGCCACCGCGCACCCCGTCATCTCGACGATGGAGGAGCAGCTCGCGTACGTCGAGGGCGCGGGCGACCTGGGCGGCACCATGCGCCTCGGCCTGTACCCGGCGAAGCTCGCCGAGGGCTCGCTGGTCCGCGAGGCGTACGACGACCAGCCGTACGTGGAGGAGCGTCACCGCCACCGCTACGAGGTCAACAACGCCTACCGCGCCGAGCTGGAGAAGAAGGCCGGTCTGGTCTTCTCCGGCACCTCCCCGGACAACAAGCTCGTCGAGTACGTCGAGTACCCGCGCGAGATCCACCCCTACCTGGTCGCCACCCAGGCGCACCCGGAGCTCCGCTCCCGCCCGACCCGCCCGCACCCGCTCTTCGCGGGCCTGGTGAAGGCCGCCGTCGAGCGCAGGACGGGTGCCGGGGCCGGTGGCAAGCAGGCCGCCGCATCGGGCAAGTAGTCCGGCGGCGAACAGGCATTAACGTTGACCGGGGTACGGATCCACTGTGGATGCGTGCCCCGGTTTCTGTTCTTCGTGGGAGGACGTAGATGGGTTTCCAGGACACGCCCGAGGAGTGGCAGGTCACCGCGACCAAGACGCCCTTCACCGGCAACAAGACCAGCGTCCGCACCGATGAAGTGGTGATGCCCGACGGCACGGTCGTACGCCGCGACTACCAGGTCCACCCGGGTTCGGTCGCCGTGCTCGCGATCGACGAGGAGGACCGGGTCCTCGTGCTGCGGCAGTACCGCCACCCGGTGCGCCACAAGCTCTGGGAGATCCCGGCCGGACTGCTCGACATCCCCGGCGAGAACCCGCTGCACGCGGCGCAGCGCGAGCTCTACGAGGAGGCGTACGCCAAGGCCGAGGACTGGCGGGTGCTGACGGACGTCTACACCACGCCGGGCGGCTGCGACGAAGCCGTACGGATCTTCCTGGCCCGGAATCTCTCCGAGGCCGACGGGGAGCGCTACGAGGTCTCCGAGGAGGAGGCCGACATGGAGCTGGCCCGGGTGCCGCTCCAGGAGCTGGTGCGCGGGGTGCTCGCCGGGGATCTGCACAACAACTGCCTCGTGGTGGGTGTCCTCTCGCTCGCGGCGGTGCGCGCCGGTGACGGGATCGATTCCCTGCGTCCGGCCGAGGCGCCCTGGCCGGCCCGTCCGTTCGAGGTCTGACGACGGCAAGGACCGCTCGGGGTCCGGCCGTTCGACGGGCAGGCGCCGTCCGGGGAGGACCGGGCGGGGTGTCGCCCGGAGCCCGGTGGTCCGATCGGTGGCCTGACCGGCGGCTCGGCGGACCGCGGAACGGTTCACCGGCATCACCGACATCACCGAGATCTTCTGATCGGAAAAGATGCTGATCCGATCGGGGGACCTCTGCGCCATGCTCCACGGAATTCGTCCATACGCCTGAACTACGCTCGGAATGCCCTGACCGGAGTCCCGGCGGGCGATGCGTGCAGCGAAGTGGAGCGTGGCCCGTGACGGATCAGGCGGTGGACACCAGCGGCCCGGTTGAGGCAGCGGGAACCGAGGAGCCGTCCGGCGCCGCCCCACCCCGATTCTTCGGCCGCGAACGCGAGTTGAAGGCACTACGGGCCGACATCGAGCGGGCCGGACTGGACACCCTGGCCGGCCGCAAGGCCGCCCGCGCCCGGGTCCTGCTGATCGCCGGCCGTCCCGGTTCCGGACGCACCGCGCTCGCCGACGAACTCACCCGCCGGCTGCTCTCCACCGACGGCTACGCGGACGGACCGCTCAGGGCCCGGCTCACCGATCCCGGCGGCGCGCCGGTTCCCACCGAGCGCACCGCGCGGGAGCTGCTCGACCAGCTGGGCGTGACGGGGCCGCCCGGCGCGGACGGGGACGAGCTCTCCGAGCTGCTCCGCGAGGCGCTCGCCGGGCGCCGCACCCTGCTGCTCCTCGACGACGCCGTGGACGCGGAACAGGTCGACCCGCTGCTGCCGGACGACCCCGACTGCCTGGTCGTCGCCACCTCCGAGGGCCCGCTGACCGGCATCCCGGGCGTCCGCCCCTGCACCCTCGGCGGTCTGGACGCGGGCTCGGCGGTCCGGCTGCTCGCCCGGCTCATCGGCCAGGTCAGGATCACCGTCGACCCGCGGACCGCCGAGACCCTGGCCGAGGAGTGCGGTGGACTGCCGGCGGCCCTGGTGATGGTCGGAGGCTGGCTCGCCGCCCGTCCCATGGCCTCGGTCGCCGATGTCACCAAACAGCTGCGGGAACTGCCGGACGAGCCGGAGCAGTCCAACGGTGCCCGCCCGCTGGCCCGCGCCTTCCGGCTGGTCCACGACTCCCTGCCGGCGACCGCCGCCCGGATACTGCGCCTGCTCGCGCTCGCTCCCGCCGGGCTCGCCGACGCGCACACCGCCTCCGCGCTGGCCGGCTGTTCCGTCTCGGCCGCCCGGTCGACCCTCGACGACTTCGTGGCCCTGGGGCTGCTGCGCACCGACGGGGCGGACGAGCCGCAGTACGAGGTGCCCGGCTGCCTCGCCCCGTTGCTGGGGGCGCTCCTGGGGGCCAGGGACCGGCCGACGGAGATCCAGCTGGCCAGGGCCCGGATGCTGGAGCGGACCGTACGGCTGTTGCAGTCCTGCCGGGCGGTCACCGACCCCGAGGGCTCCCCGGCCCGCCGCAAGCTCGCCGGGCTGCCGCGTTCGCTGCGCTTCTCCGGCCCCGACGCGGCCGCCGCATGGCTGCGAATGCGCCGGCCCGCGCTGCTGGCCTCGGCCAGAATCGCCGTCGAGGACGGTGAACTCGACACTCTGGCAAGGAGGTTGGTGGCGGCTCTGGTGCGGGCGCTGGCCGTGCATCAGGGCACCGAGGCCGCCGCGCCCGACCTGTACGGGCTGCACGGTCTGGTCCTGGCCGTCGCCGAACGGCGCGATCTGCCGCGCGAGCGGGCCGCCGCACTGCTCAACCTCGCCGACCTCGATGCGAGGACCGGCCGTACGCGGGAGGCGCTGGCCCGCTACCGCGCCGCGCTGGACGCCGGACGGGCCGCGAAGGACCCGTACGCCACCGGCCGCGCGATGGAATCCGTAGGCGGCGCCTACGCCGAGCTGGGGGACTTCCAGCGGGCCTCCGACTGGTACGGCCGGGCGCTGGCGCAGCGGCTCACCCAGGGCGAGCGGGCCGACGAGGCGCGGTTGTACGGGCGGCTCGGCGCCGTCCACACCTATGCGGGGCGGTACGGCGAGGCGCTGCGGAACTGGCGCGCCGCCGCCGCCGGGTACCGCAGGCTCGGCGATGTCCCGGCCCAGGCGCGGGCGCTGAGCGAGGCCGCCCGGGTGCAGGAGTACGCGGGCCGCCCGCGCGAATCGCTGCACACCTGCCAGGAGGCCGTTCAGTGGGCCAGGCGGGCGGGGGACGTACGGCTGCAGGCGGCGCTGGAGCTGCGGCTGGCCGACACCCTCGAACGGCTCGGCGACCCGGCTGCGGCCCGGCTGCACAGGGGTCTGGCCGACAGATTGCTGGGCGAGAAGGGTGCAACCTGCGAAATCCGCAGTGCGGTCACTGAAAAATAATGCTTTGTAAGGCTAGACAGTGAGAAGTCCTTCATTAAACTGGCTGTACCGCGTGTGCTCGCGGTATCTCCATTTACGCAGTGTCTATCCGGATATGTGTAGCTGTGTCCGGGTAACCCTCTGAGTCAAGGACCGTGATCGACGTGAAGGTCGGCATCCCCCGCGAAGTCAAGAACAACGAGTTCCGCGTGGCGATCACGCCTGCCGGTGTGAACGAGCTCGTCCGCCACGGCCATCAGGTCGTCGTCGAGGAGAACGCCGGGGCCGGCTCCTCCATCACGGACGAGGAGTACATCGCCGCCGGAGCGCAGATACTCGCCACCGCCGACGAGGTCTGGGCCGCCGCCGACCTGCTGCTCAAGGTCAAGGAGCCGGTCGCCGAGGAGTACCACCGCCTCCGCAAGGACCAGACGCTCTTCACGTACCTGCACCTCGCCGCCTCCCGCGAGTGCACGGACGCGCTGCTGGAGTCGGGCACCACGGCCATCGCGTACGAGACGGTCGAGACCGCGAACCGCGCGCTGCCGCTGCTCGCCCCGATGTCCGAGGTCGCGGGCCGGCTGGCCCCGCAGGTCGGCGCCTACCACCTGATGCGCTCGGCCGGTGGCCGCGGCGTGCTGCCGGGCGGGGTCCCCGGCACGGCGGCCGGCAAGGCCGTCGTCATCGGCGGCGGTGTCTCGGGCTGGAACGCCACGCAGATCGCCGTCGGCCTCGGCTTCCACGTCACGCTGCTCGACAAGGACATCAACAAGCTGCGCGAGGCCGACAAGATCTTCGGCACCAAGGTGCAGACGGTCGTCTCCAACGCCTTCGAGCTGGAGAAGGCCGTCGTCGAGGCCGACCTCGTCGTCGGTGCCGTGCTCATCCCGGGCGCGAAGGCCCCGAAGCTCGTCACCAACGAGCTCGTCGCCAAGATGAAGCCCGGAAGTGTACTTGTCGACATTGCGATCGATCAGGGTGGCTGCTTCGAGGACTCCCACCCGACGACCCACGCCGAGCCGACCTTCATGGTCCACAACTCGGTCTTCTACTGCGTCGCGAACATGCCCGGCGCGGTGCCGAACACCTCCACGTACGCACTCACCAACGCCACGCTGCCGTACATCGTGGAGCTCGCCAACCGTGGCTGGGTCGAGGCGCTGCGCCGTGACGCCGCACTGGCCAAGGGGCTCAACACCCATGACGGACAGGTCGTTTACCGCGAGGTGGCCGAGGCGCACGGTCTGCCGCACGTCGAGCTGAGCTCGCTCCTCGGCTGACGGGTCAACATCTTCCGTCAACCCCATGAGTCCGGCCGGACCTTGCCGAGCAAGGTCCGGCCGGACTCATGTCGGGCCCCGTGGGGTCCCCGCGCAACTCGTCTCGAACGTAACCCTTCAACCGATTCGTGCACCTGTTAAAAGTGTGCGCCGGTGGCTGCGTGCCCTTGACAGGGAGGTGTTCGATTGCCGACACATCGGGCCGGGTCCGGCGGATTGTGTTGCTGCGGAGCGGTGACACGCCATAGAGTCGCCAATCGTCGGCATGGTGCCACGCTGACCTATCGATAAGTTTCCTGGTCACATCCAAGGAGGTAAGACGACTTGTGAATGAGTCGACATTTACTCCCGGGGGTGTTCAACCAGGGATGCCTGCACGGGGCCAGAGCCCGAACGGGCTGGAGGCTGTCGGCTCCGTCGCTGTCCGCACCTTCGCCACCCACCAGCACATGACGACAGCCCCCCAGATGATGGACGGCCTACACGTGAACGCCATGGCCGGCAACGAGAGTGGCCGAGACACCGCCCACTTCGCCGACTTCGACGAGGTGCCCCAGGGGCACTTCTACGACCCCGACGCCGAGTACGAGCCCGATCCGGAGTACGCGGCCACCCTCGCGCCCGACGCTGCCCGACAGCGCCGCGAGCGGATCGGCCCGACCGGTCGGCCCCTGCCCTATTTCCCGATCCCGGGTCCGCTGACCGACCACGGTCCCGCGAAGATCATCGCGATGTGCAACCAGAAGGGCGGCGTCGGCAAGACCACGTCGACCATCAACCTGGGTGCCGCACTCGCGGAGTACGGACGTCGCGTCCTGCTCGTCGACTTCGATCCGCAGGGAGCCCTGTCGGTCGGGCTCGGCGTCAACCCGATGGAGCTCGACCTCACGGTCTACAACCTGCTCATGGAGCGGGGCATGTCGGCCGACGAGGTCCTGCTGAAGACCGCGGTCCCGAACATGGACCTGCTGCCCAGCAACATCGACCTGTCGGCTGCGGAGGTGCAGCTGGTGAGCGAGGTCGCCCGGGAATCCACGCTGCAGCGCGCCCTGAAGCCGCTGATGGCCGACTACGACTACATCGTGATCGACTGTCAGCCGTCGCTGGGCCTGCTCACCGTGAACGCCCTGACGGCGGCCCACAAGGTCATAGTGCCGCTCGAATGCGAGTTCTTCGCGCTGCGCGGTGTGGCCCTGCTCACCGAGACCATCGAGAAGGTCCAGGAGCGCCTCAACCCGGATCTGGAGCTCGACGGCATCCTCGCCACCATGTACGACTCCCGTACGGTGCACAGCCGCGAGGTCCTCGCACGCGTCGTCGAGGCCTTCGACGACCACGTGTACCACACGGTCATCGGGCGCACCGTGCGTTTCCCGGAGACCACGGTCGCGGGTGAGCCCATCACCACGTACGCCTCCAACTCGGTCGGTGCCGCCGCCTATCGCCAGCTCGCCAGGGAGGTGCTCGCCCGGTGTCACGCCGAGTGAGTCTGCCCGGGGCCGACGAACTGTTCCGTACCACCGGGGGGATGGGTCTGCAGGCCTCGTCCCCCGCGGACCGGCGACGCAAGGCGAACGGCGAGGCCCGGGTGCCCGGTCCGGCCGGTGAGAGCGAGACCGGGGCCGACGGGCCGGCTGCGGGCACGACGGAGACCGGAACCGCTGCCGCCGCGCGGGAGGAGCACTCCGCGGCGGACGCCGACGCGGGGGAACCGCGCAGCCGCGGCGGCGACCGGGCCGCGGTGGCGGGACAGCCGGGGCGCAGGCCCCAGCAGTCCCCGCCGTCCGCGCAGTCGCCGGCGCCGTCGTCCGCGCAGGAGGCGGTTCCCGCCGTCCAGCAGCAGCGCAGGCGTGGCGGCGGGCGCGGGGCGAACCGGCGGCCCAGCGGCCGTGAGCGCCACGACGAGAAGATCACCGTCTATGTCTCCGCCGAGGAACTGATGGACCTCGAACACGCGCGTCTCGTGCTGCGCGGGGAGCACGGGCTCGCGGTCGACCGCGGACGGATCGTCCGCGAGGCCGTCGCGGTGGTCCTCGCGGACCTGGAGTCGCGGGGCGACGCGAGCATCCTCGTACGGCGGCTGCGCGGCCGCTGACGGGCGGGGCGCCGGTAGCCTGCCCGGGGTGCCGCCGTCGGCCGAGCGGCCCGGCCCCTTCCGTGCGGGCCTTCGCCCGCCGCCCGTATCCCGTTTGCCCCTGGACCCTCATGCCGACGAACGACAAGCCCGCCCGCACCTCTCGCCGCCCCTTGGGCCGGGGTCCGGGCGGTCGGCCTGCTCCGGCACCTGCGGTGTCCGGGGGCGGCGACGGCGAACCCGCCGTAGTGCCGCTTCCCGGCACCGATGAGGCGTCCCCGGCCCCGTCGCCGTCGGATGCGGCGGCGGCCGGGCCTGCCGGGACCGAGGGGTCCCGGGATCCCGCACCGCCTGCCGAGCCCGTCGCGACGGTGCCACCGGGCCCGTCCCCCGAGCCGGCCGACGACGGGCGGTTCACCGTGCGGCTGGCGAACTTCGAGGGGCCGTTCGATCTGCTGCTGCAGCTCATCTCCAAGCACAAGCTGGATGTGACCGAAGTCGCGCTGTCCAAGGTCACCGACGAGTTCATGGCCCATATCCGGGCCATGGGGCCGGACTGGGACCTGGACCAGACCACCGAGTTCCTCGTCGTCGCCGCCACCCTGCTCGACCTGAAGGCCGCCCGTCTGCTGCCCGCGGCGGAGGTGGAGGACGAGGCGGATCTGGCGCTGCTCGAAGCGCGTGACCTGCTCTTCGCCCGGCTGCTCCAGTACCGTGCGTACAAACGCATCGCGGAGATCTTCAGCGACCGGCTGGAGTCGGAGGGGCGGCGCTTCCCGCGGACCGTGGGCCTGGAGCCGCACCACGCCGAGCTGCTGCCCGAGGTCGTCATCAGGATCGGAGCGGAGAAGTTCGCCGAACTGGCCGCGCGGGCGATGCAGCCGAAGCCCGAGCCGCAGGTGTACGTCGACCACATCCACGCGCCGCTGGTCAGCGTGCGGGAGCAGGCCGAGATCGTGGTGGCCCGGCTGCGCGGGGGCGGGGAGATCAGCTTCCGGGTGCTCACCGAGGACGCGTCGGACACCCTCACTGTCGTCGCCCGGTTCCTCGCGCTGCTGGAGCTGTACCGGGAGAAGGCCGTGGCGCTGGACCAGGACGAGGCGCTCGGGGAGCTCCTGGTGCGCTGGGCCGGGGGAGAGGGGGCCGGGCCCGTCATGACGGACGAGTTCGACACCGAGGTGACCGGGGCGCAGGACGTCCGGGAGGATGGGAAGGCATGAGTCAGCAGGACACCACGGGTTCCCCCGTCGCGGATCTCGATCTCAAGCCCGCGCTGGAGGCCGTCCTCATGGTCGTCGACGAGCCCGCCACGGAGGAACACCTCGCCAAGGTGCTGGAACGGCCCCGCAGGGCCGTCGCCGACGCGCTGCGCGAGCTGGCCGACGAGTACACCGTGCAGCGCCGCGGGTTCGACCTGCGGCTGGTCGCGGGCGGCTGGCGCTTCTACACGCGCCCGGAGTACGCGGCGGCCGTCGAGGGCTTCGTCCTGGACGGCCAGCAGGCGCGTCTCACGCAGGCGGCGCTGGAGACCCTCGCGGTGGTCGCGTACCGTCAACCGGTCAGCAGGTCGAGGGTCTCCGCGGTCCGCGGCGTGAACTGTGACGGGGTCATGCGGACCCTGCTGCAGCGGGGCCTCGTCGAGGAAGCGGGCGCGGAACCCGAAACAGGTGCGATCCTGTACAGGACGACGAACTACTTTCTGGAGCGGATGGGCCTGCGTGGCCTGGATGAGCTCCCGGAGCTCGCGCCCTTCCTCCCCGAGGCGGACGCGATCGAGGCCGAGACGCAAGAGGGTGTGCCGTCGTTCGATCCGGACGCACCGGACACCCCGGAAACTCACGCAGACGACAAGACGGAATTTTGATGCGAAGCAGTGGCAGGAACAGCGGAAGCGGCAGCGGCAGGAGCGGCGGCAACCGGAATCCCCGGGGTGCCGGCGCCGGGCGCGACGGCAAGCAGGAGCAGCGTCCTCGTCGGCCCCGGCCCGAGGAGCGCCGCTACGACGTGGGCGCCACCGGCGAGAAGAGCGGCGACGGTCCCCGCAAGGGCCGCGGCGCCGCGGCCCGCGGCGGTGCCAAGGGCGGTCCGAAGCCCGCACAGTCCGGTGGCGGCCGGAGCGGCGGCGCGCGTCGCCAGGGCGCCCCGTCCCGTCCGCGTGAGCTCGACGCCAAGATCGAGCAGCGCAACCGGGACAGGTACGCGAACAAGCCCGACATCAGGACGCCCAAGACCTTCCCGGGCGCCGAGCAGGAGGGCGAGCGGCTCCAGAAGGTCCTCGCCAGGGCCGGCATGGGCTCGCGCCGCGCGTGCGAGGAACTGATCGAGCAGGCCCGCGTCGAGGTCAACGGCGAGATCGTCGTCGAGCAGGGCATGCGCGTCGATGTGCACAAGGACGAGATCAAGGTCGACGGTCTGACCGTCGCCGCGCAGTCGTACCTCTTCTTCGCGCTGAACAAGCCAGCCGGTGTCGTCTCCTCGATGGAGGACCCGGACGGCCGTCAGTGCCTCGGCGACTACGTCACCAACCGTGAGACGCGGCTCTTCCACGTCGGCCGGCTGGACACCGAGACCGAGGGCATCATCATGCTCACCAACCACGGCGAGCTGGCCCACCGCCTGACCCACCCCAAGTACGGGGTGAAGAAGACCTACCTGGCCGCCATCCAGGGACCGCTCCCGCGCGACCTGGGCAAGCGGCTCAAGGACGGCATCCAGCTGGAGGACGGCTACGCCCGCGCCGACCACTTCCGGGTCGTCGAGAACACCGGCAAGAACTACCTGGTCGAGGTGACCCTCCACGAGGGCCGCAAGCACATCGTCCGCCGGATGCTGGCCGAGGCCGGCTTCCCGGTCGAGCGGCTCGTACGGACGTCCTTCGGGCCGATCCCGCTGGGCGACCAGAAGTCCGGCTGGCTGCGCCGTCTCACCAACACCGAGGTCGGCATGCTGATGCGCGAGGTCGGCCTGTAACAGCCTGGTGCACTCTCCATCGTGCACCAGCCGTAGGACCGTCCGGGCGCTCCGCCCCGGCTCCGTCCGCTCCACGGCCCGCGGCCGGTTCCTGCTTTCGATTTTCGAACAGGAACCGGCCGCGGGCCTTTTGCTGCGACTGTTCCACCTTTATAGTCAGACTGACTATTAAGGAGGCGGGAGTGAGTCTCGCGGATGTCCTCGATCCCCTGCAACAGCCCCTGGTGACGGTCCTCGACACCCCGGTCAGCTGGACCGAGGTGCTCGGTTTCGGCAGCGGGGCGCTGTGCGTGTGGCTCGTGGCCCGCCAGCACCTCGCCAACTGGCCGATCGGCATCGCCAACAACCTCTTCTTCATCCTGCTGTTCGCCCAGTCCGGCCTGTACGCCGACGCCGGACTCCAGATCGTCTTCATCGCCCTTGCCGCGTACGGCTGGTGGACCTGGACCCACGGGGGTGGACCAGGGACGCCGGACCTGCCGGTGCGGCGCACCTCGCGCACCGAATGGACCTGGCTGCTCGCGGCAGGGGTGGTGGGGACCCTCGCCCTCACCGTCCTGCTCGACCACGCCACCGACTCGACCGTGCCCTTCTGGGACGCCCTGACGACCGCGCTGTCGCTGACGGCGACGTACGGGCAGTGCAGGAAGCTCGTCGAGTCGTGGTGGCTCTGGATCGCCGCCGATGTGGTGTACATCCCGCTGTACGCGTACAAGGAGCTCTATCTGACCTCGCTGCTGTACGTCGGCTTCCTGACGCTGTGCCTGATCGGCCTGAGCAACTGGCGGCGAGATCTCGCCGGTCGGCGGCCCGCGGAGGTGGCGGCGGCAACCGGGTACGAGGTCGGCGCGGGCCGGGGGCGTGGGGGGTCGCTGTGAGCGGTCGGTTTCCACGGGGCGGCGGCGCGAAGCGCTTCGCGCACGGGCTCGTCCTCGGCAAGTTCTACCCGCCGCACGCCGGCCACCACCACCTCGTCCGCACCGCGCAGGACCGCTGCGAGCGGCTGACCGTCCTGGTGTGTGCCGCCTCCGTCGAATCCATACCGCTCGCCGACCGCGTGGCCTGGATGCGGGAGGTGCACCCGGACGCACGGGTCGTGGGCGCCGTCGACGACGTCCACATGGACCTCCACGACCCGGCGATCTGGGACGCGCACATGGCCGTCTTCACCGAGGCCGTGCCCGAACCGGTGGACGCCGTCTTCACCTCGGAGTCGTACGGGGACGAACTGGCCCGCAGATTCGGTGCCGAGTCCGTCTGCGTCGACCCCGACCGCACGGTCTTCCCGGTCTCCGGCACCGCCGTCCGCGAGGACCCGGTCGGCTGCTGGGACTTCCTCGAACCGCCCGTACGGGCCGCGCTCACCCGCCGGATCGTCGTCCTCGGCGCGGAATCCACCGGCACCACGACGACGGCCCGCGCCCTCGCCGACCACTACCGGCGGCGTGGCGGTGTCTGGGCGCGGACCCGATGCGTCGACGAGTACGGACGGGAGTTCAGCGAACAGAAGCTGGCCGCGCTGCGTGCCCGGTGGCCCGGGGCCCAGTGGGAGGACGTCGCCTTCAGCACCGACGACTTCCCGCTGATCGCCGAGAAGCAGAACGCCGAGGAGGAGGCGGCCGCGCGCACCGGGTCGCCGGTGCTCTTCTGCGACACGGACTCCTTCGCCACCACCGTCTGGCACGAGCGGTACATCGGCGGACGCAACCCGCTCGTCGAGGAGACCGCCGACCGGGTCGCCCACCATCTGTGGCTGCTCACCGACCACGAGGGGGTTCCCTTCGAGGACGACGGGCTGCGCGACGGCGAGGAGCTGCGGCCCTGGATGACCGACCGGTTCCGGGCCGAACTCGCCCGTACCGGAAGGGAGTTCATCGAGCTCACCGGAACCCGTGAGGAGCGCCTGGCCACCGCCGTCGCCGCTGTCGACACCCTGCTCGCCGCCGGCTGGGACTTCGCCGCCCCCCTCCCGGAGCACCGATGAACGCCAATGCCCCCGCAGGCTACGACCCGTACGCCTTCGAACCCTTCGCGGTCACCGTCGACCTCGCCGTCTTCACGGTCCGCGACACCCGGCTGCACGTCCTGCTCGTCGAACGGGGCGAGGACCCCTACAAGGGCCACTGGGCACTGCCCGGCGGCTTCGTCCAGCCGCGCGAGTCCGCCGAGGACGCCGCCCGGCGGGAGCTCGCCGAGGAGACCGGCCTCACCGAGGGCACCGTCTCCGCCCTCCACCTGGAGCAGGTGCGCACCTACAGCGCGCCGGACCGCGACCCGAGGATGCGGGTCGTCTCGGTCGCCTACGCCGCACTCGTACCCGACCTGCCCGAACCCCGTGGCGGCGGAGACGCCGCCAGCGCCCAGTGGTGGGACGTCCGAACCGTCGGCCCGCTCGCCTTCGACCACGACCACATCCTCGCCGACGCACACGACCGCATCGGCGCCAGACTCGAATACAGCTGCCTGGCCACCGCCTTCTGCCCGCCCGAATTCACCCTGGGAGAGCTCCAGCAGGTGTACGAGACGGTCTGGGGAGTCGAGCTGGACCGGCCCAACTTCCGGCGCAAGGTCCTCACCACGCCCGGCTTCGTGCAGGCCGTGGAGGGTCCGCCGCGCCGCACCGGCGGACGGGGGAAACCGGCCGCTCTCTACCGGGCGGGCGCCGCCACCGCACTGCACCCTCCACTCCTGAGACCGGAAGGAAGAACCTCGTGATCGTGACCAGGACCATCACCAAACAGGCCGCCACCGGCGCACTGACCGGGCTCGCGCTCGGCGATGCACTGGGCTTCCCGACCGAGTTCAACAACGTGCCGTCGATCCTCGCCAAGTGCGGGCCGTGGCGCCGGATGCGGCTGCCGAAACCGGCGATCGTCACCGACGACACCCAGATGACACTGGCCCTGGGGAGGGGCATCCGGACCGCCATGGACCGAGGGCTGCTCACCGCGCTGCGGCTGACCCGCCCGGTCCGTGAGGAGTTCGTCGACTGGTACCACTCGCCCGACAACAACCGTGCCCCCGGCCGCACCTGCATGACCGCCTGCCGCCTGCTCGACAGCGACCGGCTCTGGCAGGAGGCCAGCCAGACCGGGTCCAAGGGCTGCGGCGCCAACATGCGGGTCGCGCCGGTCGGACTCGTGCCGGGGCTGAGCGACGAACAGCGCTCCGGCGCCGCCCAGTTGCAGGCGGCCCTCACCCATGGGCACCCGACGGCGCTCGCCGCGTCCGATCTGATGGCCCGAGCGGTGTACCTGCTGGCACAGGGGGCGGAGCCGAGGGGTCTGATCGGGCAACTGCGCAGATACGCGTACGAGAACAGCAGCCGCTACCTCACGCGCTGGCTCGGCGACCTCTGGCGGTACGCGGGCGACTCCTCGCCGGAGCTGTACATCCAGCGGGGCTGGGACGAATGCCTTGCCGCCCTGGCCCGTGTCCAGGACGCGCTGCGCGACCCGTCCCCGGAGACCGACCCCTGCGAGGCGACCGGCGACGGGTGGATCGCCGAGGAGGCCCTGGCCACGGCCCTGCACTGCTTCCTGCTCTTCCCCGACGAGCCCGTCACCGCGCTGCGCCGCGCCGCCTGCACCCGGGGCGACTCGGACTCCCTCGGCTGCCTGACCGGCGCGCTCGCCGGGGCGCACCTGGGCGCGGGGGCCTGGCCCAAGGAGTGGGCGGAGCGGATCGAGTACCGGAGCGATCTGCTCTCGCTGGGGGCGCTCTGGGACGCTTGATCCATGCAAGGCAAAACGACGCGCCCAGAGGAAGCCAGGCTGCCGGTCACGGACTTCGGCCCGGTGCTCGCCGGGGAACGCCACCCGCTGCTGTTCGCCACGGTCTCCGGGGCGCATCTGTACGGGTTTCCGTCCAGGGACTCGGATGTGGACCTTCGGGGGGTCCATCTCCTGCCCGCGGAAGAACTCGTCGGACTGCGCCGGCCCGAGGAGACACGCTCGCGGATGTGGGACCGGGACGGGGTCGAGATGGACCTCGTCACCCACGATCTGCGGAAGTTCGTCCGGCTGATGCTGAAGCCGAACGGCTACGTGCTGGAGCAGTTGCTGTCTCCGCTGGTCGTGCACACGAGTGACCTGCACGCGGAACTGAGGGATCTGGCGCCCGGTGTGCTCACCCGGCAGCACGCCCATCACTACCGGGGATTCGCCCGTACCCAGTGGCGGCTCTTCGAGAAGTCCGGCGAGCTGAAGCCGTTGCTGTACACGTTCCGGGCGCTGCTCACCGGGGTCCACCTGATGCGCAGCGGTGAGGTGTGCGCCCATCTGCCGACGCTCATCGGGGAGGTGGCTGCTCCGGCATATCTGCCCGGGCTGATCGACGCGAAGGCCGGGGCCGAGCACGGTGTCGCAGAGTGTGCGGACGGTAGGGCGGTGTCCCGGGACGTCGAGATGCTGCACGGGGTGCTCGACGAGGCGCAGGCGGCATCGGGACTTCCCGAGGTGGCCGGCGGCTTCGACGCGCTGCACGATCTAGTGGTGCGCGCACGGTTGCGGGGGCGGGCGTCTTCGAGGTGTTGACCGGACCACGGGGTGATGCACCGGAGGCGTGTGCATCACCTCTCCGGTCCGGCCGCCACTCGTTGCGTATCCGAGCCGCCACCGTCATCACCGCATTCCTTGAGGACAAGCCCGCACCCCTGCCGAACTCCCCGACCCGCGAAGAGATCCCCGCCTTCCTGCGCGACCACGGATGAAGACCCCTGCAGCCCGTCTCCCGCATCGGCGGGCGAACGCTCGAAGCCGCCTGGCCCTGCGTCAGGTGCGACCACGGAGTGTTCACCTGAGGGACGGCCTCTTGGTCCGGAAAAGCCGCAGGACGGCGGACGGGTTCGACTCCGCACGCTTCCACGAGGTGCGGGCTCCGCTGCCCGCATCGCCGTGGGGAGCGCCGAGGGCCGTGCACCGGAACCGGATCAGCAGGAAGGGGTGCTGAGGCCCCGTCGGGCCGTTCAGCTCTCCTCGGGCCGGAGCGCGGACGCCCGGCGGGTGCGGATCAGGAAGTCCTCCACCCGGGCCCGGTCCGGTTCGGGCGGCAGCGGTGAGGAGGTGACCGCCGCGTCGTTCTCCTCGGCCAGGTGGGTCATACGGCGTTCGACCTCCGCCCAGGGCACCTCGCCGCGCTTCACCGCCAGCAGTTCCTCCCGGGCCGGGCCCACCTCGATCGTGAGCTCGCCCGTGCGCAGCAGATCCCGGCAACTGGTCAGCAGCCGCAACAGATGCATGGCGTGCTTCCAGCGCGGCTCCCCGTACTGCCGTCGGTCCGCCTCCAGCTTTCTGCGTTGGCCCAGCGCGTACCGGACGAAGGTCTGATGGGCCAGCCGGGACAGGAACGCCGCCCGCAGGGAAAGGAGTTCACCGCCCACCGCGTCGATGTGTTCCACCAGCGGCGAGTGCAGGCACTCCAGAACATTGGGGTTGGCCCGCAGGGCCAGCTCGCAGAAGCGCTCCAGCTCCCAGGAGAACTGCTCCTGTGCCGGACCCTCGATGTGCGTCGGTGGCTTGTCGAACCGCCAGAACAGCGGGGTCGGCGCGAGGAAGACGCCGCGCCGGTCGGTGTCGCTGTCCTCCGTGGCGAGCCCGAACGCGCGTGAGCCCATCACACAGGAGTAGACCGTGTGGTCGCGTACGAGCGCCACGGGGTCGGGGGTGATCATGCCCGCGAGGGTACGTGAGCGAAAAGATGTTGCCCCGGACTTCTTCCGGTGCCACGATCGCCGCCATGACGATGATCGGAAAGGCACGCCGCGCCCCCCTCCGGTGAGCGCGATGACGACACCTCCGTACCCCAGAGAAGAAGCAACCGCTCTGCACACCAGGTATGCACACCTTCCGTACCCGGCCCGGATGCGGGCCATCGCCGAACACACCCGCTCCCTGGACGACGCCGCCTACCGCGCCGCGCAACGGGCCCTCGACCGAGGGGACCCCGAGGAACGCCGACTGGCACTGTTCCTGGCCGTCGTCCGCCGCGACCTCGACGCGGTCGCCCGGGCACTCACGGATCCGCTGCTCAGACCGCGCGCCCTGGCCGCCGCGATCCGGCTTCCGGTCGACGAACAGGTCCTGACAGAACTGGCGTTGGGCGACCTGAGGGACGTACGCCACCACACCTACCGGATCCTCCGGCTGTCGGGCCGGTCCGCACTCGCCGACCGGCTGCTGCCCCGCGTGCACGCACGGCACGGCGACGAGGACGCGGCCCGGCTGCTTCCCGCCTGCACGCCCTGCACCGCCGAACAGTGGCTGCCACGGCTGGTCCAGGTGCCGCCCGGCGTCCTGCACGCCCTCGCCCGGACCGCACCGGCCGCACTCGCCGCCCATCTCGCCGACCGGCTGCCCGCGAAGAACGCCGAACGGTCCGAACCCAGGGGTCTGCGGGCACGCAGCACATTTTTGGTGACCCGCCTCGGCACCCGCGATCCGTCGGCCGGGATGCTGCTGCTCGACCGGGCCCCGCATCTGGTCACCGGTACGACGATGGCCGCACTGCTGCGCGACCCCGCCGCCGTACTGGCCTCACTGCGCCGAACCGGCGCTGCACGCCTGCCCCTGGCCGCGCAGCCGCTGCCGCGGCGGGCGCTGAGCGCCCTCGCCTCCTGCGCGCCGGAGGACATCGCCCTGCTCGCGAGTGTCCTGCGCGTCGAATCCCCCAGGGGGCCGGCGTCCTTGGGGGCGTACGAGGCCCCCGAGCCGCTGCTCGCCCTGCTGCCCCCGGCGCAACGGCGGCGCGTGGTCGAATCGCGATCGGGCGACGGACTCACCGACTGGCGGGGCGAACTCGGCGGCGTCGCCGCCCTCGCACCCGCCGACAGGGCGGAGATCGCCACACGCTGGCTGACCGGACGGGCCGGGCGCCGCACCTACCCGTGCACCTTCGTCTCGGCCCTGCTCCCGCTGCCAGACGGCGAGCCGCGCCTGCGCGAACTCGCCACCGCGCACCGCCCGTACGACCGGGCAGCGGCCTGGCCCGCCCTCCTGGTCTGTGCCGCGCTGCACGGGGATCCAAAGGAGTATGCGCGTGTCCTCACCACCTGCGAACGGGCCTGGCACGACCAGGAGGAGGTGCGCCGGGCGACCCTGGCCGCGGCCGGCGCCGTCCCGGAGGCATTGCTGGACGCGGCACCGTACGCGGCTCTGCGCGATGCCGCGATGACCACGGTGCAGTCCCGCGACTCGACCCGGGCGTCGCTCCTGGCCGCCGAGGAATGGCTGCGGCGCACGGCGGTGAGCGCAGCCCGCAACGGCGACCTGCACCGGGCCGAAGCGGTCATCGGCCTGCTGCTCCGGGTCCTCGCCGACCCGCGCGGCCCCGGAACCGTCCGGCCGCTGCCGCTGGGCAGGGACGCGGCTGTCGGTGTGTGGCAGCTCGGAGGCCCGATGGCGGAGCGCACGCTCGTGTGCTTCGCGGCCCTGTTCGTGCGTCATCTGCCCTACATCCCCGCCCTGGACGAGGCGATCGGCCGGGCGGCACGGGACCTGTCGGGCGGAAAGCACGCCCGGCAGGCGGCCGAACTGTGGCTCGCGGACCCGGTCACCCGGGAGCGCCGCTGCGCCGAACTCCTTGCCGCAGCGCCCACGTCGGTCGTCGTGCCCGTCGTCTGGCGCACCCTCGCCCGGCGCCGTACCGACCTGCTCGACACCGTGATGGGATCGGGACTGCCACCGCGCTGGGTGCCAAGGATGCGCCGGAGCGTCCTGGGTCGCTGGCTGCCGCGTCAGCGCACCGCACTCGACGCGCAGCTGGCGCGTGTCGCCACCGACGACGAGGCACCCCTGCCGGAACGGACCGACGCCGCCGTCCTCTGGGGCGAGACGGACGGTCTGCGCGCGCTGGCGGGGACGGCGCCGCAGCCCGTCGCCGCGGCCGCACTCACCGCGCTCGGGGAGCGCGCCGCGGACAGCGGTGGTGCCCAGGCCCATACCGAAACCCTGGACTTCCTGCTCGGACACGCCGGGCAGGGAGGGGTACGGGGGCGGGCCGCGATGACCGGTGTGCGGGCCCTGCTCGGCACGGTGCCCGACGAGGGGGCCGTGGCGCTGCTCAGCCGGGTCGTCAGGGACGTCACCGGGTCCGTCGGCAGCCGGAAGGCGGCGGTGCGCGGGCTGGCCGAACGGTCCTCCCCGGCGGCGTTCGCGGCCGTGCTGGCCGGATGGGACGTACCCGGACAGCACCGGGACGTCCACGCCACGATGGCCGGGGTGCTCGCGACCCGTATGGATGCGGCCGGTGTCGCGGAGCGGGTCACGGCGCAACTGCATCATGCGGCGGTGCGCGAACGGGTGATGGCGGCGCGGCCCGACCGGCCGTCGGCCGCCGACGCCCTGGCGGGATTCCTCGCGCACACGGTGGCCACGGGCGAGTCGGTGTCCGCGGCGGCCGCCGCCCACGCGCTCCTCGGCACGGCGGGAACCGCCCCTGCCCGCGACGCCGTCGCCGCCGCGGTGACCGACAGCGGCCGCCCGAGCGGGGTCCGCAGCGAGGCGGCGCGCCTGCTGTGCGCGTGGGCGACCACCGGGGAGGGGCGGTCGGCGCTCAAGGGCGCACTCGACGCGGTGGTGAACCAGACCGGTTCCGCGGACGGGGAGGAGCGGTGGGACGCGTTGTTCGTCCTCGACTCGCTGAAACGGGACTTCCCACCGCGCCCGGTCGCCGCCCTGGACACCGTCACCGAGGCGCTCCGGGAAGCGGGGCTCGTCCGCACCGCGTCCGGGGTGGCACTCGCGGCGGCCCTCGCGTCGCTGACGGAGGTGGACGAGGCGGACCAGGTGGACGAGTCGGCGCCGGCGGAGGCGGCCGGGGGAGCGGTCGGAGCGGCGGTCGAGCGGTGGGACCGGTGGCTGGCCCTCGCGGGGGAGCGGCCGGGTTCCCTCGACGCCATCCGGTACGACCGGCGGGGGCCGCGGAAGGCACTGCCGCTCGCGGCGATCGGCACGGTGGTGGCCGCGCTGCGGGCGCGGGGATCGGCCGTCGCGGGGCTGGCCGCCGTGGAGCTGGTGGTGCGGGCGGGAGGGCACACCCGGTGGGCGGCCCCCTGGCCGGACGAGCTGTCCGCACTGAAGGGCAGCGCACATCCGGACGTCGCGGAGGCGGCGCTCCTGGCCGATGTCCGCCGGAGCCGTCGGACGAGCGCCGGTTGACCGGAAGCGCCGGAGGCGCCGCCTGGGCCACCGGCGCCGACCACCACGGCGCCGGCGCCCCGTCTCACCGACAGAGCACGCAGGCGGGACTTTCGAAACACGCCCTAGGCTGATCACGCGGAAAGATCACGCAAACGGACAGCAGGCGTGGCACGCACGAAGAAGCGAGGAGCACGACGTGGCGGTACGAGCGGTCCGTGGAGCCGTCCAACTGGAACGGGACGAGGCCGGACACATGGGCGAGCGGGTCAGTGCCCTGCTCACCGCCGTCCTGGAGCGCAACAGCCTCGTCGCGGACGATCTGATCAGCATCTGGTTCACGGCCACCCCCGATCTGCACAGCGACTTCCCGGCCGCCGCGGCACGCGGGATCGGTATCGTCGACGTACCGCTCATCTGCGCCCAGGAGCTGGACGTCGTGGGCGCGATGCCCCGGGTGGTGCGCATCCTCGCGCACGTCGAGACGTACCTCCCCAAGTCCGAGATCGCACACGTGTACCTCGGAGCCACCGCCGCCCTCCGCAAGGACATCGCCCAGTGAGAACCGCCCTCGTCATCGGAACGGGCCTCGTCGGCACCTCCGCGGCCCTCGCCCTGGCCGGGCGCGGCATCCATGTCCACCTCGTCGACCAGGACCCCGAGTCGGCCCGTACCGCGGCCGCGCTCGGCGCCGGTACGGACCAGGCGCCCGAGGGCCCCGTCGACCTGGCGATCATCGCCGTGCCGCCCGCCCATGTGGCCTCGGTCCTGGCCGCGGCCATGCGGGACGGCGTCGCCCGCGGCTACCTCGACGTCGCCAGCGTCAAGGGCGGCCCGCGCCGTGAGCTGGAGGAACACGGCGTCGACCTCACCCCGTACATCGGTACGCACCCCATGGCCGGGAAGGAGCGATCCGGACCCCTCGCCGCCACCGCGGACCTCTTCGAGGGCCGTCCCTGGGTCCTCACCCCGACCCGGGACACCGACACCGAGGTCCTGAACCTCGCCCTGGAACTGGTGGCCCTCTGCCGTGCCGTCCCCGTCGTCATGGACGCCGACGCGCACGACCGGGCCGTCGCCCTGGTCTCGCACACCCCGCAGCTGATCTCGTCGATGGTCGCCGCTCGTCTGGAGGAGGCCGACGAGACGGCCGTACGTCTCTGCGGCCAGGGCATCAGGGACGTCACCCGGATCGCCGCTTCCGACCCCCGGATGTGGGTGGAGATCCTCTCCGCCAATCCCGGGCCGGTCGCCGACGTACTGGCCGGGGTCGCCGCCGATCTGGACGAGACGGTACGGGCGCTGCGCGGTCTGCAGTCCGGTGACGACGACAGGCGCCGCGAAGGCACCGAAGGCATCGAGGACGTCCTGCGTCGCGGCAACGCGGGACGGGTCCGGGTGCCCGGCAAGCACGGGACGGCCCCCACCTCGTACGAGATCGTGTCCGTGCTCATCAGCGACCGGCCGGGCGAACTGGCCGGGATCTTCGCCGATGCCGGACGGGCCGGGGTCAACGTCGAGGACGTCCGCATCGAGCACGCCACCGGGCAGCAGGCCGGCCTGGTCCAGCTGATGGTCGAGCCGAGCGCGGTCGCCGGGCTGAGCGCGGCGCTGCGCGAGCGGGGCTGGTCGCTGCGCCAGTAGGCCCCGGGAGGCGGGCCCGCGAGGAGGTTGTCCACAGGGGTGCAGAGGACCCCTCCGGCACTCGGTAACCTTGTGCGGGGCGGGTTCGCGCGTCCCCGTCCCGCCCACCCCGAGTACCAGGAAGGTGTCCACCACCGTGGAAACCGCAAGCGCCGCCGCCCGGACGGCCCCGGCCGCAGTGATCGTCGCCATCGACGGGCCCTCCGGCACCGGCAAGTCCAGCACGTCCAAGGCCGTAGCCGCTCAGCTCGGCCTGAGCTACCTGGACACCGGCGCCCAGTACCGGGCGATCACCTGGTGGATGCTGAACAACGGCATCGACGTGCAGGACGCGATGGAGGTGGCGACCGCCGCCGCCAAGCCGGTCATCGTCTCCGGTACGGATCCGGCCGCCCCGACCATCACCGTCGACGGCGAGGACGCCTCGGGCCCGATCCGTACCCAGGAGGTCACCTCCAAGGTCAGCGCCGTCAGCGCGGTCCCCGAGGTGCGCACCCGGATCACCGAGCTGCAGCGCACCATCGCTGCCTCGGCCGAGCGGGGCATAGTGGTCGAGGGCCGTGACATCGGGACCACCGTGCTGCCCGACGCCGACCTGAAGATCTTCCTCACCGCGTCGCCGGAGGCGCGTGCCGCCCGCCGCAGCTCGGAGGTGAAGGGCTCCGATCTCGCCGCCACCAGGGAGGCGCTGATCAAGCGGGACGCGGCCGACTCCGGCCGCAAGACCTCCCCGCTGGCCAAGGCGGACGACGCCGTCGAGGTGGACACCACCGAGCTGACCCTTCAGCAGGTCATCGAGTGTGTCGTCACCCTCGTCGAGGAGAAGCGGGCCGCGAAGTGACCCGAGCCACGGGCTCGCCCACGCCGCGCGGCGCGGCGGTGGGGCGCGGGATCGGCATCGGGCTGATGTACGGGCTGTGGAAGCCCCGCGTCCTCGGTGCGTGGCGGGTCCCCGCCTCCGGACCCGTCATACTCGCGGTGAACCACTCCCACAACATCGACGGTCCGATGCTGATGGGCACCGCGCCCCGGCCCGTCCACTTCCTGATCAAGAAAGAGGCGTTCGTCGGCCCGCTCGACCCGTTCCTGCGCGGCATCGGTCAGCTGAAGGTGGACCGTACGACCGCCGACCGCACCGCCATCACCGACGCCCTCGGCGTGCTGAAGAGCGGCGGGGTGCTCGGGATCTTCCCCGAGGGCACCAGGGGCGATGGCGACTTCGCCTCGCTGCGTGCCGGGCTGGCGTACTTCGCGGTTCGCAGCGGGGCGCCGATCGTGCCCGTGGCCGTACTGGGAAGCACCGAGCGCCGCGGACGGTTGATATCGGCACTGCCGCCGTTGCGCAGCCGGGTCGACGTCGTCTTCGGCGATGCCTTCGTCGCGCAGGAGGGGGCGGGCAGCTCGGACAAGGGCGGTGGCGGGCGGCGGACACGCAAGGCGCTGGACGAGGCGACGGTGCGGATCCAGGCCCGGCTGACCGCCCACCTGGACGAGGCCAGGCGTTTCACCGGGCGTAGGTAAGACTTGAGTAGTGGGCCGCGTGGTCGTGGCCCATCGATGATGATGCAAAGAGGAACGGACTTCATGAACGACCAGATTCACTCCGACGGCTCGGACCACGAGCACGGAGCGCTTGGCGACGCCGAGTACGCGGAGTTCATGGAGCTCGCCGCGGAGGAGGGCTTCGACGCCGAAGAGGTCGAAGGCGCGATCGGGGAGGCCGGTCACGGACCGCTGCCCGTGCTCGCCGTCGTCGGCCGCCCCAATGTCGGCAAGTCGACGCTGGTGAACCGGATCATCGGCCGCCGCGAGGCGGTCGTCGAGGACAAGCCCGGAGTCACCCGTGACCGCGTCACCTACGAGGCCGAGTGGGCGGGCCGCCGCTTCAAGGTCGTCGACACCGGCGGCTGGGAGCAGGACGTGCTGGGCATCGACGCCTCCGTCGCCGCCCAGGCCGAGTACGCGATCGAGGCCGCCGACGCGGTCGTCTTCGTGGTCGACTCGACCGTCGGCGCCACCGACACCGACGAGGCCGTCGTCAAGCTGCTGCGCCGGGCCGGCAAGCCCGTCGTGCTGTGCGCCAACAAGGTCGACGGCCAGAGCGGAGAGGCGGACGCCACCGCGCTCTGGTCGCTGGGCCTCGGCGAGCCGCACCCGGTCTCCTCGCTGCACGGGCGCGGCACGGGCGACCTGCTCGACGCCGTACTCGAAGCGCTTCCGGAGGCCCCGGCACAGCGCTTCGGCACCGTGATCGGCGGACCGCGCCGGATCGCGCTGATCGGCCGTCCGAACGTCGGCAAGTCCTCGCTGCTGAACAAGGTGGCGAACGAGGACCGCGTCGTCGTCAACGAGCTCGCGGGTACCACCCGTGACCCGGTCGACGAGCTGATCGAGCTCGGCGGCATCACCTGGAAGTTCATCGACACGGCCGGTATCCGCCGCCGTGTCCACCTCCAGGAGGGCGCGGACTACTACGCCTCGCTGCGTACCGCCGCCGCCGTGGAGAAGGCCGAGGTCGCCGTCGTCCTGATCGACGCCGCCGAGTCCATCAGCGTCCAGGACCAGCGCATCGTCACCATGGCCGTGGAGGCCGGGCGTGCCCTGGTGATCGCGTACAACAAGTGGGACACCCTCGACGAGGAGCGCCGCTACTACCTGGAGCGCGAGATCGAGACGGAGCTCGCGCAGGTCGCATGGGCCCCGCGGGTCAACGTCTCCGCGGTCACCGGCCGTCACATGGAGAAGCTGGTTCCGGCGATCGAGACCGCCCTCGCCGGCTGGGAGTCCCGCGTCCCCACCGGTCGGCTGAACGCCTTCCTCGGTGAGATCGTCGCCTCGCACCCGCACCCCGTCCGCGGCGGCAAGCAGCCCAGGATCCTCTTCGGCACCCAGGCGGGCACCAAGCCGCCGCGCTTCGTGCTGTTCGCCTCGGGCTTCCTGGAGCACGGCTACCGGCGCTTCGTGGAGCGCCGCCTGCGCGAGGAGTTCGGCTTCGAGGGCACCCCGATCCACATCTCGGTGCGGGTGCGCGAGAAGCGCGGCCGCAACAAGTAGTACGCAAGGGCCCGGGAAAGAGCCCCGGACCGTTCCGCAGCCGGAACGGTCCGGGGCTCTTTCATACGGTCAGGCCCCTCTGCACGCGGTCAGGCCCCTCGCGATCCCGGCGGCAGTGCCGCGGGCTGGGTGCGCCCGGAGTGCCGTCCCACCCGCTGCCAGGAACCGAGGCTGCCGGTGTGTGTGCTCGGGCCGCTGCCGTGTCCGGTGGTCGCGCCGTGCACGGAGAGGCCGGTGGAGAGACCGGAGTGGCTGCTCAGCGGGAGACGGCTGCCGAAGAGCCCGGTGCCGAAGGCCATGAAGCCGAGATTCTCCTCGCCGCTCCGATCGCCCGGCAACGCCCTGAACGACCGGCGGTACTCCGAGTACAGCGCGTCGTAGATCGGGGTCTGGGACTGACCGCCCGAGGGTTCCTGCGAGGGACGCATGGCAGGGATCGGGCTCGGTCGCTGGTGGGAGGAGTCGTATGAGTGCACGTATGTGCCAACGACCCCGGTGTCCGTCGGATGCGGGCCCGGCGGAGAAATAGCTGTTCGCCGCAGGCGCGAGGAGCCGAGGGACATGATCAGGTCCCGGCCAGGGGCATCGCCGCGGCGACCAGCAGCCCGGCGGCGGCGGCCTTGTCCAGGGCGTCGCGCAGCAGGTCCTCGCGGGGCTGCTGGCCGATCGCTCCCGCCGGGGCGGCGAAGAGGAGCACGGTCTGCGACTTGTTGGCCGCCGTTCGCCAGCCCTCGGTGACCTGGAGCGGCGCGTGTGCCTGCCACCAGGCGACGGGGGTGCCGCCGGTGCCCGGCTGCAGCACGGCGTGCAGCCGGCCCATGGCGAGCAGGACCGACCAGCCGTGCAGCACCGAGGGCATCAGGTCCACCCGGTGGGCCGGCTGGAAGCCCTGCTCCAGCAGCAGCTGCAGGAACTCGTCGCCCCGGCTGCCGTCGGTGCCCGGACGGGCGATGGCGCCGGTCGGCTCGACGACGAGGGCCGGATGGAGCTCGTCGTCGATCAGGACGAGGCCGCTGGTGACCCCGAGAACGGCCTGTTCGGTGCTCGGGCCCTCCGGGTGTTCCGCGTCGCTGCGGGTGATGCTGCGGACGGCGCCCTGAAGCTGCTCCTCGGCGACCTGGACGACCTGCGAGGGGATGCAGCTCGCGTGGGCGAAGGCCAGGACGGCGGTCTCGTCCCCGACGAAGAGCACCGTGCTGGTGCGTTCCTGCTCGGAGTCTCCGGGGGTGCGGCAGGAGGTGCAGTCGTAGCTGCCCGGGGTGTTGTCGCCGACGAGCAGCCGGTCGGCTTCGGCGTCGCCGATCTCGGCGCGTACGTCCTCGCTGACGTCGAGCATGCGCGGCACGGGTGGCTCCTCGAACTCGTTGCGTGGGCCGAGCGGTTCCCGGCTCATGAAGATGACAACGGGCGATCCGTGGCCGGGGTCACGCGAGAAAGGGAACGTAATCGAACCATCCGACGCGGAGGGTGAATCTCAGGATCCGAGGGGCCGTTTACGACTCGTTCGTCCTGATTGACCGTGGGGTGATGTGGTCGACTCGGCCATGAAGTGGTTCACCGATACATCGACAAATCAGGAAAACGGGCGAATATGAGGATGGCCGGAACTGACCGATGTCCGGAGTGAACCCCCGGCCGATTCGCGTCGTCATGCGTAGTGCCGCCCTCCACCGGCCGGCCGAACCGGGAGATGCACCGTTTTATGCACATTTCTTTCCTGCTCCATAACGCCTACGGCGTCGGGGGCACGATCCGTACGACGTTCAATCTCGCCGGGACACTGGCCGAGCACCATGACGTCGAGATCGTCTCCGTCTTCCGGCACCGGGACGTCCCGGCGCTGGGTGCTCCCGCGGGCGTGCGTCTGGGCCACCTCGTCGACCTGCGGAAGGAGAGCCCGACGTACGACGGCGACGCGGCCGAGCATGCCCGTCCCGCGACCGTGTTCCCGCGCGGCGACAGCCGGTACCGGCAGTACAGCAGGCTGACCGACGCGCGGGTGGCGGACCATCTGCGGTCGCTGGACGCGGACGTCGTGGTCGGAACCCGCCCCGGACTCAATGTGCAGATCAGCAGGCAGACCCGGCGCGGTCCGGTCCGGATCGGTCAGGAGCACCTCACCTTCGACAGCCACGGCTACCGGCTGCGCCGCGAGATCGGGCACCGCTACGCCCTGCTGGACGCGATCACCACCGTCACCGAGGCCGACGCCCGTGCCTACCGGAGCGGGTTCAAGCTGCCCGGCGTGCGGATCGAGTCCATTCCCAACAGCGTTCCCGCGCCGAGGATCGAACCCGCCGACGGTGACGGTAAGTGGGTGATCGCCGCGGGCCGCTTGCACAAGGTCAAGCGGTACGACCTGCTGGTCCGGGCCTTCGCCGACGTCGTCGCCGTCCGTCCGGACTGGCGGCTGCGCATCTACGGCGGCGGTGACGCGACCGGGAACGAGCGGCAGGCGCTGCTCACCCTCATCGGTGAACTCGGCCTGCACAACCACGTGTTCCTGATGGGTTCGGTCGACCCGCTGGAGGCCGAGTGGCCCAAGGGTGCGATCGCCGCGGTCACTTCGGACCGCGAGTCCTTCGGCATGACCATCGTCGAGGCGATGCGCTGCGGCCTGCCGGTCGTCGCCACCGACTGCCCGCACGGCCCCCGCGAGATCATCGAGGACGGCACGGACGGGCGGCTGGTGCCCGTAGGTGACACGGCGGCGGTGGCGGCGGCCCTGCTCGGTCTGATCGACGACGACGAAGCACGGCACCGGGCGGGACGCGCCGCGCTGGTCGCGTCGCAGCGGTTCGATCCGTCGCGGATCGCCGAACGCCATGAGCGGCTCTTCACCGAACTCGCCTCCCGGGCCCCGAGCGACCGTTCGCACGGCGCTCTGCGCACCACACTGCACCGCGCCCGCGGCACCGTGCTGGACGGGGCGTACGCCGTGCGCTACAAGGCCGCCGACGTCATCCGCAAGGGGAAGCCCGCATGACCGTCTCCACAGAGCGACCGACACCACGAGCCGACTGCACCGCGGGTCCCGACGGTGGGATCGTCTTCGATCTCGACCCCGGTCGCCGTGCGGAGGGAAAGGCATACGAACTGCTTCTCCGGCTGCGCGGCAGCGAGGACGACGACGGCACCCTGCGGCTGCCGCTGAGCCCGGTGGGGGACGGACGGCTGCGGGCGGAGCTGCCGAGCACCGCGGAGCCCGCCGAGGGCCGCTGGGACGTCTATGTGCGTGAGCCGGGCGCGGGTGACGACGGGGAGGTGGCCGTCGAGCCCGGGATCAGGGATCTTCGGCTCCTCATGGACCGCGCGCCCCGGACCGGGCGGATCGCGGTCCGCATCCCGTATCCGACCGTCGACGGCCGGCTCGCCCTGCACTGCTGGATCCGCTCACCGCACGCCGAGGCCGGACCGGTCACCTTCGACCGGGACGGGATGACCGTCGAGGGCACGCTGTACGGGACCGGTCTCGGCGACGGCGCCCGTGTCGAGGCGCGACCGCCCGGTACCGGCGAGCGGGTCTGCCGGGTGCCGGTCACCGGGGAGGGGCACACGTTCTCCTTCACGCTGCCCCTCGACCGGTTGGCCGCAGGGCCGGTCACCGGGAAGCAGTTGTGGACGCTCTGGCTGATCCCCGGCACGTCCGGCGGTGGGCCGGCCGACGGCGTACGGATCTCCCGCCTCCTCGACGACGTCTGGGACCGGAGGAACATCTTCGTCTACCCGGCACACGACGCGGGTGAGGGCGCACGCGCCACCCCGTGCTATTCGGCCGAGAACGACCTCTGTGTCCGGATCGAACCCGGTCCGACGCCGGCCGCGTGACACCCTGATCCACTCTCTGGGTGCACCGGGCCGTAAGGCCTCGGCAGCCGATCGCGGACGCGGGGTGTCCGCGATCCCTGGCAGACTCGCCCCATGTTGGAGACCTCGGCACGACTGCTGCGCCTGCTCTCACTGCTCCAGGCACACCGGGACTGGTCGGGCGCCGATCTCGCCGAGCGGCTCGGCGTCACGCCGCGGACCGTCCGGCGCGATGTCGACAAGCTGCGCGAACTGGGCTACCCCGTCAACGCCGCCCCCGGCACGGGCGGCGGATACCGGCTCGGCGCCGGTGCGCAGTTGCCGCCGCTGCTCCTCGACGACGAGGAGGCCGTCGCGGTCGCCGTCGGACTGCGCACCGCGGCGGGCAACGGGGTCGAGGGCATCGGCGAGACCTCCGTACGCGCCCTGGCCAAGCTGGAACAGGTGCTGCCGAACCGGCTCCGCCGCCGGGTGAACGCGCTGAACACCTTCACGGTGCCGTTGCTGCGCGGGCCCGGCGCGTCCACCGCCGACCCGGGGGTGCTCACCGAACTGGCCGGAGCCTGCCGGGACAGCGAGCGGCTGCGCTTCGAGTACCGGGACCACTCCGGTTCCGTGTCGCGCCGGTCCGTCGAACCGCACCGGCTGGTGTGCACCGAACACCGCTGGTATCTGGTCGCCTGGGATCTGGACCGTGCGGACTGGCGTACGTTCCGTGCGGACCGGATCACTCCCGCACCGCCGCACGGTCCGAGGTTCGTGCCCCGCGACGCACCGGCCGAGGATCTGGCCGCCTATGTCTCAAAGGGCATCTCCACCACCGCGTACGCGACCCGTGCGGTGATCCGGCTGAAGACGGGGATCGAGCGCGCGGCGGAACGGATCCCGCCGTCGGCCGGGGTGCTGGAGGCGGACGGCACCGACAGTTGTCTGCTGCGCACCGGGGCCACGAGTCTCGATGTGATGGTCATCCATGTCGTGCTGATGGGGATCGACTTCGAGGTCGTGGAACCTCCGGAGCTCAATGACGCCGTCAGGACGGTCAGGGACCGGCTGTCGAGGGCCCTGGGCTGAGCGCCTCCGACGGTGTTCCCGCACGGTGACGGTTCGGCTCGTCCGCTATACGGGCGGCCGCGGGCGGTAGTGCCGGCCCGCGGCACGGGTTTTGTGACCAAAGGATAAGGCTGCCATAAGGAAGCGTGAATTCCCGGTGGCATGCTCCTTTACGCGGGTTATTCGGTGCGAGAATTCCGACTGCCCGATACGGCGTACTCCGTTTTGTTTTCGAGTGTTCCGTATGATCGTTTCCCGGCTTGTGTGATTACTGTGTGTCGGGTCGTGGGCCGTGAGTCCGGGCGGTGCGATCCGGGCAGCGCACGTGTCGAGATCCTGTGACACAAGCGTGACAGGCGGGGGACGCGAGGATGCCGTGCGGCAACCCGTGCCCCGGCTTCCGTCGTGGTCCCAGGGAGCCTACGGTGAGAGACATGGCACCCATACCGACCCCTCCCGTCCAGCCCGAGGACGCACCCGGTGCGTACGTCGGCCTCGCTGTCGAAGCGGCCGAACGGCGAGCCCGCAGCCATGGCTGGACCACTGTCAGATCCCTGCCGCCGGGGGCGATCATCACCATGGAATTCCGGGGCGGACGGATCAACTTCGAGGCCGTCGACGCCGTCGTCACCCGCTGCTGGGTGGGCTGAGAACGGCTGCTGTCCGGCCCCGGGCAACAGCGAAGGCCCCGACCGGAGTCGGGGCCTTCGCTGTGCTCGGGGGGTGCGGGGGAGCGGCTGTGCGTACCGGCTCCCGGCTTTGTTCAGCCGCCGGACACCGGGCGGGCCGAGGTCGTGCCGCCGCGTGGCGTACGGTCCGCGTGCGGCGGGCGCCGGCTCCCGGCCGGGGTGACCGGAGTCCGTTCCGAGCGCACCAGATGTGTCGGATGCGACGGGGCAGCCGGATGCGTACGCGAACGGGGGCCCGTGACCGTGCCCGCGGCGACCGGTTCCAGCACCGGGCTCTCCGCCACGGCGTCGCCGCCGTCCAACTGCGGGAGCAGCGCGGTCCGGGGGCCGCCCGCAGCGACGGGCAGGGAGGGGACGGGGCGGGCGTGTCCCCGCAGGATCTCGCGCTGGGCGAAGATCCAGGCCTCGGCCCGGGTGATCAGCGGCTCGAACCAGGGCAGCGCCAGCAGGATCAGCAGCCCCGCGGCCCAGCCGAGCAGCACATCGCTGAGCCAGTGCGTGCCGAGGTAGACCGTGGTGAGTCCGACGCCGAGCGAGACGATCGCGGACACGGCCGACAGATAGCGTCTGGCCCGCGGGGTGGTCGCCAGGTAGGCGAGGATCCCCCAGGTCACGACCGCGTTGGCGGTGTGGCCCGACGGAAATATATCGCCGCCGGCGAAGAGTTCGGCGGAGCCGATCTGGGTCGCGTAGTGCGGGCCGAGCCGCCCCAGGCCGATCTTGACCGCGCCGACCGTCGCGTTGAGCAGCAGCAGCGCGGCGCCGAGTGTCAGCAGGGGCCGCAGTGTGTGCTGCCGCCAGGAGCGCCAGCCGAGCCAGCAGGCGACCATGGTGGCGGTGGGGCCGCGCTGACCGAGCACGATGTAGTAGTCGAGGAACGCATGGATCTGCGGCCACTGTTGATAGGGCCGGAAGAGCATGACCTTCCAGTCCAGGGTCACCAGCCAGGAGGAGACCAGCACGGCGACGACGATGGCGAGATAGAACGCCAACGTCCCGCCGAAGAGAGCGATGCGGTGACGGCTCATCCGCGGCGGCTCTATCTTCGGCGGCTCCGGCTCCCGGTCCAGGCGGGCAAAGATGTCGGTACGCACCCAATCGACGTTACAGCGAGTTAGTGCGTGGACAGGTCGATCCGGTCTCTTTGTGATGACGATGTGATGTGGACTATGTCTCAGCCGGGCCTTAATTCCTGACTCGAAGAAGCACCTCGGCATGCCTGTGCGCTTTTTATTTCGCACTTATTTCGGAAGGGTGTTCAGGGGTGGGAAGAAAGGCGAAGGAGGTGCCGGTATGAATTTATCCGGCTCCTCCCGGGGGTGAAACCGAAGGTATCCGTCCGGTCACCGACCGCTTTCGGTGCAGGCCCGGCCCGTGGTGCCGCAGTGGCGCCCGGTACCTTCTGAGCCGGGTGCGGAGGTCGGTGGGACGGCTTCGAGCGGTCTCCCGGTGGCGGTCGTCCGTGCAGGTCCGACGGGCTCCGGGCGGCGCCCCGGCGTGGCGTACGCCACACTCCACGGCCGGTCGGGGTATGAGGTGGACCACGTGTGGGTGCTCCGAACTCGCGTACGCTGACGGATCACTCGCCCGTCGATGCCGGGCCCCGAGGGGCGGCGAACCGCCGCGTCCCCGGCTGGCCCGCCGAGCGTGAGGACCTTTTGGGAGGTACATGCATGTCCGGGACGACCGCAGGCCGAATCCGGCTGCGCTCAGCCGCCGACGGTGCCAATCGATGGGTCGTCCTCGTCGTCCTCTGCCTCAGCCTGCTGCTCGTCGCACTCGACGCGACCGTGCTCCATGTCGCCGTCCCCGCCGTCACCGAGGACCTGCGGCCCAGTGCCGCCGGTCTGCTCTGGATCGTGGACGCCTATCCGCTGGTCTGCGCCTCGCTGCTGATCCTCTTCGGCACCCTCGGCGACCGGGTCGGACGACGCCGCGTGCTGCTGCTCGGCTACGCCCTCTTCGGCGTCGCCTCGGCGATAGCCGCGATGGCCGACAGCCCCGGCGTGCTGATCGCGGCGCGTGCCCTGCTCGGGGTCGGCGGGGCGATGATCATGCCCGCGACGCTGTCGATCCTCCGGCAGGTCTTTCCCGACCGGCGCGAACGGGCCGTGGCGATCGGCGTCTGGAGCGCGGTCGCCGCCGTCGGAGCGGCCACCGGGCCCGTCATGGGCGGCTTCCTGGTCGAACACTTCTGGTGGGGCTCGGTCTTTCTGATCAATGTCCCGCTGATGGCCCTGGTCCTGCCGGTGGGCCGCCTGCTGCTGCCCGAGTCGCGCGGCAGTGACGACGGCCCGTGGGACGTGCTGGGCGCGCTGACGGCCGCGGCCGGTGTGCTCGGCGTGGTTCTCGGAGTGAAGCGGGCGGGCGCCGGGGAGGGGCTGCTGAGCCCGGCCACGCTGGCCCCGCTGCTGATCGGGGCCGTACTGCTCGTCACCTTCGTACGCCGTCAGAAACGCCGTAGGCATCCGCTGATAGACATCGGGATGTTCGCCCGGCCGGCCTTCTCCACCGCGGTGGGCTGCATCGTCCTCGCCATGCTGGCCCTGGTCGGGCTGGAACTGATAGCCGTGCAGTACCTCCAACTCGTGCTCGGACTGAGCCCGCTGGAGACCGGGCTGCGGCTGCTGCCGCTCACCTTCGCGGCCATGGCCGCGGGCGCCACCGGGTCGTACACGCTGCGCCGCGTCGGGCCGCGGCGGATGGTGGCCTGGGGCTTCGTGCTGACGGCCGCCTCGGTGCTGATCCTGACCGCGATGGGGCAGCACGACCGGCCCGGCCTGCTGACCGCGGCGTTCGTCGCACTCGGTTTCGGACTGCAGACCACGCTCTTCGGGGCGTACGAATCCATGCTCAGCGATGCCCCGGCCGACCGGGCGGGTGGTGCGGCGGCGATCGGCGAGACCTCGTACCAGCTGGGCGCGGGCATGGGCATCGCCCTGCTCGGCAGTGTCATGAACGCCGCTTATGCCCCCGGACTCGCGAAGCTCCCCGGGAAGGGCGTCCCCGCCGGGGACGGCGCGGCCGCCGCCCACTCGCTGGGCGAGGCCTACCAGGTGGCGGACCGGCTCGGCGGTCCGCTGGGCGAGGCGCTGCGCTCCACGGCCCGCCATGCCTTCATCACCGGGCTGCACGTCACGCTGCTGGTCAGCGCGGCCCTGCTGCTGGTCGGCGCGCTCGCCGCGCTGCGGCTGCCACGCGCGATGGAGTGCCCGTCGCCGGCTCTCGACGAAACCCGTGCGGCCGACGCGGGCGAGGCGCCGGAGCGCCCCGAGCCGCAGGAGGTGCCCGTCGCGGGCCGTGCGCAGCGGTCACTGGCGCTGTCCGCCCGGCGCCGACCCGCCGAGGCGACCGGCTCTGGACGGGCGGGGCACTGAGCCGTAACGTCGGCACGAGGCCATAACTAACACTGCTAGTTTTAGCACCGTGCGAGCCGCCGGAGGCGCCCTCATGTCCACCACCCCGTCCTCGAAGCTCCCGCCCTTCGACCCCGCCGACCCGATCGGCATCGACGACCTGCTCGACACCGAGGACCTCGCCATCCGCGACACCGTCCGGGGCTGGGCCACCGACCGCGTACTGCCGCACATCGCCGAGTGGTACGAGAACGGCGAGCTGCCCGGCATCCGGGAACTGGCCCGCGAACTCGGTTCGCTCGGCGCTCTCGGCATGTCCCTGCAGGGGTACGGCTGCGCGGGCGCCACCGCCGTGCAGTACGGACTGGCCTGCCTGGAGCTCGAAGCGGCCGACTCGGGGATCCGCTCGCTGGTCTCCGTGCAGGGATCGCTCGCCATGTACGCCATCCATCGCTTCGGCTCCGAGGAGCAGCGGCAGCGGTGGCTGCCGGCCATGGCGGCCGGCGAGGTCATCGGCTGCTTCGGTCTCACCGAGCCGGACCACGGCTCCGACCCGGCCGGGATGCGGACGTACGCCCGGCGCGACGGAGGGGGGGACTGGGTCCTCACCGGCCGCAAGATGTGGATCACCAACGGCTCGGTCGCCGGTGTCGCCGTCGTCTGGGCGCAGACCGACGAGGGCGGCGCGGGCGGCGGAATCCGCGGATTCGTCGTGCCGACCGACACCCCGGGATTCACGGCGCCCGAGATCAAGCACAAGTGGTCGCTGCGTGCCTCGGTCACCAGTGAGCTGGTCCTCGACGAGGTACGGCTGCCCGCCGATGCCGTACTCCCCGGAGTCACCGGCCTGCGCGGCCCGCTCAGCTGTCTCGGTCACGCCCGCTACGGCATCGTCTGGGGAGCCATGGGCGCGGCGCGCTCCGCGTTCGAGGCGGCCCTCGACTACGCGCGGACCCGGGAACAGTTCGGCAGACCGATCGGCGGCTTCCAGCTCACCCAGGCCAAGCTGGCGGACATGGCCGTGGAACTGCACAAGGGCATCCTGCTCGCCCACCATCTGGGCCGGCGGATGGACGCGGGCAGGCTCCGCCCGGAGCAGGTCAGTTTCGGAAAGCTCAACAATGTGCGGGAGGCGATCGACATCTGCCGTACCTCGCGCACGATCCTCGGCGCCAACGGGATCTCGCTGGAGTACCCGGTGATGCGGCATGCGACGAATCTGGAGTCGGTGCTCACCTACGAGGGAACCGTGGAGATGCACCAGCTGGTGCTGGGCAAGGCGCTCACCGGTCTCGACGCGTTCCGGTAGACCGGTCCGGCGAGGCGCCCTGCTCAGCTCTGGTTGAAGAAGCCGTCGGCCGGCCTGCCGACGGCTTCGCCGTTGACCACCCGGGTGTCGGCCGGAGTCAGCAGGAAGACCCGGGTGGCCACGCGCTCGATCGAACCGCGCAGCCCGAAGGTCAGCCCCGCGGCGAAGTCCACGACGCGCTTGGCGTCCGTGGGGTCCATGGTCGTGAGGTTGACGATCACCGGCACGCCGTCCCGGAAGAGCTCACCGATGCCTCGTGCGTCCCGGAAGCTGTCCGGGGTGACGGTGGCGATCCGGCGGCCCGTCTCCACGGCCGCCTCGGAAGCCACCTGCACCCGGGGATCGGTCACCCAGGCCTGACCGGTCCCGGTCTGCGCACCCCCGGCGTACTCCTCGTCGTCGTAGTACCGCTCGTCGTTGTCCTCCACGAGGCCCAGCCAGGCACTCGCCTTGCGCACCGATCCCATGGACGCCTCCTCTCACCGCGGTTCCGTGATGTTCCGCATCTCTATCTCTTTCGTGTCCCTATGGTCGTCCATGATGCGGATCGTGCGCCAAGTGGATAGTCGGCGCGCAGGGGATTCGTGACGGTACTGGTGCAGAAGATGTGGCGGTTCGTCAAGGTTCCTCCCGCATCAGGGGCCTGGAAGAAAGAAAATATGATGCACCGGCCCGTACGGGTGACGCGGGGGACGTACGGGTGAATGGAGCGCTCGATACGATGCACGTCGCGCACGCGCACGGGCTCGGCGCACGAGTGAACGACTCTCGGGGGATCGTCGTGTTCGGAATAGTCAGGCCCTGTACGCACCGGTTGTCCGAAGGGCTCAGGACCGAGTGGATGGCCCATCTCTGCGGGCTCTGTCTCGCACTTCGCTCGGACCACGGGCAATTCGCCCGCATCGTGACGAACTATGACGGCCTGATCGTCTCGGTCCTGACGGAGGCTCAGGCCGAGCGGACCAACGGATGGCGACGCACCGCGGGGCCCTGCCCGCTGCGTGCCATGCGGACCGCCCCGGTCGCCCATGGCGAGGGAGCCAGACTGGCCGCCGCCGTCTCACTGGTGCTGGCGTCGGCGAAGGTGCGGGACCACGTCGCCGACCGGGACGGCCTGTTGAAGCGCCGCCCGGTCGCCGCGGCCGCGCGCAGGGTCGCGGCGGGCTGGGACCGGGCAGGCGCGCGCACCGGCGCGCAACTCGGCTTCGACACGGCTCTGCTCGTGGACGCCGTCGACCGGCAGACCGGAATCGAGCTGCTCGCCGGGCCCGGCACCCCGCTGCTCACGGTCACCGAGCCCACCGAGACCGCCACTGCGGCCGCCTTCGCCCACACCGCGATACTCGCGGGCAGGCCGCAGAACACGGAACCGCTGGCCGAGGCGGGCCGGCTCTTCGGGCGCCTGGCGCATCTGCTGGATGCCGTGGAGGACCAGGAAGCTGACGCCGCGTCGGGCGCCTGGAACCCGCTCACCGCGACCGGCACGTCGCGGGCCGAGGCCCGACGGCTGTGCGACGACGCGCTGCGGGGCGTACGGCTGGCGTTGCGCGACGCGGAATTCACCGACGACAAGCTGGCCCATGTGCTGCTGGTGCACGAACTGCGGCAGTCGGTGGACCGGGCGTTCGGTACCACGGCGTGCTCGCACGGGGCGGGCGTCCCGGTGCGAGACGGAGCCGGCCGCCCGTCGGACAGACAGCGGACCGGGTCCTTCGGCCCGCCGCCGGGCAATCCGTACGCACCGAGCCCCGGCAACCCCTTCGGCCCGCCGCAACCCCCGCCCGAGCCTCCGCGCGACCGGCGAGGGCTGATCGCCGGCTGCCTGGTGTGGGCGGGGCTGGCCTGCACCTGCCAGATGTGCTGCGGCACCTTCGAGGACCCGTGGACCCATCAGCGCCGCGAGGGGCTGTGCAGTCAGTGCGACTGCAGCGACTGCTGCGATGCGTGTGACTGCTGCAGCAACTGCGGGGACTGCTGCGACGGATGCGACTGCTGCGACTGCGGGTGCGACTGCGGCTGCTGAGCGGGAGGCCGGGTGTCGCGACGTGAGCCGTCCCGTGACGCGGAGCCGGTCCGGAGCCGGCCTGGACGCGTGGCTCGCGACATGGTCCCGGCCCCGGGATCCGGGTCCGGCGCGGCCCGCGCCGTGGGCCGCGCCGCGACATGCGTCCGTGACCGCCCCTTTCCGGCCCGCGCGCAGCCGAAGCCGTCCCGAGGCATGGGGTGGCCCGGCCCCGGTCCGCGGGCCCGTGTCACCTGATCTCGGGCGGTGAGATCTGCGAGGTCCTGATGGCCGACGCGCCGATGCCCCACTTCTTCAGGATCCGGTCGTAGGTACCGTCCGCCTTGAGACCGTTCACCGCGGCCTGGAAGGCGGGTGCCAACGGGGTGCCCTTCTTGAAGGCGAAGCCGACGTCGAGGCGCTTGAACTCGTTGAGGAAACGCACACCCTCCTGCTGATCCACCGCGTACCGCAGCCCGTTGATGGTGGACATCACCACATCGCTGCGACCCTGCTGGAGCGAAGCCCAGGTCGCGCCCTGGTCGTTGTAGGTCTTCACCTCGTACGGCTTCTTGCCCGCGTCGGAGCACCGATGTCTGTTCTCCTCCAGCGTCACCTCGAAGGTGGTGCCCGCGCCGGTGCCGACCGTCAGACCGCAGAGCTGGATGAGATCGGTGACCTTCTTCAGCTTGCTGTCGTCGCGGACCGCGAACCCCTGGCCGTCATTGATGTAGGTGACGAAGTCGATCGTCTTGCGGCGTTCCTCGGTCACCCCGAAATTCCCGGTGCCCACGTCGTACTTGCCGCTGTCCAGCGCGGGCAGGATCGCCTCGAAGGAGGCCACCTCGCGCTTCAGTCCCAGCCCGAGCTTCCTGGCCACCGCGTCCGCGAAGTCGATGTCCGTACCGGCCACCGTCTTCCCGTCGGCGAGGTAGGTGGCACCGGGCGGACTGCCGATGCTGGAGGCGATGGTCAAGGTGCCGGCGGCGCGGACGTCGGCGGGCAGGAGCTTCGCCGCCGCCTCGTCCTTGTGCACCGACGACACGACATCAGTGGTCGGGACCTTCCCCTTGACGTCCGCGGCGCCGGCCGACGCGGGCGCCGGACCGCCGGACCCGCACGCGGTGAGGGTGAAGGTGGCGACGGTGATCAGCGCGAAGGCAGCGGTGTGCCGGGTTCGGGGCATGAGGCGTGTTTCTCCAGGGTCGTCGGCCGTGAGCGGGCGCGGCGGCGGGCCCGTGAGCAGGGCAGCGCGCGGCGACCCCACGGCCGGGGCGAAGCGAACGGCAGGACGAAAAGTCGACAGAGCGAGAGATCGACACAGCACGGAAGAGCTACGGACGGAAGGGCTGCGGAACGAGCGAGGGGAGGGTGGAGCGGTGTTGTGTACGTGAAGACACGCGGGGAACAGTGCTCAGGCGCCGCACACGGCGCCGGGCGGAGACGCGAGGAGATGCAGGGGGTCTGCTCAACAGGAGGAGGACCACACGCGACCGAAGTCGATGTGGGAGCGCTTGACCAGCCACTGCTGCGAATGCATGGCCCCAGTGGAACAGGCATCCGGTGGTCCGTCAACTGAACTGAGACGTACGACTCACAGTGTGGACAAGCTTGACAACGCACGGTGAACAGCGTTTATCTCGGAAGCGGACCGGTGCTGAGGGGCCCGGTCCGCGTTGTGTCTCCGCTGAAGACGCGCCCCGTGTTCGATCTCTGCATCCACGGAGCCCTCGCATGTCCGCGCAGACAGACACCCTTCCTTCCCCGCTGCCCGCCCCACTCGCGAAGAGCGAGCAGACCGACCGGCTCAGGATCGTCCCGGTACGCCGAACGGGGCGGTGGGCAGCGGCAGTTGTCGCCCTGGCGCTCCTCGCCCTGGTGCTGAACTCCGTCATCCGCAACGACGCCTTCCAGTGGGACGTCGTCGCCGAGTACTTCGCCACCACCGCCGTCCTGCGGGGCCTCGGCCTCACTCTCTGGCTGACGGCGCTGGTCATGGTGCTCGGCTTCGCCCTCGGTACCCTGCTCGCCGTCCTCAGGCTCTCCGACAACCGCGTGCTGCAGGCGCTGGGCTGGGGATACGTCTGGCTCTTCAGGTCCACCCCGATCCTGGTCCAGCTGCTGTTCTGGTTCAACATCGGCGCGCTCTACCCGGAGATCCTCGGCGTACGTACGGTCGACCTCCTCGGCCCCGTCACGGTCGCCGTCATCGGGCTCACCCTGCACGAGGCCGCGTACGCCGCCGAAGTCGTCCGCGGTGGCATCCTCTCCGTCGAACGCGGACAGATCGAGGCCGCCCAGTCCCTCGGGCTCGGGCCCTGGCGCCGGCTCCGCCGGATCGTGCTGCCACAGGCGATGCGCTCCATCGTCCCGCCCGCCGGGAACATGCTGATCGGCACCCTCAAGGGCACGTCGATCGTCAGCGTCATCGCCGTACAGGACCTGCTGTACTCGGTGCAGCTCGTGTACCACCGCACCTACCAGGTCATCCCCCTGCTGCTGGTCGCCACGATCTGGTACGCCCTCGTCACCTCACTGCTCGGCGTCGGCCAGCACTACATCGAGCGGCATTACGCACGCGGCACGGCCGGTGCCCGATGAACCGGACACCGGCGCTCGTCGTCATCGGCGCCGGACCGCGCGGCACCGGTCTGATCGAGCGCATCGCCGCCAACGCCCCCGGCCTGTACGAGGGCCGCCCGCTGGACATCCATCTCGTGGACCCCCACCCGCCCGGCGGCGGGCGGATCTGGCGGCACGACCAGTCGCCGCTGCTCTGGATGAACTCCATGGCCGAGGACGTCACGATGTTCACCGACGACACCGTCCGGCTGGAGGGGCCGATACGTCCGGGGCCCGCGCTGCACACCTGGGCGGCGGACATCCGGGACGGGCGTCTGAAGCTCTCGGACGAGGCCGTCCCGGAGTCCGGACTCCTCGCCGAGATAAAGGCGTTGGGCGGGCAGGACTTTCCGAGCAGACGGCTGCAGAGCGTCTATCTGCGCTGGGTGTACGAGCAGGCCGTGGCCGCGCTCCCCGAGGGCGTCACCGTCCACTGGCACCGGGGCAGGGCCGTGCGTGTGAGCGGGCCGCGCGAAGGGCGTCAGAGCGTCTGGCTGGAGGGGGCCGACGAGCCGCTCCTGGCCGATCTCGTCGCGGTCACCATCGGCCACCTCGACGCCGAACCGGATCCGGAACAGGTCGAGTTGGCCGAATTCGCGCAACGGCACGGACTCGTCCACCTGCCGCCCGACTTCACCGCCGACACCGATCTGACCGAGCTGCCCGCGGGCGAACCCGTCATCGTCCGGGGCTTCGGACTCGCCTTCGTCGATCTGATGGTGCTGCTGACCGAGGGCCGCGGCGGACACTACGAGAACGGCGAGTACAAGCCGTCCGGCAGGGAACCGGTGCTGCACATCGGATCGCGCCGGGGCGTTCCCTACCACTCCAAGATCGGCTACACCTGGCAGGGCGAAAGGCCGCCGCTGCCGCGCTTTCTGGGCCCGGACCGGACCGAGGCACTGCTGAAGACGGACGAGCCGCTCGATTTCCGGCGCGATGTGTGGCCACATGTCGACAAGGAGCTCGGCTACGCCCACTACCACCGGCTCTTCACCGCCCACCCCGAGCGGACCACCGCCGACTGGCACGATTTCGAGGCGAAGTACGCCGCCGCGGATCCGGCCGGCCCCGAGCTGAGAGCCCTCGTGGCGGCAGCCGTGCCGGACCCCGCCGACCGGCTCGATCTCGAAGCGCTCGACCGCCCCCTGGACGGGGTGCGCCATCCCTCGTACGACTCACTCCAGGAAGGGATGCGTGCCTACATCTCCGCGGACCTGGAACGCCGCCACGACCCCGGCCACAGCCCGGATCTCGCCGTCTTCCTCGGACTCCTGTCCGCCTACGGGCAGTTGATCCGGATCGGCGACATCGGCAGCTGGTGGCACGGCTTCTTCAGCTACCTCGCCTCAGGACCGCCGGGCCCCCGGCTGCACCAGCTCCTCGCGCTCTCCCGGGCCGGCGTCGTCCGCTTCCTCGGTGCGGGAACGACCGTCGAGGCCGATGAACGCCGGGGCGTCTTCCGGGCCGGCAGCGCCACCGTGCCCGGGGAGTCGGTCGAGGCCCGCGCCCTGGTCGAGGCCCGGCTGCCGGATCCCTCACTGGAACGCACCCGCAGCAGCCTGCTCCGGGATCTGTACGAGGACGGGGCGGCCGCCACCGACACCGGACTGCTCTCCGTGGACCCCGACGACGGCCGGATCCTGGGCCGGGACGGGCATCCGCACCCGCGCCGCTTCGCGCTCGGCCCGTTCACCACCGCTCGCGCCGGCGGAGCGTTCACCCGGCCGCGCACCGGCGGCCCGGCCTTCGCGCAGAACGACGCCACCGCACGCACGGCGCTCGCCCTCCTCCGGGACCTCGGCTGTAGCGACGGCCCGCTCGGCGCCTGACCGCGGCTCCACGCGAAAGCCCGCACCCCACCTCCGTACCCCGTATCTCAAGGACCCCTGATGTCCCTCACCAGCGATCCACTCATCGACAAGGCGACAGGACCACACGTCGCCACACCCGCCGTCGCCGACCACGACGCGCTCACCGTCGTGCCCGTACGCCACCCCTGGCGGTGGGTCGCCGTCGCTGTCACCGCCGTTCTGCTCGCCCAGTTCCTGCACGGCCTGGTCACCAATCCCGGCTGGGAGTGGGACGTCTTCGTCCAGTTCTTCACGGCCGAGACCATTCTCAAGGCCGTCTGGGTCACGCTCCAGCTGACGTTCTACGGCACGGTGCTCGGCTTCGCACTCGGCATCGTCCTCGCCTTCATGCGACTGTCGGCGAGTCCGTTCCTCGGCGCGGTCGCCTACGCGTACATCTGGGCGTTCCGCTCCATCCCGCTCATCGTCCAGCTGCTCTTCTGGTTCAACCTCGCTTATCTGTACAAGGAGTTGCAGTTCGGCATCCCGTTCGGGCCCGGCTTCTTCTCCTTCGACACGATGAACCTGGTCGGTGCGATGAGTGCCGCCGTCCTCGGACTGGCACTGCACCAGGCCGCCTACGCGGCGGAGATCGTCCGTGCCGGCGTACTGGCCGTGGACGGCGGTCAGTCGGAGGCCGCGGCCGCGCTCGGGATTCCCCGGTACCGGCAGCTGCGGCGGATCGTGCTCCCGCAGGCGATGCGATCCATCCTGCCGAACGCCGCCAACGAGATCATCTCGCTCTTCAAGGGCACCTCGATCGTCTCCGTGATGGCGATCGGCGAACTCTTCTACCAGGTCCAGGTCGTCTACGGACGCAACGGCAGGGTCGTGCCCCTGCTCATGGTCGCGACGGTCTGGTACATCCTCCTGACCACCGTGCTCTCCGTCCTCCAGCACTACGTCGAACGTCACTACGCCAAGGGGGCCGCGCGATGAGCACCACCACCGACCGCACCACCGGATCCGCGGACACCATGGTCGAGATCCGATCGGTCCACAAGCGCTTCGGCGGCCTGGAGGTGCTGCGCGGCATCGACCTCTCCGTACGCGCCGGAGAGGTGACCGTCGTCCTCGGCCCGTCCGGTTCCGGCAAGTCCACGCTGCTGCGCACCATCAACCATCTGGAGAAGGTCGACAACGGCTGGATCAGCGTCGACGGCACCCTGGTCGGCTATCGCAGGGACGGCAACAAACTGTACGAGCTCCGCGAGCGCGAGGTCCTGCGCCAGCGCACCCGGATCGGCTTCGTCTTCCAGAACTTCAATCTCTTCCCGCACCTCACCGTGCTGGAGAACGTCATCGAGGCCCCGGTCGCCGCCCTCGGCCGCCCGAAGAGACAAGCCGTCGCCGCCGCGGAGCAACTCCTCGCCCGGGTCGGGCTCGCCGACAAGTCCGGGGCGTACCCCAAGCAGCTCTCCGGCGGACAGCAGCAGCGGGTCGCCATCGCCCGTGCGCTGGCCCTCGAACCGAAGCTGCTGCTCTTCGACGAGCCGACCTCGGCGCTCGACCCCGAGCTGGTCGGTGAAGTCCTCGACGTCATCAAGGACTTGGCGACCCAGGGCACCACGATGATCGTCGTCACGCACGAGATCGGGTTCGCCCGCGAGGTCGCCGACACCGTCGTCTTCATGGACGAGGGGCGGATCGTCGAGCACGGCGCGCCCGGCGACGTGCTCGACCGTCCGCAGCACGAACGCACCCGCGCCTTCCTCTCCAAGGTCCTGTGAATCCGCCCATGTCCCTTCCGCTGTTCTCTCCGAGGAGCACGCACGTGTCCGTCCGACGCACCCTGTCCACCGCGCTCGCCACCCTTGCCGCCGCGGGACTGCTCACGGCCTGCGGCAGCGGGGACGCCGCCACCACCGAGGTGAAGCCGAAGGGGCAGCGGGGCAGCGGCATCAACATCGGCCCCGACCAGCATCGGATCAGAGGCAAGAAGGTCGACGCCATCGCGGCGAAGGTGCCCGGGGCCGTCCGTGAGCGCGGCACGCTGCGGCTGGGCGCGAGCGCCGACGCCTCGCCACCGCTGGGGTTCTACGCGACCGACGACAAGACCCGGATCGGTTCGGAGATCGACATCGCGACCCTGATCGCCGACACGCTCGGTCTTGAGCCCGAGTTCGAACAGGTCTCCTGGGAGAACCTCTTCGTCGGTCTCGACAGCTCCAAGTTCGACGGGGTGCTCTCGAACGTCACGGTCACCGAGGAGCGCAAGGAGAAGTACGACTTCGCGACCTACCGGCTCGACAACATCGCCTTCGAGGCCAGGAAGGGATCCGGCTGGAAGGTGAAGGAGCCGAAGGACGTGGCGGGCAGGACGATCGCCGTCTCGTCCGGGACCAACCAGGAGAAGATCCTGGTCGACTGGAACGAGCAGAACGTCGAGGCCGGACGCAAGCCGGTGGAGATCAAGTACTTCCAGAAGGACACCGACTACTACCTGGCCCTCCGGTCCGGCCGCATCGACGCCTATCTCGGCCCCAGCCCCTCCGCCAACTACCACGTCGCGTCGGCCGGCCAGTCCGAGATCGTCGGCACGCTGTCGGGGGCGGGCGACGGGCTCCAGGGCAAGATCGCCGCCACCACGAAGAAGGGCAGCGGCCTGGTCGAGGCGTACGCGGCCGCCATCGACCACATCGTGCAGGACGGTTCGTACGCCGAGGTGCTGGGGCGCTGGGGGCTCTCCGGCGAGGCCGTCGCGAAGTCCGAGATCAACCCGCCCGGCCTGCCCAGGCCCAGGAACTGAGCCCCGAGAGGTAACGCCCATGCCTTCGACCGCACCCCTTCACCTGGCCGCCGAGATCGGCGGCCCGCCCGGCTACGACCCCGGGCATCACATCGGCCTCGCCCGGCTCGCCGAGCGCGGCGCCCTCGACTTCGTCACGCTCGGCGACTCGTTCGCCAGGCCCGGACCCGACGCGCTCGCCGTCCTCTCCCGGGTCGCCCCCACCACCGGCCGGATCGGTCTGGTGCCGACCGTCACCACCACCCACACCGAGCCGTTCCACGTGTCCTCCGCCGTGGCCACCCTGGACTGGGTGAGCCGCGGCCGGGCGGGCTGGTACGTCGATGTGTCGACGACCGAGGCCGAGGCCCGGCTCTTCGGGCGGCGTCCGGCCGCGCCCGCCGAGGAACTGTGGCGCGAGGCCGGCGAGGCGGCCGACGTGGGCGCCCGGCTCTGGGACAGCTGGGAGGACGACGCCGAGATCCGGGACGTCGCCACCGGACGTTTCATCGACCGCGACAAGTTGCACCACGTCGACTTCGAGGGCGCCTCCTTCTCGGTCCGCGGCCCGGCCATCGTGCCCCGGCCTCCGCAGGGACACCCGGTCACCGTCGTCGACGGGACCGGCGGCCCGGCGAGGGAGACCGCGGCCCGCCACGCCGATGTCGTCCTCGTCCGGGCCACCGCCCCCGAGCGGGCCGCCGCGATCCGCACCGATCTGCGCCGGCGCGCCGCGGTGTACGGACGCGACCCCGACACCCTCCGGGTCCTGGTCGCGCTCACCGTCGACCTCGGCGACGCCGAGACCGCCCCGGAACCGGGGCCGGAGAGCGGACCCCCGCTCGCCGCCGGCGGCTCCTACTACCGGGGCGGCCCGGTCGACCTCGCCGAACTGATCACCCAGTGGCACCGCGGGGGAGCGGTGGACGGCTTCCACCTCACGCCCATCACCCCCGGGCGCGACCTCGAACGCATCGTCAACGGCACCGTGGCCCTGCTCCAGCACCGCGGCCTGTTCCGCACCTTCTATCCCGGCGGCACCCTGCGCGAGCACCTGGGGCTGGCCCGCCCCGCCAACCGATACGCCCTCGAAGGGGGACGAGCATGAGCACCACGACGAGACAGATGCATCTCGCCGCCCACTTCCCGGGTGTGAACAACACCACCGTCTGGTCGGACTCGCGCTCCGGGAGCCAGATCGACTTCTCCTCGTTCGAGCATCTGGCCCGCACCGCGGAACGCGGCAGGTTCGACTTCTTCTTCCTCGCCGAGGGGCTGCGGCTGCGCGAGCACAACGGCCGGATCCACGACCTGGACGTGGTCGGCCGCCCCGAATCCCTCACGGTGCTGGCCGCGCTGGCGGCCGTCACCGACCGGCTGGGCCTCGCCGCGACCGTCAACACCACGTTCAACGAGCCCTACGAACTGGCCCGCCGCCTCGCCACCCTCGACCATCTCAGCGGCGGCCGGGCCGCCTGGAACGTGGTGACCTCCTCGGACGCCTTCACCGGGGAGAACTTCCGGCGCGGCGGCTATCTCGACCGGGCCCACCGATACACCCGGGCGGCCGAGTTCGTCGCCACCGCCCGCGAACTGTGGGACAGCTGGGCCCCCGACGGCACCCCGCGCCCGTTCGCGCACCACGGGCAGCACTTCACCATCGAGGGGGAGTTCACCGTCCCGCGCTCCCCGCAGGGCCATCCGGTCGTCATCCAGGCCGGGGACTCCCCGGAAGGCCGTGAGTTCGCCGCGTCCGCCGCCGATGTCATCTTCACCCGGCACGGCACCCTGGAGGCCGGCCGCACCTTCTACGCCGACGTCAAGGCGCGGCTGGCGAAGTACGGCCGGGAGCCGGACGATCTGAAGATCATGCCGGGGGTCACCTTCGTGCTCGGCGACAGCGATGCCGAGGCCCAGGAGAGAGCGGCCGAGATCCGCCTCCAGCAGGTCTCCCCGCAGAACGCGCTGCTGGCCCTGGAACAGGTCTGGGGCCGTGACCTCTCCTCCTACGATCCCGACGGACCGCTCCCCGAGATCGACCCCGACCCGCATTCCTCGCTGGTCCAGGGCCGGGTCAGGCACGGCGACCCCCTTGCTGTCGCGGCCCGCTGGCGCGCCCTGTCGAAGGAGAAGGGGCTGTCCATCCGTCAGACCGTCATCGAGACGACCGGGCGGCAGTCCTTCATCGGCAGCCCGCGGACGGTCGCGGCGCGGCTCACCGAGTTCGTGGCCGCCGACGCCGCCGACGGGTTCATCCTCGTACCGCATCTCACCCCGGACGGCCTGGACGACTTCGTCGACCGGGTCGTCCCGCTGCTCCAGGAGCGCGGCGTGTTCCGCTCCGCGTACACGGGTCTCACACTGCGGTCGCATCTCGGACTCGCCGAACCGGTATGGAAGGGTTGAACGCATGAGCACGGAAGCACACCGGCCGCACGATTCCGGGCAGGCGGCACAGGACTGGAAGCACTGGCACGAGGAGCGCACCGCCACGGTGTCCGCGCCGTACGGTCCGCTCTCCCTCACCGGCACCCACTGGCTCGCCGACTACCCGGAGGGCCACATTCCTGAGGTGCCCGGACAGTGGCGCGGGGACGGCGAGGAGCTGCTGCTCAGCGCCTTGGCCGCAGACGGCCTGACCGTCGACGGCAAGCCCTTCACCGGCCAGGTCCGCCTCACCGCCGACCGCGGCCCGATCGGCGAGTCCCGCGTCGCGCACGGCGCGCGGCGGCTGGTCGTGCTGAGCCGCGAAGGGCTCTGGGCGGTACGGGACTTCGACCCGGCCTCGGCGGCGCGGCGCGCCTTCCGGGCCATCGAGGCCACTCCGTACGAGGCCCGCTGGGCGCTGCCGGGCACCTTCCGCCCGTACGAATCCGCCCGTACGGTCCGCGTCGAGAACGCCGACGGGATCGAGCGCGGCCTCGGGCTCGGCGGTGAGATCGCGTTCGAGCTCGACGGTGCCCGGCACACGCTGCAGGTCGCGGTCGAGCCCGACGGATCGCTCTGGGCGGTCTTCGCGGATGCCACCAGTGGGAACAGCAGCTACCGCTTCCGGTTCCTGCGGCCCGCGGCCCCGGCCGAGGACGGCAGCGTGACGGTGGACCTCAACCGGGCGCTGCTGCCGCCCTGCGCCTTCGCCGATCACTTCATCTGCCCCTTCCCGCCGCCCGGCAACACCCTGCCTGTCGCCGTCGAGGCGGGCGAGCGGAACCGCATCGACGGCTGACACGCCGTCGGATCACTCCGGGACAAAGGCCCCGGTCCGCGGCCGACGCGCCGCAGGACCGGCCTCGGACAGAGGCCCCGGCAGCCCACGGGCTGCCGGGGCCGTCCGGTGCGACGCGGCAGGTTCAGGCCAGAAGGCCCTCTTGCGCCAGAAGTTGACGCCTTGAATACTCCCGAGCAGCGCTTGTCAGGAGCACGGCATTCCGGAACGCGGGCATGCTGCCGTGCGAACGACTGCGCCTCACGGGTCCGACCACCCCACAGGCGGACCCCCGATTTCCTTTCGGGAGGAATGAAAAGTGAGGATCAAGCGCACCACCCCCCTCAGCGGCACCGCCAGACGCAGCAGGGCTGTCGCCGTCGCAGCCGGCCTCGTCGCCGTCGCCGCACTCGCCGTACCCAGCGCCCAGGCCGACACCGCCCCCACCGCCTTCAGCGCCAAGCAGCTCTCCGCCGCGAGCAACGCCGTGCTCGGCGCCGATGTGGCCGGGACCGCCTGGAGCATCGACCCGGCGACCAACTCCCTCGTGGTCACCGCGGACAGCACGGTCTCACAGGCCGAGATCGAACAGATCAAGCAGTCCGCCGGAGCCAACGCCGGTGCCGTGCGGATCGAGCGCACCGCCGGAAAGCTCAGCAAACTGCTCTCCGGCGGCGACGCGATCTACGCCCCCGGCTGGCGCTGCTCCCTCGGTTTCAACGTCCACAGCGGCAGCACCTACTACTTCCTGACCGCCGGCCACTGCACCGACGGCAACCCGCCCTGGTACACCAACTCCTCGAACACGACCAGCATCGGCCCGACGGTCGGATCCAGCTTCCCGACCAATGACTACGGCCTGGTGCGGTACGACAACGCCTCGCTCGCCCACCCGGGCACCGTCGGCAGCGTCACCATCACCGGAGCGGCCAACGCCACGGTCGGCATGTCCGTCACCCGCCGCGGTTCCACCACCGGCGTCCACAGCGGCAGCGTCACGGGCCTCAACGCCACGGTCAACTACGGCAACGGCGACATCGTCTACGGCATGATCAAGACCAACGTGTGTGCGGAGCCCGGCGACTCCGGCGGTCCGCTCTACTCCGGCTCGAAGGCGATCGGTCTCACCTCGGGCGGCAGCGGCAACTGCAGCTCCGGTGGCACCACGTACTTCCAGCCGGTCACCGAGGCGCTCAGCGCGTACGGGGTCACCCTGAACTGACGCCCCGACATCCCGGTCCGGCCCCGGAACACGCGGTCGACCGAGACGGAGTCCCTGCCCGAATGCTGGGCGGGGACTCCCGCTCACCCCACGGCTTTTGAGAGAATGTGGGGCAGGTCGGTCAAGCAGGAGCAAACGGGGGCGGATGCTGTGCTTTCCGGAGGGATGCCTTCCGGAGCCCCCGCAGATACTTCAGGGGGTTCCAGGTCCGTGAAACGCATCGGAGTGACCGGCCACCGCAGCATTCCGCGGGAGGCCCATGCTTATGTGCTGTCCGGGTTACGGGCCGCGCTCTGCGGCCTCGAAGGGTCCTTGGAGGCCCTCTCCAGCCTCGCGGTGGGAGCCGACCAGCTCTTCGCCGACCTCGCCCTGGCCTGTGGCGCGGATCTGACCGTGGTCATCCCCAGCGGCGACTACGAATCCTGTTTCGCCGACGCTGCCGAACTCGCCCGCTACCGGGATCTCAAGGGGCGGGCGGCCCGGGAGGTCCGGCTGGGCTACCCGCACTCGACCGACGAGGCGTACTTCGCGGCCGGCGCGTACATCGCCGACCACTGCGACCGGCTGCTCGCCGTGTGGGACGGAAGGCCGGCCCGCGGCCTCGGCGGCACGGGGGACATCGTGACGTACGCCCGCAGCCTCGGCCGCCCGGTCACCGTCATCTGGCGCGAGGGCGTGGAGCGCGACTGACGGGTGTGCGCGGCCGTCCTCGAACACGACCGCGCAACGCGTCGGTCCGACACATCGTCACATCTGGTGTCTGGCAAGCCAGTCGGTGTGTTGAGGAGAGACGATGCGCTCGGTCTCGAACACCGCCCGCGGCCACTGGCGTTCGGTCAGTGTGGTCTCCATCGCCACCTGCATCGACTCCAGATCCTGCTCCACCAGCGAGTGGGCCGAGATCAGCGGGTGATGGCGGCGCATCTCGCTCCACGCCAGACAGGCCGCCGCCGCGGCCGACAGGACCCCGGTCAGGGCGAAGGACTGGCCGGCGGAGAACGTCCTCACCAGGGCGAACACCAGGGCGAGCGTCGTCAGTACGGCAATGGTCGTCGACCAGACCAGCGTGGCCCGCCGGGAAACCTCCTGGCGCCTGCGGTACCAACTGCGCTGCTCTATCAGCCGATCCCGCACGTATGTCTCCTTGCGCACGGTGAACGCCTTGTTGCGCAACTCGCGCATGGATTCCGTGATCAGGCCGCCCGAGTCCGCGGTCAGATCGCGGGGGTCTGCCCACCCCACCTTCCGGAGCTCCTGGAGTCCCTCTTCGAGACGGTTCGCGAACACCGCCTCGGGGTGCTGGGTGTGGGTGTCGAAAGGTGATCCGTGCACCGCGTAGCGCCAGCACATCGACTTGATGAACTCCGCCGCCGAGCGGTTGAGTTGCCAATGCGACTTTGCTTTGCGCCGGGCGGAGAGGTACGTCGTGATCAGGACACCCGCGTAGGCCAACACGCCGACGGCGTCGACGAGTTGGAAAGTGCCACCCAGTTCCACGTGCCAGGGGAGCGCCGCCGGGACCGTGCCGACGACCAGCAGGATCAGCTGGATCCGGGTGGTGTTCACGGCCTCCCGCTGACGGGCGATGGCGATCGCGTCCGTGTGGTGGAAGAGCTCCGGCAGATCAGCGTTCCTGAACACCATGCTCTGGAGCGGTCCGGGAATCGCCGTCATGTTCACTCCCGTCTGCGTCGTGGGGGCATGAGCGTAGGGGTGTGCATCGGGCACTGCAACGACATCGGCTGCATCAGCGGTTGTTTTCGGTCCCGCGGATGCCCTCTCGTGCGATCGGGAGCGTTATGAGACCGTGGTGCAACAGGCAGTGTTCTCAGGTGAGTTGGTGACAGATTCGCATGCATCTGTCGGTGCTTGCCAACATGCGGGGGAGACGGGGATGGTGCAGGCGGTACGGGATGGTACGGGTTCGTCGTCCGACGCGCAGCGCCGGATCCGTCGGAGTCCCTTGCTGTTCACTGCGCCGCTGATCTTCCTCGTGCTGCTGTCCGCCGTGCTGATCTGGGAGATGACCCGTGCCAATGTGAGTGCTGAGGCGCGGACCGGGTGGCCGTGGCGTCTGCAGCTGATCGCCCCGGAAGCGCTGGGGAGTCTGCTGGCTGTCGCGGCGGGGGCCGTGCTGGCCCGTGCGCAGTACGCCCGCACGGTGAGTCCCTACCTGGGATGGCGGGGGGCCTGGGTGAAGGGGCAACTCACCGAGAATGCTTCTGCCTGGCGCGTCGGCATACTCAATGGGGGTCAGCATCTCGCCGTCGTCGAGTCCTGGGACTGCAGGGTCGTGATGAAGGGTGCGCGGGACCTCGCGGACGCACCGTGGGGCGGCGTCCGTTCCGTCGCGGCCGAACTGACCGACGCCGGACTGGTCGACGGGGAGGACTTCCGGCTCGTCGACTTCGGTGCCGGCTTCCCTCTGGTGGGGGCCGGGGGAGGGTACGAGACCGTGCTGATGGGCGCGTTCTCGGAGAACTTCGTCGCGCGGGTCCAGTCCCTGTACGTGCGCGCCAGGATCACGGATGTCGTGGGCGACACCCACGAACGGATCATGGACTGCATGAAGGGCATCGGTGCCACCGGGGACCGGCCGGCCGGATGAGCTCCGCGCCACTGGCGCGAGCCACGTCGCCGGGCGGTGTTCCGCGGCCGGTGCGTTGTCCCATTCACCGACCTCACCTGCGGTTTTCTGTCACTTTCCGGAGGGTTCGAGGTTTCCGGTCCGTTACGGATGTGCAGCTCGATATGCCACTCGTGTGACGAGTGGATCTCCGCGGTTGCCAAGCGGGTTGAGGGGAGTAAAGTCGTTCCGCCAGGCACTGTGGATGTACAGAAACTGGCTGCTCTGTTCATGATCCGGAACGCTCCCCTCAAGGATGGCCGTGAAGACCTCTGAATCACCTCGTGCCTTCGCTGTTGCGAAGAAGGGCCGCGTGTCGCTCACCGAGATCGACACTCGCGGTGCAGAAGCCAGCAGGAAGCTCGGCCGAGTCGTCTCGGCCTCGACTGATCGCCACACCCAGGCGTCGACTTTCAGTTCCGCTCTCTGAGTTGCCCCGCATGCTGGCTAGACTGAGGGAATGACAGGACCCCTGGTCCCATTCCGCGAAATTGTGCTAAAAGTGCACAGCAGGTGCGATCTTGCCTGCGATCATTGCTACGTCTATGAACATGCAGATCAGAGTTGGCGTACCCGCCCGAAGACAATCTCTGACGAAGTCATCTTCCGGACAGCTCAGCGCCTGGCCGAGCATGCCGCAACGCATGCACTGCCCTCCGTGTCAGTGATCCTGCACGGAGGGGAGCCTCTACTGGCAGGCCCCGCCCGACTGCGGCGCGTCTGCGAAGAGCTCACCTCCGCCTTCGAAGGCGTCGCGGAGCTCGACCTCCGCGTCCACACCAATGGACTCCAGCTCAGCCCGCGCTATCTGGACCTCTTCGACGAGTTCGACGTCAAGGTCGGGATCTCCCTCGACGGCGACCGGGCCGCCAACGACCGGCACCGCCGCTACGCCGACGGGCGCAGCAGCCATCCCCTGGTCCTCAAGGCCGTCGAGCTGCTCCGGCAGGAGCGCTACAGCCATCTCAACCTCGGGCTCCTGTGCACCGTCGACATCGAGAACGACCCGCACGCGGTCCTCGACGCGCTCACGGAGCTCGAACCGCCGCTGATCGACTTCCTGCTTCCGCACGCCACCTGGGACGAGCCGCCGCCCCGTCCGGGCGGATCGCCCACCGCCTACGCCGACTGGCTCCTCGCGGTCTTCGACCGCTGGCAGGAGCAGGGGCGCCCGGTGCCGGTCCGGATCTTCTCCTCGGTCCTGTCCACTCTGAACGGCGGCCCCAGCCTCACCGAGTCCCTGGGCCTGGCCCCCACCGACCTCGTCGTCGTGGAGACCGACGGTCAGCTGGAACAGGTCGACTCGCTCAAGAGCGCCTACGAGGGTGCGGCGGCCACCGGATTCGACGTCTTCACGCACACCTTCGACGAGGTCGCGGCCCATCCCGGCGTGCGGGCCCGGCAGCTCGGACTGGCCGGTGTCAGCGAGACCTGCCGCCGATGCCCGGTCGTCCGCTCGTGCGGAGGCGGTCTCTACACCCACCGGTACCGCTCCGAGGGGCCGTCCGGCGCATTCGACAACCCGTCCGTGTACTGCGCCGATCTGGTCGCCCTGGTGCGCGGCATCGAGGCACGTACGGCGGCTGCCCTCGTCGCGCCCGCGGTGACCGAGCCCGTCGAGCTGCTCGCCTCCCAGCTGGATCTCACCCGCACCCTGCTCGCCCGCCTGAACGCCGACATCGCGGGGCGCGGCGGCGAGCGGTGGGCGGAGGCCTGGGAGCTGGCCGCCACCATCGAGGAGTCGGAGGAGGGGGCCCGCGGTCTGGACGAGGCGCTGTCCCATCCCTACACCCGCAGCTGGCTGCTCTCCGCTCTGGAGAGGGTCCACGAACGGCCCGGGGCCGTGCGGGTGGCGGGGGAGATGTCGGCGTACCTCGCGACCGCGGTCGTACGGGCCGGCCTCGATCTGTCCGTACCGGTGACCTTCTCGGGCGGCAGGATCTTCCTGCCCGGCCTGGGCGAGTTGCGGATCGCGGGAGAGGCGGAGCACGGCACGGCGCGCGTACAGGTCACCGAGGACGGCTTCGTGGTCCGGCGGGAAGGGGGTGACGCGGCCGAACGGCGGGTTGTCCGGCCGGAGGCGGCCGGTCCCGGCTGGCGGCCCTTGCGCAGGATCGCGACGCCCGGTTCCTCGCCCGGCCTCGTGCTCGACGACCTCGATCCGTACCGCTCGTGCTTCGACGCACCCGTCGCGGACCGTCTCGACGACCGGAGCGCCGCCGACCTGGGGGCCAGGATCGGCGAGGCCTGGAAGCTGATCGAGGCGAAGGTGCCCGGACACACCGGGGAGATGGCGGGCCGTCTCACCACCCTCACTCCGCTGGCCCGTCCGGCCCCGGCGGAGCCCGCCGTCGGGCGGCACGGTTACGGCGCGCTCGGGATCTCTCCGGACGGCAGCGCGGAGGATCTGGCGTTCGCACTGCTGCGGGGCTTCCGCAGGGCCCAATTGCGGGCGCTGCTCGATGTCACGGACCTTTACGCGGCGGACGGCTCCTGGGACCATCGGACGCCCTGGCAGGAAGAATCAGTTCCGTTTTCCCGGCTGCTGGCCGACACCTACGAGCGAATGGCATGGGGGGCTTTCGAACCCCGCTATCTGGAGGGCGTACCGCAGGCCCTCGACACGCTTGAGGGTGCCGCCGAACTGACCGTCAGTGGAAAACGGCTGGTGGATCTGATGCGAAAGGAGATCTGAGGCCCGCATTCCGGTTCGGCCGGGTCGCCGGTACACACAGGACAACTGGGAAGAACGGTCGCAGACCATATTCGATCAAGAAATTGATCGACTGAATCAGGGAACGTATGACTGAAAACCGGCGTTGAATGACCGAACGCCATGGGGGTGGAGCAACGTCCGCTCCGGAATGATGAATTCGCTCGCATTCACTTCACTCCTCGGGTGCGGGTGCTCACACAGGACGGGGGTCGTGTGCACGCAACAACGCAGCAGCGAGCGGCGGACCATCGGCCGTACTTCTTCTTGAGTTATGCGCATACACCGGGGTACGGCGGTGGAACGGACCCCGATATGTGGGTCGAGCGGCTCTTCCAGGATCTCTGTGGCCATGTGATGGCCATGACCGATCTGCCCGCCGGTGCGCCCGCCGGGTTCATCGACCGCGAGATACGGTCCGGCGAGGGCTGGTCGGAGCGGCTCGGCGAGGTGCTCGCCACCTGCCGGGTATTCGTACCGCTGTTCTCGCCGCGTTACTTCGCCAGCGAGATGTGCGGCAAGGAGTGGTACGCCTTCGCGCAGCGCGCCATTCACTACCGGGCCCGCTCCAATCAGCCGGCCGAGGCGATCGTCCCGGCGCTCTGGGTGCCGGTGCCGCCGAGTCAACTCCCGGGCCCCGCCGAGCGGTTACAGTTCAACCACCGTGACTTCGGGGACCGATACGTCAGCGACGGACTCTACGGACTGATCAAACTCAGGCTCTTCGCCGAGGAATACGAGCGCGCGGTGTACGAACTCGCCAAGCGCATAGTCAATGTCGCGGACACCATCAGGATCGGCAGCGGCCGTCCCGTCGACTACCGGCTGGCGCCCAGCGCCTTCGGCCCGCCGAACAGCGGAGTCGGCGGCCCCCGCCCCATGCAGGTGACCATCGCGGCCCCCACCCGGCACGATCTGCCCGAGGGGCGCAACGCCGACTACTACGGCGACAATCCGCAGGACTGGAACCCCTACCACCCGGCGGCCGCGCGCCCCCTGGCCTATGTCGCCGAGGACCTGGTGCGCTCCCTCAACTACCAGGCCACCATCTCCTCCTTCGACGAGGAGTCGGGGAACGCGGAGGGCAAACAACCGCCCAGCAGGCCGGAGATCCTGCTCGTCGACCGCTGGGCCCTGCAGGACGAGGACCGGCGCCGGCGGCTCGCCGCCTTCGACGCCGAGAACCGTCCCTGGGTGACGATGGTCGTGCCGTGGAACCGCGAGGACCACGAGAGCCGGGCGGCCGAGGCCGAGCTGACCGAGAAGCTCGAACAGACCATGCCGACCAAGATGCGCCAGGGGCGGGCCTACTGCCGGGTCGCCGCCAAGGGCATACCCAGCATGGATGCCTTCGGACAGATCCTGCCGCAGGTGGTCGAGGCGGCGGCCCAGCAGTACCTGAGACACGCGGCGGTCTACCCACCCGCCGCCGGAGGCGGACACACCGAACGGACACGGCTGATGGGGCCGATGGCGCAGACGCACTACATCCCCGAGACACACGATCCTGCGACGGATGCGGAGGACACGGATGACGGCCGGTCGTGACGGGCGCATCGTCACCTTCTACTCGTACAAGGGCGGCACCGGGCGCACCATGGCCCTGGCCAACACCGCCTGGATACTCGCCGCCAACGGAAAGCGGGTACTGGCCGTCGACTGGGACCTGGAGGCACCGGGGCTCCACCGGTTCTTCCACCCGTTCCTCGACCCGTCGACACTCGGCGCCACCACCGGCGTCATCGATCTGATCACCGAGTACGCGTGGGCAGCGACCAGCCCCGTCCAGCGCGCCGACGACTGGCACCGCGACTACGCCCGCATCCAGCCGCACGCCGTGTCCCTCACGCCCGAGGCGCTCGGCTGGGAGTTCCCGCACGGCGGCACCCTCGACTTCGTCTCCGCCGGACGACAGAACCGCGAATACTCCGCGACCGTCTCCACCTTCGACTGGGACAACTTCTACGACCGGCTCGGCGGCGGTCACTTCTTCGACGCCCTGCGCGACGACATGAAGGCCAACTACGACTACGTCCTGATCGACAGCCGGACCGGCCTCAGCGACATCGCCGACATCTGCACCGTCCACCTGCCCGACGTCCTCGTCGACTGCTTCACCCTCAGCGACCAGTCCATCGACGGCGCCGCCTCGGTCGCCCGGCAGATCTCCGAGCGCTACACCGGACGCCCCATCTCCATCTTCCCCGTCCCGATGCGGATCGACGAGGGCGAGAAGGAGAAGGCCGATGCCGGGCGGGCGCTGGCCCGGCTGAAGTTCGACCGACTGCCGCGCGACCTGTCCGGCGACGAACTCACCGCCTACTGGGGCGCGGTGGAGATTCCCTACCGCCCCTACTACGCGTACGAGGAGACCCTCGCCACCTTCGGCGACGAGGCCGGGCTCACCAACTCGCTGCTCTCGGCCTTCGAGCGGCTCACCTCCGTCATCACCGACCAGCAGATCACCTCGATGCCACCGGTCGGCGAAGAGGTGCGCCTGCGCATCCGTGACGCGTTCACCCGGCGCAGGCCCGCGCTGCCCGCCGATCTCTTCCTCAGCTATGTGGCGGAGAACCGGATGTGGGCCGACTGGATCGAATCCGTGCTCACCCGGGCCGGGTTCCGTGTCGTACCGCGCGATGTGTCCGCCGAGCGGGAGGCCGCGGAACCGCCCGCCGTCACCACCGAGATCGCCACCCGTACCGTGGTGCTGCTCTCCAGCGCCTATCTCAAGTCGCAGCGTGCGGTGAGCCTCTGGGACCGGGCCGTGGCGGAGGACCCCGGTGGTGGCCGACGCCATCTGCTGCCGCTCAGGGTCGGTGACGTGCGGCTGTCCGCGCCCTACATCGACCGCAACCCCGTCGATCTCTTCCGGCTCGACGAGGTGCATGCCACCGCCGCCCTGCTGCGCGCCCTGGACCGGCCCGTCCAGCTCACCGACGGCGTGGCGCCCGGGCCGCGGTTCCCCGGCACCGTCCCCAGGATCTGGAACGCGCCGCCGCGCAACCCCGGCTTCACCGGCCGTTCGCTGGTCCTGGAACGGATGCGTGACCAGCTCGGCGGCGGCATGGCCGTCGTACTGCCCCAGCCGCAGACCCTGTACGGACTCGGCGGTGTCGGTAAGACCCAGGTCGCCCTGGAGTACGTGCACCGCTTCATGGCGGACTACGACCTGGTCTGGTGGATATCGTCCGAGCAGACCGACGACGTGGTGGCCTCTCTCGCCGAGCTGGCCGTGCGGCTCGGCGCCCAGGGCGGCGACGACATGGCTGCCGCCTCCCAGGAGGCCGTGGACCTGCTGCGGCGCGGTGTGCCCTCGGACCGCTGGCTGCTGGTCTTCGACAACGCCGACGACCCCGAGCGGCTCAGGCGCTACTTCCCGCAGGGCGGTTCCGGACACATCCTCGTCACCTCCCGGAACCAGGCCTGGTCCCAGCACGGCGACGCCCTGCCCGTCGACGTCTTCCTGCGAGAGGAGTCCATCGAACACCTTCAGCGCCGGGCCCCGGGGCTGAGCGACGAGGACGCCGCCCAGGTGGCCACCGCGGTCGGTGACCTGCCGCTCGCCGTCGAACAGGCGGCGGCCTGGATCGCGGAGACCGCCACCCCGATCGACACCTATCTCGAACAGCTGGCGCAGCAGGCCCCCGAGGTCCTGGCGCTCAACCAGCCGGCCGGTTATCCGGAGCCGGTCGCCGCGACCTGGAACATCTCCATCCAACGGCTCAAGGAGCGTTCCCCCGCCGCGGTGCGGCTGCTCCAGCTCTGTGCCTTCTTCGCTCCCGAGCCGATCTCGGGGAATCTCCTCTACAGCAAGGAGATGATCGAGGCGCTGAAGCCGTACGACGCCTCGCTCCAGGAGAAGCTGGTGCTGGGGCGGGTCATCCGGGAGATCGGCCGGTTCGCCCTCGCCAAGGTCGACCAGGTCTCCAACTCCATCCAGGTGCACCGGCTCGTCCAGGCCGTCATCCGGGCGCAGCTCAGCGAGCAGGAGCAGCGGGACGCCCGGCACGCCGTCCACCGCATTCTGGCCGGCGCCCGGCCCGACGACGACGAGCCGATCGACAACCCCTCGACCTGGCCGCAGTTCGCCACCATCTGGCCGCACCTCGGTCCGTCCGACGCACGTAACTGCAAGGAGCCCGAGGCCCGCAGACTGCTGATCGACCGGGTCCGCTACCTCTGGAAGCGAGGCGACTTCAGGACCGCCGCCACGCTCTGCGAGGAGCTGCGCGCCATCTGGAAGGAGACGCTGGGGGAGCGGGACATCCAGTACCTCTACCTCTGCTTCCACCTCTCCAACATCTACCGCTCGCGCGGCCGTTACGTGGAGGCGAGGGAACTCGACGAGATCACCCTGGCGACGCAGCGGGAGGTCCTGGGCCCGGAGCATCCGCACACGTACATGAGCACCAGCAGCCTGGCGACGGACCTCGGCACGCTCGGCGAGTACACCAGGGCGATCGAGCTGGCGACCGAAGCCACCGACGGGTTCAACCAGATCTTCCACGATTCCCACCCCAGGACCCTGGCGGCGGCCAACAACCTGGCGTTCACCCTGCGGTCGATCGGGCAGTACGCCAGGGCCAGGGAGATCGACCAGGACGTCTTCGACCGCCGGGTCGAGGTGCTCGGTGCGGAGCACCCCTACAGCCTCTCCTCGGCCATGAACCTGGCCCGCGACCTGCGTGACGTCGGACGGTACGAGGATTCCGTCGGCATCCTCAGCCGTACGTACGACAGCTACAAGGCCACGCTCGGCCGGGCCTTCCCCGGCACGCTGAGCGCGGCGAAGAGCCTGGCGGTGTCGCTGCGCCGGGCGGGCAGGCTGGAGGACGCCCGCAGGCTCACGGTGGCCACCCGGGCCCGGTACCGGGCCAAGTACACCGCCGCCAACCCGGAATGGCTCGCCTGCGACCTCAACCTGGCGGCGGACCTGTACGCGGCGGGCGAGGCGAGCGAGGCCAGGGACACGGCACAGGAGGTCGTCGACCAGTACATGAAGGTGCCGGGCGAGAAGCACCCGTACACTCTCGCCGCCCTGAACAACCTCGCCGTCTACCAACTGGGCGTCGGCGCGGTGGAGGAGTCGGAGCGGGTGCTGACCCGGGTGGTCGCGTCGATGCGGGAGGTGTACGGGCGGGAGCACCCCAACACCCTGTTCTGCGTCATGAACCTGGCCAACGCGACGGCCGAACAGGGCGACCTCGGCATCGTGCTGGAGACCGAACGGAAGGTGGCAGGACAGCTCAGGCGCGTCCTCGGGGCGCACCATCCCGAGACCCTGGCCATGATGTCCAACATGGCGGTCACGCTCGATGCGTTGGGCCGCAAGGACGAGGCGTCGCGGCTGCGGGCGGAGACGGGGGACGAGCTTGCCAGACAGCTCGGCGACGACCACCCGATGACCCGGATCGCCCGGAACGAGAACCGGTTCGAGCGCGAGCTGGAGCCGATGCAGGTCTGAGAGGGCGGGAGCGTCCGGCCGTCACCGGACGCTCCCCATTCTCCCGGGACTCACCTGACAGCGGGGTCCAGCAGCCAGTTGAGGATGTCGGGCAGGGCGTGCAGTGCGTCGAAGTGCGCGGCCGCCGGCTCCACCACGACGGTGGAGTTCGGGATGCGCCCGGCCAGCCAGCGGGAGTGACCCACCGGCGAGAACACGTCCTTCTCGCCGTGCCACAGCAGCACCGGACCCGTGATGTCCGCGGGGTCGAAGCCCCAGGGCCGGCTGAACGCGAGCGCGTCGTCGATCCATCCCCATGCCGAAGTACGCAGACCCTCACGGTAGTTGCGCAGCAGCATGGTGCGGACGCCGGCGTCGTTGACCACCATCCGGTCGGATTCGGTCAGCTCCCGGCGCAGATCGTCGATGAGCCGGACCGGGTTCTTCCTGATCACCGCGGACCGTGAGATGAACGACTCCGCGAGCTCGTCCGGATCGGCCGCCGCGGTGGAGTACGCGAGCACATTCGAGGCGGCCATCCCGTCGAACCAGTCGAGCCCGTCGGCGCCCCAGGGGGCCAGTCCGACCAGCGCGGCGGTGCGGGTCACCCGTTCCGGCATCAGCGCTGCGCAGGCCAGGGCGTGCGGGGCACCACCGGACCGGCCCACCACGGCGAACCGGTCCAGCCCGAGATGGTCGGCGATGGCCCGTACGTCCTGGACGGCGTCGGCGACACAGCGGCCCGGCAGCCGGTCGGATTCGCCGTATCCCGGCCGGTCGTAGGTGATCAGCTGTGTCTTGCGCTGGTACAGCACCATGCCGCGCGGAGCAGGCCCGAGCCTGCTGCCGGGCATTCCGTGCAGGAGGAAGACCGGTCTGCCACGGGGATCACCGAGACGCTCCACCACCAGATGCCGCCCGTCCGTTGCGCGCACCCGACTACGCACTCCGTGCCTCCTCCGTATGGTGCGGACACGGTGTGTCCGACTTTTCCCGCCCAAGTCGATGATGGCCCATCAGAGCACTTACCGGGACGGTGCGTTGGGAAACCGTGGAGGTCTTCGGGGGCGCGTTCGACCGCCCGGCCGGAGGGTCAGTCGACCGTCGAGCCGAACGGTGGACGGGCGGCGGCGGCGTCCGGTCCGCGGCGCATGGAGAGCAGGAGCGTGACGAGCGTGCCCGCCGCCGCCCACGCGGACAGCACCAGCAGGGGGCCGGTGACCGCGTTGCCCTTGAAGTACGCGATCGAGCGGGCCACCCAGGTGCCCGCCCCGGGCGGCAGTGCGGGGCCGATCGTGCGCCAGAAGTCCGGGAGCATCGGCAGCGGGAAGGCGCCGCCGGCGCTCGGGTTGCCCGCGATCACCACGATCAGGACGGCCAGCCCGATGCCGACGATGCCGGTGAGGGCCTGCAGGGCGAGGGTGAGCATGCCGACCGCGAAGACGGTCAGCGCCCCCAGTCCCGACAGGCCCCAGAAGCTTCCGGGCAGGGCGCCGAGGACCGGTCCGATGATGATCGCGCCGCCGATCCCGCCCACGACGGAGTACAGCGCCATGACGCCGGTCCGGATCAGCGCGCGGTGCAGGTTGGCGGGTTTGGACCCGGCGCTGATCGCCAGGATCGAGGCGCAGAGGTAGCCGCCCACGCACCAGCCCACGACCAGGTAGAAGGACGAGATTCCGTTGAAGTCCTGGTCGGAGGCGGGGGCCAGGTCCACGGTCCGCACGGTGCGCTGCCGGGCCAGGTCCACCTTCGTGAGGGTTCGCGTCAGGGTGTCGGCCATGGCGGTGCCCCCGCCGGAGGCGACGAGGACGGTGTCGGTGGTGCCGGTGGGGCCGACGATCAGGGCGCCGTCGATCTCGCGGTTCAGGATCTGCTCGCGGGCCGTGGCCGCGTCGGCGACCGTACGGGGGTCCAGCGGGCCGCCCGGGAGATTCTTCAACTCGGTGAGGAGTCGCGCGGACATCTGCCGGGGCGCGACGACCCCGAAGGGTACGTCCGTCGGCTTCGGCTTGTGCAGCGCCCCGACGTAGGACGCGATGAACAGCAGTTGCAGCCCGAGCACACCGATGACGAGCAGTGCGGCCCGTGGGGTGACGGCGTTCTTCACCTCGTCAGCGAAAGTCATGCCCCCACGCTCCGGGGCGTCGGCCATTCGTGCAGGTGGGGCTGGGCCGAATGGCTGAGAGGGCCGACGGTCCGGGCCGGGTGAGGGGCCCGCCCTTCGGGTATCGTACGAATGTTCGAAACTTGGTCTATGGTGGAGAGCGAGGGGGTGGTGAGTACGGATCGGTCCAGGAGGTGCGGGTGCCCGGGTTCACGCATCTGCACACCGTTTCCGGGTTCTCCCTGCGGTACGGGGCCTCGCACCCGGAGCGGCTGGCGGAGCGCGCCGCGGAGCGGGGGATGGACGCCCTCGCGCTGACCGATCGCGACACGCTCGCGGGGGCGGTCCGCTTCGCCAAGGCCTGCGAGAGGGCCGGGGTGCGGCCGCTCTTCGGGGTGGATCTCGCGGTGGGTTCCGCGGCGGCGGAGCATACGAGAGGCGACGGGCGTACGCATCGGCTGCGTCCCCCGGTCCGCGGCGGTGCCTTTGTCGACGAAACCGCACCCCGGGTCACCTTCCTCGCCCGGGACGGTGCCCGGGGCTGGGCGGAACTGTGCCGGCTCGTCACCGCGGCCCACGCCTGCGCACCCGACGGCGCCGGTGCCGGGCAGCCTCTGGTCGACCGGTCCGAGCTGCCCGCCGAAGGGCTCACCGTGCTGCTCGGCCCCGCCTCCGACGTCGGCAGGGCACTGGCCGCCGGCCGCCCGGACCGGGCCGCCGCGCTGCTCGCCCCCTGGCGGGAGATCCACGGGGACGACCTGCGCCTCGAAGCCGTCCACCACGGACGCGCGGGCACCGGCCCCGGGTCGCTGCGGCTCGCCGCCCGTACCGTCGGCTTCGCCGCCGATCAGGGGGTACGGGCCGTACTGACCAATGCCGTCCGGTACGCCGACCCCGGGCAGGGCCCGGTCGCCGATGTGCTCGACGCGGCCCGCGGGCTGGTCCCCGTCGACCCCCGCCGCGCCCCGCTCGACAGCGGCGAACGCTGGCTGAAGGATGCCCGGGCGATGGCGCGGACCGCCGAGCGGATCGCCTCCGCCGCCGGGCTCGGCCGGGACGCCGGGGCGCGGCTGCTCGCGGAGACCCGGCACACCGCCGATGCCTGCGTCGTCGACCCCGAGGGCGACCTCGGCCTCGGGGCCGTCCACTTCCCCGAACCGCATCTCGTCGGCGCCGGTCGGCGCACCGCCCAGCGGGTGCTGGCCTCCCGCGCCGCCGCCGGCATGGTGCTGCGCGGCTACGACCACAGGCGCGACTACTGGGAGCGGATGCATCAGGAGCTGGACATCATCGCCTACCACGGGTTCGCCTCCTATTTTCTGACGGTTGCTCAAGTCGTGGACGACATAAGGGCGATGAGGATTCGGGTCGCCGCCCGGGGCTCCGGCGCGGGTTCCCTGGTCAACCATCTCCTCGGGATCGCGCACGCCGACCCGGTCGAGCACGGGCTGCTGATGGAGCGCTTCCTCTCCAAGCGCCGTGCCGTGCTGCCCGACATCGACATCGACGTCGAGTCCGCCCGCCGGCTCGATGTCTACCGCGCGATCATCGGGCGCTTCGGCACGGAGCGGGTCGCGACCGTCGCCATGCCCGAGACCTACCGGGTGCGCCACGCCATCCGGGACGTCGGTGCCGCGCTCTCCATGAACCCGGCCGAGACCGACCGGCTCGCCAAGGCCTTCCCGCACATCCGGGCCCGCGACGCCCGCGCGGCCATGGCGGAGCTGCCCGAACTGCGTGAGGTGGCACGGGAGAAGGACCGGTACGGGCGGCTCTGGGAACTGGTGGAGGCGCTGGACGCCCTGCCGCGCGGCATCGCCATGCACCCGTGCGGGGTGCTCCTCTCGGACGCCTCCCTGCTGCGCCGGGCACCCGTCGTGCCCACCAGCGGCGAGGGCTTCCCGATGGTGCAGTTCGACAAGGAGGACGTGGAGGACCTGGGGCTGCTCAAGCTCGACGTGCTGGGTGTGCGGATGCAGTCGGCGATGGCGCACGCGGTCACGGAGGTCAAGAGGGTCTCGGGGCGTGACGTGGATCTGGACGCCGTACCGCCGGGCGATCCGGAGACGTACCGGCTGATCAGAAGCGCCGAGACGCTGGGCTGCTTCCAGATCGAGTCCCCCGGTCAGCGCGATCTGGTCGGCAGGCTCCAGCCCGCCGGTTTCCACGACCTGGTGGTCGACATCTCGCTGTTCCGCCCCGGGCCGGTCGCCGCCGACATGGTGCGGCCGTTCATCGAGGCCCGGCACGGCCGGGCGCCCGTGCGCTATCCGCACCCCGATCTGGAGGGGCCGCTGCGCGAGACGTACGGCGTGGTCGTCTTCCACGAGCAGATCATCGAGATGGTCGACATCATGACCGGCTGCGGCCGGGACGAGGCCGACCGGGTGCGGCGAGGGCTCTCCGACCCCGGGTCGCAGGGCCGGATCAAGGTGTGGTTCGCGCAGCGGGCGGCGGCGAAGAACTACAGCGCCGAAGTGATCGCCCGGACCTGGGAGATCATCGAGGCGTTCGGCAGTTACGGCTTCTGCAAGGCGCACGCGGTCGCCTTCGCCGTACCGACGTACCAGTCGGCGTGGCTCAAGGCGCACCATCCGGCGGCCTTCTACGCCGGGCTGCTCACCCATGACCCGGGGATGTACCCGAAGCGGCTGCTGCTCGCGGACGCCCGGCGGCGCGGGGTGCCGGTACTGGGGCTGGACGTGAACAGGTCGGCGGCCACTCATCAAATCGAACTGGTGTCTGATGCTGAAGGAGGGAAGGGGGCCTGGGGAGTGCGGCTGGCGCTTTCGGACGTCCATGGCATCAGCGAGGCCGAGGTCGCCCGGATCGTGGCCGGGCAGCCCTACACCTCGCTGCTGGACTTCTGGCAACGGGCCAGGCCGGGAAGGGCGGTGGCCGAACGGCTTGCCCAGGTGGGCGCGTTGGACGCGTTCGGCGCCAATCGGCGCGATCTGCTGCTGCATCTGTCCGAGCTGCGCCGCGCCCAGCGGGGCGCGGGTTCCGTCGCCGCCGGTGCGCAGCTTCCGCTCGGCGACGGACACCGGACCGGCTCCATCGGGCTGCCCGACCTCAACGCGGCCGAACGGCTCAGCGCCGAGCTGGGCGTACTGAGCATGGACGTCTCCCGTCATCTGATGAGTGATCACCACGCGTTCCTGAAGGAGCTCGGCGCGGTCTCCGCCAAGCGGTTGCGCGAGGCGCGGCACGGGGAGACCGTGCTGGTCGCGGGCGCCAAGGCGGCCACCCAGACCCCGCCGGTCCGCTCCGGCCGCCGGGTCGTCTTCACCACCCTGGACGACGGTACGGGCCTGGTCGACCTGGCCTTCTTCGACGACAGCCATGCCGCCTGCGCGCACACCGTCTTCCACTCCTGGCTGTTGCTGGTACGCGGAGTGGTGCAGCGGCGCGGACCGCGGAGCCTGAGCGTGGTCGGCGCGGCAGCCTGGAATCTGGCGGAGCTGGCCGAGTTGCGGCGCACCGGCGGACTGGACGCGGTCGCCGCCCGGTTGGCGGCTGAGCCCCCGTCCGAGGAGGACGCCCCCGAGGGGGCCGAGCCCGCTCCCGACGGCGACGGCCGGCGTATCCGGATGTCCACCGGATACGAGATGAACCCCTGGTCCGACCTCCAGCCGCCCGGCGAAGGCGTCGCCACCGGAAAGAAGTTGTGGCATCAGAGCCCGGGGAGCGCGGGATGAGCACGGCACACGACGAGCCAGGAATCCTGTACCTGCGGTTCCGCAGGATCGGCGGCGGCCTCCCGGACAGCGCCGGTTACGAGGGGCTGCTCGCCCTTCTCGGCGCGTTCACCCCGATGGTCGAGGCGGTCCCGCCCGACGGGGCGCTCGCCGATGTGCGCGGCGCACTGCGCTATTTCGGGCGGGATGTGACGGGGCTGGCCGCAGTGATCCGGATCCGTGCGCTCGCCCTGCACGGTGTGGACTGCGCGATCGGGGCCGCGGAGAACCCGATGCTGGCCCGGATGGCGGCACGGCAGGCCGCGCCCGGAACGACCTTCGTGGTGCCCGGGGGAGAGGGGGCCGGGTTCCTCGCGGCCAAGCCGGCCGCGGCGCTGGACGGCGTCGGGGCGGCGACGGCCCGCGCCCTGTGCGGGTACGGACTCGATTCCGTCGGCCGGATCGCGGCGACCCCGCTCGGCACCCTGCAGCGGATCACCGGTGTGCGGACCGGTCGCGAACTGTGGGAGCGGGCGCGCGGCATCGACCGCACGACGGTCGTTCCGGGCGCCGCCGCCCGGTCGATCGCCGCCGAACGCTCCTTCCCGCGTGACGAACTGGACCGGGAGCGGCAGCGCCGCGCGCTCATGTCGCTCACCGAGGAGCTGGGGGCCAGGATGCGCGGGGACGGACAGGTGTGCCGGGGGCTGGCGGTCTCCGTGCGCTATGCCGACCGGACCGGCTACTCGACGCTGACCCGCAGCCGTACGCTCCGGGAACCCACGGCCCACTCCGCGGCGCTCACCGAACTCGCGTACCGGATCCATGATTCGTTCGCTCTGCAGCGGGCCCGGGTGCGGGGGATCGCGCTGCGCGCGGAAGGGCTGATGGACGGCGAACGGGCCACGCACCAGCTGTCGTTCGACCCGGTGGACGAGCGGGCGCGCCGGATCGAGGCGGTGGCGGACCGGCTGCGGGCCAGGTTCGGCCCACAGGCCGTGATGCCGGGCCGGCTCGCGGGCCGATCGGCCCTGTGACGGCCTCTGGGAGCGCCCGCCGGGGAAAAGTTGTTGCCCGCGGCAGTGGATGGGGCGATCATGACGAAGATGTCGGATCTGCTTGAGCGCGTGACCGCCTTCCGCGCCGCCTTCGCCCGCCGCCAGGCCGCTGAGACAGTCGAGCTGCCCGGGGCCTTCGCCGTCCGCGACCCGGACTTCTCCCGATCCCAGGAGCACAACCGCCTGATCGTCGACGCCTCGGACGCCGACCCGGCGGCACTGCCCGAACTGGCTGCACAGGGCCTCGGGCCGCGCCGGCAGTACCGGATCACGGTGCTGGACGAGGCGCTCGGGGAGCGGGCCACCCCGGTGCTGGCGGCGGCCGGCTACGACCGGGACACCGAGCTGATACTGGCCCGGGAGACAACCGGCTGCGCGCTGCCCGAACCCGCCGCGCACCCGGTCGAGCTGGATGAGCTGCGAGCGGCGGTGTTCCGCCAGCAACTGGACTGGGGCTTGGACGAGGATCTCGCACGAGAGCTCACCGAGCGCCGCACCGCCCGCCTGCGCGGCTCCGAGGAGGTGTTCTTCCTGGCCGCCCGGACACCGGACGGGGAGATCGCGGCCTGGGCCGACCTCTACCTCGACCGAACCGCCGGGCTGGCTCAGCTGGAGGACCTCGTCACCGCCGTGCCGCACCGCAAGCAGGGCCACGGAGACACCCTGCTCGCCACAGGGCTGGCGTTGGCCGCCGCTGCGGGGATCCCGCAGCTCTTCCTCGTCGCGGACGTGGCCGACTGGCCGCGCGAGTGGTACTCCTGCCGCGGCTTCACCGAGCTCGGCCGCAGCTGCTCCTTCCTCAACCGCTGACGGCGGGGATGAACCGGAGCCCCCTGCTGCCGAGCACCCTGAGCCCAGGTCCGGCCGCAAACCAGTGACAGTGCGCCAACTCCCCCGAGGCGTATGCGAGTAGGCGATACTCGTCAGTCAACGACTTCCCCGTAGCCCGAAAGGCAGGGGAGGGGCCCGCTTCGCGTCGCCTACCTCCTCCGTCCTGCAGCTGCACGCACCCGGCCCCGCTCCTTCTCCCACCCTCATTTGCCGGCGGCCTTATTGATGAACCCTCAGTTTTTACCGACGCGTAACTTCCCACGCCGCTCTACTCGTGCGTAATTTGGCATGAGCGCACAGAAATTCAGCAGTCAGAACTTGTGGTCCGGGCCGCAGGGCGCACCGACATCGCAACTCCCTTGAGCCGCAAGGAGACCACACGATGCTGCCCCGGAACCGTGCGCCGCGCACCCCACGTGCGCGGAGAACCCTCGCCGCACTGCTCCTCGCCGTCGCCGCAGTCGCCACCCCCACGGCCGCTGCCGCTGCGGCCACCCCCACCGTCGCCACCTCCCGTGGCTGGAACGACTACTCCTGCAAGCCCTCCGCAGCCCACCCCCGCCCCGTCGTCCTGGTCCACGGAACCTTCGGGAACTCGATCGACAACTGGCTGGTCCTCGCCCCCTATCTCGTCAACCGGGGCTACTGCGTCTACTCGCTGGACTACGGGCAACTGCCCGGCGTGCCTCTCTTCAACGGCCTCGGCCCGATCGACAAGTCGGCCGGCCAGCTCGCTGCGTTCGTCGACAGGGTGCTCGCCTCCACCGGGGCGTCCGAGGCGGATCTCGTCGGGCACTCCCAGGGCGGCATGATGCCCAACTACTACCTGAAGTTCCTCGGCGGGGCCGCGAAGGTGAACGCCATGATCGGGATCGCGCCCGACAACCACGGCACCACCCTCCTCGGCCTGACGAAACTGCTGCCGTACTTCCCGGGAGCGGAGGACCTGCTGAACGCCAACACGCCAGGTCTCGCCGACCAGGTGGCGGGCTCGCCCTTCATCACCAAGCTCAACGCGGGCGGCGACACCGTGCCCGGCGTGCGCTACACGGTCATCGCGACCAGGTACGACGAGGTCGTGACCCCGTACCGCACGCAGTTCCTGGACGGGCCGAACGTACGCAACGTCCTGCTCCAGGACCTGTGCCCGGTCGACCTCTCCGAGCACGTGGCGATCGGCACCGTCGACCGGATCGCCTACCACGAGGTGGCGAACGCCCTGGATCCGGCCCACGCCACTCCCACCACCTGCGCCTCCGTCATCGGCTAGGCCTTTCGTTCGGACCGGAACGGAACCACGAGACGCCCCGCCCGTGGAACCCCGGGCGGGGCGTCTTTCCGGCCGACGGGCCGCCGCTGTCGGTGGCGGGTGGCACGATCGACCCATGACGACGATCGACTGGGACTCCGCTGCCGACTCCTTCGACGAGGAGCCCGACCACGGCCTGCTCGATCCGGCGGTCCGGCACGCCTGGGCGCGGCGGCTGGAGAGCTGGCTGCCCGGCGAGCGTTCCGAGGTGCTCGACCTGGGGTGCGGCACCGGAAGCCTTGCCCTGCTCGTCGCCGGTCAGGGACACCGGGTCACCGCCGTCGACCGGTCGCCGCGCATGGTGGAGCAGGCACGGGTCAAACTCGCCGGGACCGGCACCGGGGTGCACCTCGGGGACGCGTCCCAACCACCGGTCGGCAAGCAGCGGTTCGATGTGATCATGGTCCGGCATGTGGTGTGGCTGCTGCCCGATCCGGGGGCGGCTCTGCGCCACTGGTTCACCCTGCTGCGCCCCGGCGGGCGGCTGATCCTGATCGAGGGCGTCTGGGGCGGAGTCGGCCTCTCCGCCGAGCGGCTGACCGGACTGCTCTCGGGGCTCACCGAGCGCATCCACCACGAGCCGCTCTCCGGCGATCCGGCCCTGTGGGGCAAGCGGGTCGACGACGAGCGCTACGCCCTGGTGGCCCGCGCCGAACCGCCGCGGCGGCACACCGAGGTCGTCGATGTGCATCTGATCCTCCGCCGCGGCCCCGACGTCCTGCTCGCCCGCCGGGCCGGCACGGGGTACGCGGACGGGCTGTTCAACGGCCCGTCCGGACACGTGGAGGACGGTGAGGACGTCCGCGAGGCGATGATCCGCGAGGCCGCCGAGGAGATCGGCGTCGAGCTCGGCCCGGACGAACTGCGGGTCGCCCTCGTCATGCAGCACCGCGGCCCCGGCGGCAGCCCGCGGACCGGCTGGTTCTTCGAAGCGGAGTACGACCCCGGCCGCCCGCCGTACAACCGCGAACCGGACAAGTGCTCCGAGCTGGCCTGGTTCCCGCTGAACGCCCTCCCGGACGACATCGTCGCCTACTGCCGGGCGGGGCTCGACGGCTACCGTGCGGGTGAACACTTCCTGATCCACTGGCACGAGGACGGCGACTCCGTCGCGTACCAGCCGCACGGCATCCGCCGCGCCGTCCCGCTGCCGGCCGGCGGGGCCCGTACCGGCGGGGTGCACCACATCGAACTGTGGGTGCCCGACCTGCCGACGGCCGAGCGGGGGTGGGGCTGGCTGCTCGGCGAGCTGGGTCATGTCCCGTACCAGCGCTGGGAGAACGGACGGAGCTGGCGGCGCGGAGACACCTATGTGGTGGTCGAGCAGTCACCCGACCTGACCGGGCGGACGCACGACCGCCGCCGCCCCGGGCTCAACCATCTGGCGTTCCACGTCCGTGACCGCGCCACCCTCGACGCACTGGTGGCCGGGGCCCCCGAACACGGCTGGCGGCCACTCTTCCCGGACCGCTACCCCCATGCGGGCGGCGACGGGCACACCGCCGCCTATCTGGAGGACGCGGCGGGGTACGAGGTGGAGCTGGTCGCGGGCGTCGCGCCGGCCCGCCCGGGGCCGGAGGCCCCGGCGCCGCACACCGACGTATGGGCGTGGCGCCGGGACTGAAAGGGCGTTCGGCTCCGGTTCGGAGCGACTTCGCGCACCCCACACCGTGCGGGACGGCGGCAGGCCGGGTGCCGCACCGGTGGCGGGTCGACCTCGAAGAGCGGGCGGCGACTTGTCCGGGCGTGCCCGGCCCCGCGACGGAGCACCCGGTCCCCGGTTCCGGCGGCCTGACGTCACGTCAGAGCACCGGGACACTGCTCCAGGGCCGGACGGCCTCGATCGCCGCCGCGACACGGAACACCGTGGCGTCGTCGTAGGTGCGTCCGACGACCTGCACCCCCGTCGGTACTCCGGTCGACGCGAAACCGGACGGCACGCTCAGCACCGGGCAGCGACTGGCGATGTTGAACGCCGTGGTCATCGCGGATTCCAGGTAGAAGTCCAGCTCGACGCCGTTGATCACGACCTTGGTCGAGAGGTGGTCGTCGTCCGCCCTGAGCGCCGGGACGGCGGTCGTCGGGCACAGCAGGACGTCGTAACGGTCCAGCAGCACACCGAGCGTCGTCTGCACCGCGGCCTCGATCTCGAGGCCCTGCAGGAAGCTGCCGGGCTCGCGGACGGCCTCGGCGGCCCGCCGGGCGAAGTCGAGCGCGTACGTGGTGAGCCGGTCGCCGTGCTCGGCGGCGACCGAGGCGACGTAGGGGCCGAAGATCGAGCCGAAGTGGATCATCGACGCCCGCATCACGTCCGCCCGCATGATGGGGACCTCCACCTCCTCGACGACGGCACCGGCCGCGCGCAGCGCCTTTGCGACCGCGCGGGTGTTGGCCTCGACCTCGGGATCGACCGGCCAGTCCCCGAGGGTGACCGAAAGCGCCACCCGCAGGCCTTCGGCGCTCTCGAACCGTTCGGGCAGGACGAGTTCGGACCGCAGCGAGACGGCGTCCAACGGGTGGGGTCCCGCGATGACGTTCTCCAACAGGGCGCAGTCGGCGACGGTGCGCGCCATCGGGCCGTCGTGGCAGTACGTGTCGAGGTTGAACGGCGTCATCGCCGGCACACGCCCGTACGGCGGCTTGAAGCCGACCGTGCCCGTGCACGAAGCGGGGATGCGGATCGAGCCGCCGATGTCGGAGCCGGTCGCGAGCGTCGTCTCACCCGCGGCGAGTGCCGCGCCCGCGCCGCCCGAGGAGCCGCCCGGGGAGAACTCCGGGTTCCACGGGTTGCGTGTGACGCCCCACAGCCGTGATTGCGTGTATCCCGCGCAACTGAACTCCGGGGTCGTGGTCCGGGCGTGCACGATGCCGCCGGCGGCCTGGACCCGCTCGATCACCGGGTGCGTCTGCTCGGCGATCTCCCCCTGGAAGGCCAGGGAGCCGTCCGTGATGAGACGGCCCGCGATGGGCTGTTCCTCCTTCGTCGCGACGGCGAGGCCCTCCAGTGCGCGAGGTGCTTCGCCCCTGCCCCCGTACCGGGCCTCGGCCTCGCGGGCGGCGGCGAGTGCCTCTTCGAAGGTCTGCTCGGCAAGGGCGTTGACCTTCGGCTCGACGGCTTCGGCACGCGCGATGATCGCGGTCATCAGCTCGACCGGCGACAGGGAGCGGTCGCGGAAGCGGCGCAGGGCCTCGGTGGCCGGCAGATGGGCGAGGTCGGTGAGGTCGGTCATGTGAGGGTCCTTGGTGATGAATCAGATGGATCAGAGCAATCAGATGGATCAGAGGAACCGGATGAATCAGAGGAGTCGGGTGGGTGCGCGGCGCTGTTCGCCGGGTCGGACGGCGGTGCTGAGCTCGCCGTCGACGGTGGCGTCGCGGGCGGGGGTGAAGTAGGGCGACCGGCGGTGCCAGCGGGCCCACGCGGCGGCCAGCAGTCCGGAGCCGATCATCAGGACCGGGACGAGCAGTGCGAACCAGCCGTTGTCGGCGGAGACTTCGAAGTGATCGGCGGAGCGGTAGAAGGTCCAGGCGAGGTAGCCGCCGGTGGCGAGCAGCGCGAGCGCGCCCAGCACGGGTCCGACGACAGCGCGCAGGGCCTCCAGCGGCGACGTGCGCAGCAGGTGTCGGAAGCGCACCGCGGCAGCTGCGGCGGTGAGTGCGTAGTAGAGGGCGACGACGATGCCGATCGCGTTGACGGCGGCGAAGATCAGGTCGTTGACGGTGGGGATGACCAGCGCCATCGCGGCGAGGACCAGAGCGATCGCGGTGATCAGCAGGGTGCCGACGGCGGGGGTCCCGTGCCGGGGGTGCAGCCGCGTCCAGACGGAGCCGAGAACGCCGTCGCGGCCCATCGCGTACATCCCGCGGGCGGTGGGGATGACCGAGGCCTGGAGCGAGGCCACCGCGGAGAACATGAGGGCGATGAGCGGCAGCGCGGCCAGCGGCTGCTCGGCGAGCTTCATACCGAAGTAGGCGAGTCCTTGAGCGCCGTTGTCGGCCAGTTCGTCCAGTGGCAGGACCCGTTGGAAGGCGGTTCCGGCGAGCAGGAAGAGGAGCAGCATGACGGTCAGGGCGATGAACCCGCCACGGGAGGCGTCCCGCGGGTCGCTGACCTCTTCGCCGACGCTGAAGACCGACTCGAAGCCCCAGTAGCAGAAGACCGCGAGCACCATGCCCTGGGCGAGGGCCGCTGCTGACGGGATGTCGAAGGGGTTGAACCACTGGAGCGAGAAGGGCTGGTCCCCGGCGAACAGGCCATAGCCGCAGAAGGCGAGCAGCACGCCGTACTCGAAGATCAGCAGGTACTTCTGCAGACGTGCCGCGAGGTCGAGCCCGCGAACGGCGACCAGCGCGGCGGCGACCAGGACGGCCATGCCGAGCAGGGTGGACTGGAGGGTGGAGTCCGGATCGAGGGAGAGGCCGGCGACGCTGTGGACGGAGGCCTGGCCGAGGAGCTGGATGGTCGCCGAGCCCGTCACGGTCGTGGTGTAGGCCATGAACACGATGGTGCCGACGACGTTGACCCATCCGATCAGGAATCCCAGCCAGGGGCTGAAGATGTGGCCGACCCACTTGTAGCTGCTGCCGGCGTTGGGCTCGACGCGGTTGAGCCGCCCGTATCCGCCGGCTATGCCGAGCACGGGCAGGAAGGCCAGCAGCATGATCGCCGGTAGGTGCAGGCCGACGATGCTCGCCATCAGGCCGAGCCCGATGCCGATACTGCTGGTCGCCGCGGTGCTCGACGCGGCGAGGACGATGCCGTCGACGACGCCGATGGACTTCCGCATCGCGGCCTGTGGGGCCTGGACGCTGCTCCTCGGCGTGCTGCTTGCACTTTTCACTGGTACCACCAACGGTCGTCGCCTCGCTCGGGGAAGGTGGCCGGAGGGTCCGGATGGCAGGCCATGAAACCGTTGCCCTCTTCACACGTCAATGCTGTTGTCATAAGCTCCGCGCCATGAATGAGCGTGTGGTTCCGGAGCCGCAGCGGCGGCGCAGAAGGCCGACGAAGCAGGGCACGGTACTGTCCGAGCGGATCATCGTGGAGACGGCCCTGCGGCTGGTCGGTCAGCATGGTGCGGAGGCGCTGACGGTCCGGCGACTGGGAGCGGCTCTGGGCGCCGACCCCAGTGCGCTCTACCGGTACTTCCGCAACACCGACGACCTGCTGCTCGCGATCGCGGACGAGCTCATCGGCCGTGCCCAGCACGGCTGGAAGTCCACCGGTGAGTGGCGTACCGACCTGTGCGAGCTGGGTCTGCGCGTCCATGCCTCGTACCAGGCGCATCCGCAGGCCGCCCTGCTGGCGGCGCACCGGACGACCGGGCGGGACAACGAGATGCGGGCCGTGGAGACGATCCTCGGCGTGCTGCGGTCGGCGGGCTTCCGGGACGGGGAAGCGGTGCGGATCTATCACGCCTTCGTGGACCAGGCGCTCGCCTTCGCGGCCCTGGACGCGGCGGCGCTCGCCCTGCCGGCTCCCGCGCAGGCGGCCGATCTCCAGGTGTGGCAGGACCGCTACGGCCGCCTGGACGCGAGCTCCTATCCCCACATCGCCGCCACCGCGCAGCTGCTGGCGGCCGACATGATGCTCAGTGGCTATCCGTTCGCGCTGGAGCTGCTGCTCGACGCCGTCGAGGCCAGGCTGCCCCGGGCGGGCCGGGAGGCCGGTTGAGCCCGGATCGGGTGCTCGCGCCACGCGGCCCGCCCGGGCACGGGCCGGACGGGCACGGGCCGGGATCCTGGCCGTGCCGGCCTCCGTTCCGGGCGAGCCGCGGCGCCATGAGGCTTACGTCAACACCGTTGACACACTTCGCAGGGTGGCGTGTGATGGCGGGACCCATAGGCCCAGCCGCACAACGAACCACCCGAGGAGTCCTCCATGGATCCCGTCCACGCGCTCCGGGATGCCTGCCCCACCCCGTTCTGGCTGGACGACCCCGGTCGCCCGCAGGTCACATCGGCCCTGGTCGGCGACACCCGCTGCGATCTGCTCGTGGTCGGTGGCGGCTACAGCGGCCTGTGGACCGCCCTGATCGCCAAGGAGCGCGACCCCTCCCGTGACGTCGTCCTGATCGAGGGCGAGGAGATCGGCTGGGCCGCGTCCGGGCGCAACGGCGGATTCTGCGAATCCAGCCTCACCCACGGTCTGGGCAATGGCTTCGAGCGCTGGCCCGACGAGCTTGCCGAGCTGGAACGGCTCGGCATCCGGAACCTCCAGGCGATCGAGGACACGATCAGGGGTTACGGCATCGAATGCGACTGGGAGCGCACCGGCGCCCTCAACGTGGCGACCGAGCCGTACCAGGTCGACGACCTGCACGAGATGGCCGCGCTCGCCGCCCGCTACGGCTCCGAGCAGACGGTGCTCGACGCCGACCGGACCCGCGCCGAGATCAATTCACCGACCTTCCTGGGCGCGCTCCGGGACGACGAGGGCACGGCGATGCTCAACCCGGCACGTCTCGCATGGGGCCTCAAGCAGGTCTGTCTGGACCTCGGCGTACGCGTCCACGAGCGCACCCGGGCGACGGCCGTCGAGGAGTCCGGCCCAGGGATCACGGTGCGCACCCCGTACGGACGCGTCCTGGCCGACCGGGTCGCCCTCGCGACCAACGCCTTCCCCTCGCTGGTCAAGCGGCACCGCCTCTACACCGTCCCCGTGTACGACTACGCGCTGATGACGGAGCCGCTGACGGACGAACAGCTCGCCTCCGTCGGCTGGCACAACCGGCAGGGATTCTCCGACGCCGCCAACCAGTTCCACTACGTGCGGCTCTCGACCGACAACCGCATCCTGTGGGGCGGCTACGACACCCTCTACCACTACCGGGGCCGGGTGCGTGCCGAGCACGACCAGCGGCCGGAGACCTTCGCCACCCTGGCCCAGCACTTCTTCCGGACCTTCCCGCAACTGGAAGGGCTGCGCTTCACCCACGCCTGGGGCGGCGCCATCGACACCTGCACCCGCTTCTCCGCGTTCTTCGACACCACCCACCGGGGCCGGGTCGCCTTCGCGGCCGGATTCACCGGCCTCGGCGTGGGTGCGACCCGCTTCGGTGCCGAGGTGATGCTCGACCTGCTGGCGGGCGAGCGCACCGAGCGGACCCGGCTGGAGATGGTGCGGCGCAAGCCCCTTCCGTTTCCGCCGGAACCGGTCCGCTGGGCGGGAATCCAGGCCACCAGATGGTCTCTCGCCCGCGCGGACGAGAACTCCGGGCGACGCAACCTCTGGCTCAAGACCCTCGACCGGCTCGGTCTCGGCTTCGGAAGCTGATGTCCCGCCGCCCGGTCGAGGCCGTTCACCGGAAGAGTCGGACCGTTCGCTCCGGCCGGTGATCCGGTCGGGGCGGCGGCCGGCCCGACCGGCGGGGAGCACCCCGGCGCCCCCGGTGTACGCCCCCGTGCGTATCGCCGGCCGGTGCTCCTCCCGGCGGACGCGTACCGCCTCGGCGTTCTGCCCGACGGTCCGCTTCTCCGGGCGCCGGACGGCCCGACCCCGGTGGCGCAGGGGCCTGACCGCCCCTGCGACCACGGGACAGCCCTCAGGGCCTGTCCGGCCCCGACCCCCCGGGCAGGCCCCGGGGGCTGTCCGGGGCGTCGTGGCCCCGGCTCACAGGGTGCGCTCCAGGCGGTCGGCCATCAGCCTGACGAATCGCGACGGGTCGCCGAGTTCGCCGCCCTCGGCCAGCAGCGCCAGGTCGTGGAGGAGCTCGGTCGTCTCCTCCAGGCCGGTGCCGGACTCCTCGCTCCTCTCGGAGTGCGCCCGCCTGAGGCCGCTGACCAGTGGGTGCTCCGGGTTGAGTTCGAGGATGCGCTTGACGTGCGGGACGGGCTGGCCCATGGCGCGGTACATGTTCTCCAGCGCCGGTGTCACGTCGTGCGTGTCCGAGACGATGCAGGCGGGCGAGACGGTGAGGCGCGAGGAGAGCCGTACCTCCTTCACGGTCCCGCTCAGCCGGTCCGTCATCCAGGCGAGCAGATCCGCGTACTCCTGCTGCCGGTTCTCGCGCTCGGTCGCGGCCTCCTTCTTCTCCTCCTCGGTACCGAGGTCGACCTCGCCCTTGGCGACGGACCGCAACTGCTTGCCGTCGAACTCGGGTTCCGCCTCGACCCACACCTCGTCGACGGGATCGGTCAGCAGCAGCACCTCGACGCCCTTGGCCCGGAACGCCTCCATGTGCGGGGAGTTCTCGATGGCCTGCCGGGACTCACCCGTGAGGTAGTAGATGTGCTCCTGGCCGTCCTTCATCCGTTCCACGTACTGCCGCAGCGTGGTCGGCTCGTCCTTGTTGTGGGTCGTGGCGAAGGAGGCGACGCCGAGGATGGCGTCGCGGTTCTCGAAGTCGCTCAGCAGCCCCTCCTTGAGGACGCGGCCGAACTCCCGCCAGAGTGTGGCGTAGCGCTCCGGGTCGGCGGACATCATGTCCTTGACCGTCGACAGCACCTTCTTCGCCAGACGCCGGTGCATCAGCTGGATCTGGCGGTCCTGCTGGAGGATCTCGCGCGACACGTTGAGCGACAGGTCCTGCGCGTCGACGACACCCTTCACGAAGCGCAGGTACGGCGGCATGAGCGCTTCGCAGTCGTCCATGATGAAGACGCGCTTCACATAGAGCTGGATGCCACGCTTGTACCCCTGCATGAAGAGGTCCTGGGGCGCGTGCGACGGGATGAAGAGCAGTGCCTGGTACTCGAAAGTGCCCTCCGCCTGCAGCCGGATGGTTTCGAGCGGGGCGATCCAGTCGTGACTGATGTGCTTGTACAGCTCGTGGTACTCGTCGTCCGTGACCTCGTCGCGCGAGCGTGCCCAGAGGGCCTTCATCGAGTTCAGGGTCTCGGGCTCGCGCGGGGCGTCGCCGTCGGTCCCCTCGACGGGCTTCGAGGTGTCGTCGGAGGCGGTCTCCGCGGCCATGCGGACGGGCCACGTGATGAAGTCCGAATACCGCTTGACGATTTCCCTGATCTTCCACGGGGCGGTGTAGTCGTAGAGCCGGTCGTCGGCGTCCTCGGGCTTGAGCCGCAGCGTGACCGCGGTGCCGTGGGGGGCGCTGTCGACGGTCTCGATCGTGTACGTGCCCTCGCCGCTCGACGTCCAGCGCGTGCCCTGGCTCTCGCCCGCGCGCCGGGTCAGCAGCGTGACCTCGTCGGCCACCATGAAGCTGGAGTAGAAACCGACACCGAACTGGCCGATCAGCCCTTCGGCCGCGGCGGTGTCCTCGGCCTCCTTGAGTTCCCGCAGGAACTTCGCCGTGCCGGAGTTGGCGATGGTCCCGATCAGCTGGACGACTTCGTCGTGCGACATGCCGATGCCGTTGTCCCGCACGGTCAGCGTGCGGGACTGCCGGTCGGTCTCGATGTCGATGTGGAGGTCGGACACGTCGGCGCCGAGCGAGTCGTCGCGGAGTGCTTCGAGTCGCAGCTTGTCGAGCGCGTCGGAGGCGTTGGAGACGAGTTCGCGCAGGAACACGTCCTTGTTCGAGTAGATCGAGTGGATCATCATCTGCAGAAGCTGGCGCGCTTCCACCTGAAACTCGAACGTCTCAGTCGGCATAATCCGTGATTCCTTCTCAGGTCACCGGTGGGGAACTGGCCTGAGCACTTTAGACCGACCGGCACATGGGGGGTGGAAGAAGGAGCGGGGCCGGGTGCGTGCGGCTGCGAGGCGGAGGAGGGAGTCGACGCGGAGCGTTGGTGACCGGCGACAACGCCGCAGATGTGCGTGCCCGGCCCCGCGACGCCGCCCCCCATTGCCGGTCGGTCTCGGATCAACCGCTGATCACGGAAACCGCTCCCGGCCGGTGCGCAGGGGGGCGGGAGCGAATCCCGGACCCGTCGCCGTGCACGGGGCGCACGCCACCGCCCCGTGCACGGCGGACCGCCACGGCCGGGTTTCGACCGCCCGGGGTCCCGGCGGCGGGAACCCCGGCGGACGGACGGGGCTCGGCGCGTCAGGCCAGCAGCGCCGCGAGTCCCTCCGTGCGTGCCAGGTGTTCCAGTTCGTCCAGTGCCCGGCGGGCCGCCCCGGCCGCCGCCGGATCGCGTTCGGCGAGCCCGCTCTCCTCGAACTCGTCCTCGTCCAGCCGGAGCACGGACGAACCGTCCGCCGACACCCACAGATCCAGGTCCAGATCCTCGACCAGGAGCTCCCCGTCCCGCAGCACGGCGGGGCGGGTGATGTCGCAGTACCAGCCCTTGAGCCCGCCCGTGCTGCCACGGACCTCCTTCACGGCGAACCAGCGGTCGCGCCAGTAGTGCTCGGTGAACACGTCGCCCGGCTCGAACCGTACGAAGCCGAAGTCGCGGACCCCCGGTGCCGCCCAGGGCGCACGCACCGTCACCCGGGTGCCGTCGTCGCGGACCACGTCCGCCGGATAGCGGATCTTGGTCCGCCCGGCCTTCACCAGGGCGACCACCAACGCGGTCTCAGCCGAGCTTGCGGACATGGCGCACCTCCGTGGCGCAGATTTCGTAGCCGAACCATCGGTTGACGGCCAGCATCGGGCCGTTGTCCGCGTCGTTGCCGGTGTACGCGTCCGTGTATCCGGCGGCGCGCGCCCGGTGCAGCGAGTCGTTCTTGGCGAGCCTGGCAAGGCCCCGGTTGCGGTACGCCCGGCGGGTTCCGGTCATCCCCGACATGTAGCGGGTCAGTCCGTCGGTCTGCGCCGCGCTGAACGCCGCCACCTCCCCGTCCACCATCGCGACCGAGGTGAGCTCGTGGTCGAGCGCGGGGTTGCGCCAGGTGTGATTCAGCCAGTCCTCGTAGTCGGACAGTTCCATCGGGGTGTCGCTCGGCTCGTCGGCCGTGGTCTCGGCGTCCGCCTCGAAGAGCGGGCGCGGGTCGTCCGCGAAGTCGGCGGCGGTCCGCAGCTCGACGCCCCTCGGCAGTTCCTGACGGGGCGGCAGTGTCCCGTGGGCCAGGTCGAGGTGGAGGAAGTGGGCCGAGCGGCTGGCCGTGTAGCCGCGCTTCTCCGCGAAGGCGCGGTTCGACGGGGTGTCGAGCACCCAGGTGTAGATCGCGAGCGCGCCCTCCTGCGCCAGATGCTCCTCGGCCGCGCTCAGCAGCAACCCACCGGCCCCGCGCCCGGTGCGATCCGGATGCGTGTACGGGTTGAAGAACGCCTGGCCGGGTTCGGGGCTGTCGTGGACGAGGCCGACCTGCGCGGTCCCGATGAGCTCCCCGTCCTCCTCGGCGACCAGCAGCCGGTAGCGCTTGCCGGGATGGGCGCAGGACAGATCGAAGGCGACCAGCTCGGGAGTCGTCACGATGTAGGGCAGTGCGGCACGCCGGACCCGCACCCAGGCCTCGGCATCGGCGGGCAGGAAATCGCGAACGAGGACAGTCATGGGCCGGACGTTACGTGTGGGCACGCACGGGCCGCCCCTGATTTTCCCGCCGGTGGGGGAGAATCGGGGCGTGACCCTGAAGATCGCGCTTGATCCGGACGCCGGTACCGCCCCGTACGAGCAACTGCGCACGCAGATCTCCGAGCTGGCCCGCTCCGGCGCGCTGCCCGTCGGCTTCAGACTTCCGACCGTACGCGGCTTCGCCGAGGAGCTCGGCCTCGCCGCGAACACCGTGGCCAAGGCGTACCGGGCCCTGGAGACCGACGGGGTGATCGAGACCCGTGGGCGCAACGGCACGTTCATCGCTGCCGCCGGGGACGCGGCGGACCGTCATGCGGCGGCCGCCGCCCAGGAGTACGCGGAGCAGGCCCGGCGGCTGGGCCTGTCGCGGGCCGAGGCGCTGTCCCTGGCCGAGGACGCGGTGCGGGCGGCGTACGCGACGCGTTGATCCGTTGCCGTTGCCGTTGCCGTTGCCGTTGCCGTTGCCGTTGCCCGTTGCCCGTTGCCCGTTGCCCGTGCCCGTTGCTGTTGCCGGGGCCGGGGCCGGGGCCGACCGGTGGCGGGTCTGCCCTCGGTCGCCCGCACCGGCTCGGTCCTGCGGCCCGTCAGGGGCGGCCGAGGGCGGCGGGCCGCCGGGCTCAGAGGTACAGGCCCGCGTCCGCGCCTGAATCCTGCTTCGGCACCGACGCGGGACCGCTGCCGCGCCGCAGCGCGTACAGCTCGGCGAGTGTGGCGCCCTCGCGGCCGAGCCCTTCCTCCGTACCCAGCCAGCCCACCGCCTCCTTGCGGGTCAGCGGGCCCACCTCGATCCTGGCGAGGCAGCGGCCGGGCCTGACCACCGCCGGGTGGAGCCGCTCCAGGTCCTCGTTGGTGGTGACACCCACCAGCACGTTGCGTCCCTGGCCCAGCAGTCCGTCGGTGAGGTTCAGCAGCCTGGAGAGCGCCTGGCCCGCCGTGTGTCTGGCCTCGCCGCGGATCAACTCGTCGCAGTCCTCCAGGAGCAGCAGCCGCCAGCGGCCCTTCGCCGTGCCGTCGTCCTCGCCGATGGCGATGTCCATCAGATAGCCGACGTCGTTGAAGAGCCGCTCCGGATCGAGCACGCAGTCGACCTGGCACCAGTCCCGCCACGAGCGCGCGAGGGTGCGCAGCGCGGAGGTCTTGCCGGTGCCGGGCGGACCGTGCAGCAGGAGCAGCCGGCCCGCGATGTCATCGGGGGTGACCTTCATCAGCCGGTCCATGGCATCGGCCACGGGCGCGGTGTAGTTGGCGCGGACCTCGTCCCAGGCGCCGGCGGCGATCTGCCGGGTGGTGCGGTACGGGCCGCGTCGCGGGGACACGTACCAGAAACCCATCGTCACGTTCTCGGGCTGCGGCTCCGGTTCGTCCCTCGCACCGTCCGTCGCCTGGCCGAGGATCTTCCTGGCCAGCTCCGCGCTGGTGGCGGTGACCGTGACGTCGGCGCCGCGGTTCCACCGCGAGACGAGCAGCGTCCAGCCGTCGCCCTCGGCCAGCGTGGCGCTGCGGTCGTCGTCGCGCGCGGCACGCAGCACCTCGGCCGCCGGAGGCAGCAGGGTCGCCTTGGCCTTGACGCGATCCAGGGAGGAGCTGTGCGAGTACGGCTGCTCGCCCGTCGCGAAGCGGCCGAGGAACAGCGCGTCGACGACGTCGGACGGGGAATCGCTGTCGTCGACGGTGAGCCGGATCGGCAGCGCGGACTCGGGGTTGGCAGGCATGGCGCCCATGATCCGGCAAGGGGACACCCGACGCACCCGGGTTTCACCACCTTCCTCCCCGCTTCGGACGGTCGGGCAGCGGATCCGACGTGTCCTCAGGGGGGCGCGGAGGACAACTCGTTGGACCAACTTGGCATGGACACTTCCGGTAGAGGTGCAGGTGCTGCTACCACGGACTCGGCAGACCAGGCGGAGATCCTGCCGGTCGGTCCAAGGGAGGTTCCATGAAGATGTCCAGACTCGTGGCGTTCTCGTCATCGGTCCTGCTCGGTGCCGTACTCGCGCTGACCGGAGCGGCCACCGCCGATGCCGCCTCGTCCGTCCAGGCCGTCGACTACGTCGCACTCGGCGACTCGTACTCCTCGGGTGTCGGATCCGGCAGCTACGACAGCGCCAGCGGCGACTGCAAGCGCAGCACCAAGGCCTACCCCGCACTCTGGGCCGCCGCCAACTCGCCCTCGTCCTTCGCCTTCACCGCTTGCTCGGGTGCCCGCACGGGTGATGTCAAGGCCGGTCAGCTCGGCCCCCTGAACGCCTCGACCGACCTCGTCTCGATATCCATCGGCGGCAACGACGCGGGCTTCGCCGACGTCATGACCACCTGTGTCCTCCAGTCGGAGGCCACCTGCCTCAGCCGGATCGCCACGGCTCGCAGCTTTGTCGACACCACCCTGCCCGGCAACCTCGACTCGGTGTACTCGGCGATCCGCGCCAAGGCGCCGTCCGCCCGCGTCGTCGTCCTCGGGTACCCGCGCTTCTACAAGATCGGCGGCAGCTGCGTCGTCGGCCTGAGCGACAAGGTGCGTACCGCGATCAACGGTGCCGCCGACTACCTGAACGCGGCGACCGCCAAGCGTGCCGCCGACCACGGCTTCACCTACGCCGATGTCGCGGGGAAGTTCACCGGACACGAGATCTGCTCCGGAGACGCCTGGCTGCACAGCCTCAACTGGCTCAACATCGGTGAGTCCTACCACCCCACCGCGGCCGGACAGTCGGGCGGCTATCTGCCCGCGTTCAAATCGGCGGCCTGATCCACGCTCGTCATGCGCCGGGCCCGTCCGGCCGGCCGACGGGCAGGAGACCCCCGTCCGCAGGGGTCTCCGTCCGGCAGGCCGGCGGTCCATCGCGGACGAATCACTTCCGATCTGTCCAACTCGCCCTGGAATCGGGCGGATTCGGATGTCGACCGTCAACCTCCGTATGTGTGTGCTCAATCCCGCGACCGGGATACACGGGTGTCGTCGCGGGGGGTTAGGGTTAACCTGCCCGGGCCGGGTGCCCTCGTACGGGTGGGGAGTGACATGGAACAGATAGCGATGCGCAGCAGGCCGCGTGTGCCTGCCATCACATGCGGAAGCAGTGCGACGAGTTCGCGCCTCGACCGCCATCTCGCGGTGCTCGGCGGCCCTGCCGTCCCGCAGCGGGAGGCGGCGGAGGCGACACTGCTGATGCGCGAGCTCACCTCGCGCGACGCCGCCCACAGCCATCGGAGCAGGAGTGCGCGGGTCTCGCTCTTCGCGCCGCTGCGTCGGCTGCGCCGCTCGCTCTTCGGCAGCCGCCACTGACCCGACGGCCCGTCACGGCCCCATCGGTCCACTGCTCGGGCTCCCCGGCCAGGCCGCCCGCTCGGGTGACCACACCGTCCCGGCACTGCGCTGCTGTCAGTCCTCCCGTCATCCCCAGGGCTCGCAGCGGCGCTTCGGTGTGCTCGCCGAGGCATCCGGCCATGCCGAGCGGTATGCCGAAATAATTCGGTGCCGAAGTACTTACTAGACTGCTCGCATGCCCGAAAAGCGAGCCGCGCGCCTGAGCCCCGACGAACGAAGGGCCCAGTTGGTCGCCATCGGGCTCGACATGCTCGCCGACCGGTCACTGGACGAGCTCTCCACGGACGAGGTGGCGCGCCGCGCCGGTATCTCGCGGGGGCTGCTCTTCCACTACTTCGACTCCAAGCGGGACTTCTACCGCGCCGTCGTGCGGCAGGAGTGCGACGGCTTCGCCGCAGCCACGGAACCGGACTCCTCGCTGGAGCCCGTCCCCTGGCTGCGGTCGTTCATCACCGGCTTCGTGGCGTACGTACTGGAGCACCGCAAGGTGTACCTCGCCCTGGTCCGCGGCGCCGCCGGCAGTCAGCCGGCGGTGGAGGACATCGTCGAGCGCACCAGAGGCGTCCTCGCCCGGCGGGTGGAGGAGGCCCAGCGACGGCTCGGGATGCCGGACTCGCCGCGGCTGCCGGTCGCGGCCAGGGCCTGGATGGCGTTCGCCGAGGAGGCCGTCACCAGCTGGCCGTCCGGCGGGCCCGACGGTCCGGCGGAGCTCGGCGCCTTCCTGGAGTCGAGCTTCATCAGCCTGCTCGGCGCCCTGGACCGCCCCACCGCGCTGCCGCATTGACGGCGGTGCGCCGCGGTCATTCGCCGCCGCGCGCGTAACGCCGTACGGTCAGCGGCACGAACGCCGCGAGAAGCACTGCCGACCAGGCGAGCGTCCCGGCCACCGGATGGGCGACCGGCCAGGCGCCGTCGACGGACGGGGACGCGTTGCCGAACAGATCGCGGGTGGCCGAGGCCATGGCGCTGATCGGGTTCCACTCCGCGACCGTGCGCAGCCAGCCGGGCAGGTTGTCGGTCGGAATGTACGCGCTCGACATCAGCGGCAGGATGAAGGTGGCACTGCCCAGCTGGCCGGCCACCTCCTCGTTGCGGATCAGCAGACCCAGCCAGCAGCCGAGCCAGGACGTGGCGAACCGGAGGAGCAGCAGCAGCCCGAAGGCGACCGCAGCGGCGAGCGGGCCGCCCTCGATCCGCCAGCCCACCGCGAGTCCGACCAGGATCAGCGGAACCATGCCGATGGCCGTGGTCAGCAGATCCGCGGCGGTCTGGCCGAACGGTACGGCGGTCCGGCTCATCGGCAGCGTACGGAACCGGTCCATCACTCCGCGGTCGCAGTCCTGCGACGCCTGGAACATTCCGACCATGATCCCGTTGGCCGCCGTCGCCGCCAGCAGGCCCGGCACCAGGAACGCGCGGTACTCCTGGCCGGGCATGGCCAGCGCGCTGCCGAACACGTAGCCGAAGAACAGCAGCATCGTGATCGGCATGGTCTGGGTCAGGATCATCACGCCCGGCGCGGCCTTGATCCGCTGCAGATGGCGGCCCAGCATGGCCAGGGCGTCGGCGGCCGGGGTGCTCGTGGCGGACGCGACGGCCGGCTCGTGGGCCGGTGCGATGCTGCTCATGCTGCCGTCTCCTTCGGGGGCGGGGAGGTGCGGCCGTCGTTGCGGCCGGTCAGGCGGAGGAAGACCTCGTCGAGCGTCGGCGGGCGCAGGCTCGCGTCGACCAGCGGTACGCCGGCCGCGTCGAGTTCGCGGACGATGCGGGGGAGGGTGAGCGTGAGGTCGGTCGTGACGGCGCCCACGGTGCGGCGCTCGCGGTCGAGCACCGGTTGTGCGCCGGTGAGCTGATCGAGGACGGCTGCCGCCGGGACCAGCGCCGACTCATGGGTGACGACCACTTCGGCACAGCTGCCGATACGGGACTTCAGTTCGGCGGGGGTGCCGCGGTGGGCGGCCCGGCCCCGGTCGATCAGCACGATGTCGTCGGCCAGTCGGTCGGCCTCCTCCAGATACTGCGTGGTGAGCAGCACGGTGGTGCCCAGGCCGGCCAGCTCCCGTACCGCCGCCCAGATCTGGTTGCGGCTGTGCGGGTCGAGCCCGGTGGTCGGTTCGTCCAGGAAGAGCACCCGCGGCCGGGTCAGCAGACTGGCGGCGAGGTCGAGACGGCGGCGCATCCCGCCGGAGTAGGTGCGGGCCGGGCGGTCGGCGGCGTCGTCCAGTTCGAAGCGTTCCAGGAGTTCGTCGGCCCGGCTGCGCGCGGCCTCGCCGCGGAACCGGAGCAGCTTGGCGAAGAGCCGCAGGTTCTGCCGGCCGGACAGTTCGCCGTCGACCGAGGCGCTCTGCCCGGTGACGCCGATCGCCGCGCGCACCGCGCCCGCCTCGCGCACCACGTCGTGGCCCGCGACCCGGGCGCTTCCGCCGTCCGGCACGGTCAACGTGGTGAGGACCCGGACCGCGGTGGTCTTGCCCGCGCCGTTCGGCCCCAGTACTCCGCAGACGGTGCCCTCGGCGACCGCGAGATCGAGCCCGCGCAGCGCGTGGACATCGCCGTACCGCTTCTCCAGACCTTCACTAAGTACAGCGTACGTAGTTGTCATGCGACTCACCGTACCGCACTACGTACGGTGTACGTAACTACCATGGTGGGCGAGGTGATGATCCATGGTGGGGCGACCCGCTGTACCCGAAGTGATCTGGGCGCGCCCCGAGCGTGCGGGCCGCGGCCCCAGGCCCGCGTTCAGCCGCGCCGACATCGCGGCGGCCGCCGTCCGGATCGCCGACGCGGAGGGCTTCGACGCGGTCTCCATGCGGAAGGTGGCGGCGGAGCTGGGCTGCGGCACGATGTCGCTCTACAACTACGTGCCCCGCAAGGAGGACCTCCACGAGCTGATGCTCGATGCGGTCAGTGCCGAGTACGAGTACCGGGAGCCCACCGGCGACTGGCGCGCCGATCTCGTCGCGCTGGCCCATCAGGCCCGCGCGATGATGCGCCGTCACACCTGGGTGCCCCGGCTGATGTCACCCGTGTACGGTTTCAGCCCGAACTCCCTGCGGTATCTGGAGTACTCGCTCAGCTGCCTGGACGGGGTCGACGCACGGTTCGGCGAGAAGATGGAACTCATCGCCTTGGTCAACGGCGTGATCACCACCTATATGGCCAACGAGATCGCCACGGCGGAGCGCAGCCGGTCGCTGCCCTGGTCCGAGGAGCAGGAGCACGCCGTGCGCACCGGCTATCTGGTCAGCCGGATCGCGACCGGGAAGTATCCACGGATCGCCGCGGGATTCGCGGAGGATCCCGGACCGATCGATCTGGACGGGGTCTTCGACCGGATGCTCGACCGGGTGCTGGACTCCTTCGACCGGTAGCGCGCGGCCCCGGCGCCCCGTCACAGCAGCGCGAACTGCCCGTCCGGGCCCTCTTCCCGGTGATCGAGCACCGACGCGGGCCGCCGGGCCGCCGCCGGGGCCGGCAGGACGCCCGCCGCGCGGAGCTCGCCGGCCGTGATCCGCGGACCGTCGGCCAGGCCCTCCCGCCGGGGCCGGAGCCCGTCGAGCAGCGCGAGCACGGTGATCAGTTCCAGCAGCTCCGAGGTCCACTCCTGGGGCCAGACACGGGGCCGGACCGCTTCCAGAGTGTCCGTGCCCGCCGCTCCCGCGCCCGCGCGCCGCTCGAACCACAGCTCCAGCATCCGGACCCCGCCGACCCGGAACTCCCAGGCCCCGGCCGGCACGGGCGAGATCCGGCCCGTGCCCAGCGTGAGCGTCTCGTCTGCCGGGTCGTACCCCAGTGCGGTCGGTACGGGCGGAACCGAGGCCCGCACGTAGGGGCGGCGCCCACCGGGCAGCCGCGGGCGCTCCCCGCCACGGGCACCGCGCAGCTCCAGCCGCAGCAGCTCCTGTCCCAGCTCCACCCCCGCGGACCAGCGCTCCGGGTCGGCGGGCAGGGGCACCACGCAGCCGGCGGGGGAGTGGCGGGCCGCCGCGAGCGTCCAGGCCAGCACGGAGCGCTCGGTGACCGTGTCCCCGTGGCGGTCACGGAGCAGGGCGAGCAGTCCGGGGGCCAGATTGGGTTCGAGGCCGCCGGGGCGCCGGTACAGCGGCCGGATCCGGCCCGGCCGGCCGGCGGGGGAATGGCCGCCCGGCAGCAGCGCCGTCACGGACAGGGCGGGCCCGGTGTCCTGGGGCACGTACCCGTGCTCGACGGCGAAGAGCTGGTGCCCGTCGGCGACCCGCCACAGCTCGGGACGGGCGGCATCGATCAGCCGGTGGTCGGGGATCAGCCACTGTTCGTCGAACGGGCCGTGCAGGATCCGTACCGGCTCGGGACACGGCCCTGACTCGCGGGCGAACCGGCCGGTGCCGGTGGCCTGCCCGGGAAGCGCCGCCACCGGGGTCTGCGGGGTACGGGAACGAGTGGGCCGGAACAGCCGTTCGCGCTCGGCGGCCCCGGCCCGGACCAGCCGCTCCCAACGGGCCTTGAGCGAAGCGGCGTCCGGGGCGGTCACCCAGGGGCGACCGGTCCGCAGGGGCCGTACGGACCACGGCATGAGGTCGTCGAGCAGCGGGCTGTCGTCGTCCCCGCCGGCTCCGGCCGCCGCCTGTGCTGCCACCGTGTCGTCCTCCCCGTCGCCACGCCGCCCCGGCATCGTAACGGCGTCGGAGGGCGGACCGTCAGTGCGCTTCCACCGTCACCGAGAACGAGAACCGATCGCCCCGGTAGCGGATCTGCGCCACATCCACCACCTGTCCGCTCTCGTCGTACGTCACGCCCGTGTAGAACAGGATCGGGCTCAGCAGCGGTACCTGGAGGAGTTCGGCCGTGACCGGGTCGGCGAGGCGCGCCTCGACCGTGTCGGTGATGCGCGCGATCCGGACACCGACCCGGTCGCGCAGCACCTTGGTCATCGGCCAGCGTTCGAGATCGCGGACGTCGAGCCGGGCCGCGACCTCGGGACGCACCGCGTTCTGCGCCCAGTTGGTGGGCTCACCGCTGTCCCCGTCGCGGCGCAGCCTGCGGTAGCTGACCACCTCCGCGCACTCGGGGAAGTACTCGGTGAGATCGCCCGGTACGGCGACCGGGCCATGGCCGAGGACCGCGGTCCGCTCGCCCGACTGCTGGGCCACGATCGCGTCGATCGAGCCCAGCAGCCGGACCGGCGAGACGCGGCGGGCGCGCGGCTCGATGAAGGTGCCGCGCCGCCGGTGCCTGCTGATCAGCCCCTCCGTCTCCAGCTCCTTGAGTGCCTGGCGCATCGTCAGCACGCTGACGCCGTAGTGCGCGGCGAGCTGTTCCTCGGTCGGCAGCCGGGCCGAGGCGTCCTTGGCGCGCCCCAGTATCGAGGCGCGCAGGGACTGCGAGACCTGGTACCAGAGCGGCAGTTTGCGGTTCAGGACCAGCGAATCGGGAGCGAAGGCGGTCCCCTGGGACGTCTTGGGCATATGAGGCACCTGGGTCACCTGGTCTCTCCGTACTGCGACACGGTGGCCGCGACGACGCGGGGGCCGGGAAGCGGCGTCGTTGCCTACGGCCTGAAGTTGCGGCTCAGACCCTGCCACACGTCGTCGTAGCCGTGCTGAAGATGCCCGGCGGTCGCCGCCTGCCCGGTCGCCGTCACCGGCCAGCGGGTCTCGAACATGAAGGCGAGACCGTCATCGATCTTCTGCGGTTTCAGCTCCGCCGCGCTCGCCCGGTCGAAGGTCTCCCGGTCCGGGCCGTGCGCCGACATCATGTTGTGCAGCGAGCCGCCGCCCGGGACGAAACCGCCCTTGCCGGCCGTCTTCGCGTCGTACGCGCCCTCGATCAGGCCCATGTACTCGCTCATCACGTTGCGGTGGAAGTACGGGGGCCGGAAGGTGTCCTCGCCGACCAGCCAGCGCGGTGCGAAGACGACGAAGTCGACACCCGCCAGACCGGGGGTGTCGGACGGCGCGGTCAGCACCGTGAAGATCGACGGGTCGGGGTGGTCGTAGCTGATCGAGCCGATGACGTTGAAACGGTGCAGATCGTAGACGTACGGAGCGTGGTTGCCGTGCCAGGCGACCACATCCAGCGGCGAGTGGTCGTAGGTCGCGGACCAGAGATTCCCGCAGAACTTGTTCACCACCTCCACCGGGCGTTCGGCGTCCTCGTACGCGGCGACGGGGGCGAGGAAGTCCCGGGCGTTCGCCAGACCGTTGGCGCCGATCGGGCCGAGGTCGGGGAGTGTGAACGGCTGGCCGTAGTTCTCGCAGACGTAACCGCGGGCGGTGGCGTCGAGCAGTTCCACGCGGAAGCGGACGCCGCGCGGGATCAGTGCGATGTGCCCCGGATCGGCGCGCAGCAGCCCCAGTTCGGTACGGAGCAGCAGGCCGCCCCGCTCCGGGACGATCAGCAGCTCGCCGTCCGAATCGCTGAACACCCGGTCGGTCATGGGCGCGTTGGCGTGGTAGAGATGCACGGCCATGCCGGTGCGCTGCGTCGCGTCGCCGTTGCCGCCGAGGGTCCACAGACCGGCCAGGAAGTCCGTCCCGGGCGCGGGCTCGGGGAGCGGATCCCAGCGCAGCCGGTTGGGATCGGGCACGGATTCGGTGAACGGGGCGGTCCGGATCGCGCCGTTGTCGATGCGGGCGAGCGGTGGATGGGCGGCCGACGGACGGATCCGGTAGAGCCAGGAACGGCGGTTGTGCGCCCGTGGTTCGGTGAAGGCCGAGCCGCTCAGCTGCTCCGCGTAGAGCCCGAGGGGCGCGCGCTGAGGCGAGTTGCGGCCGATCGGCAGCGCTCCCGGCACCGCCTGTGAGCTGTGCTGATTGCCGAAACCGGCGGAATGTTCCAGCCCTTCCGCCGTCTTCCTCGCCTGCTCGATGCCGCTCATGTGCGCTCCCGGTGCCGAAGGAATCCTATGGACAACCGTAGGAATCGGAACGGGGTGCGTCAACGGTATTCAGGGCGCACAGGGGGGTTGCAAGAGTTGAACAATGCTCTACTCTCCCGCACATGTCGTGGACACGAAGACTCCTGGCGGTCCTGGCGGCGCTCGTCGCCGCCCTCCTCGCGGCTCCGGCCGCCCAGGCGCACGAGGAACGACCGGTCACCCTGCCCGACGGAACCGGCAGTGTCCCCGTGTATCGCACCGGCGAACCGGATCTGCTGGTCTGCAAGAGCGACCGGGCGGACTTCGAACGCCGCATATCCGGTTTTCCGCAGGAGCTGCGGTCCCGGAACCTGAAGCTGTTCGACCGCTGCCAGAAGTCCGGCTACCGCCATCTGCAGCAGGCCGTCGACGCGGTCGGCAGGCCCGGCATGAACATCGCGATCCTGCCCGGCCTGTACGAGGAGGAGCCCTCGCTGCCCAAGCCCACGGGGGAGTGCGCCCGACTGAAGGCGCCCGACTCCAAACTCGGCTACCAGATCCTGTCCTACGCGCAGCAGGCGCGGTGCCCGCACAACCAGAACCTGGTGGCGATCCTCGGGAAGAAGAACCTCCAGATCGAGGGGACGGGCGCCGAGCGCACGGATGTCGTCGTCGACGCCAAGTACCAGAAGCTCAACGCGATCCGCGCGGACGGCTCCGACGGCATCTACTTCAAGAACTTCACCGCCCAGCGCACCACGTTCAACTCCCTGTACGTCCTCGCCCAGGACGGCTTCGTCATCGACTCCGTCCTCACCCGGTGGAACGACGAATACGGCTTTCTGACCTTCGCGAGCGACCACGGGCTGTACAAGAACTGCGAGTCGTACGGCAACGGGGACTCGGGCATCTACCCCGGCAGCGCGTCGAACATCAACGACGGGTACGGCTACGAGGTGCCGCGCTACTCGATCGAGATCACCGGCTGCCGAAGCCACCACAACATGGTCGGCTACTCCGGCACCGCGGGTGACTCCGTCCACATCCACGACAACGAGTTCGACCACAACATGGGCGGCGCCTCGATGGACAGCGCCTTCCCCGGCCACCCCGGACTGCCCCAGAACCACGCCCGCTTCGAACGCAACCTGATCCACGACAACAACGCCGACTACTACCCGTACGTCGCCGACGGCACCTGCGCCAAGCCGCCCGTGGACCGGGGGTACGAGGACGGGGTCGTCTGCCCGCAGATCTCCATGCCGCCGGGCACCGGCATCATCACCGCGGGCGGCAACTGGAACCTGTACGAGAACAACTGGATCTACGGTCAGAAACGCGCCGCCTTCTTCCTGAGCGCGGTCCCGGCCTTCATCCGCGGCGAGAACGCGCTGTCCGAGCAGGCCGACACCTCCCACCACAACCGGTACGCGGGCAACCACCTCGGTACGGACAGGGCGGGCAACTCCCGGCCCAACCGCACCGACGTGTGGTGGGACGGCCAGGGCGACGGCAACTGCTGGCAGTCCGACACCGGTCCGTCCTCCCCGCGCGCCCTGCCCGTCTGCGGATCCGAGCGCGGCGCCGTGTCCGGGCGCACCGACCGGCTCGTCGGCGAGCCGGTCAAACTCGCCCAACTGCTGGTCTGCGCCGACTACGACGTGCAGGCCCGGCGGCTGCCGGCCGGCTGCGACTGGTACGGAGCACGGGGCATCGAGCGCATCGAGGTGCAGTCGGCGCTGGCGGTCGCGGTGGTGCTCGTGCTGGTCGGCGGGGTGCTGTGGTGGCGCAGACTGCGCGACAGCCGGCTCGCGACCGTGGCCACGGTGCTCGGTGCGATCGGCCTCGGACTGGATGTGGCCGGATCGACCATGGGGCTGGCCGCCACCCATGTGCCCGCGCTGGCCCTGCTGCTGACCGGGGTGTGGTGGACGGGGATCGGGCTGGCACTGCGGGGCGAACGGCCCTGGCTGGGCCGGACCACGGTGGTCCTGGGGGCGCTCACCCTGCTCGACGCCGTCGACAAGGCCGTGTTCATGATCCCGTGGATTCCCCTCAGCCCGGCCTGGGTGCGTGGACTGCTCGGTGTGATCTGGGTGGTGTGGGCCGTGGTGGCCTCCGCCCGGCACGGCGAACGGGGCGACGAACGCCACGGCGAACGGGGCGCGCCGGACGACGGCCCGGGTGCGTCGGACGGAAGGGGACCGTCGGCGCAGGACGCGGCGCCGGACGCGGGCGTGGCGCCGGACCCGGGCGCGGTGCCGGCCCGGGGCTCGGGCCGCGCCCCGGCCCCGGCGCAACCCGCCTCCCCGACGTCCGCTCCCGAAGGAGACGCATCATGAACCGCCCTCGCGGGCACGGGCGTTCCGACCGGTTCGCCCGGACCGCCCTCCGTGCCGTCACCGTGCTCACCGCAGGCGTCCTCGTGTTCGGTGCGAGCGCCTGTGGCGGGCGGGCCACCACCCACCACAGACCCGGCACCAGCCACGAGCAGGCCGGCGGCAGCGTCGGCCGGCTCCTGACGGCCGACGACGGTTCCGGCCACCGGCTGCGCCAGGTCGACGCCAAGGGTGCCCCCGCGGTGACGGTCGCCGTGCGGCCGGACTCCGAGGACGGGTGGAACGTCCATCTCTCCGTACGCAACTTCCGGTTCACCCCGGACAGCGTGGGCGGCGCCGCCCTGCTCGGGCGCGGCCACGCCCGGCTGTTCCTCGACGGCCGCCCCCTCGCCCGGGTCTACGGACCCTGGTACCACCTTCCCGCCTCCCTCGTCCGCAGCGCCGGTGGCGGCACCGGCCTCATCGCCCGGCTGTACGCCGACGACCACACCGCCTGGGCCGTCGGCTCCGCCCCCGTCCAGGCCGCCGCCTCCCTCGCCGCCACCGCACCGCCCTCCGCCCCTGTCGATCCCCGTCCCGAAACGTCCCCACCCGCATCGCCCCGGCCCGACACGACCCTGGAGATCGTCGTCTCCCACAACAGGGTCAGCCCGGCCCCCGGCCGCACCGAGATCGAGAAGGGCCGGACCGTCAGGCTCCGGGTCCGCAGCGACCGCGCCGACACCCTCCATGTCCACGGCTACGACGAGGAGGCCCGGCTGCCCGCGGGGAAGACCGTCACCCTCACCTTCACCGCCGACCGCACCGGGCTCTTCGAGGTCGAGACGCACGAGTCCGACCTGCTCCTGACCCAACTCGTCGTACGGTGAGCGTCCTCGCCCATGGCATCGGTGCCCAGCACGACCTTCCGCTGTCCCCCTTCTACGCCTTCGCCGGAGCCTTCGCCGCGCTCTTCGTCTCCTTCCTCGCGCTCGGCCTGCTCTGGTCCGCCTCCCGATTCCGCGGCGACCGGGCGGGCCGCCCGGTCCCGGCCGCCGTCCAGCGTCTCGCCGACGCCCGGCCCACCCGTACCGCCGCGCGCGTACTCGGGCTGGCAGCCGCCTCGTTCGTCACGCTCCACCTCCTCCTCGGACCGGACGACCCGGACCGCAACCCGGCCCCCGGTGCCGTCTACGTACTCCTCTGGGTCGGGCTCGTCCCCGCCTCACTGCTGCTCGGCCCCATCTGGCGAACGCTCAACCCGCTCCGTACCGTCCACCTCCTCGGCTGCCGCGCGCTCGGCCGTGACCCCGCCGCAGGCCGCCCCCTTCCCGAACGCCTCGGTCTCTGGCCCGCCGCGACCGGGCTCCTCGCCTTCACCTGGCTCGAACTCGTCGCCCCCGACCCCGCGTCGACCACCACCCTCCTGCTCTTCCTCTCCCTCTACGCCGCCGTCCACCTCGCCGGCGCCGCCCGGTACGGCGCCGGATGGTTCGACCGGGCCGACGCGTTCGAGGTCTACTCGGGGCTGCTCGCCCGGCTCTCCCCGCTCGGCCGTCGCACCACCGACCGCCGCCTCGTGCTCCGCTCCCCGTTCAACGGACTCGACGGCACCCCGCAGATTCCCGGACTCGTCGCCACCGTCTGCGTCATGCTCGGCTCCACCGCCTACGACGGCTTCTCCGACGCCCCCTCCTGGATCACCACCGTCCAGACCTCGCCCCTGGGCCGCACCACCGCCGCCACGCTCGGGCTCCTGGGCGCCGTCGCCCTCGTGGCCACGCTCTACGCCCTCTGCGCCGGCGCCACCCGGCTGATCTCCGGCCGACTCGCCCACCCCCTCACCTCCTTCGCGCACTCGCTCGTCCCGATCGCCCTCGGCTATCTCGTCGCGCACTACTTCACGCTCTTCGTCACCGAAGGGCCACGCACGGTCATGGTGGCATCCGGCACTGACAATCCGCTCCCGCCCGAGCCGCCGCTCGGGCCCGGCGGCGTCGCCACGCTCCAGGTCGCCGCGATCGTCCTAGGGCACGTACTCGGGGTCATCGCCGCCCACGACCGGTCCGTGCGCCTCTTCCCGCCCGGCCGGGCCGTCGCGGGGCAACTCCCGCTGCTGGTCCTGATGATCACCTACACCATCGGCGGGCTCTCCCTGCTCATCGCATGACGGCCGCGCCCCGCACCGACCCGTCACCCGCAGAGGAGACCCACGGCATGATGGAGCCCGTGCCCCAAGCGAACACGAACCTCCGCCGCGCCCCCGTGCAGCAGCGCAGTGCCGAACGCCTCGCGCGGATACTCGACGCCTGCGCCGAACTCCTCGACGAGACCGGCTACGAGCAGTTGTCCACCCGGGCCGTCGCCGTCCGCGCCGAGGTCCCCATCGGCTCCGTCTACCGGTTCTTCTCCAACAAGCGCGCGCTGACCGACGCGCTCGCCCGGCGCAACCTGGACAGCTACGCCGAACGCATCACCGTCCGCCTCGCCGCCATCGAGGCCGCCGACTGGCGCGGCGCCATCGACGCCGTCCTGGACGAGTACCTGGCGATGAAGCGCTCCGTGGCCGGTTTCGCGCTCGTCGACTTCGGCGCACCCGCCCCCGACGACGACCCGGCCAGTGAAGCCAACCGCCGGGTGGCCGGCCGGCTCACCGAACTGCTCTCCCGGCACCTCGGCAGGGCCCCCGACGACGACCTGCTCCGGACGGTCCTCGTCTGCGTCGAGGCCGCCGACGCCCTCCTCCAACTCGCCTTCCGCACCGACCCGGCGGGCGACCGGGCCATCGTCGCCGAGACCCGCGTCCTGATCCGGGCCTACCTGGCCCAGGTCCTGGACTGACCGGGAGGGCTCCTTCCAGGGATCGCCGACGGCGTCGCGACTGCGCCTCCCCGCCATGCGTACCGGTCCGTGTGGTCGACCGTGCCTGCCCGCGTACGCGCGCCACCGCTGCCGCCGCCCCGGGGAGGGCCCATGGCGCACGAACTCGGCAGCTCCCGCACCGCTTTGCGCATCTGCCCCCTGTGCGAGGCCACCCGCGGACTCGCCCTCACCGTCGAGGGGACGAGGGTCACCGGCGCCCGGGGCGACCGGTACGGACCGCGCGCGCTCCTTCTCGTCGGCCGCCGCCATCTTTGCGCGAGTCATTCCCACCACCCGGGACCGTGGGCTAATTTCGGCCCACTGCAGCCGCTGCTCACCGCTCCACCCCACCAGTCCCGGGCGGAACCACATGACTCGCGCCATCTCCCTGCACAATGTCAGCAAGACGTACGGACGGGCCACGCGTGCCGTCGACCGTCTCTCACTCTCCGTCGACCCGGGCGAATTCGTCGTCCTGCTCGGCCCCTCGGGATGCGGCAAGTCGACCGTGCTCCGCATGATCGCCGGCCTGGAGGAGATCACCGAGGGCGAGCTGTTGCTCGACGGTGAACACGCCAACGACCTGGCGCCCCGCGAACGCGGGATGGCCATGGTCTTCCAGAACTTCGCGCTCTATCCCAGCATGACCAACCGGGCCAACATCGGCTTTCCGCTGAAGCTGGAGAACCCCGGCCTGGACCACACCGACCGCGTCGAGCACACGGCCAGGATGCTCGGCATCGAAACGGTCCTCGACCGCTATCCCGGTCAGCTCTCCGGCGGTGAACGCCAGCGGGTCGCCATGGGCCGCGCCATCTCGCGCCGCCCCTCCGTCTTCCTGATGGACGAGCCCCTCTCCAACCTCGACGCGAAGCTGCGCAACCATCTCCGGGCAGAAATAGCGCACCTCACAAAGGAGTTGGGTGTCACCACCGTCTATGTGACGCACGATCAGGCAGAGGCGATGTCGCTGGGCGACCGGGTCGCCGTGCTGCGCGGTGGCCGGCTCCAGCAGGTGAGCCCGCCGCGCGAGGTCTACGCCCTGCCGGAGAACGTCTTCGTCGCCGCGTTCATCGGCACCCCGCGCATCAACCTGTTGCAGGCCGTCGTCCATGCCCCGCTGGAGGGGCGCATGTCGATCGACCTCGGCCGTCAGCGGCTGCCGCTGCCCGAACCGCTCAGCCCGGACCACCAACTGCTCCGCATCCAGCAGGGCCGCCCGCTCATCGTCGGACTGCGCTCCGAGGCCGCCAGGATCGCCCCGCCCAGCCAGGCCCGCCCCGGCGAGGTCGCGCTGAGCGGCATCGTCGAGCATGTCGAGTACCAGGGCCACGAGGCACTGGTCCACCTCAACACGGGATCGCGGCCCGCCGTGGTCCCCGAACTCGAATCGGCCCGCCCCGGCAGAGCCGCGCCACGTCGGCGCCGCACCGGCCCCGGTGGCGGGGTCGGCGTACTGGAACGCCTCAGGGAACGCACCATCGGGTACATCGGCGGGCCCGCCGTCGCCCTCGACGAGCCCGGCCCGGAGAACGACCCGAGCGCCACCCGGGGCCCGGACCGCCCCGCGATCACGGCAGCCGACCTCGTCGTCCGAACCGGCCCCGACATGCGGCTGCGCACCGGCGGACAGGTACCGCTCCTGGTCGACCTCGCCCATCTGTACGTCTTCGACCACCACGGCCGCCGGATCTGCCCCCTGCCCAAGGAGGTTCCGGGTCTCGACGTCTAGTGGCACGTTCCCGGCCGGTGCCCCTCCGGATCCGGGAAGCGGACCTCGGGAGCCGGTCGGACCCCGGCGTTGACCTCAAGTCCACTGGAGGTCTTACGTTCCTCCCATGAGCATGGAAGCCACCGCGTGGACGCAGCTCCACAACGTCATGAACGCGCAAGCGGACCGACGCCCCTTCGACCGAGCCACCCTGCGGCGCATCGCCGCGTTCGCCCGACCGCACCGGCGCCGGGTCGCCCTCTTCATGGTCCTGAGCGTGGCGACGGCGCTGCTCGCGGTCGCCACCCCGATCCTGGCCGGCCGCGTCGTGAACGCGATCGTGGCCGGAAAGGAAGGGGGCACCGTCACGCGGCTGTCCCTGCTCATCGCCGTGATCGCCGTGGCGGAGGCGGCGCTCGGCCTGGTCGGCCGGTGGCTCTCGGCCAACCTCGGCGAAGGGCTGATCCTGGATCTGCGCACCGCCGTCTTCGACCATGTGCAACGCATGCCGATCGCGTTCTTCACCCGCACCCGCACCGGCGCGCTCGTCAGCCGCCTCAACAACGACGTCATCGGAGCCCAACGCGCCTTCAGCAACACCCTGTCCGGCGTCGTCAGCAATGTCGTGACGCTGCTCCTCACCCTCGGCGTGATGCTCTCCATCTCCTGGCAGATCACCGTGCTCGCGCTGGTACTGCTGCCGGTGTTCGTACTGCCCGCGCGCCGCATGGGTGCCCGGATGGCGCGGCTCCAGCGCGAGGCGGCGGCGCACAACGCCGCGATGGGAACCCGGATGACCGAGCGCTTCTCCGCCCCCGGCGCCACACTGATCAAGCTCTTCGGCCGGCCCGCCGACGAATCCGCCGAGTTCGCCGCCAGAGCGGGCCGGGTGCGTGACATCGGGGTGCGTACGGCCATGGCCCAGTCCGCGTTCATCACCGCCCTCACCCTGGTGTCGGCTCTGGCGCTCGCCCTCGTCTACGGGCTCGGCGGGTTCTACGCGCTGCGCGGGCAACTGGACGCGGGCGCGGTCGTCGCCCTCGCCCTGCTGCTGACCCGGCTGTACGCGCCGCTCACCTCCCTCGCCGGGGCACGCGTCGAGGTGATGAGCGCCCTCGTCAGCTTCGAGCGGGTCTTCGAGGTCCTCGACCTCAAGCCGCTCATCGACCAGAAGCCGGACGCGCGGACGGTCCCTCAGGGCCCGGTGGCCGTGGAGTTCGACCAGGTCCGGTTCGGCTACCCGTCCGCCGACAAGGTCTCCCTCGCCTCGCTCGAGGACGTCGCGACCCTCGACACCCGAGGCGGCGGCGAAGTGCTGCGCGGGGTCTCCTTCCGCGCCGAACCCGGCCAGACGGTGGCGCTCGTCGGCTCGTCCGGCGCGGGCAAGTCGACGATCGCGCAACTGCTGCCGCGCCTGTACGACACGGACGGGGGTTCCGTACGCATCGGCGGCATCGACGTACGCGATCTGTCCGCCGACACCCTGCGCGACACCCTCGGCATGGTGACGCAGGACGGTCACCTGTTCCACGAGTCGGTCCGCGCCAACCTCCTGCTCGCCCGGCCCGAAGCCACCGAGGAGGACCTCTGGGACGCGCTGCGCCGCTCACGCCTGGACGGTCTGGTCGCCTCACTGCCCGACGGGCTCGACACCGTCGTCGGCGAACGCGGCTACCGGCTCTCCGGCGGCGAACGCCAGCGGCTGACGATCGCCCGGCTGCTCCTGGCCCGCCAGCGCGTCGTCATCCTGGACGAGGCCACCGCCCACCTGGACAACACCTCCGAGGCCGCGGTGCAGGAGGCGCTCACCGAAGCGCTGGCCGGACGTACCGCGATCGTGATCGCCCACCGGCTCTCCACCGTACGGGCGGCCGACCTGATCCTGGTCGTGGAGAACGGGCAGATCACGGAGCGGGGAACCCATGAAGAACTCCTCGCGGCGGGCGGACGGTACGAGGAGCTCTACCGCACCCAGTTCGAGAGTCCCGGCGCGGAGCCCGCGGAGCTCGGCTGACCGCCGCCACCGTCGCCCACCGCGCCCGCGGCGGTGTCGAGAAGGCCGGTGCCGGGACCCGCGCCCGGCGCCGTCCGCGCGCAGGCGGGCCGATCCCCGCCCCGGGACCGGGGGAGGAGCCCGTCACCGGGGAACCGCCGAGCGACGCACACCGGGTGCGCATCGAGGGGGCTCACGTGACGGGCGTCTCTGGCGCCCGAAAACCAACGGCGTTAATTTGGGCGCGGGTGGCACCGTCCGCAATCCGTGTCCGGGAGGAACAGCCATGAAGGCCCACGACGGCATGTACATCGACGGGACCTGGCGGCCCGCCGCGGGACGGGACACCATCGCGGTCGTGAATCCGGCGGACGAACAGGTCATCGCCCATGTCTCGGCGGGAACGGCCGAGGACGTCGACGCCGCGGTACGCGCCGCCCGCGCCGCTCTTCCCGCCTGGGCCGCCACCGCACCCGCCGAGCGCGCCGCGCGGATCGGGGCCCTGCGCGACGTGCTGGCCGCCCGCCAGGACGAGATCGCGGAGACGGTCACCGCCGAACTGGGCTCACCGCTCCCGCTGTCGCGCACGGTGCACGCGGGTCTGCCGGTCCTGGTCGCCGGTTCGTACGCGGAGCTGGCCGCCTCGTACGCCTTCGAGGAGAAGCACGGCAACTCCACCGTCCTGCTGGAGCCCGTCGGTGTCGTCGGGGCCATCACCCCGTGGAACTACCCGCTGCACCAGATCGTCGCCAAGGTCGCACCCGCACTCGCCGCGGGGTGCACGATCGTCCTCAAGCCCGCCGAGGACACCCCGCTCACCGCCCAGCTCTTCGCGGAGGCCACCGAGGAGGCCGGTCTGCCCGCCGGTGTCTTCAACCTGGTCACCGGCCTCGGCCCGGTCGCCGGACAGGCCCTCGCCGCGCACGAGGACGTCGACCTGGTCTCCTTCACCGGCTCCACCGCCGTCGGGAAGCAGATCGGCGCCGTCGCGGGCGGGGCGGTCAAGCGCGTCGCCCTGGAGCTCGGCGGCAAGTCCGCCAACGTCATCCTGCCCTCCGCCGATCTGGCTCGGGCCGTCAATGTCGGCGTCGCCAACGTGATGTCCAACTCCGGCCAGACGTGCAGCGCCTGGAGCCGGATGCTGGTCGACAGCGAGCGCTACGAGGAGGCCGTCGCCCTCGCCGCCACCGCCGTCGCCAAGTACGTGCCGGGGGAGCGGGTCGGCCCCGTCGTCAACGCCAAGCAGCAGGCCCGGGTGCGCGGTTACATCGAGAAGGGCATCGAGGAGGGTGCCCGCCTCGTCGCAGGCGGACCCGAAGCCCCTTGCGAGCAGGGCTACTTCGTCAGCCCCACCGTGTTCGCCGACGTGACCCCGGAGATGACCACCGCCCAGGAGGAGATCTTCGGCCCGGTCGTCTCGATCATGAAGTACGAGGACGAGGACGACGCACTCCGGATCGCCAACGGCACGGTGTACGGTCTCGCGGGCGCCGTCTGGGCCGCCGACGACGCGACGGCCGTCGCGTTCGCCCGCCGGATGGACACCGGGCAGGTCGACATCAACGGCGGCCGGTTCAACCCGCTCGCCCCGTTCGGCGGGTACAAGCAGTCCGGCGTGGGCCGCGAACTCGGTCCGCACGGGCTCGCGGAGTACCTGCAGACCAAGTCCTTCCAGTTCTGACCTTCCCGACCCCGCTCGCTCGCTGCCGACCGTCAAGGAGCCCGTTCGTGGTCCGCGCCGCCGTACTGCCCGCCGTCGGAGCTCCCCTGGAGATCACCGACATCGAACTCCCGGAGCCCGGCCCCGGCCAGGTGCGTGTCCGTCTCGCCGCCGCGGGGGTCTGCCACTCCGACCTCTCGCTGTCCGACGGCACCATGCGGGTGCCCGTACCCGCCGTCCTCGGGCATGAGGGCGCGGGCACGGTCGTCTCGGTCGGTGAGGGCGTCACCCATGTCGCACCCGGTGACGGGGTCGTGCTCAACTGGGCGCCTTCCTGCGGAAGTTGTCACCACTGCGGGATCGGTGAGGTCTGGCTCTGCGCCGACGCCCTGTCCGGTGCGGCGGGCATCCACGCCCGTACCGCCGACGGCACGGCACTCCATCCCGGCCTGAACGTGGCCGCGTTCGCCGAGGAGACCGTCGTCGTCTTCGGCATCGGCGGGGTGGGCCTCGCCGTGCTCCAGGCCGCCCGGATCGCCGGCGCCTCGAAGATCATCGCGGTCGATGTGTCCCCCGCGAAGGAGGAACTGGCTCGGCGGGCGGGCGCCACCGACTTCGTGCTCGCCTCCGACACCACCCCTCGCGCGATCCGCAAGCTCACCGACGGCCACGGCGCGGACGTGGCGGTCGAGTGCGTCGGGCGGCCCGTCACCATCCGCGGCGCCTGGGACTCCACCCGCCGCGGCGGCCGCACCACGGTCGTCGGCATCGGCGGCAAGGACCAAACGGTGTCCTTCAACGCCCTGGAGATCTTCCACTGGGGCCGCTCGCTGACGGGTTGTGTGTACGGGAACAGCGATCCGGCCCGTGACCTGCCGGTCCTCGCCGAACACATCCGGGCGGGCAGGTTCGACCTGTCCATGATGGTCACCGAGCGGATCGCGCTGGACGGCATCCCCACGGCCTTCGGCCACATGATCGAGGGCCGGGGCGGTCGCGCGCTCGTGGTGTTCTGAGCCCCATTCCGGTGTTCCGAGCCGTGGGGGCGGGCGGAAGCCCGCCCGCCCCCGGCCGGAGTCGAACCACACCGGCACCCCTGGACCGTCCGGCGTGATCACAGGCACCCGTGCCTCGTCGGTCTCGTGGGTCCGGTTCTCGTCCCGTCGCAGGTCGTGCGGCTCCTCGACCTGGCCGTCAGGGGTTTCGCCGTGTCCGCGGGCTGCGGATCCCCGCACGAGGTTCCGGAATCACGGTGGGTGTCGTGGCCTCGGGCGACTTCGGCTGCGAGCGCGCTGTCACTGCATGTTCTGCACGTGCGGGTGGTCGTAGGAAGCGGTGCACACGTACAGCTGCAGGCTGTGGCCACGGCCGATGTTGAGCTGCGTGGCACGGGCCGGGCCGAGGAAGTGCAGACCGGTGTAGCCGGCATCCTCGACCGGTCGCCAGCTCCCGCTGCCGCCGTCCCACTCGCTGCCGTCGATGGTGAGCAGCGGGCGGACGTCCGAGCCGCACTCGGGGCAGGCCATGGGGAACGGCTCCTCCTACGGCCGGCCGGTTCCTTGGCGCTGCGTGTCATGCCGGGGTCCCTCCACCGGCCGTGCCGGCTTCTTCCGCGTCGGGCCGGTGCCCGTACGCAACCGGGAGACCGCCACCCCGGCCAGGCAGAGCAGACCCCCGCCGACGGCCAGCGGCGCCGGTACCTCGTCCAGCAGCAGCCAGGACATCAGCACCACCAGGGCGGGCACCGCGTAGGTGGTGGCGCCCATCCGTCCCGCGGTGGTCCTGGCGAGTGCGTAGGCCCAGGTGGTGAACGCCAGCGCGGTCGGGAAGAGGCCCAGGTAGACCATGTTGAGGGTCGCGGACAGGGGTGCTTCGGCCACGTCGGAGACCAGCGCGCCGGCGAACGGCAGACAGCCGACGGCTCCGACCAGGCAGCCGAATGTGGTGATCTGCAGCGCGGAGCCGTACTGCAGCGCGGGCTTCTGGCCGACCACCCCCAGGGCATACGCCGCCGCGGCCAGCAGACAGAGCACCACGCCGAGCACCGATGTCCTTCCGTGCCCCGACATCGAGAGCCCGACCACCGCGGCGCCCGCGAACGACACGGCCATGCCCGTCAGCAGCCTGCCGGACAGCGCCTCCCCGAGCATCCCGGCGCCGAGCAGCGCGATCAGGAGCGGACCGATGTTCACCACCATCGCGGCCGTGCCCGCGTCGACCTGCTGCTCACCCCAGTTGAGGAGCACCATATAAAGGCCGAACCAGAGCAGCCCGGACTTCAGGATCCCGGGCCAGGCGGCCCGCGGCGGTATCCCCTCGCGCCGCAGCAGCAGGAGCGCGCCGAGCGCCAGGGAGCCCGTGAGCAGCCGGCCGAGCGCGAGCGCGCCGGGCGAGTAGGCCTCGCCGGCGCTGCGGATGGAGACGAAGGCGGAGGCCCAGAGCAGCACGGTGGTGCAGGCCGCGGCGGGGGCCCGCCAGTCACGGGGTGCCGAGGGCGTCGTCGTCGGGTCGGGTGTCGTCGTCATGGAGCCGACCGTAGGGCAGCGACCGTTCGGCCCCTACCGAATTGCCGACGCCTCGATGCCGAGGTGCTCGTACAGCGCCCGTTCCCCGGCCGGTGTCGCCTTCACCGCGCGCCCGGACCCGATCCGGACGCACCAGCCGGAGTCCAGCACGTGCCGGCACAGCGCGGCGCCCGCGACGCCCGCCAGATGCGGCCTGCGCTCCGTCCAGTCCAGACAGCTCCGTACGAGCGGACGCCGCGTCCTCGGTTCCAGCGCGATGCCCCGTGCCTCGAACCAGCCGAGGCCGTCGTCGGTGAGTGCGAAGCCGGTGTCCTGCTCCAGCAGCCCCCGGTCGGTCATGGCATCGGCGATCGCGATGCCGATGCGGCCCGCGAGGTGGTCGTAACAGGTGCGTCCGCGGGCCAGCGCGCTGCCCGCGCCGCTCGCGCCCAGGGAGCGCGGCCGCTCGGCCGTGGAGCCGGGGACCGCCTGGGCCGCCAGATCCTCGACGAGGTGCGCGGTCCGCTCGTCGGCGAGCCGCAGATAGCGGTGGCGGCCCTGGCGCTCCTCGGCCAGCAGCCCGCCCGCGACGAGCTTGCCGAGATGTTCGCTGGCGGTGGACGGTGCCACCGAGGCGTGCCTGGCCAGCTCGCCCGCGGTCCAGGCGCGGCCGTCGAGCAGGGCCAGGCAGAAGGTGGCGCGGGTCTCGTCGGCGAGGAGCGCGGCCAGGGCGGCGAGCCGGGGCGCGGCCGGGTCGGGGTGTGCCATGCGTGCCATGTTTTCCAGGATGCGTCAGGAACGCTTCGGTGCCGGCCGAACGGTCCCGGCGATTGCGAGCTGCTCGTACTGGAGGGAGAGCCCGTCGATCAGGGCCCGCAGCCCGGTCTCGAACGCCCCCTCGTCGACCTTCTGGCGGCGTTCGGCCAGCAGGTGGGCCTGACCGAGGTGCGGATAGTCCGCCGGGTCGTACGCCGTCTCGTCGTCGACGAAGCCGCGGGCGAACGAACCGAGGGCCGAGCCGGTGATGAAGTAACGCATGAGGGCCCCGATGTACGTCGCCTGGGCCGGCGGCCAGCCCGCCCTCACCATGGCGCCGAAGACCGCGTCGGCGACCCGCAGCCCGGCCGGGCGGCGGCCGGGCCCCTGGGCGAGCACCGGGACGATGTGCGGGTGCTCGGTGAGCGCCGCACGATAGGAGACGGCCCAGTCGTGCAGGGCGGCGCGCCAGCCGCGAGTGTCCGACGCGTCGAGCATCGACAGATCGACCTGGGCGGAAACGGCGTCCGCGACCGCCTCCAGGATCTCGTCCTTGTTGCGGAAGTGGTTGTAGAGCGAGGGTCCGCTGACCCCGAGTTCGGCGGCGAGCCGACGGGTGGAGACGGCGTCGAGCCCCTCGGAGTCCACGAGTGCGCTCGCCGTCTCGACGATCCGGTCTCTGCTGAGCAGGGGCGTGCGCGGTCGGGCCATGCGGCACATAGTAGGGCCTGTGCACAGAAAACTAGCAGTGCTAATCAACGTGGAGAGCCGAAGGATGAACCTGGAACCCGACGAGGAGCAGGAGGCCGTCCGGCAGCCCGCCAGGGGACTTCGTCGCCCATGAGATCGCTCCTCACGCCGTGGAGTGGGACCGGACCGAGAACATCGACGAGTCGATCGTGAAGAAGCTGGGCTCGGTCGGGTTCCTCGGGCTGACCGTGCCCGAGGAGTGCGCGATGCCCGGGTGATGACGCCGTACGAGGGCGCCGGCCAGATCCGGAAGCTCGTCATCGGCCGCGCGCTGACGGGGGTCTCCGCCTTCTGAGCCCCACGGTTCCCGGCCGCTTCGTCGAACGGGAGTCTGAGTACCGGACTGAGTACGGGGACGGATGTGGCGCACACCACGTCGGCCGATGCTGGGCGCCATGAGTGAGACAACATCGGTCAAGCAGCAGAGCACCGCGGCCTTCTACGGCCAGGCCGTCGCGTCCTTCGGGGTGGCGATGGCCGCGGTGGCACTCGGTATCTACTCACTGGACGCCGACGCCTGGGTCCGCGGATTCCTCGCGATCGGCGTCCTCTACCTCGTCACCTCCTGCTTCACCCTGGCCAAGGTCATCCGTGACCGTCAGGAGGCGGGGCGGATCGTCAGCCGCGTCGACCAGGCCCGGCTGGAGAAGATCCTCGCCGAGCACGACCCCTTCCAGAAGCTCTGACGATCCCGCCGGACAGGCTCTAAGCGCTTGCTCAGGTTCGGGGTATGGTGTTCGTCCTGCTGACGAGAGGGGCGAGTGACGATGAGCACGGCGGAGGAGACCGACGGCGACGGCGCGCCGTGGGCCGAGGTGACACCCGAGGCGGCCAGGCGGCTCCTCGTCGCCGCCGTCGACGCCTTCGCCGAGCGCGGCTACCACGCCACCACCACCCGTGACATCGCCGGCCGGGCGGGGATGAGTCCCGCCGCGCTCTACATCCACTACAAGACGAAGGAAGAGCTGCTCCACCGGATCAGCAGAATCGGTCACGACCGTGCACTGTTCGTCCTGGAGGCCGCCGCCGACGGCGACGGCACGGCCGCCGAACGGCTGGCCGAGGCCGTGCGGTCCTTCGTCCGCTGGCACGCCGAGCGGCACACCACGGCCCGCGTGGTCCAGTACGAGCTCGACGCCCTCGGCGAGGAGCACCGCGCCGAGATCGTCGAGCTGCGCCGCAGGAGCGACGCCGTGGTGCGCCGGATCATCAGCGAGGGCGTGCGGGCCGGGGAGTTCGACGTCCCCGACATCCCGGGCACCACGCTCGCGGTGCTCTCGCTCTGCATCGACGTGGCGCGCTGGTTCAACGCGCAGGGCAGCCGCACGCCGGACGAGGTCGGTGAGCTGTACGCCGGCCTCGTGCTGCGCATGGTCGCCGCCGAGCGGTGACGCCCACCGGTCGCGTCGTCGGAAGCGGGGGCGCGGCTCAGAAGTAGTAGCGCGACACCGACTCGGCCACGCACACCGGCTTGTCGCCGCCCTCGCGCTCGACAGTGACGACGGCGGTGACCTGCACACCGCCCCCGGCCTCCTCGACGCTCCTCAGGACGGCGGTCGCGCGCAGCCGGGAGCCCACGGGCACGGTGGACGGGAAGCGGACCTTGTTCGTCCCGTAGTTGATGCCCATCTTCATGCCCTCGACCCGCATGACCTGCGGCACCAGGGCCGGCAGCAGCGAGAGCGTGAGGTAGCCGTGCGCGATCGTCGTGCCGAACGGTCCGGTCGCGGCCCGCTCCGGGTCCACGTGGATCCACTGGTGGTCGCCCGTGGCCTCGGCGAAGAGGTCGATCCTCTTCTGATCGATCTCCAGCCACTCGCTGTGGCCCAGCTGCTCGCCCACTCCGTCGCGCAGCTCCTGTGCGGACGTGAAGATCCTCGGCTCTGCCATGTCCCTGCCCTTCCAGCTCTCGGCCATCCGGCGTGCCTGTCCAAGCGCTTGCTCAGCATGGTTGCCGGGTGCGTTCCTGTCAACGACGGACCGGCCGGGGGCGGGCACGTAGGGTGGGAGGGGTGCCCCAGATCCCACAGACACTTCATGAACTCACGGTCGGCCAGCTCTCCGCGCGAAGCGGGGCCGCCGTTTCGGCCCTGCACTTCTACGAGGCCAAGGGCCTGATCAGCAGCCGCCGCACCAGTGGCAATCAGCGCCGCTACACCAGGGACGCGTTGCGCAGGGTCGCGTTCGTCCGTGCGGCGCAGCGGGTCGGAATCCCGCTCGCCACCATCCGGGACGCCCTCGCCGAACTCCCGGAGGAACGCACCCCGAACCGCGACGACTGGGCACGGCTCTCGGCTGCGTGGCGCTCCGAACTGGATGAGCGCATCGAGCAGTTGGCTCGGCTTCGGGATCACCTCACCGACTGCATCGGCTGCGGCTGCCTGTCGCTGGAGAACTGTGTGCTCTCCAACCCGAACGACGTGTCGGGCCGACGGATCAGCGGCTCGCGCCTGATGCCGGAGCGCCCGTCGGCCGACTCCCGGTAGCGGCGCGGGCCCGCCCCATCGGGCGCCGGGCGGGCCGCCGGACGCTCCCGCCGCCCGTCACGCCGCCGACGCCAGGTCCCGGTGCCGCGCGTTCCGGGCCTTCCGCAGCGCCCCCGGCGCGAGCACCGGCTGCGGCACCAGGATCCCGCACCCCGCACAGACCGGCCCCGACCACGGCTCGGACCGCAGGTCCGGCCGCCAGGTGATCTCGGCGCCCGCGCACACCGGGCAGACCGTCCCCGGCTCCGACTCCAGGGCGGCGATCAGCCGGCCGAGAACCTCGGCGAGGGGTGCCGAGGGGTGAACCGTCGGATCCTCGCAGCGCGCGACCCCGTACCCGCCCCAGGTGCGCCGGTGCCAGTCGTCGAACGCACCGGGCCTGCGCAGTCCTTCGTGCTTCTCCCGCCTGCGGCGCTCGGCGAACCCCGTCTCGTATCCGAGCCAGACGGCCCGCGCCGCCTCCAGTTCGTCCAGTGCGCGCACCAGTCGCGCGGGATCGGGGGACCGGTCCTCGGGCTCGATCCCGTGCCGGACGCACAGGTGGTCCCAGGTCGCCCGATGCCCGTAAGGGGCGAACCTCTCCAGGCACTTGCGCAGCGAATACCGTCGCAGCGCCAGGTCGCCCAGCGGATCGCGGACCTGTCTCGCAAGACTCCGGAATCCGGCCATTGCACCGTCACCTCCGTCGCTCGTACTTCGGCGTCAAGTAATGGACGTACGACTGCCCGTTCCGGATCCACCGATGTGCGACGACGTCCACGATCCGGGACGTCCCACCGTCGTGAGGTCCGCGGCTGCGCATGTGACGATTCGGAAAAGGTGACTGTTGTTCACCTCAACGGTCGGTCATACCGCCGGTAACCTCCGGCGCATCGGCCTCTCGGAGGAGCACGCATGCCCCCACGCACCGTCAAGTTCAGAGCCGCCACCGTCGCGGCGGTTCTCGCGCTCGGCACCACCCTGCTCGCGGCCTCGCCGCAGTCCGGCGCCGCGGCGGCGGAACCAGCCCCCGTGACCGACTACTGCCAGGGGCAGTGCGACGACATCCTGCCACCCGGCGAGAACGGCAACGCCACCCTGGTCGACATCCTCGGCAACAAGGCGTTCGGTACGCACCCCGCCCACAGCGACGATCAACTCGACCGCTACAACGGCCTGGTGGCCGGACACGCCGGTCTCACCGACCAGAAGCTGACCGATTTCTTCAACGACGCCTCGTTCGGTGTTCCCAAGGACCAGATCGAGTCCGTCACCTCGCCGCGCGACGACGTCACCATCACCCGTGACAAGGCGTCCGGTGTCCCGCACATCAAGGGAACCACCCGCTACGGCACCGAGTTCGGCGCCGGATTCGCCGCCGGGCAGGACCGGCTCTGGCTGATGGACCTCTTCCGGCACATCGGACGCGGTGAACTCACCTCGTTCGCCGGCGGCGCACTGGCCAACCAGGGCCTGGAGCAGCAGTTCTGGCCGCAGGCGCCGTACACCGAGGCGGATCTCGAAGCGCAGGTCGAGTACATCCGGACCCACGAGGGCGACCGCGGCGAACAGGCCATGGCGGACGCCCAGGCGTATGTCGACGGCATCAACGCGTACCGCGAGAAGTCCAAGAAGGGCCGGTACTTCCCCGGCGAGTACGTGCTCACCGGCAAGATAGACGCCATCACCAACATCGGGGAGATCCAGCCGTTCAAGCTGACGGACCTGATCTCCATCGCCTCCGTGGTCGGCGGTCAGTTCGGCGGAGGCGGCGGCGGCGAGGTGCAGGCGGCGCTCTCGCTGCTCTCCGCGCAGCAGAAGTACGGCGTCGCCGAGGGCACCAAGGTCTGGGAGTCGTTCCGCCAGCGCGAGGACCCCGAGGCCGTACTGACGATCCATGACGGCACGGCGTTCCCGTACGCGGGCAAGCCCGCCACGGCGCGTGGCACCGCGCTGCCCGACGCCGGGTCCGTCACGGCCGAACCCCTGATCCACGACCGGACCGGCTCCGCGGGCACCGACAGGAAGGCCCCCGTCAAGGCCCCGGCCGCGCTCAGGAAGGCCCAGGGCATCTACGACGACGGGGTCGTCCCCGAGGGCTCGCTGCCCGGCTCCGGTTCCGGCGCCCAGAAGCGCGGCATGTCCAACGCCCTGCTGGTCTCCGGCAAGCACACCGCCGGCGGAAACCCGATCGCCGTGTTCGGGCCGCAGACCGGCTACTTCGCCCCGCAGCTGATGATGCTCCAGGAGCTCCAGGGTCCCGGCATCAGCGCCCGCGGCGTCTCCTTCGCCGGCGTCGGCATGTACATCCAGATGGGCCGCGGCCAGGACTACGCCTGGAGCGCCACCTCGGCCGGTCAGGACATCACCGACACCTACGCCATCGACCTGTGCGAGCCCGACGGCTCCGCACCCACCAAGGACTCCACGCACTACCTCTACCGCGGCACCTGCACCGCCATGGAGACCCTGGAGCGCACCAACTCCTGGACGCCGACCGTCGCCGACTCCACGGCGAAGGGCTCCTACCGGATGCAGGTCCGGCGCACGAACTACGGCATCGTCACCCACCGTGCCACCGTGGGCGGCAAGCCCGTCGCGTACACCTCGCTGCGCACCACCTACCGGCACGAAGCCGACTCGATCATCGGTTTCCAGATGCTCAACGACCCCGCGTACGTCAAGGACGCCGCCTCCTTCCAGCGGGCGGCGAGCAACATCGACTACGCGTTCAACTGGTTCTACGCCGACTCCCGCACCGCCGCGTACTACAACAGCGGCATGAACCCGGTGCGCGCGGCGGGCGTCGACCCGGCGCTGCCGGTGAAGGCCGAGCGGGCCTACGAGTGGAAGGGGTACGACCCGGCCGCCAACACCGCCGCGTACACCCCGTTCGCCGAGCACCCGCACTCCAGCGGCCAGGACTACTACGTCTCCTGGAACAACAAGCAGGCCAAGGGGTATGCCGCCGCGGGCTTCGGGCTCGGCGCGGTGCACCGGGCCGATCTGCTGGACGACCGGGTGGCGAAGCTGGTCGAGGAGGGCGGCGTGACCCGCGCCTCCCTCACCCGGGCGATGGCCCAGGCCGCGGTCACCGATCTGCGCGGCGAGCAGCTGCTGCCCGAACTGCTGAAGGTGATCCGTTCCCGGCCGGTCACCGACCCGGAACTGAACGCCGCCGTACAGCAGTTGGAGTCCTGGCGGGCGGCCGGCTCGCAGCGCAGGGAGAGCAGTCCCGGATCGCACGCGTACACCTACGCCGACGCGGTACGGATCATGGACGCGTGGTGGCCGAAGCTGGTCGAGGCCGAATTCCGGCCGGGCCTCGGCGACGGGCTGTACGAGGCGCTGACCGCCAACCTCGCCACCGACGAGTCCCCTGCGGCCGGCCACGGACCGAGCGGGGCGCACAGCGGTTCGGCGTTCCAGTACGGCTGGTGGGGCTTCGTGGACAAGGACCTGCGCCGGGTCCTCGGACAGCCCGTCAAGGGACCACTGGCCAAGGCGTACTGCGGGAACGGCGACCTGGCCGGCTGCCGCGACGCGCTGCTGTCCTCCCTGAAGCGGGCCGCGGCCGAGCCGGCGGCGGAGGTCTACCCGGGCGACGACAACTGCAAGGCCGGCGAGCAGTGGTGCTCGGACTCGATCGTCCACCGGCCGCTGGGCGGCATCGCCCAGAAGTCCGTCCACTGGCAGAACCGCCCGACCTACCAGCAGGCGGTGGAGTTCCCCGCCCACCGGTAGGCCGTCCGCGGACCGTCCGCCCTTCGGGGACGGAACGCGTGCGCCGGGTGGGCCCGGACTCCCGGACCCACCCGGCTCCACCGTGTCACCGGTACTGGAGATACCTCTTGCGGACCGACCGGAACGCGGCGAGGTCCTTCGCCCAGGCCCCGACCACCTCATCCGTGTCCGCCCCCGCGTCGATCATCGTGCGGACCCGGGTGTTGCCGGTGAGCTTGTCGATCCAGTTGTCCGAGCGCCACTCGAACCCGCTCCAGGTCCGTTTCGCCGTCACCAGCAGCGCGATCCCGGTGCGTACCGGGTCGAAGGCCGCACGGTCGTGGACGTGCAGCTGCAGCCCGCCGACCGTCTTGCCCTGGAACTTGGAGAACGTCGGCGCGAAGTACGCCTCGCGGAACGCGACCCCCGGCAGACCGAGCGCGTTCACGGCCGCCGCCCAGCGGTGGTCGATGCCCTCCGCGCCGAGCAGTTCGAACGGCCGGGTGGTGCCGCGCCCCTCGGAGAGGTTCGTCCCCTCGAACAGGCAGGTCCCCGAGTACACCAGCGCGGTGTCCGGCGTCGGCATGTTGGGGCTCGGCGGCACCCAGGGCAGCCCGGTCGTGTCGAAGAAGTCCGAGCGCTTCCACCCCGACATCTTCACGATGCGCAGGTCCACCGGCCGCTGGGTCAGGAACTCCGCGTTGAAGAGCAGCGCCAGCTCGGTGACCGTCATGCCGTGCGCCTGCGCGATCTCCCGCCGGCCCACGAACGTGGCGAAGGCCGGGTCGAGCACCGGTCCGAGCGCCGCCCGCCCGGTCACCGGGTTCGGCCGGTCCAGGACGACGAACCGCTTGCCCGCGAGAGCCGCCGCCTCCATGCAGTCGTACAGCGTCCAGATGTACGTGTAGAAGCGGGCTCCGGCGTCCTGGATGTCGAAGACGATCGTGTCCACACCGGACGCGGTGAAGACGTCCGCGAGCGGCTGACCGCTCTTCAGATACGTGTCGTAAACCGGGAGTCCGGTCGCCGGATCGTCGTAGCGTCCCTCCGAACCGCCCGCCTGCGCGGTGCCGCGGAACCCGTGCTCGGGCCCGAAGACCGCGACCAGGTCCACCCGCTCGTCCGGGTGCATCACATCGACGATGTGGCGTACTCCCCCACTCTCGGCTCCGCTCGAGCGGGAGGGGCCCCCTGAGGTGATCCCGGTCGGGTTGGTGACGACCCCGACCTTCTGCCCCTTCAACAGCGCGTAGCCGTCCGCGGCCAGCCGGTCGAAGCCGGTGAGGACCCGGCTCTGCCCCTTGCCGGTGGCGGGGGCGGCGCTCGCGCCCCCGGTCCCGGCGGCCGTCGCCGCGAGGGCCCCCACCGCACCGCCGGCGGCCAGCAAACCACGTCTGGACAGGCTCATTCGGCTACCTCCATGATCGCGACCTCTGTCATGGTCACGCACGCTAGCGCGCGTTCAGGCCATACGGAATGAGCCGGACGCGACGGGTGTGACAGGAGTGGCGTCCAAGCGGCGTCAACCTCTTCCACTGCGACATACCGACTGGTTAGTCTGCCGGTGCAGTCGGCTGAGAGAGGCGGGACCCGATGAGCACGGTGCACGGCGCGGGCGTAGTGGTCACAGGGGCCGGAGGCGGCATCGGAGCCGCCCTGGCCCGCCGGTTCGCCGCGGAAGGCGCACGGGTCGTGGTCAACGACCTCGACGAGGCCGGGATCGGTCCGCTGGCCGAGGAGATCGGTGCCACGGCCGTCGCCGGTGACGCCTCACGGATCGTGGACGCCGCCCGGGACGCGCTGGACGGCACCGTCGACATCTACTGCGCCAACGCGGGCCTCGCCTCGCCCGGCGACGCCTTCGCCGACGAGGAGGTCTGGGCCGCCGCCTGGGACGTCAATGTGATGGCCCATGTCCGTGCTGCCAGGGCGCTGCTGCCCGACTGGCTGGAGCGCGGCAGCGGCCGCTTCGTCTCGACCGCCTCGGCCGCCGGACTGCTGACGATGATCGGCGCCGCACCGTACAGCGTCACCAAGCACGGTGCCGTCGCCTTCGCCGAATGGCTCTCGCTCACCTACCGCCATCGCGGCGTCAAGGTCCACGCGATCTGCCCGCAGGGCGTGCGCACGGACATGCTCACCGCCGCCGGATCGGCCGGCGAGCTCGTCCTCGTCCCCGGCGCCATCGAGCCCGAGGCGGTCGCCGACGCGCTCTTCGACGCCATGGCCGAGGACCGCTTCCTCGTCCTGCCGCACCCCGAGGTCGCCGGGTACTACCGGGCCCGCACCAAGGACACCGACCACTGGCTCGGCAACATGAACCACCTCCAGCGGAAGTGGGAGGAGTCCGGCGCATGACCGAGTCCAGCTACCCGGCCGAACCCTGGATCCCGCTGCTCGGCGACGGGGTGCCCGGCGCGCTCTACGTCGTCGACCGGAAGAAGGACCTGATCAACGCCTCCGGCTCCGAGATCTGGTCGCGTGAGGTGGAGGACGTCCTCCGCACCCGCCCGGCGGTCAGGGAGGCGGCCGTCGTCAGCGAGGTCGAGATCCTGGCCGGACTCCCGAAGGCGGCGAGTGGGAAGATCCTCAGGTGGGAACCGCGTTCCCCCCGATAGACCGTCTCGGGCATGACGGACCGCTTCACGCACGGTGGTCCGCCCCACGCACAGCACGGATTCGCGCACGGTACGGAAGGAAGGTGGCGGCAATGGCCAAGGCGACGGACGGGGAGACGCCTCCCGTCCCTCAGCGGCTGCTGGCCGCCGCCACCCGGCTCTTCGCCGAGCGGGGCTACGACCGGACCTCCGTCCAGGAGATCGTCGAGGCGGCGGGCGTCACCAAGGGCGCCCTCTACCACTACTTCGGTTCCAAGGAGGACCTCCTCCAGGAGGTCTACGCCCGGGTGCTCCGGCTCCAGCAGGAACGCCTCGACGCCTTCGCCGACGCCGACGCCCCGGTCGAACAGCGGCTGCGGGACGCCGCCGCGGACGTGGTCGTCACGACCATCGAGAACCTCGACGACGCCTCGATCTTCTTCCGGTCCATGCACCATCTCAGCCCGGAGAAGAACAAGCAGGTGAGGGTCGAGCGACGCCGCTACCACGAGCGCTTCCGGGCCCTGGTGGAGGAGGGCCAGCGCAGTGGAGTGTTCTCCACGGCCACCCCGGCGGACCTGATCGTCGACTACCACTTCGGCTCGGTGCACCATCTGTCGACCTGGTACCGCCCCGACGGCCCGCTCAGCCAGCAGGAGGTCGCCGACCACCTGGCCGATCTGCTGCTGCGTGCCCTGCGCCCCTGAGGGCTCTCCCGCAGTCACCCCCGTCCGGGTCGGGCCGGGCTCGCGTCGCCGGTGCCCGGGGCCCGTCAGGTGGTCAGCCGGCCGAGGAGCGCCTGCGCCGCGGGGTTGCGCGGGCGGGGCGCCCTCCCCGCGAGCACCACCGTCCGCCCGGGTTCCGGCTGGCGGATGCCGACACACGGCAGCCCCGCGTCCTCACCGATCCGGCGCGGCACGATCGCCACCCCGATCCCGGCCCGTACGAGTTCGACGAGCAGCCGGATCTGGGTGACGTCACAGGTGATCCGGCGCTCCAGCCCGCAGTGCGCGGCCAGCCGCCGCACCGCGGTCTCCAGACCGGTGCCCGCGCGGAAGTCCACGAACGGCTCGTCGGCGAGATCCTTGATCAGGGTGCGTCCGGCCGCGGCCAGCCGGTGACCCGGCGCGGTGATCAGCACCAGGTCCTCGTGCCAGGTCGCGAACCCGACGATGCCCTCGGGGAGTTCGGCCGCGTCCGGCGCGACGAAGGCGAGGTCCAGCTCACCGGCCCGCACCCCCGCGACCAGCTCCGGCGTCGTCGCCTCGCGCAGCGAGATCTGCACCCCCGGCCAGAGCCGGTGGTACGCGGCCAGCTCGGCCGCCAGGTCCACGCAGGTCAGCGTCTGGATGGTGCCGATACGCACGCGTCCGGCCGTCAGCCCCGACACGGCGGCCACCGCGTGCCGCCCGGCCTGGGCCCCGGCGAGCACCGAGCGGGCCGACGGCAGCAGCGCCCGGCCCGCCTCGGTCAGGATCACCCGCCGGCCGGTCCGGTCGAACAACTCGGCACCCAGCTCCCGTTCCAGGTTGCGTACGGATGTGCTCAGCGCGGACTGGACGATCAGCTCCGCACGAGCGGCGGCGGTGAACGTGCCGTGCGTGACCACCGCCATGAAGTGGCGGAGCTGGCGAATCTCCATCCATCCACGATATCGATGACAGCCAGCTGAACCATCTGTTGGACCGACCTCCGGAACGGGTCGAAGCTGGTTGTATGACTCACATCCAGCGGTCCGCGCACGTCCCCGCGCTCTGGGCGGCGGCCTACGGCCCGCGCCACGGACCGGCTGTCCGCCTTGCCGCCCGGTGCCTGTTGCGTGTGAGGGCCTTCGCGCGCGACCTGGCCCTGGCGGATCACGTGCCGTTCGGCGGCTACTGACGGCGGAGAGGCGAATTTTGTTGGTGGGGCCGGGAACGACCCGGTTAGCATCCGACGGTGAAGACGCCGGCCGACGAACAGTTCCACGACACCGTCCACAAGGCCGACATCGGCCGATTGTCCCGGATCCTGGACGCGCACGACTGCTCGACGGCGGTGCTCGGACAGCTGATCCGGCACGACGACCCCGGCGTGCGTCATCTGGGGGCGGTCCTGCTCACCGAGCGCGTCGCCGCGGGACTCTCCGACGACGCGGAGACGGCCGAACTCGCCGCTCTGCTCCCGGTGTCGCTGATGGGGCCGCCGGAGGCGGATCTCCTCCTGGCAGGGCTCCACGAGCGGCTCGGCCCGCGGCTGAAGGACCGGCCCCGCCCGACCTGGCGCACGGCCGGGCCGCCGGTACGGGTGAGGATCGCATGGCTGCGCGCCGAACTCCTCGTCGAACCTGCGGTGATCCGTGACGAAGCCCCGGGCGAACTCCTCTACCAGGCGGCGCGGGAGGCGGACATCACCGCTGCGCACCGGCCGGCGCGCCTGGTGGGCGAACTGGCGGACAGCGGCGATCCGGTGCTGCAGGCCGAGGCGCTGCGGCTCGCCCGGCAGGGGCTGCACGCCGGACTGCTGGCTCCCGCGCTGGTCCGCGAGAGCCTGATCGGCCTGCTCGGCGCCGACAGCGACCGGGTCGTCGCCGACGCGCTGGGCGAACTCGCCGAGCCGTGGGCGGCGGTGGAGCCGCTCCCGCAGGGACGCCTCACCGCTTTTCTCGCCGCCGGTCCGGTCCTGACGAGCCCCGCGGTGGCCGACGCGGCCCTCACGGCCGCCGCTCGCCACGGCCACAAGGAGCTGCTGCGCCGGGCCGTCGCCGATCCGGACCTTCCGCCGCGACTGCGCCGACGGGGCATGGAACTGCTCGGCGATCTGGCGGACCGCGACGACATCGGTGGACTCGTGGCCGTCGCCGCGGACGACCCGCTGTTGTTCGGCGGACCGGCCATGGCCTGTCTGCGCGGACTGCACCGGCGCGGGCACTTCGTGGGCGGTCCGGACGTCGCGGCCGTCATCGGCCTGGCCCTGTCCGACCACTCGATTCCGCCCGGTGAGGTCGCGACGATCCTGTACACCTGCCGGAAGCAGGTGTTCGGGCTGCTGACGGAGGCGATCGCCGACGATCCGGGCCGGTCCCGACGGCTCGCCCTGCTGGTGGCTCTGGCCGGGCAGGGCACGGGCGAGCTCCCGATCGGCGAGGCGATCACCCGTGCGCTCTCCTCGACCGCCGTCCCCGGTCCGTTCCTCGAAGCGATCCGTGAGCTGCGCCACGCGGACGCCGAGGACGCCGTGCTCGCTGTGCTGCCCTCGGCCCCGGCGGCGGCCCTGGAGGCCCTGGAGGCCATCGGCGGGCAGCGGACGGTACTGGCCCTGCGAGAAGGACTGGGCCTGGGCCCGTCCCGGGACGTCATCGCGCCCCATCTGCGCGCCGTACGCCACCGCGCCCTCGAACTGCTGTGGCAGCTGACCCGGGACCCGGATCAACGGCACGACCTCCTCCTGCGCCTGGACCCCGCCGACCTGCCGGCGCGCATCGCGGCCGGCCTCGGCGGCCCGGACGAACGCGAACTGGCCCTGCTGAGCCTCCGCCCGGACCCGGACGAGCCGCTGGCGGCGCTCCGCAGGCTGGCGGCCCACGCCGGCCCCGGCACCCTGCCCGTCGTCGCCGATCTGCTGCTGCGCGTCGTGACCGACCTGGCGGCGTCGGCGGATCGGGAACACGGACGGCCGGGCGGTGAGCCCGTGGTGCCGCAGGAGGCCCTGGACGCCGTGCACGGCCTCGGCCGCCGGCTCCACGGGAGGGGTGCGATCCGGCCCGTCTGCCTGCTGGACACGGCGGACGCGCGAGAGGCCGGTCACGCGCTCGTCGCGACCACGGCTCTGGATCTGCTGGACCGGCCCGGTCTGTCCGACCGCGAACAGGCGATCCTGCTCGAACTGCTGGGGCGGGCCCCCTGGGCGGGCACCCGCGCCCGGGTGCACCGGCTGCTGCGCCACCGCGACCGGCATGTGCGCAAGCACGTCATCGCCCTGCTCGCCCGCGACGCCGACGGCGAGGACGCACAGGCGTTGTCGGCCGGCCTGATCGCGCTCACCACCGCCCAGGACATCCAGACCGTCCGGCAGGCCCTCCTCGCCCTGGGCCACGCACGGGCCCACTGGGCATCCACCGCGATCGCCGCCTGTCTCGGCCGTCCGAACATGAACATCAAGAAGACCGCCGCCGAGGCGCTGGTCCGCGCGGGCACGCCGGCGGCGCTGCCCGAACTGCTCTTCCGGCTCGGGCACCACGACAACCCGGGGCTGCGTGGAGCGCTCGTCGCCGCCCTGCGCGCCGTCCTCGGCGACGCCTACGCGGCGACACTCCTCGCCGCCGCCGAGCACAGCCGGGACGACCGTACCCGCGCACTGCTGCTGGAAGGGCTCGACGGCGTGCTCACGGCCCGGTCGGTCCTCGCGCTGGACGACCAGGCGTCACCGGTGGCGGCCGGCCTGCTCTCCCTGGTGGCCGAGGGGCGGGTGGGTCTGGCCTCCGGAGAGGTGAGGGAACTGGCGGTACCGCTGGCCAGGCACGGGATCACCGCATCGCCCGGCGGCCGACGGCCGGTGGCGGACACCGCGGCGGAGCGTGACATCAGGGCGCTGGTGGACGGCGGTTGGAGCCCCTCGGTGGCGTTGCGCGTCGTGGAGCGGGACGCGCCGCCGTGCCCCGAGCGGCTGAACGACCTGCGGCCGATGCTCGCCGACTGGCTCCGCCTGGCCGGTTCCCGGCCCGCAGTGCGGGACAGAACGGTGCGGTTCGCGCTGCGTGCCTGCCCCGCACCCCGCACGGCCGGGGAACTGGCGGTGTTCGCCCGGTCCACCCCGGTCCTGCTCGACGCGCTCGCGGACGCCCGGGACGAGGACCGGCACGACCTGCTCGCGGTACTCGAAGCGGTCGCGCCGGAACTGACGGCGGCCGGCCGGTCGGTCGCCGTCGCCGCGATACGGGCCCTGCGCCCCGCACCCGCGACGCCCGGCCGGTCCACGCTGACGCTGCTGCGCGGCCTCGGCGCGGTACTGGTCCGCACCGACCTCGACCAGGCACTGGAGTCGGCCCGGCTCGACGCCGACCCCCGGCGGGCCGGGACCGCCGTGCTGAGGGAGGCGTTCGCCGTTCCCGAGTCCGCCACCGCGGGCATGTCGGCCCGGGCGCGGGCATGGCGGGCGGCTCTGGACGCCACGGTGCGGGCCCCCGGCACACTGGAGGAGTTCCGCCGACGGGACGACGGCACGGTCGGCTCACGGGACCGGCTGAACGCGCTGATCGAGGTCCACCACGGCGCGGCCCCCGACGTCCGGGGCGAGCTGCTCGACTGGATGACGGCGCTCCAGCCCCTCGACGCACCGCCCTGGACCGTCGCCGAGACCGCCCGCACCCCCACGCCGCCGCCCCGGCAGGTGCATGCCGACGATCTCGACCAGCCCCGCTCGGCCGCGTTGCGGGAACGCCTGCTGGACATGCTGGAGTCGACCCGCCCGGAACGCAGGGAGACCGCCGCCCTGGCGCTGGCGCGGTGGCCCGAGCCCGAGGCCCGGCTGCCGGTGCTTCGCGCGTTCCTCCGGGGGCGCGTCGGCATACCCGTCGGCGCCGACCTCGCCCGCGCACTGGACGCCGTCGGCGAGGCGGAGCTGAGAGGGGACGACATCCTGCGCGACCGGGTGGCTCTCGTGGCCTCGAAGCTCGACCCGTGGGCACTGGAACCGCTCGTACCACTGCTGCTGGAGTGGTGGGAACAGGCTCCGCCCCCCGCCGGAGCCGTGATCGGCCACACACTGCGCGCGTACCCCGCCGACGCGCTCGCCAGGGCACTCGGCGACCGTCTCGACGCCGGGGCCTGGGGCTTCCTGGACCTGCTCCTCGGCCGCGGACTGCTGCGGACCCCGGCGCTCACGCGGACCTGTCGCCGGCTGCGCGCCGAGGGACGCGATGAACTCGCGGACCGGCTCCTGCTCGTCGACGGTCCGCTGCGCGGCCCGGACGCCCTTCCGCGGGACGAGGCGGCTTCGGCCGCGCTCCGCGCCCGTGCCGCTGCCGCGCCCGCCGGAGCCCCGCGCCGCCGGTCCCGGCGGGAACTGTTCGACCTGGCCAGAGCCGGTACTCCGGAACAGATGGGCCGGGCCCTCACGGAACTGGCCGAGGCGCATGCGGGCCCGGCGCCGGACGAGGATCCCGGACTGCGCGATCTGCTCGCGGAGTTGCTGACCCATCCGCGGGTCGGGGTCCGTCTGCGCGCCCACCGCACCTCACGGACGATGCTGGACCGGCAAACCCACCTGGGTCACACGATGCTGCTGCTGGACGACCCCCGTCCGGACGTGACGCGCGCGGCGATCCGCACTCTCTGCCACGCCGGCTGGGAGCCCGCGATCCCCGCCGTGACGGCACTGCTCGCGCACCCGCACCCCGTCGTGCGCAGGACGGCGGCCGAGGGGCTGGCCGGGATGGGCGAGGCGGCGATCCCGGCCCTCCGCAGGGCCGCCGCCCACGCCCGCCCCGACAGACGCTCCCTCTACACCGACGTCCTCGACCGGATCGGACGATCGGACCCGTACGGCAGCACCCCGGACGCGTCCGGGGGCGACGCGAGGCGACCCGGCAACGACCGGAGCCCGCGCGGGGATTGAGGACGATCGGTCACGAAGGGGCCCGGCGCCGAGGGCCGGGCGGCAACCGGGCGGGCCCCCGCACACCCCGCGCCGGGCCACCGCCTACATGTACCGCTTGATCTCGCGCCGTGCCAGGGACCGCTGGTGGACCTCGTCCGGTCCGTCCGCCAGCCGCAGCGTCCGTGCCGCCGCCCAGAGTTCGGCCAGCGGGAAGTCCTGGCTGACGCCCCCCGCGCCGTGCAGCTGCACGGCCCGGTCGAGGATGTCGACCACGGCACGTGGGGTGGCGATCTTGATGGATTGGATCTCCGTGTGTGTGCCCCGGTTGCCCACCGTGTCCATCAGCCACGCCGTCTTCAGGACGAGCAGCCGCAACTGCTCGACCGTGACCCGCGCGTCCGCGATCCAGTTCTGTACGACGCCCTGCTGGGCGAGCGGCTTGCCGAAGGCCGTACGGGACACCGCCCGCCTGCACATCAGCTCGATCGCCCGTTCGGCCATGCCGATCAGCCGCATGCAGTGGTGGATGCGGCCCGGCCCCAACCGCGCCTGGGCGATGGCGAAACCGCCGCCCTCCTCGCCGATCAGGTTCGCGGCGGGCACCCGTACGTCCGTGAGGACGACCTCGGCGTGACCGCCGTGGTAGTGGTCCTCGTAGCCGTACACCCGCATGGCGCGCCGCACTTCGAGGCCGGGTGTGTCGCGCGGGACCAGGATCATCGACTGCCGGCGGCGGACGTCGGCGCCGCCGGGGTCATCGGCGGTCGCTGTCTTGCCCATCACGATGAAGATCCGGCAGTCCGGGTTCATTGCCCCGGAGATGTACCACTTGCGGCCGTTGATGACGTAGTCCTCGCCGTCCCGCACGATCCGGGTCTCGATGTTCGTCGCGTCCGACGAGGCCACCTCGGGCTCCGTCATCGCGAACGCCGAGCGGATCTCCCCGGCGAGCAGCGGCTCCAGCCACTGCTTCTTCTGCTCTTCGGTGCCGAACTGGAAGAGCACCTCCATGTTTCCGGTGTCCGGGGCCGCGCAGTTGAGTGCGGTCGGGGCCAACTGCGGGGAACGGCCGGTGATTTCGGCGAGCGGGGCGTACTGGAGATTGGTCAGCCCGGCACCGTACCCGGCGTCGGGGAGGAAGAGGTTCCACAGCCCCTGCCGTCGCGCCTCGGCCTTGAGGTCCTCGACGATCCGCGGGGTGTCCCACGGGGAGGCCAGCTGTGCGCGTTGTTCGTCCGCGATCCTCTCGGCCGGGTGGACATGCTCGTCCATGAAGGTGAGCAGCTTGGCGCGCAGCTCCTCGGTACGGGCGTCGAAAGCGAAGTCCATGGCGGTGATCAGCCTTCCTGGAGGGTCGTGAGGCCGTGCTCGATGAAGACGGGGACGAGGTCGCCGATGCGGTCGAAGCCGGTGCCGACGGTCCGGCCCAGGGTGTAGCGGTAGTGGATGCCCTCCAGGATCACGGCGAGCTTGAACCAGGCGAACGCCGTGTACCAGGAGACGGCGGAGGTGTCCCGGCCGGAGCGCGCGGCATAGCGCTCGATCAGTTCGGCGGGAGCGGGGTGGCCGGCCGCGCCGCTGGTGGTGGAGACCGGGGACTTCTCCAGGCCGAGGTCGGAGCTGTACATCACCAGCAGGCCGAGATCGGTCAGCGGGTCGCCGAGCGTCGACATCTCCCAGTCGAGGACGGCCTTGATCCGGTCGTCGGAGCCGATCAGGACGTTGTCCAGGCGGTAGTCGCCGTGTACGACGGTGGGTGCGGGGGAGCCGGGCAGCTCACGGCCGAGCGCGGCGTGCAGTGCGTCGATGCCGGGCAGTTCGCGGTTGCGGGAGGCGTCCAGCTGCTTGCCCCAGCGGCGCAGCTGCCGGTCGAGGAAGCCCTCGGGGCGGCCGAAGTCGCCGAGCCCGACGGCCCCGGGGTCGACGGCGTGCAGTTCGACCAGGGTGTCGACGAGGCCGAGGACGGCCTTGCGGGTGCGTTCGGCGCCCAGCGGGGCGAGCTGCTCGGCCGTGCGATAGGGGGTGCCCTCGACGTACTCCATGACGTAGAAGGGCGACCCGGTCACCGAGTCGTCCTCGCAGAGCAGTACCGGTTCGGGCACCGGAACGGCCGTCGGGTGCAGGGCGCTGATGACCCGGTGCTCGCGCTTCATGTCGTGCGCGGTGGCCAGCACATGACCCAGCGGCGGCCTGCGGACGACCCAGCGGCCGGCACCGTCCGTGACGACGTACGTCAGGTTCGACCGGCCGCCCTCGATGAGCCGGGCTTCGAGCGGTCCGTGCACCAGACCCGGCCGCTCGCGGTCGAGATGTCCGCGCAGTCGGTCGAGGTCGAGACCTGGCGGGTGGACTGGGCTCATCGTGCGCACCTCCGGGGTGAAAGACGGTCGGTGCTCATGATGCCGACCAGTCGGTATGTCGTCCAGCGAACTGCCCGGATCCGGTGGGCGGACTCCGGTCCGGCGTGGCCCGGAGTCTGGTGTGGAGTCGTATCCCTGAATATGGTTCACGTATGAAACCAGAGCTCTTGATCGAAGACGTCCGGCTGACTCCGATCCTGATAGCCGACCCGCCCCTGCTCAACACCCAGGGCGTGCACCAGCCGTACACCCCGCGGCTCATCGTGGAAGTCGTCACTCGCGGGGGAGTGACCGGTGTCGGCGAGACGTACGGGGACGGCAAGTACCTCGAACTCGCCCGGCCGCTCGCCACCGCCCTCGTCGGACGCCCGGTCAGTGATGTGAACGGCCTGTTCGCACTGGCCGAGGCGGTGTGCGGTGATTCACGCGCGGCCGACGAGCGTGTCGACGCCGGGGGTCTGCGCGGCGTCCAGAGCGCCGACAAGCTCCGGCTCTCCGTCGTCTCCGGCTTCGAGGTCGCCTGCCTGGACGCGCTGGGCAGGTCCCTCGGCCTGCCCGTGCACGCCCTGCTCGGCGGCAAGCTCCGCGACGACGTCGAGTACAGCGCGTACCTCTTCTACCGCTGGGCCGCTCACCCCGAGGGCGGCGAACCGGACGACTGGGGCGCCGCCGTCGACCCGGCCGGAGTCGTCACCCAGGCCCGGCGCTTCGCCCGCAAGCACGGCTTCACCTCCTTCAAGCTCAAGGGCGGCGTCTTCGAACCCGACCGGGAGATCGCCGCGATCCGCGCGCTGGCCGAGGAGTTCCCCGGCCGGCCGCTGCGCCTGGACCCCAACGGCGCCTGGTCGGTCGCCACCTCGCTGTACGTCGCCGAGCGGCTGAAGGACGTACTCGAGTACCTGGAGGATCCGGCGAGCGGCACGGACCTGATGGCCGAGGTCGCCGCCGCCACCGACGTACCCCTCGCCACCAACATGTGCGTGACGACCCTCGCCGAGGTCCCGGAGGCCTTCGCCCGTGGCGCCGTCCAGGTGGTCCTCTCCGACCACCACTACTGGGGCGGGCTGCACCGCACCCGCGAACTGGCCGGGATCTGCCGCACCTTCGGCGTCGGACTCTCCATGCACTCCAACACCCACCTCGGCGTCAGCCTCGCCGCGATGACCCATGTAGCGGCCACCGTCCCCAATCTCGACTACGCCTGCGACAGCCACTACCCCTGGCAGACGGAGGACGTCATCACCACCCGCCACGTCTTCCGGGACGGCCGGCTCACCGTCTCCGACGCGCCCGGACTCGGCGTGGAGCTCGACCGCGATCGCCTGGCCGTGCTGCACCGGCGCTGGCTCGACGACGACGGCACGATGCGCGAGCGCGACGACGAGGCCGCGATGCGCAAGGCCGAGCCCGGCCGGCGCGCCCCCTCGGTCCCGCGCTGGTGACGGAGCGGTTCCCCGGGGCGCCCACGGCCTGAGTTGCGGGTCCCCCGGCCCGCGTCGAGGGTCGATACATGAAGGCGATCAGCTACAGCAGCTACGGCGGGGCCGACGTCCTGGAGTACGGGGAACGGCCCGACCCCAAGGTCGGTCCCGACACCGTCCTGGTGAAGGTGCGGGCCGCGGCGGTCAACCCGGTCGACTGGAAGGCCCGCGAGGGCCACCTCGACTCCGGTCTGGACGCCGTGTTCCCGGTGATTCCGGGCTGGGACGTGTCCGGTGTCGTGGTGCAGCCCGGCATCGCCGTCGACGAGTTCGCGGTCGGCGACGAGGTGATCGGCTATGTGCGGGAGGACTTCCTCTGCCGCGGTACGTTCGCCGAGTACGTCGCCGCACCCGTGCGCACCCTCGCCCGCAAGCCGCTGAGCCTGAGCTTCGAGGAGGCGGCGGGCCTGCCGCTGGCCGGCCTCACCGCGTACCAGGTGCTCCACCGCACCCTGAGGATCCGGGACGGCGAGACCGTGCTCGTCCATGCGGCGGCGGGCGGCGTGGGCTCGCTCGCCGTCCAGCTCGCCCGCCACGCGGGCGCCCGTGTGATCGGCACCGCGAGCGAACCCAACCACGACCATGTCCGGGCGCTCGGCGGGGAGCCGGTCGCCTACGGGGACGGCCTCGCCGACCGGCTGCGGGCACTGGCCCCGGACGGTGTCGACGCGGCGTTCGACACCGTCGGCGGGGAGGCGCTCCGCGTCAGCGCCGAAGTGCTGAGGCCCGGCGGCCGGCTGGCCTCCATCACGGACGCCGAGGTCCTCTCCTACGGCGGCCGCTACGCCTTCGTACGCCCGGACGCCAAGGATCTCGCCCACCTGGCCGAACTGGCCGAGCAGGGTGTCGTCACGGTCCATGTGGACCGGGTCTTCCCGCTGGAACGGGCGGCGGACGCCCACCGGCTGAACGAGCAGGGGCGCACCCGGGGAAAGATCGTCGTCACCGTCCCCTGGGAGACGCCGGAGGTCTGACCACCGCGGTGTGCCGGGCCCCGGAACTCAGAACAGCGTGGCCGCGGCGAACACCGCGAGCGCGACCGTGCACGCCGCCGCGGTCAGGGCGCCGGGCGCCGGGAGCGGCCGCGGCCGTGCGGTCCCCATCCCCAGCACCCGCCGGTGCGCCACGATCAGGAAGCCCAGCCAGGCCAGCGTGCTCAGCGACACGGCGAGGATCCCGACCGGTGTCGCGCCGCCGCGCAGCGCCTGCCGGACCGCCAGCAGCGCGACCACCGTGCAGGACAGCGTCGTACGCCGCCACGCCAGCCTGGTCCGCTCGGGCTGCAGCCCGGGATCGCGCCCGCCGTCCGTCACCGGCCCTCCCAGCCGAAGAGGACCACCACCACCATCGCCACGGCGACGACGGCGACCGCGAGACCCAGCAGCGACGGGAACCGGGAGACCGGCAGATCCTCCCCCCGTCGCATCGCCCGCTCGCACCGCACCCAGTGATTGACCGCCCGCAGCGCGCACAGCACACCGGCCGCCAGCAGCGCCAGCGCCAGCCCCGTCCGTATGCCCCACGCCAGCTCCGGAAGGAACTGGTCGACCGCGAAACCACCGCCGATCAGCGCGAGTGCCGTACGGATCCAGGCGAGGAAGGTGCGCTCGTTGGCGAGCGAGAACCGGTAGTCGGGGGTGTCGCCCTCTTCGCGGACGCGCTCCGGTGCGAACCACAGGCGCAGGCTCTGTACGAAATCGCTCACGTGTGAACCCTAACGGCCTCCCCCACGGCGGAGAGCGGACCAGCGGGCGGCCGGCCTCAGGAGGCTGCTCCGCCCGCCCGGAAGGCGCGCAGCCGGTGGTACGTCTCCAGCCCGTCCGGCACCCACTCCCAGTCGCCGAGCCGGGCCGCGAGCTCCGCGTCGGTGAGGAAGGTGTGCCAGGCGACCTCCTCCGCCTGCGGGTTCACCGGCAGCGCGCACCGCACCTGGTAGACGTGGCTCCACCAGGAGTGCTCCGCGCTCTCGTAGAGGAACTCGAACAGTGGCTCGGGGCGCGGGAGGCCGGAGACGCCCAGCTCCTCCTCGGCCTCCCGCAGCGCCGCTTCGTCGTACGACTCGCCCGCCCCGACCACCCCGCCGACGAACATGTCGTAGTGGGACGGGAAGACCAGTTTGGTGGGGGTCCTGCGGTGCACGAACAGTCGGCCCTCGGGGTCACGGACCTCGATGAAGACGCAGCGATGGCGAAGGCCCCGCGCGGTTGCCTCGCCACGCGGGGCCTGCCCCACGACCACGTCGTTCTCGTCGACGATGTCCAGGATCTCGTCAGAAGGAGACATGTCGGAAGGAGTCATGTCGGAAGGAGTCATGCCCCCCATCCAACATCGGACCACCGGTGGTGATCACTGACCCATGACGTACTTCACGGTCGGTCCCGTGGTCCAGCCGCCGTCCACGGCCAGCTCGGCACCGGTGATGTACGAGGCGGCGTCCGAGAGCAGGAAGGCGACCGCCTCCGCGATCTCCGTGGCCTCACCGACGCGGCCCATCGGGGTGTTCGGGTAATTGCCGTCGCCCTGCTGAATGCCGACGGACGCGGTCATCGGCGTGTAGACCATGCCCGGGTGCACGGAGTTCACCCGTATCTTCGCCGTGCCCAGCTCCACCGCGCCGACCTTCGACAGACCGCGGACACCCCACTTCGAGGCACCGTAGCTGGAGGTCAGGGCGAGGCCCATCAGCCCGGCGGCCGAGGAGATGTTGACGATCGAACCGCCGCCGTTCTCCTTCATCACCGGGATCACCGTCTTCATGCCGATGAAGACGGCCGTCAGGTTGATGTCGATGACCTTGCGGAAGTGCTCGACCGTCTCGGTCTCCAGCGGCTGACCGGTCGATACACCGGCGTTGTTGACCAGGCCGTCGATCCGCCCGAACTCGGCGACGGCGAACTCGGCGACGCGCTGCCAGTCCGTCTCGGAGGTCACGTCGTGGTGGAGGAAGCGGGCCCGCGCCCCGAGCTCGGCCGCGGTGGCGGCTCCCTCTTCGTCGAGCACATCGGTGATCACGACATTGGCGCCGCGCGCCACGGCGAGACGGGCGGCCTCGGCGCCGAGGCCCCGGGCGCCGCCGGTGATGACGACGGTCTTGTCGCTGAGCTTGTTCTGGTCGGTCATGACACTGTCCTTCGTGTGGTGCGGGTGATTCACGCGTCGCCCGGTACGGGCGCGTGCAGGAACGCGGTGGTGGTCTCGACGAGATCGGCGAGGAAGAACTCCTCGGCGGTCAGCGACCGGGTGCCGTCCAGGCCCTGGCGGGCGCGGTCGGCCAGCGCCGCGCCGATCAGGGTGAGCGCCAGATCCAGGCGCTCCAGACGCACGGGTCCGGGCAGAGCGCCGAGGCAGTCCCCGACGCGTCCGATGAGCCGCCCGTAGGCGGTGCCGTCCAGGGCGGGGTGCAGCCGGCCGGTGCGCAGCCCGGTCTCGTGGCTGAGCTGGGCCGAGATCCGCAGACAGCGGCGGCCCCGGTCGTCGGCGAGCAGGCTCGCCTCGGCCGTCACCAGCGCGGTGAGCAGTTCCCGTACGCCGCAGTCCGCGGCCAGTTCGTCGAGCAGCGGTGCGATCACCCGTTCGGTACGGGCCTGCCGCCCCTCCATCACCGCGTCGAGCAGCCCGGCCCGGGAGCCGAAGTGGTACTGGACCGCGGAGGGGTTGCTCTGCCCCGCGAGCCGGACGATGTCCCGCAGCTGGGCGCCGTCCGTGCCCTGCGCGGCGAAGACCTCCTCGGCCGCGCGGATCAGCTTGTCCCTGGTCTCTGTCCCTGACGTTCTCGCCATGGGGCCACTCTAATGCTGGCCATTATTAATAACCAGGGCGTTCGCCCCCTTGTGACCGGACAGACGCCGCTCAGTTCGGCTGGAGGCTCTTCTCCCGGCGTCCGCCCACGGGCCCCTCCGGCATCGCCGGATGCAGTCCCAGCAGGACGATCCCGACGACGATCGCCGCGAGGCCGGAGGCCTGCCAGGCCAGCGCGCCGGCGTCGGTGCGCAACTGGTCGCCGAGGAAGCCGACCCCGCAGGCGATCCCCGCCAATGGCTGGGACGCGGTCAACGGGGGCAACGAGACCCGCAGCGGGCCCGTCTCGAACGCGCTCTGCACCAGCAGCAGCCCCGTCACCCCCAGCACCACCACGCCGTACGGCTGCCACGACGTCACCAGTTCCATCCAGCCGCCCGCGGACAGGCGCTGGCCGCTGAGCCGGGTGAGGGCGTCCTGGAGTCCGTACAGCAGTCCGGCCGCCACCGCGAGCAGCGCCGGGGCGGCCCCGGACTGCGAACGCTTGGCGAAGGTGGTGAGCAGCAGGGCCGCGCCCACCACCGCGCCGATCGCCAGCCAGTGCCGCAGCGGATCGGTCACCGCCTCGCCGCCCCTGGGCTCGCCCGCCAGCAGGAACGCGGTGACCCCGCCGGCCAGCAGCCAGAGCCCGGACCAGCCCTGGCGGCCGAGCCGCTGCCCGGTGCGATGGCGTGACAGGGCCATCGCGAAGAGCAGGTTGGTGGCGAGCAGGGGTTCGACGACCGACACCTCGCCCTTGCCGAGAGCCAGGGCGCCCAGCACCATGCCGCAGACCATCAGCCCGATCCCGGCCAGCCAGCTCGGCACCCGCATCAGGTCGAGCAGCAGCCGGGGCGAGAGGTAGTCGCTCCTCGGGGCGTGCGAAGCGGCGGCCTGCTGAAGGACGAAACCGAACCCCAGACAGCAGGCGGCACTCACGGCGAGCACGAAGACCAGCACCGACACGCTTCTACCTCAAGTCAGGCCGGAGGCGGGTGATTTGTTTCGACGATAGCGCTTGCGCCCCAGGGGTGCGGCCGGAGTGCCGCCGACCGGGCGGTTGACGCCGCAGCGGTCGGTGCAGAGGATCTGACGCACGAGTAACTTCCGGCGTCCGAGCCGGACCGCCATCGTGGCCGTGACCGGATCGCCCCGAAAAGGATGGAACCCATGGCGTACGACGCTGATGTGATCGTTGTCGGGGCAGGGCTCGCGGGGCTGGTGGCCACCGCCGAGCTGGTCGACGCGGGCCGGTCGGTGATCCTGCTCGACCAGGAGCCCGAACAGTCGATCGGAGGCCAGGCGCACTGGTCCTTCGGCGGCCTCTTCCTCGTCGACTCGCCCGAGCAGCGCCGGCTGCGCGTCAAGGACAGTCATGAGCTGGCACTCCAGGACTGGCTCGGCACGGCGGGCTTCGACCGTGAGGAGGACCGCTGGCCACGGAAGTGGGCCGAGGCGTACGTCGACTTCGCCGCCGGTGAGAAGCGTTCCTGGCTGTACGCCCAGGGGCTGCGGCTCTTCCCCGTCGTCGGCTGGGCGGAGCGCGGCGGCTACGACGCGAACGGGCACGGCAACTCCGTGCCCCGCTTCCACATCACCTGGGGCACCGGGCCCGGCGTCGTCGCTCCCTTCGAGCGACGGGTCCGCGAGGGCGTGGCCAAGGGGCTCGTCCGGCTGAGGTTTCGCCACCGGGTCACCGGGCTCGCACGCACAGCGGGCTCCGTCGACACGGTGACCGGGGAGATCCTGGAGCCGAGCGCGGCCGCCCGGGGCACCGCGTCCAGCCGGGTGACGGCCGGCACCTTCGAGCTGAGGGCCCAGGCGGTGATCGTCACCTCCGGCGGCATCGGCGGCAACCACGACCTCGTGCGCAAGCAGTGGCCCGGCCGGCTCGGCACCCCGCCCGCGAAGATGCTCTCCGGCGTCCCCGCCCATGTCGACGGACTCATGCTCGGCATCGCCGAGGAGGCCGGCGCCCACCACATCAACCGCGACCGGATGTGGCACTACACCGAAGGCATCGAGAACTGGAACCCGATCTGGGCCAGGCACGGCATCCGGATCCTGCCGGGGCCGTCCTCGCTCTGGCTGGACGCCCACGGCAAACGGCTGCCGGTCCCGCTCTTCCCGGGCTTCGACACCCTCGGCACCCTCGAACACATCATGAGGTCCGGCCACGAATACACCTGGTTCGTCCTCGACCGGAAGATCATCGGCAAGGAGTTCGCGCTCTCCGGCTCCGAGCAGAATCCCGACCTGACCGGGAAGTCGGTCCGCGACGTGATCGGCCGGGCCCGCGCGGACGTACCGGCCCCGGTGCGGGCGTTCATGGACAACGGGGTGGACTTCGTCGTCGAGAAGGACCTCGGCGCGCTGGTCCGCGGGATGAACGCGCTCACCGACGAACCGCTGATCGACGAGGCCGGACTGCGTCGCGAGATCACCGCGCGCGACCGCGAGATCGCCAACCCCTTCACCAAGGACCTCCAGATCACCGCGATCCGCGGGGCCCGCACCTATCTCGGCGACAGGCTGATCCGTACGGCGCGGCCGCACCGCATCCTGGACCCCGAGGCCGGTCCGCTGATCGCCGTACGGCTCAACATCCTGACCCGCAAGTCGCTCGGCGGGCTGGAGACGGATCTGTCCTCCCGGGTGCTCACCGAGGACGGCACGCCCTTGTCCGGCGTGTACGCGGCGGGGGAGGCGGCCGGATTCGGCGGCGGTGGGATGCACGGCTACCGCTCGCTCGAGGGGACCTTCCTCGGTGGCTGCATATTCTCCGGCCGCGCGGCGGGCCGGGCGGCCGCGCAGGCGGTGGGGTAGGGCACGCGCGCCCTTGGAGCGACGGCTTCCGGGCCCCTCCCGGCTCACTGGGCATCGGCCGGGTGGGGGCCTCGCGCATTCCCTGGCCCGAGCAGGGTTGAAGGGACCTCGAAGTGAGCAGATACCGTCATCCGAATGATCTCAATCGTGTTGATCATCACGCCGTGATGACCGAACGTATGAGCTAGCGTTCCGAAGCGTGATCAAGAACTCGCTCTCCTCCGACCTGGCAGCTTCAACCGCTGCGGCGCTGAAACGGGCGCTGTTCGGCGAACAGATGGAGCAATTCCACGAGCCCTGGCGCAAGCTGTTCAGCACTGAGCCGTTCCGGTTCAGGGAAGGGCTGTCGCCCGACGAACGCGCCGCGCTGTCCTACGAGCGTTTACACCTGATCAACGACGCACTCGACAGCCCCGAGGACTTCGTGGTCGACGTGGAACGACTCGCGGCACTCCACGAGTGGGTCGGCCCGGTGGACGCGGGACTCGGAACAGTGGCGAGCATCCACTACAACCTCTTCCTCGGCAGCCTCCTCGATCACACGGCGGGCCCGGACCGTGATCTGCGGGAGTTCGCCGAGCTGCGGCGCACGGGAACGTTCCTGTGCACGGAGGCGGGGCACGGCAACAGCGCCGCGCAACTGGAGACCACCGCCACGTACGAACGGACCACCGGCGAGTTCGTGCTGAACACCCCCCATGCGGCCGCCCGCAAGTTCATGCCGAACACCAGCTCCACCGGCGGTCCCAAAACCGCTGTCGTCGCCGCCCGCCTCATCGTGGACGAGAAGGACCAGGGCGTCTTCCTGTTCCTCACTCCGCTCAGCGACGATGCCGGGCTCCCGATGCCAGGAGTCGAGATACGCAGGCTGCCGCAGACGGCGACTGCCCCCGTCGACCACTGCGTCACGTCCTTCGACCATGTCCGGCTGCCGCAGGAAGCGCTTCTGCAGTCCGACCACGGAGCTCTCACACCGGAAGGCGTCTTCACCAGTTCGATCGGCAGCCCCCGCAAGCGCTTCCTGCGTTCCATCGGCCGTGTCACCACCGGCAAGCTCTGTATGAGTGGTTACAGCCTCGGTGTCACGCGCCACGCGCTCGCCGTGGCCGTACGGCACGCCCACACGAGGCAGACTTCCGGCGTGTCGGCCCGTGGCAGCGTTCCGCTGTTCGCCCACCGCAGCCACCACACCCCACTCCTCGACGCCATCGCCACCACCTACGCCGCGACGCTCCTGCACCGCGCCGCGGTACGGCAGTGGGCGCAGGCGACGGAATCGGAGCGGGAGAACGGTGAGCGGTTCGCGGCCATAGCCAAGGGCTGGATCACCTGGCGGGCCCGCGCCGTCATGACCGAGTGCCGCGAACGCTGCGGTGCGCAGGGGCTCTTCCTGGCCAACGGAATCGCGGGCCAGCTGGCAGCCAACGAGGGAACCATCACGGCAGAGGGCGACAACCTTGTCATCTGGGTCAAGGCGGCCGGCGAGATGCTCCTCGGGCACTTCACTCCGAAGGCGTCCCATGATGCGGCGCCCGAGGACCGCGAGCTCGACGATCCGGTCTTCCTCCAGGACCTCTTGGCGGACATCGAACGCATCTGGCATCAGCGTGCGCGTACCCGTCTGCGCAGCGGAAAGGCCGGCGACCCGCTCAACCGATGGAACACCACCGTCACACCGGCGCTGGAACTGGTCGACGCCTACGCACACCGCCAGGCCGCACAAGCCCTGCTGGATGCCGCCACCGAGGCTGCTCATCCCGAGGCGCAGCGGCAACTGCGCTTGCTTCACCGTCTGTTCGCCCTGCGGCGCGTCGCGGCCCACAGTGGAGACCTGCTCGCGGAGGGGCACCTGACCAGTGATCAGGTGAGGCAGCTCCCCGACGCGGCCGAGAGTGTCGTCGCGGAGCTCGCACCCCAGGCCGTGACCCTCACGAACGGGTTCGCCGTTGTGGACGAGGTTCTCCTCGACCACCCGATCAACCGTCCTGAAGGCCTCGAAGGCAGTCCGCTGTCCCTGTGAGAGCCTTCTGGACCGGTCGGCGGAGGGCCGATTCGACACGGTCGGCGAGGGACGGGTCGCCCCCACCCCGGGGTGGGTGCGACCCGTCCCTCGCCGACCGTCGGTGCCGCCTTCGCCCGTACCGGCCGTCCCGGCACCGTCGCCCCCACCCCTGACCTGCCACGCGATCCCCGTCCCGCGGCCGTAGGGCCCGACCGGGTCCCGCCTACCGTTCCGCCGCGCCCACGACGGGATCGAGCAGTTCGACGACCCGGAACCGTTCGGCGACGACCATGGTGTCGTCGTCGACCGTGAACTCCGGGTCGCCGAGCGCCTCCCGCATCTCCTGGCTGTGCCAGAACTTCTCGTGCCCCGCACGCCACTGGGCCACCGAGGTGTCGCCCTCGCCCTCGTCGATCGCATGCTGAAGATCGATGTCCCCGAGGCGCAGCACCCGCACCTCCGTCACCTCCAGCACCGCGATCTCCCGGCCGTCCGAGTCGATCAGCGCGGACCGCTCACCCACCGGGGGCAGCTCCTCCTTCTCCGCCTCGTACTCCGCGAGCAACCCGGTCGTCGACACCTTCTCACCGGCGAGCACTGCCCCCACCAACCGGTCGCGCAGCGGCCCGGGGAAGGTGAGCAGAAAAGGCTTGAGAGGTTCACGGTTCGACATGGCGCCAAGTCTGACATGTTCGACCGGGCACGGCGCCGGGACGCGCCCCCGATCGGGGGTCGTCAACTGTGTGGTGGACGGGCGGAGTTGGCATCGGGCACGGGCAGGCGCCCGCGGCCCGGCGCCACGCGGTAACGGCCTCGCGATCGGGATCGTGCCGGCCGGGCACATGGCGAAGGCGCTCGCCGACCCGGAGGCACGCCGTGGCATGCGTACCGGGTCGGTCGAGCGCCATCGGGCACGGTCCCGTACGTGCTGTGGGGGGAGGACCGTGCGGGCAGCCGGTCACAGCCCAGGGCGTGTTTCGAAAGTCCCGCCTGCCGGGCGGCGTCCGGCACGCACGCTCGCTGCGTTGTCGGGCTCGCCCCGATACGACCGGTATCGGGGCGGCTCTCCGCCTTGCGATCGCACGCACCGGGCGCCGCCCGGCCCGCCCTGCGGGCGGACGACGCTACGTTCGAAACACGCCCTAGAGGACCAGCGAGAGCAGCAGGATGAAGGCCAGCGAGACCACGGAGATGATGGTCTCCATCACCGACCAGGTCTTGATCGTCTGACCGACGTTCATTCCGAAGTACTCCTTCACCAGCCAGAATCCGGCGTCGTTGACATGGCTGAAGAAGAGCGAGCCCGCGCCGACGGCGAGGACCAGCAGGGCGGCGTGGGACGTCGACATGTCCGCGGCCAGCGGGGCGACCAGACCGGCTGCCGAGATGGTCGCCACCGTCGCCGAGCCGGTCGCGAGCCGGATCGCGACGGCGATCAGCCAGCCCAGCAGCAGCGCCGGGATCGACCAGTCCTTGGAGAAGTCCAGGATCATCTGGCCCACGCCGGCGTCGATGAGCGTCTGCTTGAAACCGCCGCCCGCACCCACGATGAGCAGCACGCCCGCGATCGGGGCGAGGGACTTCTCGACGGTGGTGGAGAGCCGGCCCTTGGAGAAACCGGCCGCCCGGCCCAGCGTGAACATGCCGACTATGACGGCCGCGAGCAGCGCGATCAGCGGCGAGCCGATCACATCGGTGATCCGCTGGACGTGGTTCTCCGGGTCGTCCACGATGATGTCGACCAGGGCCTTGACCAGCATCAGCACGACGGGCAGCAGAATCGTCGCCAGGGTGGCGCCGAAGCCGGGACGATGGTCCAGCTCCTCCGAGGGGCGCTGCGGGATCATCTTCTCCGGCGCCTTGATGTCCACCCAGCGGGCGGCGTAGCGGGAGAAGACCGGGCCCGCGATGATCACGGTCGGGATGGCCACCAGCACACCCAGCGCCAGCGTGACACCGAGGTTGGCACCGAGGGCGTCGATCGCCACCAGCGGGCCGGGGTGCGGCGGGATCAGCCCGTGCATCACGGAGAGACCGGCCAGCGCGGGGATGCCGATCCGCATCAGCGAGTAGTTGCCGCGCTTGGCGACCAGCAGCACCACCGGGATCAGCAGCACGATCCCGACCTCGAAGAACAGCGGCAGGCCGATGATCGAAGCGATCAGGACCATCGCCCACGGCATGGCCCGCCCGCTCGCCTTCGCCAGAATGGTGTCGACGATCTGGTCCGCGCCGCCGGAGTCGGCGAGCAGTTTGCCGAGAATGGCACCGAGCGCGATGAGGACACCGACGCCCGCGACGGTCGAGCCGAGGCCGGCGGTGAAGCTGGCGATCGTCTTGGCCGGTGCGGCGCCGGCGAAGGAGCCGAGCGCCAGCGAGCCGATGGTCAGCGCGAGGAACGCGTGCATCTTGAACTTGGTGATGAGCAGAACGATGACGGCGATGCCCGCCAGGACTGCGATGCCCAACTGCGCGTTGCCTGCCGAAGTGATGGGTTCGACGGCGTCCGCTGCCAGCATCTCGACGCTGAGACTGGTCACGGTGGTGATCCTTAGTTATCGAGCCGGCGCAACGCGGCGACGGCTCGCTGGGTGATTTCTTCGGGGGTGCCGGACACATCGACCGAGACGCCGGCCTCGTCCTCCTGCAGCGGCTGCAGGGTGGCGAACTGCGAGTCGAGCAGCGCGGTGGGCATGAAATGGCCCTTGCGCTCCGCCATGCGCGCCTCGATCAGAGCCCGGTCGCCGGTCAGGTGGAGGAAGACGGCGCCGGGCGCCTCGGCCCGCAGCCGGTCCCGGTAGGCGCGCTTGAGCGCCGAGCTGCTCACCACTCCGCCGAGCCCCGCCCGTCCGTGCGCCCACTGGCCGATCGCATCGAGCCAGGGCCACCGGTCGGAGTCGTCCAGCGGCGTGCCGGCCGACATCTTGGCGATGTTCGCCGCGGGATGGAAGTCGTCGCCCTCGGCGTACGGAACGCCGAGTTCGGCGGCGAGCAGGGGGCCGATCGTGGTCTTGCCGGTCCCTGCGACGCCCATCACCACGACGACGTGGGGGGTGCTCATTGGTGGTGCCTCGCTGTCCTCTTCGACGTCTTCCTCGACATCGGTCCGTCGCGCTACTGAAACCCATACGTACGACTTATTCAAGATGCTGTGACATAAACGTCGTACTTTTTGTTCCCGAAGGGGGCCCCGTAGGCTGGTGCCCATGACCACACAGGGCCCTGGGCTGCATACACATGTGCTGGACACCCTGGGCCTGGAGATCGCCGCGGGGGAGCACCGGCCGGGACAGGTACTGCGCACCGACGAGCTGGCCCAGCGCTTCGACGTCTCGCGCACGGTCGTACGCGAAGTGGTCCGCGTCCTGGAATCCATGCACCTGGTCGAGTCCCGGCGCCGTGTCGGCGTGACCGTGCGTCCGACCGAGGCGTGGAACGTCTACGACCCGCAGGTCATCCGGTGGCGGCTGGCCGGCGCCGACCGGCCGCGCCAACTGCGCTCCCTGACCGTGCTGCGTTCGGCGATCGAACCGGTCGCGGCCGGGCTCGCCGCCCGTAACGCGACCCCGGAGCAGTGCGCGGCCCTCACCGAGTGCGCGCTCGGCATGGTCGCCACCTCGCGCGGCCAGCAGCTGGAGGGCTATCTGGAGCACGACATCGCGTTCCACCGGATCGTGCTCAACGCCTCCGGCAACGAGATGTTCGCCCGACTCGGCGACGTCGTCGCCGAGGTCCTGGCGGGACGAACCCACCATCAGGTGATGTTCGAGGACCCGGACCCGGCCGCGGTCACGCTCCACGTACGGCTCGCCGAAGCGGTGCGCGAGGGCGACGCGGTGGCGGCGGAGCGGCTGACGAAGGAGATCGCGGTGGGCGCCCTGCACGAGCTGGACGTACTCGCGCCCTGAGGCCCGTACCGCGAGCCCGGGGGATTCCCCTCCATGGAGCCTCCGTGCGCGGGTGCCGCAGCCGCGCCGCGCAGCCTCGGACCGGGGGAGCGCGGGTCGGCCGCCGGTCGCCCGCGGGACGCCGGGTGCGCAGCGTACGGCCGGGCGGGTCCAGGAGGTCCGGGACACACGACCGCCCCCGCCGGAAGAACGACACTGTTGGCGAGTCCGGGAGACGCGTGACGTCGCGGGGGGCTTCGCACGCTCGCCGGTTCACCGATTGGCGTTCGGTGACCCGTCTTGTCCTTCCCTCCCGGCAGTGGGGTGGATACGGTTTCGTCCACCAGTGATCGCAGATAGTCATGCTGTCAGGTTGCAGGGGAGTTGGGGGAAATGGTGTTGAGTAAGCGGGCCCGTACCCGCGGAGTTTCTGGGTTAGTTCTGTCTGTCCTTCTCACGACAGCCATCACTTCCTGTTCAGGCGACGACAGTGCATCGCCTGGGCCGTCCCGGCACGCGTCACACAAGCAGACGTCGGAGCAGCCCGCCCCTGCTGCAAGCGATGCGCCCAGCGACGACGATCTTCGCCGCATGCTGCCCACCACTGCGGAGCTGCCCGTGGGGTGGAAGCTCTCCGGATCGAATTCGGTCGGCTGGCGTGACGGCGATACGTCTGAGGAATTCGCCAAGTATCTGCCGTGCTCCGCGACGGCTCAGGAGTCCGCCGAGCGGCACGGCTACGGGAGCGTCGTGGTCGATAGCCCCGGCAACGGGGGCGAGGGGATCGACTTGCGCCTATCCGTGCCGCGGTCACCGGACACCTACGATGATGGGCCCGCGCCCAAAGCCGAGGCTGTCACCCTGGTCGAGGAGAACCTGACGCTTTACCGGAAGATGTACGACTGCTACAACCCCAAGAGTGCCAGCATCGGAGACTCCTCGATAGTGTTCACCACCGAGCGCTTCACGCACATCATCATGCGCGTAGGGCCGGTGGAAGTGGCCATCAATGGTGTTCCTGACGGTCGGCCGACGGCCGAGGAGTGGGCGCGCGTCATGACGGAGCGGGTGCGGGCGGTGCTGGACGGGAAGCAGCCCACCGCTCGGGTCGGCTGACCCACCTCCAACCACCGCACCCCCGCCGACACTACGACACGGTTGGCGAATCCGGCCCGCTGGTCTCGATTCCGGCCCGTCGAGTTCTACTCGGCGGCCTCAGCGGGTGCAGACCCTGCGCGCAAACCGTGCTTCGCGGCGGCCTGTAAGACCTGGTCCAGGAGCTTGATCCCGGCGTCTCCCGAGATCAGCCGGTCCCTGAACTCGGTGAGCACCGAGTAATCGAAGCCCGGATCGGCCAGCTCCAGCCCCAACAAATACTTCCAGTCCAGCCGTCCGCGGACCGCGTCCGCAGCCTGCCGGTCGGACAGACCCTCGGCGAACTGCATGACCGACACCAGCGCCAGCCGGCCCGGCGACCACGCCGGCTTCCCCCTGCTCGGATACAGGTCGGCGAAGTCCGCGTCCGAGAACAGCTCGCCCAGTTCGTCACGGATTCGCATCGCCAGGCTGCCCTTCGGGAACGCAGCCCGCGCTACCCGGGCCGTCTCCTCAGGAACCCCGTCGACCATCCTGGCGTGCAACGACACCGACACCCTCCCCAAACGCAACGTCGACCCCTCACGACCACAACGGGGTCGCGAGGGCGGACGTCACGTTCAGCCCCAGAATTCGCCAACAGTGTCGAAGAACCCGCGGGGGCGGTCGGCAGGAGCCGGGGCTGCGGGTCAGCCGCCGTGCCCCGGGTGGCCGTCGTGCCCGGCGCCGTGGTCGAACTTCATCGCCTCCGGCGGCATCACGACGAACGGCCGCATCATGCCCATGTCCTCGTGCTCCAGCAGATGGCAGTGGTACATGAACCGCCCGTACGCTCCGTCGAATGTGCCGAGCACCTTCACCAACTGCCCCTGGGGCACTCGGAAGACATCCTTCCAGCCCTGCTCGTTCGGCGGCGTCGGGATCTTGGTGCCGTGGTCGAACGCCACGGGGGAACGGGTTCCGCCGACCGCGGGATCGAAACCGTCCAGCGAGTACGCCTCCCGGCCCATCACCTGGAAGTCCGTCAGATGGATGTGCATCGGATGCGTCGGGCCGCCCAGGTTGAGGAACGACCACTGTTCGTACGCGCCCTCGCCGACGGTGAAGCCGAGCCCGTCGTTGAACGTCCGGGCGATCCTGCGGTACGTGCGCACCGTGCCGTCCTCGCCCCGCACCTGGATGACCCCGTCCGAGGGCACCCGCACATCGGCGCCCTCCTCGACCTCGGCCATCTCCCAGATCTCCGGGTGGCCACCGCCCCCGACCGTGCCCGGCGCCGTCAGCACGACGAGCCGGTGCCCGTGCTCCACCCGGCCGTGCTCGTACCGTCGGAAGGAACCGGACAGCACCTCGGGCAGCTCGAAACCGTCCCGCCGCCCCGTCTCCCGCACCCGGAACTCCATCACCTGCGGGAACGGCACACTCGCCGCCGGATCCGGCACGCCCGCCGCGAGCCTGCCCCGGTTGACCAGGCGGACCCGGCGGCCGGCCAGCGCCGAGAAGTCGATCAGCAGATCCATCCGCTCGGCCGGGGCGATCGTCAGCTGCGGCAGCACCTCGTCGAAGTCGACCGGCACCGGGCGCGGCAACAGTCCGCCGTCGCTGCCGATCTGCCGGATCACGCCCGGGACCGGGTTGTTCTCGTCGTCGACCAGCACCAGATCGTAGATCCGGGCATTGGACGCGTTGACGAGCCGGAAGCGGTACCACGCGTCGTCCACGTCGAGGTGCGGCCAGATGCGGCCGTTGACCGTCGTGTACGGGCCGAGGAACGGAATGGACACCGGCTTCCCGGTCTCCGGGTCGGCCGCCACGACCACCGTCGTCTTGTGCAGCAGCCGCCCGTTGAGCCGGCCGTCCTCGTCGGTGTCCAGGTTGCGGTCGGCGAGGACCAGCGGCAACTCCCGCTCGCCGGACGGCAGACCGAGCGCGTCCTCCTCGTCGTCCCTGATCAGATACGTACCGACGAGCCCCGCGTAGACATTCCACCGGGTGATGTTCATGGCGTGGTCGTGGTACCACCACTGGGCGGCCTGGTGGTCGTTCGGGTACTCCGAGAGCTGCGCGTCGCCGAAGCCGACGGCGTTGTCCGCCCAGCCGTCGTTCCCGCCACCGGTCTGCGCGCCGTGCAGATGCGTCACCGTCCAGGCGGGCAGCGCGGCCACGTCCGCGTTCGGCTCGACCCCGTCGCGACCGGGCCGGTTGTGCGGCAGCGGCTCGCCCGGCTTCACCGGGCCGACCTCCACGGCCGTGACCGGGTACTCGCTGCCCCTGGGGATGCGGTTGGTCCAGGCGATCCTGATCCGCTCCCCGCGCCGTACCTCGATGGTCGGCCCCGGCACCGTGCCGTTGTACCCCCACATCAGCGTCGGCGGCAGCTGCGCGTGCAGCCGCACCCAGGTGGGTGACAGGGCGATCTCGGTCTCGCGGAGCACGTCGCCGCTTTCCGGGCGCAGCACCGGCGGCACGGGCAACGCGTCGGTGTACGGCACGAGTCCGCCGACGGGCGCACCGAGCGCGGTCGCCCCGGGAGCCGGGCCGGGCCCGTCGGCCCGCTCGCTGATCTTCTCCGTGATCTCGGCAATCTCGGTCAAGGTGCTTCCCCCGTGATCCGTCATTCCTCTGCGGCCGGACCGACGAACCCCTGCCCCCGCAGGTTTCGGTTCCGCGGTCCCTCTGCATCGAAGGACCCCCTGAAGACCGGCGAAGTTCAGCAGTCGGCATCATTTGACCGGAACCGGTACATCCCGACGAGCGGACGGCAGTCGTTTCCCGCCAATGCGGCGCGCCGCCGTGACACCCTCGCGGGGCGTACGGTTGTTCGTGTTCGATCTTCGCGAAATGACGGAAACAGGGAGACCACGGTATGTCGCAGCAGGTGCAAGGGGTCATCGCACCGGGAAAGAACGAGCCGGTACGGGTGGAGACGATCGTGATCCCGGACCCGGGCCCCGGCGAGGCCGTGGTGAAGATCCAGGCATGCGGCGTGTGCCACACCGATCTGCACTACAAGCAGGGCGGCATCAACGACGACTTCCCGTTCCTGCTCGGCCATGAGGCCTCGGGCGTGGTGGAGTCCGTCGGCGAGGGCGTCACGGATGTCGAGCCCGGCGACTTCGTCATCCTCAACTGGCGTGCCGTGTGCGGACAGTGCCGCGCGTGTCTGCGCGGCCGCCCCTGGTACTGCTTCAACACCCACAACGCCCGGCAGAAGATGACCCTGCTCGACGGCACGGAACTCTCTCCGGCGCTCGGCATCGGCGCCTTCGCCGAGAAGACCCTGGTCGCCGCCGGTCAGTGCACCAAGGTCGACCCGGAGGTCTCCCCGGCCGTCGCCGGACTGCTCGGCTGCGGCGTGATGGCCGGCATCGGCGCCGCCATCAACACCGGGCAGGTCGGCCGCGGCGACTCGGTCGCCGTGATCGGCTGCGGCGGCGTCGGCGACGCGGCGATCGCGGGCGCGCGGCTGGCGGGCGCGGCGAAGATCATCGCCGTGGACATCGACGACCGCAAGCTGGAGACGGCGAAGGCGATGGGCGCCACGCACACCGTCAACTCCCGCTCCACCGACCCGGTCGAGGCGATCCGCTCCCTGACCGGCGGCAACGGCGCGGATGTCGTCATCGAGGCCGTCGGCCGCCCGGAGACGTACAAGCAGGCCTTCTACGCCCGCGACCTCGCCGGCACCGTCGTCCTGGTCGGTGTCCCGACCCCGGAGATGCAGGTGGAACTGCCGCTCATCGACGTCTTCGGCCGCGGCGGCTCGCTCAAGTCCTCCTGGTACGGCGACTGCCTCCCCTCGCGCGACTTCCCGATGCTCATCGACCTGCACCAGCAGGGCCGGATCGACCTGGGCGCGTTCGTCACCGAGACCATCGGACTCGGCGACGTCGAGCAGGCCTTCGACCGGATGCACGAAGGTGACGTGCTGCGCTCGGTGGTGATCCTCTGATGGCCGCCCGCATCGACCACCTCGTCACCTCCGGAACCTTCGCCCTCGACGGCGGGGAGTGGGACGTCGACAACAACGTCTGGATCGTCGGCGACGACAGCGAGGCGATCGTCATCGACGCCGCCCACGACGCCGCCGCCATCGAGTCCGCGCTGAACGGCCGTACGCTGCGCGCCATCGTCTGCACGCACGCGCACAACGACCACATCGACGCGGCCCCGGCGCTCGCCGACGCCACCGGCGCACCGATCCTGCTCCACCCCGACGACCTGCCGCTGTGGCAGCAGACCCACCCGGACCGCGCCCCGGACGGCGAACTGGCCGACGGGCAGGAGCTGGAGATCGCCGGGACGACGCTCCGGGTCCTGCACACGCCCGGTCATGCCCCGGGCGCCGTCTGTCTGTACGCCCCCGAGCTGTCCACCGTCTTCACCGGCGACACGCTCTTCCAGGGCGGGCCGGGCGCCACCGGGCGGTCGTTCTCGCACTTCCCGACCATCATCGACTCCATCCGGGACCGGCTGCTCGGCCTTCCGCCCAGGACCACGGTCCGGACCGGACACGGCGACTCCACCGCCATCGGCGTGGAGGCCCCGCATCTGGGCGAGTGGATCGCCCGCGGTCACTGAGAACGGCGGCTCACCGGTCCGGCCACGCGGAGAGCCGCAGCCCGCTCTCGAAGCGGCGCGGCTCGCCTGTGACCGGATCGGTGAATTCCAGCAACCGGGCGAGGAGCTGGAGGGGGTGCGACCAGTCGTCGGTCGCTCCCTCCGGCCGGACCACGGGGTAGACCGGGTCGTGGACGAGCGGCAGTCCCAGGCCGTTCATGTGGACCCGCAGCTGATGGGTGCGCCCGGTGGCGGGCAGCAGCCGGTAGCGGCCCAGCCCCTCCCGGTGCTCCAGCAGCTCGATCCGGCTCTCGCTGTTCGGCTCGCCCGGCTCCTCGCGGGCGGCGATGACACCGCGCTCCTTGACGACGCGGCTGCGCACGGTCCGCGGGAATTCCAGCCCGGGATCGTACGGAGCCACCGCCTCGTACTCCTTGCGCACCAGGCGGTCCCGGAACAGCGTCTGGTAGGCGCCCCGCTCCCCGGGCCGGACGACGAAGAGGACGAGACCCGCGGTCAGCCGGTCCAGCCGGTGTGCGGGCTGCAGCTCCGGCAGGTCCAGCTCACGGCGCAGCCGGGCCACAGCCGTCTCGGTGACGTGCCGGCCGCGCGGCGTCGTCGCCAGGAAGTGCGGCTTGTCGGCGACGACGAGATGTGCGTCGCGGTGGACCACACCGACCGGGAACGGTACCGGCTCCTCCGGCGCGAAGTCCCGATGGAACCAGATGTACCCGCCCGCGGCGTACGGCTCGTCGGCGGCCACCGGGCCGCGCACGGAGACGAACCGGCCCTCGGCGAACATGGCGTCCACCCGCGCCGCCCCGATCGCGCCCGCGAACCGCGCCAGCAGATGATCACGGACCGTCGCCCACCGCCCGTCCGGATCCTCGGGAAGGCGCAGCCGGACCGGATCGATCCCGTCCCGCTGCGGCAGCGGCGCCGACGGGGGCTTCGCGCGCCCCCTCATCGGAGTGCGCCTGCCGGTACGGCGGTGAACATGGTGCGGTGGGCCCCTCTTGTCGTCTCCCGGGTGTGCGCACAGTATCGCCCGTTCCGCCCGCCCGGCGGGGCCCTGCCCCCGGGCTCAGGCGCTCGGTGACGTCACCTTCTCCGGGCCGCACCCGATGCGCTCGGCCTCGGCGGCGACATAGCCGGGCAGCAGCCGACGGGCGAGGTCGATGTCCTTGTCCGTCGGCCGGCCCAGCTGCTCCACCATGAAGATCACGGGCCCGGTCTGACAGCTCGCCCGGTAGACGGCCCGCGATCCGTCGAGCCGGCCGAACCCCTTGGAGCCCTTGAGCGGCAGACCGGCCTTGTGCGTCTCCCCGGAGAAGATCTCGGTCAGCGCCGGGTCCGTCACCGTGGTCATCCGCACGATGGGTTCGTAGCCCCCACTCGCCTCGCAGACCCGGGCGGGCCCGCCGTCGTCGGTGACGCGAGTCCGGCTCAGAGCCTTGCGGTACGCTGCGGGGACGGTGAGGCCCTTGACGCCGCAGAAGGCATCGGTCTCCGTTTCCTGCCGGTCCGCGAGGGCGGGCAGGGCGCGAGGTGTCCGGTAGGTGCCGGAGCAGCCGAATTCGCGGATGACCCCATTCGTCGCCTCCAACACCGCACGGGTCAGGGCGGCGCGGTCCCTCCGGTCGTACTCCGACCCGTCGTCCGATCCGGCCGGTCCCATGCCGATGTCCACCACGGTGGGACCGGTGAACCCGTGCCGGCCCGTGCAGGTCTGCGGCAGCGCCAGCCAGGCGCGCGAGGCCGAGGTCATCCCGGGCAGCCCGTCGCCGAGCGACACCATGCCCGCCGCGAGGAACTCCTGCGGCCACTCGTGTGCGTCGGTGCCCCGGAGGCCGTCCAGCTCGTGCACCCGCAGGGTCACCTGACGGCGGGGATCGCCGTCCTTGTAGCTGGTGATGCGGCACTGCCCGAACGACGGCCCCTGCCCGCGCGGACTGGCCTTCAGGGACTCCTCCTCGACCTCGGTCCGGCGGTCGCCGAAGAGGTCCGACATCGTCGTGTCGCCGAGCGAGTCCCAGCAGGGCGCGGGACCGAGCAGCGGGAGCGTGTCCGTCCGCCAGGCCACCGCACCGGCGCCGAGGAGCGCGCCGACCAGACCGGCGGCGGTGACGGCGAGGGCGGTGCGGCTGCGGAACAGGCGGCGCGGTGCGGGCGGGCGCCCGGGAGCGGGCGACTGCTCGGGGGACGGGCCGGGCCGGGGCTCCTGCGCCTGTTCCCCCTGCTCTTCCCGTTCTCCCTCAAGCTCTTCCCGTTCTCCCTCCAGGGGAGCCGAAGGCCGTTCCCCTTCCCGAGGAACCGGGGTCTGCCCGTCGTCCACTGCCGATGCCCTGCTCTCCGCGGTCTCTTCGCCGTTCACGCGACCTCACCGGCCTCGCAGCCGATGCGCCTGCTCACGGACTCGGTGAAGTTCATGAACACCTGCCGCTCGTGTTCGCGCGCACCCTTCAGCCCCGACCGGACGTTTCCGTAGAACACCGTCTGCCGCCCATGGCACTCGGCGCGCACGAGCCCCTTGTCGGCTCCTTCGGGAAGCCCCTTGAACAGCGCGACCATGCGAGGCTCGCCCGCCATCACGAACTGCGCCGCCGGCTCGTCCGGTTCCCTCGGCGTGCGCCACACCACCGAACAGGTCTGAAGGCGCTCGGCGACCACCCCGACCTGCTCCCGGTACCGGGAGCCCTGGCCGAAATCGAGAGTCAGCCCGGGTATCCGGCACAGCGGGTTCCCGGCGGTCTCGTCGTCCTCGGCGACGGTCACGATGGGCGATGTCGCGCTCAGGGGCTTGTCCGGTGCGCAACCGGCCGCCCGCATACCGGTGTTGGCGGCATCCAGCAGCATCCGGGTGACGTCGGACCGGCTGCCGATCGTGAACGGCATGTTCACTCTGCCCAGATGGCCGTCACCGGCGCTCTCGCTGTGGATCGTCACCGTGGACGGCCTGCCGTCCACGTCGCAGCCGGCGGGCAGTACCAGCATGGCACGGTCACCGGCGACCAACCCGTCGAGCCCGTCGGGCAGTCGGGAGGCCGAGCCGTCGAAGTACCGGGCCGTCCAGGCGCGATGCTCCGCGACCCCGGTGGGAACGGGACCGTACTCGAGCGTCACCTGTTCCTTGAACCTGAGCGGCTCGTCCGAGTCGTCGTCGGGGACCGTGGAGGTCACCGCGACGGTGCAGCGGGCGTGGTGACGTCCGGCCGAGGGCGGCGCGGACTCGGTGGCGCGGCGCTCGGAGCCGGACTTGGCGACACCGCCGTCACCGAGGAAGGCCGCCCCGCTGTTCTGCTTCCACGCGCCCCAGCAGTAGCTGTCCCGGAAAGGCCAACTGTCCGTCGCCCAGAGCCCGATGCCGGAGACGAGCACCGCTCCGGCGACCGCCCCGGCGAGGAGCGTGCCGCGCCGCCTGCGACTGCCGCCCATCACTTCCCCCTTGCGAAGTACGAAGATCGCGCAAAACCTTGATGCTACGTCGTCCGGCTTCCGGGGCGGCTCCGGGCCTCGACCGCCCGGTTCGGCCGGGCACTCGGCGCGATCCGCCCGGCATCCGACCCGGTGTACCGGGCCCGCGGCGCCGGTCCGAGCGAACCGGGACCCATGCCCTCGTACCTCCCGTAACGGGGTGGGGCGGGTATATGTGTACGGCCCATGGGGCACGGTGCGGTGAACCGATTCAACAAGGACGGCCCGGCCGGGCCCGTGAACAGCCGGAGAGATGCAACGCAGAAGTGCCGATCAGGATCTCTCCTGATCGGCACTTGCTCTGTGTCCGAGGGGGGACTTGAACCCCCACGCCCGATAAAGGGCACTAGCACCTCAAGCTAGCGCGTCTGCCATTCCGCCACCCGGACAAGGTGTCTGTCTCGCGGGCCCGGCCCGTTCCGACGTGGAAAACAATAGCAAACATTCGGGGGTGCTCGATCACGCCAGGGGGAGTGTGAAGGGCGCATGACGGGGGGTGGGGGGCCTTGGGCGCGCGGGCCGGGCGCGGGAGGATGAGGGGGAGCACCTCAGCGACAGTGGAAGGAACCAGTGTGAGCGAGACCAACGCGGCCCGGACCGTCTCGGGCGAGGACGAGGTCGTGGACCTCTGTCGTGAGCTGATCCGGATCGACACCAGCAACTACGGGGACCACTCGGGGCCGGGGGAGCGGGTCGCCGCCGAGTACGTCGCGGAGAAGCTCGCCGAGGTCGGGCTGGAGCCGCAGATCTTCGAGTCCCACAAGGGCCGGGCCTCCACCGTGGCGCGGATCGAGGGCGAGGACCCGTCCAAGCCCGCCCTGCTGATCCACGGCCACACCGACGTGGTTCCGGCCAATGCCCATGACTGGACGCACCACCCGTTCTCCGGCGAGGTCGCGGACGGCTGTGTGTGGGGCCGCGGCGCGGTCGACATGAAGGACATGGACGCGATGACCCTCGCGGTCGTCCGTGACCGGATGCGCAGCGGGCGCAAGCCTCCGCGCGACATCGTGCTGGCCTTCCTCGCGGACGAGGAGGCCGGCGGCACGTACGGCGCGCGGTACCTCGTGGACAAGCACCCGGGCCTCTTCGAGGGCGTCACCGAGGCGATCGGCGAGGTCGGCGGTTTCTCCTTCACGGTGAACGAGAAGCTGCGGCTCTACCTCGTCGAGACGGCCGAGAAGGGCATGCACTGGATGCGGCTCACCGTGGACGGCACCGCCGGTCACGGCTCGATGACCAATGACGACAACGCGATCACCGAGCTCTGCGAGGCGGTCGGACGGCTCGGGCGCCACAAGTGGCCGGTCCGGGTGACCAAGACCGTACGGTCCTTCCTCGACGAGCTGTCCGACGCGCTCGGCACCCCGCTCGACCCGGAGGACATGGATGCCACGCTCGCCAAGCTGGGCGGCATCGCCAAGATGATCGGCGCCACGCTCCGCAACTCCGCGGCTCCCACCATGCTCGGCTCCGGCTACAAGGTGAACGTGATCCCCGGACAGGCCACCGCCCATGTGGACGGCCGTTTCCTGCCCGGATTCGAGGACGAGTTCCTGGCCGACCTGGACCGGATCCTCGGCCCGCGGGTGAAGCGCGAGGACGTGCACGGGGACAAGGCGCTGGAGACCAGCTTCGACGGCTCGCTCGTCGATGCGATGCAGATCGCCCTCAAGGCCGAGGACCCGATCGCCCGTGCGGTCCCCTACATGCTCTCCGGTGGCACCGACGCCAAGTCCTTCGACGACCTCGGTATCCGCTGCTTCGGATTCGCTCCGCTGAAGCTGCCGCCGGAGCTCGACTTCGCGGGCATGTTCCACGGTGTGGACGAGCGTGTCCCGGTGGACGGTCTGCAGTTCGGTGTGCGGGTGCTCGACCGTTTCATCGACAACTGCTGACTCCCGCCGCCCGGCTCCGGCGCCCGGCCGGTCCTGCGGTGATTCTCCGGCGATTTTTCGCGCCAACAATCGTCTGCGTGTGCGCATTTGACCGGAACGAGTGAAAGGAACCATACGCTCGTAGCCCAATTACCTCTTCCTCGTTACAAGTGATGCGGTCCGCGGCTGGGACCGCATTGTCAACTAGGAGGAATAATGATCAAGAAGGTCGTCGCTGCTGCGGCTGTCACTGGTGGTCTGGTGCTCGCGGGTGCGGGCATGGCCGTCGCGGACTCCGGTGCCCAGGGCGCCGCTGTCGGCAGCCCCGGCGTGCTCTCGGGCAACGTCGTCCAGGCCCCGATTCACGTGCCGGTGAACGTGTGTGGCAACACGATCTCCGTGATCGGGCTGCTGAACCCCACCTTCGGCAACACCTGCATCAACGCCTGACGTTGTGCGTCAACCCGTAAGGGTTTGAATCCGGTCGGCCCCGAAGTGCACACCATGCGCTCCGGGGCCGCTGGGTACCCCGCCCCCGCACGGTCGAGTCCGGGGGTACTCCGGAAGGCAGAAGGCAGGGAACAACCTATGCGACAGGTCACGCGTAAAGGCCTGATCACCGTGGCGGCCGCGGGCGGCGTGCTCGCGCTGAGCGGCGGATACGCGCACGCCGACGCGGGAGCGTCCGGCGGCGCATCGAATTCCCCGGGGGTGATTTCAGGGAATTCGGTCCAGATCCCGGTGCACGTACCGGTCAATGTCTGCGGCAACTCCGTGAGCGTCGTGGGACTGCTCAACCCGGCGGCGGGAAACGCCTGTGGAAACGGTTCGGGCAGCACCGCGCAGGGCCGGCACGCCTCGGGCAACCAGGTGTCCGGGGACCGGACCCAGGCCCACAGGGCGGGGACCGGCAAGCACCGGGCCGTCACGAGCGACGCCGGGAGCGGGGCGACGGCCGAGGGGGTCGCGCAGGGCTCGCCCGGTCTGCTCTCGGGCAACAACATCGCGGTGCCCATCGACATCCCCGTGAACGCCTGCGGGAACAGCGTCACCATCGGCGGGCTGCTCAACCCCGTCACCGGCAACGCGTGCGAGAACGGCACGGATGTCGTCACACCGCCGGTCGGCACTCCGGTCACGCCGGTCACCCCGCACAAGCCGCCGGCACCGGGACCGCGAACCGTGCCGAACACGCCCGAGGTGCAGAGCGTCGCGCAGCTCGCACACACCGGAGCAGGCGGGCTCGACCTGCTGATCCCGGCCGGTGCGGGCCTGCTGCTGGCGGGTGCGGGCACGGTCCTCTACCGCCGCGCCCGGATGTCCGCGTAACGGACCGGACCGGCGACGAGAGCACGGCGAAGGGAGCGGGTCCCGCGACTGCGGGGCCCGCTCCGTCTCACCAGGTGGCCCGGAGCTGGCGGATGATCCGTCGGCGCAGCCGCACCCTGCGGCTGCCGTCGCGGCGCAGCGTCAGTCGGTCCAACTCCCAGTGCCCGTACTCGGCGTGGTCGGTCAGCAGGCGTGCCGTCTCCTTGCGGGACACCCCGCGTGGCACGTACACATCGACAAATTCGTATTCCGGCATCGCATCTATTGTGCGGGCAGAGCCCGTGTACGGATAGCGTCTGCACTATGTCTGATGCTGCGCAGCCCACCGCTGCCGAGGTACGCGCCGCCGCCGAAGCGATCAAAGCCGCGCTCGACCGTCACCTCGATGCGGTCGAACGCCGGACCGGGAACGACGATCCCGCCGTCTACGAGGCGTTCAACGCACTGGCCGCCGCTGCCGAGTTCTACGACGAACTGCTCTACGACCGCTACGACGAGGTCACTCCCTTCGAGATCCCGGGTGCGGAGGACTCCCTGCCGCCGTACGCCGGCCCCGAGGAGCCGAACGCGCTCAGCGTGCTGATCCGGCGCGACTACGCGGTGGCGGAGCCGCCGCGCCTGCTCGCGCAGGCCCAGCGGATCGCCGACCTCGACTCGGACGACCGTGCGCACGGAAGCGCCGCGGTCGTCGGCTCCAGCGTCCACGCGGCGCTCGGGGTGCTCTTCGGTGAGTACGAACCGGACGAGATCGCTTCCCGGCACACGGAATTCGGTCTGGAGGAGGGCGACTCCACGCTCTGGGTCACGGCCGCGGAGGAGCTTCCCGAGGCCGGGGAGTGGCTCGGCGCACCGTTCGACGAAGCCGATCCCCAGCTGGTGGTCTGCCGCTTCGACGTCAGCGCCGTCTTCGACGAGGACGAGTCGGACGAGAAGCCGACGGGCCTGGTGGTGGACGGCTCCTGAGCCGCACTGCCGGACGGGCCCCGGGGCCCGTCCGGCAGTGCGGGACGGGCTCCGGCCCGGTCTCATCGGGCCGGAGCCTCCAGCAGGGTGCGCAGTCGTGTCGTGCGGTCCTGGGCCGGTGACTGGGCGACCGCGCGCTGGAGCGCCTGATCCACCCCGTGCACGACGGACAGATGCCGCTCCGCACGGCTGAAGGCGGTGTACACCCAGGGGCGGCTGAGACCCTGCGCGGCGTCGCCCGGCAGCACCACGACCACCGCGGGCCAGCGCATCGCGGCCGCCTGGTGGGCGCTGAGGGCCCAGCCGTGGCGCACGGACGCCTCCACCCGGCCCTGGGGCACGACGGTCTTCGTGCCCGCGCAGTCCAGGTGCAGGCCCTCGGCGTCGGCCGAGACGACCACCCCGGGCACGGTCCTGCCCGGCGTCGGGACGTGGACGACGCGGTCGCCGGGGTCGAAGCCGCCGAACCGCCCCGGACCGGGGTTGAGCCGCTGCTTCAGCGCCGCGTTCAACGCCCGGGTGCCCGCCGAGCCGCCATGGCCGACGGTGATCACCTGGGTGTCGGCCGACGGCACGCCGATGGCGCGCGGTACCGAGTCGGCGACCAGCTGCACGGTGCGGTGAACCGCCTCGCCCGCGTCGCGCACGGGGACGATCACCACCTCCTTGCCCGGCGCCTCGACCTGGTTCAGCTCACCGATGCCGATACCGGAGACCAGCTCGCCGATCGGCCCCGGATCCGGCGTACGGGACACGATCTGCGGGCAGGCGCGGGCCGCCAGCACGTCCGCGAAGACCCGTCCCGCACCGGCCGAGCCCAGTACGCCCGGGTCGCCGCTGAGGACCAGCCGGGTGCCGTCGGCCAGCGACTCCACGAGGACGGCGGCGGTCTCGACGTCCAGCTGCGGGGCGTCCAGCACGACGAGCAGATCGACGGCGATCGCACCCTCCTCGTCCCGGCCGGGGCCCTCCGTGCCGCAGAGCAGTCCGGCGAGGGTGACGGCCGCCGACGGATCGCCGGCCGCCTCGGCCAGCCGATGCCTGCCGTCGACGCTGTGCACGGCGCCCAGGGCGCGCAGTCCGAGGCCGCGTGCCGCGGCGAGCAGCGCGGCGGGCTCGGCCCTGGCGGCCTCGCCGCCGGTGTGTGCCACCAGGCCGTGGGCGGCGACCGCACGGATCAGCTCGGCCGCCGACGGGGAGGCCGCGGCCGAGGCCGCCTGTGTCCAGTCGGCGTCCTTCTCGCAGGCGTTGACGAGCCGGGCCAGACCGTCGGCGAGGCTCTCCTCCGCGAGCGCGTACCGATCGAGACCGAGCAGCACCTGTACCGGCTCCCGCACGCCTTCCTCGGCGTCCTCGCCGGGGCCCTCGGACGCTTCGGAATCCCTGACGTCCTCGTCGTCCTCGTCGTCCTGGAACACCAGGACGACGCCCTCGGCGACCGCGTGCCGGACGGCCGCCGCGGGGTCGGTCACCGAGCGCTCGGCGAGGGCGGCGCGAACCGCCGTCGCGTCGAGCGCCGTGTGGCCCTGGAGCGCGGCCCGCTCCAGCAGCCAGCCGACCAGGGCGGCGGTCCGCCGCTCGTCGTCCGGTCCGCACGCGGAGCCCAGCAGGGCGCGGGCGAACCCGTCGGCCTGCTCGGGCCTGACCCCCGGCACGGTCAGAAGCCGCCAGGGATCCTCGCGCAGTGCGTCGCCCGCCTGCTCACCGAGCGCCTCGGCCGCGGGGCCCGCCAGCGCTCCGGGAGCCCCGCCCCCGGCCAGCACGGCGGCTGTGGCGGCCACGGCCTCCGGCGAGGCGCCCTGCGGAGCCGGGGCCCGCTCGGGAATGCGGGGGCGGGCCGGCGCGGGTGCGGGAGCGGCCCGGCGGGGAGCGGTGGGCGCGGGCGAGTCGAAGAACGCGGCAGCGGGCTTCTCGCCGCTCTCCACGGCACGCACGGCCGCGAGCAGATCGGCCGCCCGGCCACTCAGCTTCGCACCGGCGGCGATGGGGCCGCCCTTCTCGGCCTTGCGCTTCTCGATCCTCTCCCGGAGCTCCCGCTGGGCGGCCAGCTCGGCCTCGGCCTCGGAGAGCGGCGCGGGGGCGTCGGCAGCCCCTTCCGCGGCGCCGTCGGCCGCGGTTGTCCGGTCGGTGTCGGAAGTGCCGTCGGTGTCGGTGGCCGCCGCGTCGGACTCGGCGTCCGCGCCCCCCGCCTCGTTCGCCCCGGAGCCGGAGCCGGAGCCGGAGCCGGAATCAGAGCCGGAATCGGTGCCGGCGCCGCCGTCCGTCTCCTCGGCGGCACCGACGTCGGCCGTCGGCGACCCCTCGCCCGCCTCGTGACCCTCGTCCTGCGCGGACGGTGCGGGCGCGGCGGTGGAAGGGGCCGCGACATCGGCGTCGTCGGCGGCCGGGGAGCCGGGGGTTTCCCCCCGGGGAAGCGCAGTCACAGCGTGCTCCAGTCCTGGTCGGGATAGCGGTGCACGGGCGCCGACACATCGTCGAGCGCCTGGCAGATCTCGTCAGGAAGACTAAGCGCCTCCACTGACAATGCCTCCGTGAGCTGCTGGGCGTTGCGGGCGCCGACGATCGGGGCCACCACTCCGGGCCGGTCCCGAACCCAGGCGAGAGCCACCTGGAGCGGCGTCGTGGCCAGACCGTCGGCGGCGGTCGCGACCGCGTCCACGATGCGGCTCGCCGGGTCGTCGAGATAGGGCTCGACGAACGGAGCCAGCAGTTCCGAGGCGCCGCGCGAGTCCGCCGGAGTGCCCGTCCGGTACTTGCCGGTCAGGACCCCTCTGCCCAGCGGGGAGGAGGGCAGCAGCCCCACCCCCAGATCGAGCGCGGCCGGCAGGACCTCGCGTTCCACGCCCCGCTGCAACAACGAGTACTCCATCTGCGTGCTCGCCAGCCGGGTGCGCACCCCGGGCGAGGCGAGCTGCCACGTGGCCGCCTTGGCGAGCTGCCAGCCGCAGAAGTTCGACACGCCCGCGTACCGGGCGCGCCCGGTGGACACCGCCATGTCGACCGCCTGAAGGGTCTCCTCCAGCGGGGTCACCGGATCGAAGGCGTGGATCTGCCACAGGTCCACGTAATCCGTGCCGAGCCGTTCCAGGGAGGCGTCCAGGGCGGCCAGCAGATGCCCGCGCGAGCCGTTGAACCGCCGGTACGGGTCGGCCACGCTGCCCGCTTTCGTGGCGATGACCAGATCGTGCCGTGGCACCAGGCCCTCGGTGAGCCGACCGAGCAGATATTCGGCCTCACCGCCGCCGTACACATCGGCCGTGTCGACCAGTGTGCCGCCCGCCTCCCAGAAGGCCTTCAGCTGTTCGGCGGCGTCGTGCTCGTCGGTGTCCCGGCCCCATGTGAGGGTGCCGAGCCCGATCCGGGACACTCGAAGGCCGGTGCGGCCGAGATGCCTCTGCTCCATGGGCGCTGAGATTACTGGCCAGAACCCCACTCGGCGGAAGCCTGTGGACAACCCGGCACCAAGTCGCCACTGCCGGATCACCTCGCCGCGCGCTAGAGTCCGGAGCTCAGGGACGTTACTGATCAGTAAGGGGAGCGGTTATGCGGCTCGGCATCAATCTCGGTTACTGGGGCGCGGGGATGGACGGCGACAACCTCGCCGTCGCCCAGGAGGCGGACCGCCTCGGATACGACGTCTGCTGGGCGGCCGAGGCGTACGGATCCGACGCACCGACCGTGCTCTCCTGGGTCGCCGCCCAGACCGAATCCATCGACGTCGGCTCCGCGATCATGCAGATCCCGGCCCGCCAGCCCGCCATGACGGCGATGACCGCCGCCACCCTCGACTCGCTCTCCGGCGGCCGGTTCCGGCTCGGCCTCGGCGTGTCGGGACCGCAGGTCTCCGAGGGCTGGTACGGAGTCAAGTTCGACAAGCCGCTGGCCCGCACCCGGGAGTACGTCGAGATCGTCCGCAAGGCGATGTCCCGCGAGCGGCTCTCGTACGAGGGACAGCACTGGACGCTCCCGCTGCCGGACGGTCCGGGCAAGCCCATCAAGCTCACCGTCCACCCCCAGCGCGAGCACATCCCGCTCTACATCGCCGCGATCGGCCCGAAGAACCTGGAACAGACCGGCGAGATCGCCGACGGCGCGCTGCTGATCTTCCCCTCCGCGGAGCACCTCGAGGACACCGCCGTGAAGTACCTGCGGGCGGGCCGGGAGAAGGCCGGCCGGACCCTGGAGGGCTTCGACGTCTGCCCGACGCTGCCGCTCGCCGTCGGTGACGACGTCAACGGTCTCGCGGACATGTTCCGCCCGTACACCGCGCTGTACGTGGGCGGCATGGGAAGCCGCAAGCAGAACTTCTACAACCAGCTTGCGCAGCGCATGGGGTACGAGAAGGAAGCCGCCGAGATCCAGGACAAGTACCTGTCCGGCGACAAGAGCGGCGCCGCCGCCGCCGTGCCGCACCGGCTGATCGACCAGACCACGCTGCTCGGTCCGGTCGAGCGGATCGCCGAGCGCATGCAGGCGTATGCCGCGGCGGGTGTCACGACGCTCACCCTGGCCCCGGCCGGCTTCACGCTCGACGAGCGGATCGCGGCGCTGCGGGCCGGTACGGAGGCGCTGGAGCGTTCCGGTCTCGCGTAGCGCCGACACCCGGCCCGGGGCTGCGGACGGCGCCACGGCCGTGGTGGGGGCTCGGGGGTCCTCCCCGCCACGGCCGTTACGCGGAACAACGCGTTCGGGCGCCCGGGGTTACGCCGAACGGTGCGCGGGGCCGAGGGCGTCGCCGTACGCGGCGGGCCGGAGCGGCCCCGTCCGGCGTAGCCGGGGGGCGTTCCTGTTGCCTGGCCGGGCGCGCCGCATTTGACTGGCGATGGTGTGACGCCGGTACGGAGGTGGCAGCGATGCTCTCGGCAAGGAACCTGTTCCAGGAGATTCTCGACGAAGACGAGTCGTTCCGGCTGTTCTGTTCCATCGCGGCCAGCGGGGAGTCCCAGGGCGGCTGGGAGAACGGCCGGATCGCGGAGCTCGTGCCCGAGAGCCAGCGGGCCCTCGCACCCAAGATCGCGCGGCACGGCGCCGACGAGGACAAGCACGGCCGGATCTTCCACGCGCTGCTGAGGAAGCGCGGACTGCAGCCCGTCGAGGTTCCGTACGAGACCGACTACACGATGCTGCTGGAGAAGCACGGCATCGGCCTCGCGCACGAGCAGCTGGGGCGCCGGGAACCGCTCTCCGAGCGCGACATCATCACCTACCTCGCGCACAGCCGGGTCACCGAACAGCGCGCCTCCGAGCAGATGGCGCTGTTGCGCAAGTACTTCGCCGACCACCCCGACGTCGGCCGGGCGGTGAGGATGATCTCGAACGACGAGGACAACCACCTGGCGTACTGCCACGAGGAGTTGCTCCGCTTCGCCCGCTTCGGGCACGGCCGTACGATCCAGCGCATCCTTCGCGAGTGCGCGCTCGCGGAGATCCGGGTGTACCGCGACGTCAGCCTCGCCGTGATGGACCACATGGGCCGCATCCTGCACTGGTCACGGGCCAGGGCGGCGGTGCTGGCCGCCGGGATCCACGGGGTCTACGCGTACGAGCGGCTCGTGGGATGGCGGCGCATGGTGAGTCTGGAGCCGCCCGAGCGGCGCGACGCGCTGGGCGGCCCCGCGGCACAGGCCCACGAGTTCGCCTGATCCGTCGTACCGGGCCGCCCCGAGCCGCGTCGTACGGTGTCCCGCCGGGCGGCCCGCGGGGGCGTGGCCGGGGCGCCGCGCCCGGCCCCCGTCAGAGCCAGCCGCGGCGCTTGAACTGCCGGTACAGGCCGAGGACCACCAGGAGCATCAGCAGGACCACCGCCGGATAGGCCCACACCCATCGGAGCTCCGGCATGTGGTCGAAGTTCATGCCGTAGATGCCCGCCACCATCGTCGGTACGGCGGCCATCGCCGCCCACGCCGAGATCTTGCGCATGTCGTCGTTCTGCCGCACGCCCACCTGGGCCAGGTGCGCCGAGAGGATGTCCGAGAGCAGCCGGTCCAGCCCTTCCACGTACTCGTTGGCGCGCGTCAGATGGTCGCTCACGTCACGGAAGAACGGCTGCGAGTGCTCGTGGACGAACGGCACCTCGGCGCTCGCCAGCCGGGCCATCGGGGCACTCAGCGGCCCGGCGGCCCGGCGGAACTCCATGATCTGCCGCTTGAAGGTGTAGATGCGGGACGCGGTGTTCTTGGTGTCCACGGTGCCGGTGGGCGCGAACACCTCGGTCTCCAGTTCCTCCAGGTCGACCTGGAGCTCGCCGGCCACTTCGATGTAGTGGTCGACGACGGCGTCACTGATCGCGTACAGCACCGCGGTCGGCCCGTGCTTGAGCACCTCCGGCTCCGACTCCAGACGGCGGCGCACCGCGGCGAGCGGCGCGCCCTCCCCGTGGCGGACCGTCACGACGAACGAATCGCCGATGAAGGCCATCAGCTCGTCGGCGGTGACCGTGTCGCTCAGGTGCTCGTACACCACCGGTTTGATGACCGCGAAGAGCGAGTCGTCGTACACCTCCAGCTTGGGCCGCTGGTGCGCGCTCAGGGCGTCCTCCACGGCCAGCGGATGGAGTCCGAACTCGCTGCTGACGCGTTCGACCTCCTTCTCCGTCGGCTCGTACAGGCCGATCCACAAGAACGCGTCACCGGTCGCCCGCGCCTCCGCGAGAGCTTCGGAGAGGTCGGCGGGGCCTTCGGTACGACGCCCGTCCCGGTAGATCGCACAGTCCACAATCACGGCGCGCATTCTTCCCTGCTCCGGTCCCCGGCGCACCTCACCGGCCCCGGCGGCCTACGCTGGCCCGTATGCCCACCCTGATCCTCGTACGTCATGGACGCTCCACCGCCAACACGGCCGGGGTGCTCGCGGGCCGCACACCGGGTGTCGCGCTCGACGAGCGCGGAGCCGCACAGGCCGCGGCGCTCCCCGGGCGGCTGGCCGAGCTGCCCCTCGCCGCCGCCGTCAGCAGCCCCCTGCAGCGCTGCCAAGAGACCCTGAAGCCGCTCCTGGACGCCCGGCCGGAGCTGGTGCTGCACACCGAGGAGCGGATCAGCGAGTGCGACTACGGCACATGGTCGGGACGCAAGCTGGCGGAGCTGACCGACGAACCGCTGATGAGCGTCGTGCAGCAGCACCCGTCGGCCGCGGTGTTCCCCGGCGGCGAGTCCATGCGCGCCATGCAGACGCGTGCCGTGGACGCCGTGCGGGACTGGAACGCGCGGATCGAGTCCGAGTACGGTGACGACGCCGTCTATGTGATGTGCTCGCACGGCGACATCATCAAGGCCCTCGTCGCCGACGCGCTCGGCATGCATCTCGACCTCTTCCAGCGGATCCACGCCGACCCCTGCTCGGTCACCGCGATCCGCTACACCAGGCTGCGGCCCTTCCTGCTGCGGCTCGGCGACACGGGGGATCTCGCCCCGCTGGCGCCGCGTGAGAGCACCGCCGGGACGGAGCCGGGACGGCGTCCGGCGGCGGAGAGCGATGCGGACGCGGCGGTCGGGGGCGGCGCTGGGGCGCCGTGATCGCTTCGCGCAGTAGGGTGGACGCGCCGTAGGCGCCTTCCCCGGGGGAATTCCCCGGACCCCGGCCGCCCCTCATCTGCCGTCAATTTTCAAGGGAGACAGGACGTGTCCCGTCAGGTGTTCCTCTACGACCCCCCGGACCGCTTCGTGGCCGGTACGGTCGGGTTGCCTGGACGTCGTACGTTCTTCCTGCAGGCCTCCTCAGGCGGACGCGTCACCAGCGTGGCCCTGGAGAAGACTCAGGTCGCCGCGCTCGCCGAGCGCATCGACGAACTGCTCGACGAGGTGGTGCGGCGGACCGGCGGAAACTCTCCGGTGCCTGCCGTGGCACCCATGGATGTCACCGACACCGCCCCTCTCGACGTGCCGGTCGAGGAGGAGTTCCGGGTCGGCACGATGGCGCTCGCCTGGGACGGCGAGGAACAGCGCATGATCGTGGAGGCGCAGGCGCTGGTCGAGCTGGACGTGGACTCCGACGAGGATCTCGCGGAGGCCGAGGAGCGGCTGCTGCAGGACGAGGAGAACGGTCCGCCGATGCTCCGGGTCCGCCTCAGCGGTGCCCAGGCCCGTGCCTTCGCCAAGCGCGCCCTGGACGTCGTGAACGCCGGGCGTCCGCCGTGCCCGCTGTGCAGCCTGCCGCTCGACCCGGAAGGACACGTATGCCCGCGCCAGAACGGGTACCGTCGCGGAGCCTGACCGACACCGAGCCGGCCACCGTGCTCACGGTGCTCGCCGAGGGGCGGCTCACCGTGCGCGGCCAGGTCCGCGGGGCGTCCAACGCGGTGCTCTACTGCACCGTCGCCCACGAGGGCGAGGAAGTGACCTGCGTCTACAAGCCCGTGGCGGGCGAACAGCCCCTGTGGGACTTCCCGGACGGCACGCTCGCCCAGCGCGAGGTGGCCGCGTACGAGATCTCCGAGGCGACCGGCTGGGGGCTCATACCGCCCACCGTGCTGCGGGACGGGCCGTACGGCCGGGGGATGTGCCAGCTGTGGATCGAAGCGGCTCCGCGGGACGAGGGGCCGGACGAGGCCGGGGAGCCCCCGCTCCTCGCGCTCGTCGAGGACGAGGAGCCGGGGGAGGGCTGGAAGGCCGTCGCCCTCGCCGAGACCGGGGAGGGGAGGACGGCCCTGCTGGTGCACGCGGACGATCCGCGGCTGCGGCGGCTGGCGGTCCTCGACGCCGTCATCAACAACGGTGACCGCAAGGGCGGCCATCTGCTGCCCGCGCCCGACGGCCGGCTCTACGGCATCGACCACGGCGTGACCTTCAACACCGACGACAAGCTGCGCACGCTGCTGTGGGGGTGGGCGGGGGAGCCGTTGACGGCCGAGGCCGTCGCCGTCGTGGAGCGGCTGGGCGCGGAGCTGGCGCCGGGGACCGCGCTCGTCACCCGGCTGGGCGAGCTGATCACCGCCGTCGAGATCGAGGCGTTGCGGGGGCGGGTGGAGGGGTTGAGGGCGTCGGGGAGACATCCGGAGCCGAGCGGTGAATGGCCGGCGATCCCCTGGCCGCCGGTGTGAGGACAGCGGGCCGGTCGAGGGTCGGGCAGAGCGGCGGTACGGGGCGGAGCGGCCGTACCCGAAACAGATGAAGCCACGAAGCGCAAGACCGCCTCTTCGGCCAGGTTCCGGTATCCGGTTCGTATCCGGAACATGCATCCGGTTACGCTCGTGGCATGCATGCCTGGCCCGCTTCTGAGGTCCCCGCCCTGCCTGGCAAGGGCCGCGACCTTCGGATCCACGACACCGCGACCGGCGGACGGATCACCCTTGACCCCGGTCCCGTCGCCCGCATCTACGTCTGCGGCATCACGCCGTACGACGCGACCCACATGGGTCATGCGGCGACCTACAACGCGTTCGACCTCGTTCAGCGCGTGTGGCTCGACACCAAGCGGCAGGTTCACTACGTCCAGAACGTGACGGACGTGGACGACCCCCTGCTGGAGCGGGCCGTGCGCGACGGTGAGGACTGGACCGAGCTCGCGGAGCGCGAGACGGCCCTGTTCCGCGAGGACATGACCGCCCTGCGCATGCTCCCGCCGAAGCACTACATCGGTGCCGTGGAGGCGATACCGGGCATCGTCCCGCTCGTCGAACGGCTCCGGGACGCCGGCGCCGCCTACGAACTCGACGGGGACGTGTACTTCTCCGTCGAGACCGACCCGCACTTCGGCGGGGTCTCCAACCTCGACGCCGAGGCGATGCGGCTGCTCTCCGCCGAGCGCGGTGGCGATCCGGAGCGCCCCGGCAAGAAGAACCCGCTCGACCCGATGCTCTGGATGGCCGCCCGTGAGGGCGAGCCGAGCTGGGACGGGGCCTCGCTCGGCCCCGGCCGGCCCGGCTGGCACATCGAGTGCGTCGCCATCGCCCTGGACCACCTCGGCATGGGCTTCGACGTCCAGGGAGGCGGGTCCGACCTGGCCTTCCCGCACCACGAGATGGGCGCCTCCCACGCCCAGGTGCTGACCGGCGAGTACCCGTTCGCCCAGGCGTACGTGCACGCCGGAATGGTCGCCCTGGACGGCGAGAAGATGTCCAAGTCCAGGGGCAACCTGGTCTTCGTCTCGAAGCTGCGCCGCTCCGGCGTGGACCCGGCGGCGATCCGCCTCGCCCTGCTGTCGCACCACTACCGGTCCGACTGGGAGTGGACCGACCAGGTGCTCGCCGATGCCGTCGAGCGGCTCGGGCGGTGGCGTTCCGCCGTCTCCCGGCCCGACGGACTGCCCGCCGAAGCCCTCGTCGAGGAGGTCCGCGAGGCCCTCGCCGACGACCTGGACGCACCGGCCGCCCTGGCCGCCGTGGACCGCTGGGCCGAGCGTCAGATCGCCCAGGGCGGTACGGACGAGGGCGCACCCGGCCTCGTCTCGCGCACCGTCGACGCGTTGCTGGGCGTCGCACTGTAGTGCCGCGCGCGGTGACGTTCCGCTGACCTTCATCCGCCGAGCCGGCCCTGGACTTCTTGACGAAGTTCAGGGCCGGTTCCGTTTTGTCCATGGTCAAGTGCTCGATGTTGCGCTAAAAGCGCTCTATGCAATCATCAACGAGCATCAGAACGGCGGCAGTTGCAGCCTTGCTGGGGCTGCTCGCCGTCTTCGCGGGGCCCGGCGCCGCCGAGGCCGGCGCCGCCGAACCGGACACCACCACGGTCGGCGACCTCACCGGATTCTTTGCCGACGGTCCCGTCTACCGCCTGACGGCCGGCACCGCCGAGGCCCGGGTCAGCTTCGTCTCCGACGAGACCTTCCGGATCGAACTCGCCCCGGACGGTGCGTTCTCCGACCCCACCGGCGACGACATCGTCCTGCCGCAGGGCACCCCGCCGCGCACCCGGTGGAAGGAGCGGGGCGACCGCTACGAACTCTCCACCGGCAGCGTCACCCTGCGCGCCTACAAGTCACCCCTGCGCTTCGCGCTGTACCGCGCGGACGGCACCCGGGTCTGGTCCGAGGCCAAGGGGCTGAGCTGGAACGGGAAGCAGACCACCCAGACCCTGGCCCGCGGCGCCGACGAGCAGTTCTACGGTGCCGGGATGCAGAACGGACGCGGCAACACCTCGCACCGCGACAAGACCGTCGAGGTCGGAGTCGACTACAACTGGGACGACGGCGGCCACCCCAACTCGGTGCCGTTCTACCTCTCCTCGGCGGGGTACGGCGTCTTCCGCAACACCTACGCGCCGAACACCTACGCCTTCACCGACCCGGTGACCACCACGGCGAAGGAGAAGCGTTTCGACGCCTACTACTTCGCGGGCGACGGCGCCAAGGACGTCATCGGCCAGTACACGAAGCTCACCGGCAAGCCCTTCCTGCCGCCCGTGTACGGCATGGAGATCGGCGACGCGGACTGCTACCTCCACAACGCCAACCGCGGTGAGCGCCGCACCCTGGACTCCCTGAAGGTCGCCGACGGCTACGTCGAGCACGACATGCCGAACGGCTGGATGCTCGTCAACGACGGCTACGGCTGCGGCCACGAGAACCTCGCCGAGACCGCCAAGGGCCTCCAGGACCGCGGCATGCAGCTCGGCCTGTGGACCGAGGACGGCATCGACAAGATCGCCGACCAGGTCAAGGCGGGCCAGCGGGTCGCCAAACTGGACGTCGCCTGGGTCGGCTCGGGCTACAAGTTCGCGCTCGACGGCTGCAAGGACGCCTACCGGGGCATCGAGGACAACAGCGACGCCCGCGGCTTCACCTACGCCCCGGAGAGCTGGTCGGGCGCGCAGCGCTGCGGTGTCCAGTGGTCCGGCGACCAGTACGGCACCTGGGACTACATCCGCTGGCAGATCCCGACCTACGCGGGCGCCACGATGTCCGGTCTCGCCTACACCACCGGCGACGTCGACGGCATCTTCGGCGGCAGCGCCAAGACGTACACCCGTGATCTCCAGTGGAAGATGTTCCTCGGCACCACGATGACCATGGACGGCTGGGCGGCCAGCGACAAGCAGCCCTTCCGGTACGGGGAGCCGTACACCTCCATCAACCGCGACTACCTCAAGCTCAAGGAGTCGCTGCTGCCCTACCAGTACTCCTACGCGCACGAGGCGACGAAGACCGGCGTCGGCATGGTCCGGCCCCTGGCCCTCGAATACCCGGACGACCCGAAGGCGGCGACGGACGCGGCGAAGTACGAGTTCATGTCCGGCGAGGACTTCCTCGTGGCGCCGGTCTACCAGGACAGCACCGAGCGCAACGGCATCTACCTGCCGAAGGGCACCTGGACCGACTACTGGAGCGGCCGCACCTACGAGGGGCCGACCACCCTCGACCACTACAGCGCTCCGCTCGACACCCTGCCGCTGTTCGTCAAGGGCGGTGCCAGTGTGCCGATGTGGCCGGGCATCCGCTCGTACCAGGACCGCACCGCCGACTCGCCGCTCGCCTGGGACATCTACCCGCAGGGCACGTCGTCCTTCACGCTGTACGAGGACGACGGCGTGACCCGGCAGCACCGCGACGGCAAGTACGCCACGCAGACCGCCGAGGTGAAGGCGCCGCTCCGGGGCGCGGGCGACGTCACCGTGCGGATCGGCGCGAGCGAGGGGCAGTTCACCGGCAAGCAGCGCACCCGTCCGTACGAGTTCAGCGTGCACACCGGCTCCGCGCCGAGCGCGGTCCAGCTCGACGGCAAGCTGCCCCGGCTGGCTTCGGCGGCCGCGTACAAGGCGGCGAAGCAGGGCTGGTGGTACGACCAGGACGACCGCGGCGGTGTCGTGAAGATCAAGACCCTGCCGCTCCCCACCGACAAGAAGTTCTCCGTGAAGCTGCGCGGGACGAGCGCGGTCGGCGGGCGGAACGCGGCGACCACGGCCGTCGTCTCCGCGCCGGCCGGGCAGGAGATCGGTGCCGGGGCCGAGGGCACCGTCGCCGTCGATGTCACCGCGGGCGACGCCGATGTGACGGACGCGGCGGTCACCCTGGACGTCCCCGAGGGCTGGCAGGTCGCGCGGCCCGCGACCGTGGACCGGATCCCGGCGGGCACCACCCGGCGGGTCGAGGTGTCGGTCACCCCGGCGAAGGACGCCGCGGCGGGGGAGGCGCGGCTCACCGCGCTCGCCCGGTACCGGGCGGCCGGTGAATCCCGCACCGCCGTCCAGCGGTTCGCGGCCGGAGTGATGCCACCGCCGCCCACCGGTGAGGTGTGGGCGAGCGACATGGTGTGGCTGAAGTCCGTCAACGGCTACGGCCCCGCCGAGCGGGACCGCAGCAACGGCGAGTCGGGCGCGGCCGACGGGCACCGGCTGACCCTCGCGGGCAAGACGTACGAGAAGGGCATCGGCACCCATGCCGACTCCGACATCGAGGTCTACCTCGGTGGGCGCTGCACCGTCTTCACCGCGGATGTCGGGATCGACGACGAGATCAATGGCTACGGCGAAGTTGCGTTCTCCGTCGAGGCGGACGGCAAGGTCCTGTGGACCTCGCCGAAGGTGACGGGGGCGTCGGCGACCGTACCGGTCGAGGTGAAGCTCGACGGTGCGCGCCATGTGCACCTGAAGGTCACGGACACCAATGGGTCCAAGACCGGTGACCACGGGGACTGGGCCGCGGCGCGGTTCACCTGTTCCTGAACGACCCGCACCGCACAGGAGCGCCGGGCGTGTGTCCGCCCGGCGCTCCGCCGGTTCCGTCAGTCCTCCGAAGGGTCCTCCGACGAATCCTGCGGGCCCTCGCCGTCGCCGTCTTCGTGCTCCTTGTCGGCCGCCCGCCGTCGGCCGGGCCCGCTCGTGGGCGGCGTCCCGGGACCGGGGGCGCCGTCGGCATCGGGCCGGACCGGCTTCGGCGGACGGGTGCGACCGCTGGAGGTGTCGCGCAGATACGAGGCGTCCCCGCTCTCCGTCGCGTGACCGCCGGGCGGCTGTCCCGGTCCGACGTCCCTGCGGCGCAGATAGCGCTCGAACTCCCGGGCGATGGCCTCGCCGCTCGCCTCGGGAAGCTCCGCGGTGTCCCGGGCCTCCTCCAGCGTCTGCACGTATTCCGCCACTTCGCTGTCCTCGGCGGCCAGTTGGTCGACACCGAGCTGCCAGGCGCGGGCGTCCTCCGGCAGTTCGCCCAGCGGGATACGCAGACCGACGAGGTCCTCCAGGCGGTTCAGCAGCGCGAGCGTCGCCTTCGGGTTGGGCGGCTGCGACACATAGTGCGGCACCGCCGCCCACAGGCTCACCGCGGGCACGCCCGCGTGCGTACAGGCCTCCTGGAGGATGCCGACGATGCCCGTCGGGCCCTCGTACCGGGTCTCCTCCAGGTCCATGGTCCGGGCCAGATCCGGGTCGGAGGTCACCCCGCTGACCGGTACCGGTCGGGTGTGCGGGGTGTCGCCCAGCAGCGCGCCCAGGATCACCACCATCTCCACGCCCAGTTCATGGGCGAAGCCCAGGAGCTCGTTGCAGAACGAGCGCCAGCGCATGGACGGCTCGATACCGCGGACCAGGACGAGATCGCGGGGCGTCTCCCCGCCGATACGGACCACGGAGAGGCGGGTGGTCGGCCAGGTGATCTTGCGTACCCCGCCGTCCAGCCAGACCGTCGGCCGGTTGACCTGGAAGTCGTAGTAGTCCTCGGCGTCCAGTGCCGCGAAGACCTCGCCCTTCCACTCCCGGTCCAGGTGCGCGACCGCCGTGGATGCGGCGTCACCCGCGTCGTTCCATCCCTCGAACGCGGCCACCATGACCGGGTCGATCAGCTCGGGAACCCCCTCGAGCTCGATCACCCAGGCCTCCTTCCGAAGTTCCCTTGCTTACGAACCAACCTTACGGCTTCCGGCCACTCCCGCCGCAGCCCCTGCGCACAGCCGGGTGAACCTGCTCCACGAGGGTGCATCACCGGTCGAATCAGGGCATGGCCTCTGGATACATCCGAGCTGTGTTCGGTCAATTTCGTACCGGCCCTGGACGTTGGGGCCTGCATGACGCTATACATCGGATGACCAGAACAGAGGTCCGATGTTATTCCCCTGGGGGCGCACATGAGTCAGACCGTCACGGATTTCGAGGTCCACGACATCCGTTTTCCGACCTCGGAACAACTGGACGGCTCGGACGCCATGAACCCCGATCCCGACTATTCGGCCGCCTACGTCGTACTGCGTACCGAACCCCTGCACGACGGCGCGGTCTTCGAGGGACATGGCTTCTGCTTCACCATCGGGCGGGGCAACGAGGTGATGGCCGCCGCCATCGAGGCGCTGCGGCCGTATGTGGTCGGACGTCCGGCGCCGCGCACCGCGGCCGATCTTGCGGCACTGCACCGCGAGCTCACCCACGACTCCCAACTGCGCTGGCTCGGCCCCGAGAAGGGCGTGATGCACATGGCGGCCGGCGCGGTCGTCAACGCGGCCTGGGACCTCGCGGCGAAGCAGGCGGGCCGGCCCGTCTGGCAGTTCCTGGCCGAGATGACGCCCGAGGAGCTCGTCTCCCTCGTCGACTTCCGCTACCTCACCGACGCGCTCACCCCCGATGAGGCCCTCGCGATCCTGCGCGCCGCCGAACCGGGCCGCGCCGAGCGGGCCGAGCGGCTGCGCGCCGAGGGCTACCCGGCGTACACCACCTCCCCCGGCTGGCTGGGATACACCGACGAGAAGCTGGTCAGGCTGGCGAAGGAGGCCGTCGCCGACGGCTTCACCCAGATCAAGCTGAAGGTCGGCGGCGACCTCGGCGACGACGTCCGCAGGCTCGCCCTGGCCCGCGAGGCCGTCGGGCCCGACGTCCGGATCGCGGTCGACGCCAACCAGCGCTGGGACGTGGCCGACGCGGTGGAGTGGATGACCGCGCTCGCGCCGTACGAGCCGCACTGGATCGAGGAGCCGACCAGCCCCGACGACGTCCTCGGCCACGCCGCCGTCCGTGCCGGGCAGCCGGTCAAGGTCGCCACCGGCGAACACGTCGCCAACCGGGTCGTGTTCAAGCAGCTGCTGCAGGCCGGGGCCGTCGACTTCGTCCAGATCGACGCGGCACGTGTCGCCGGCGTCAACGAGAATCTGGCGATCCTGCTGCTCGCCGCGAAGTACGGCGTGCCGGTCTGCCCGCACGCGGGCGGTGTCGGGCTGTGCGAGCTGGTCCAGCACCTCTCGATGTTCGACTATGTGGCGGTCTCAGGAAGTTGGGAGAACCGTGTGATCGAGTACGTCGACCATCTCCACGAACATTTCGCCGACCCCACCGTGATCGAGTCGGGCCGCTACGCCGCCCCGAGTTCCCCGGGCTTCTCCGCCCGGATGCTCCCCGAGTCGATCGCCGCACACCGCTATCCGGAGGGCCCCGTATGGCAGGCCCGCCGCACCACCGAGGAGGCTGCCCGATGACCGGCACAAGCGACTTCGAGGGAATGAACGCCCTGGTGACGGGCGGTGCCTCCGGCATCGGCGCCGCCGTCGCGACCATGCTGCTGGCGCGTGGCGCGCGGGTGGCCGTACTCGACCGGGAGACCGCGGGCGCCCCCGAGGGCGTGCTGGCCGTCACGGCGGACGTCACCGACGACGACGCCGTGCGCGAGGCGGTCGACCGGGCCGCCGCCGAACTCGGCGGCCTGCACACGCTCGTGTCCAACGCGGGCATCGGTTCCATCGGCACGGTCGAGGACAACGCCGACGAGGAGTGGACCCGGGTCCTGGACATCAACGTCCTCGGCATGGTCCGCACCGCCCGGCACGCCCTGCCCCATCTGCGCAGGGCGGCGGCCGACCGCCCCGGCGCCGTCTCCATCACCCAGACCTGCTCGATCGCCGCGACCGCCGGGCTGCCGCAGCGTGCCCTGTACAGCGCGAGCAAGGGCGCGGTCCTCTCGCTGACCCTCGCGATGGCCGCCGACCACGTCCGCGAGGGCGTCCGGGTCAACTGCGTCAACCCGGGCACGGCGGACACCCCGTGGATCGGGCGGCTGCTGGGCCAGGCCGACGATCCGGCCGCCGAGCGCGCGGCGCTCGACGCCCGCCAGCCGCTGGGACGGCTGGTCTCCGCCGACGAGGTGGCCGCCGCGATCGTCTATCTCGCCAGTCCCGCCGCCGCCTCGGTCACCGGCACGGCACTGGCCGTCGACGGCGGCATGCAGGGGCTGCGCCTGCGCCCCGCCCAGAGCTGATCAGGGGCGCGCGGCCCCGGGCCTGTCCGGCCCTGATCCGCCGGACGGGCCCGAGCCGCGTCACCGGGCCGCGCCCCCGGCACCACGCACCGCCGCTTTGCCCACAGAGCTCCGAGCCGGTACTCCACGAAGGACGGGACACCAATGAGAGTGCGCACGACGAGTGCGGCAGCCTGCGCCGTACTGCTGGCCGTCACTGCCCTCGCGGGCTGCAACCGCGAATCCACCGCCGACGGCGCGGGCGGCGGAAAGGTCGGGATCGACCTGCCGCGCAGCGACAGCGACTTCTGGAACTCGTACCAGAACTACGTGGAGAAGGGGGTCGAGGCGGGCGAGGTCAAGGCGCTGCCGCTGACCAACTCCCAGAACGACATCGGCAAGCTGGTCGCCAACGTCCAGACCTTCACCGACCAGGGCGCCAAGGCCGTCGTGATGGCGCCCCAGGACACCGGTGCGATAGCCGAGTCGCTCAACACGCTGAACGAGAAGAAGATCCCGGTCGTCAGCGTCGACACCCGCCCCGACAAGGGCGACATCTACATGGTGGTGCGGGCCGACAACAAGGCGTACGGGGCCAACGCCTGCAAGTACCTCGGCGAGCAGCTGAAGGGCAAGGGCAAGGTCGTCGAGTTCCAGGGCGACCTGTCGTCGATCAACGGCCGGGACCGGTCCGAGGCGTTCAAGGCCTGCATGGACAAGGACTTCCCCGGCATCAAGGTCTTCGAGCTGGCCACCGACTGGAAGGGCGACGTCGCCTCCGCCAAGCTCCAGGCCACCCTGGCCGCCAACCCCGACATCAACGGCATCTACATGCAGGCCGGCGGGGTCTTCCTGCAGCCCACCCTCGCGCTCCTGGAGCAGAAGAAGCTGCTGAAGCCGGCCGGTACGCCGGGCCACATCACGATCATCTCCAACGACGGCATCCCGGAGGAGTTCGACGCCATCAAGGCCGGGAAGATCGACGCCACGATCTCCCAGCCCGCCGACCTGTACGCGAAGTACGCGCTGTACTACGCCAAGGCGGCGCTGGACGGGAAGACCTTCAAGGTGGGCCCGACCGACCACGACTCGAACATCATCAAGATCCCGAACGGTCTGGAGGATCAGCTTCCGGCGCCGCTGGTGACCAAGGACAACGTCGACGACCCGAAGCTGTGGGCCAACCAGCTGGAGAAGAAGAGCTAGCCATGGACCAGGCACCACCACCCGCCGTACAGGCGGAAGGCGTTGTCAAACGCTTCGGGCCCACCGTGGCGCTCGACGGGGTCCGGCTCACCGTGCGGCCCGGTGAGTCCCACGCCCTCGTCGGCCGCAACGGCGCGGGCAAGTCGACGCTGGTCGGCGTCCTGACCGGGCTCCACAAGGCGGACGCGGGCACGGTCACGTTCGGCGGGGAGCCCGCGCCCGCCTTCGGGGACACCGCGGCCTGGCAGTCGAAGGTCGCCTGCGTCTACCAGAAGTCCATGGTCGTCCCCGATCTGACCGTCGCCGAGAACCTCTTCCTCAACCGGTTCGACGAAAACTCCCGCTGGATCAGCTGGGGGAGGCTCCGCAGGCGCGCGGAGCGGCTCCTGGCCGACTACGGCGTCCGGGTCGACCCCGGCACCAGGGCGCGCGATCTCGCCGTCGAGCAGCGGCAGTTCGTCGAGATCGCGCGGGCGCTGTCGTTCGGCGCCCGGCTGATCATCCTGGACGAGCCGACCGCCCAGCTCGACGCCCGCGGCATCGGGCGGCTCTTCGACAAGCTCAGGGAGCTGCAGAGCCAGGGAGTGGCGTTCCTCTTCATCTCCCACCATCTGCAGGAGGTGTACGAACTGTGCACGGCGGTCACCGTCTACCGCGACGCCCGCCATGTACTGACCGCCCCGGTCGCCGACATCGCCAAGGCGGAACTGGTGGCGGCGATGACCGGCGAGCAGTCCGCCGGCGCCACCGCCTGGCACGCGGGCGCCGACGGCGCGTCGGTACGGGACGAGTCGGCCGCGCCCGTCCTGCGTACCGAAGGGCTCACCCTGGAAGGCCAGTTCGAGCCACTCGACCTGGAGGTCCGTCCCGGTGAGGTGCTCGGCCTGGCCGGCTCCGCGGCCAGCGGCAACACGGCCCTGGGCGAGGTCCTGGCGGGCATGCGCAAGGCGGGCGGCGGCACGGTCCGGGTGCACGGCAGGGCCGTGCGCTCGGGCAGCGTGCCGCACGCGCTGGACGCCGGGATCGGCTACATCCCCGAGGACCGGCACGACCAGGGCCTCGTACTGGACCGCAGCGTCGCCGAGAACGCCACCCTCACGGTCACCGACCAGCTCGGCCCCTGGGGGACCGTACTTCCCTCCCGCACGAGGGAGTTCGCACGGTCGATGATCGCCTCGCTGGACATCAAGACACAGGGGCCCGAGCAGCCCGTCGCCGGGCTCTCCGGCGGCAACCAGCAGAAGGTGGTGGTCGCCCGCGCGCTGGCCCGCAGGCCCAGCGTGCTGGTGGCGGTCCGTCCCACCGCGGGTGTGGACATCAAGTCCAAGGACTCGCTGCTCGGGGTCGTACGGCGGGTGGCCGACGAGGGCGACGCCGCAGTGATCATCTCGGACGAACTGGACGATCTGCGGGTCTGCGACCGGGTGCTCGCCCTGTTCCACGGGCGCGTGGTCGCCACGTTCGCAAGCGGGTGGACCGACGGGGAACTCGTCGCCGCCATGGAAGGTGTGGGGGAAAGGGAATGACCGGCACGGTACGGCCCCCGGCGGCCGACGGCATCGACGGAGGGCTGAAGGGCTCCCTTACGGGCGAGAGCCCGCTGGACCGGCTGAAGCTGATCCGGTGGAGCGACTTCTCCCTGGTACCGGTGATCCTGGTGCTGATGGTGATCGGGTTCATCGTCTCGCCGGTGTTCCTGACCTCCGAGAACCTGATCAGCGTCGTCCAGCAGTCCTCGGAGCTCAGTCTGCTGGTCCTGGGCCAGGCACTGATCCTGATCTGCGGACGGATGGACCTGTCGCTGGAGTCGACGATCGGCATCGCACCGGTCGTCGCGATGTGGCTCGTCCTGCCCGCCGAGGGCGGCCGCTTCGCGGGCCTGGGCCTGCTGCCCACCTGGTCGGCGATCCCGCTCTGTCTGCTGGTGGGCCTCGCCATCGGGGCGGTCAACGGCTTCCTGATGCTGAAGCTGCGGGTCAACGGCTTCATCGCCACGCTCGGCATGCTCACCATGCTGCGCGGCCTCCACATCGGCATCACCGAGGGCAAGTCCATCACCGACGTCCCGGAGTCCTTCCGCTACCTCGGCAAGAGCGAGTGGCTCGGCGCACCGGCCGCCGTCTGGATCTGCCTGGCCCTGTTCGCCGTCGGCGGCGCAGCGCTGGCCTGGCTGCGGCACGGCCGCTCGCTGTACGCCATCGGCGGCAATCCGGAGGCCGCGCGCGCGGCGGGCATCCGAGTGGACCGGGTCACCTGGACCGTGCTCGCCATCGGCGGTCTGCTGGCGGCCTTCGCGGGCATCCTCTACACCGGCCACTACGGATCGGTCGCCGCGACCCAGGGCAACGGCTGGATCTTCCAGGTGTTCGCCGCGGCGGTGATCGGCGGCATCAGCCTCAAGGGCGGACGCGGCACCCTGTTCGGCGCGCTGACCGGTGTACTGACGCTCCAGCTGGTGGTCAATGTGATGACCCTCGGCGGTGTCCCGGCGCTCTGGAACCAGTTCCTCAACGGCGCGATCATCATCGTCGCCCTGGTCATCTCCCGCTTCGCGAGCGGAGAGAAGCAGGACTGAACGGGTCGGGTCCCGCCGCCGGCGTGCGAGCCGCGCGGTCCGGGGCGGAGTCCGGCAACGGGGAAGGGGCGGGCGGGGATTTCCCCGCCCGCCCCTTCCCCGTGACCGCGCTAAAGCGTCGACCGCAGCCACTGCTCCACGCTCGCCACATGCACCGTCGCCCAGGCCCGTGCCGCCTCCGCGTCCCGGTCGCGCAGCGCCGAGACGATCGCCCGGTGCTCGTGGAGCGTGCGGGTCACCGCGTCCTCCTGCGTCAGACCGCGCCAGATCCGCGCCCGCGTCGTCGGCCCCGAGAGTCCGTCGAGCAGCGAGCAGAGCACCGAATTCCCGGACGACTGCACGATGCCGCGGTGGAACTCCAGATCGCTGGCGACCAGCTCCTCCACCGATGGCTGCGCGCCGAGGGCGTCCAACTGGGAGCTGAGCACGTCCAGTTGGGCCTCGCTGATCCGGGTGGCCGCCATCGCCGTCGCGGCCGGTTCCAGGATCCGGCGGACGGCGAGGAATTCGAGCACCGTGTCGTCGCGGTGGAAGTCCACCACGAAGCTCAGCGCTTCCAGCAGCAGCTGCGGATCGAGGCTGGTCACATAGGTGCCGTCGCCCTGCCGCACATCGAGAATGCGGATCAGCGACAGGGCGCGCACCGCCTCCCTCAGGGAGTTGCGGGAGAGTCCCAGCTCCGCCGCGAGTTCGCTCTCCTTGGGGAGCCGGTCGCCGGGTCGTAGCGCACCCGAGACGATCATTCCCTTGATCTTCTCGATCGCCTCGTCGGTGACAGCCATGACGGTCCTCCTGGATCCGGACTGGAATCAGACATCCGATGTCTCTCCTCATTATGCGGGTCGGGGGAGCCGCATGAGCCAGGTCTGCCGCAGGTCGGGTCGTCCCGGGCAGGCGCCGGCCGGGCGATCATCGGGGCCGCCCGGTCAGTCCCAGAGTGCCGACGGCGCCTCACGCCGTACCACCGGGGCGATGTCCTCGGCGAACCGCTGCAGCGTCTCGATCTGCTCGGGGCGGCTCAGTCCGAAGCCGTCCACGGTGATCGACTGGAGGTCGTGCCCGTACACCTCGTGCCAGCCGAGGATCTTGTCGATGATCTGCTGCGGGCTGCCGATCAGCTGGGGCCCGTCCGCGATGGCCTCCTCGATGGTCCGGAACGGCGTGTTGTAGCCGGCCCGGCCTTCCAGATGCGGCCGGAAGGACTGTGCCACCTTCGCCTCGTACAGCTCCTTGTAGCGCTCCACCGCCTGCTGCGAACCGTCGGCGATCAGCAGCCCGCCGGATCCCGCCGCCACGTGCGCACGGGCCGGATCGTGTCCGTACGCCTCGAAACGCTCCCGGTAGTGGTCGACCAGCCGGGCATAGGCCGCACGGGGCTGGATGGCATTGGCCGTGAACAGCGGATCGCCGTGGAGCGCGGCCAGTTCGGGGGAGTTGAGGCTGGTGGCCGAGCCGTGCCAGATCCGCGGCGCCCCGGCGTACGGGCGGGGCAGGGTCGTCGTGTTCTTCAGCGCGGGCCGGAACTCGCCCTCCCAGTCGACGCCCTCCTCGGTCCAGAGCCTTCGCAGCAGCTCGTACTTCTCCTTCTGGAGGTCCCACTGCCGCTCCTCGTCGAGCCCGAACAGGTCGAAGTGACCCGCCTCCGCGCCCTTTCCGACGACCAGTTCGACGCGGCCCCTGGAAATCTGGTCGAGCGTCGCGAAGTCCTCGGCCACCCGCACCGGATCGAGGATCGCGACGACCGTGACACCGGTCAGCAGGCGGATGACGGACGTGCGGGCCGCCAGCGCGCCGAGCACCACGCTCGGGCTCGACGAGAGGTACGGACCGGCGTGCCGCTCGCCGATCGAGTACGCGTCGAAGCCGAGCCGCTCCGCGACGACCCCGGTTTCGATCACTTCCTCGAACCGGTCGGCGGGGGAGGGGAGTCGGTGGTCGAGCGGGTGCGGGGCATGGCCGATGAGGGAGAGCACGGAAAACTTCATGGCTCAACTGTCCCCGCGCCGTATTGCACCCGTATGGCAGCCGTATGGCGCGTTCACCGCACGGCGAGCCGCCGGACACATGCGGACAGGGCGGCTCCAGCGCTGGAACCGCCCCGTCCGCGTGTCCGGCCCCGTCAGTCCCGGTCGCCCAGCACGGCCTCGACACCGGCCCGGATCTCGTCCGTCGCCAGGCCCCGGATCGTCAGCGTCGTCCGGCGGCGCAGCACGTCGTCCGCCGTCTCGGCCCACTCGTGGTCACGCGCGTAGGCGACCTGCGCCCAGATCTCCGGCGCGTCCGGGTGGATGCGTTCCGCCAGCGCCGGGTTCTCGTTCGCCAGCCGTGCGATGTCGAAGGAGAGCGAGCCGTAGTGCGTGGCGAGGTGCCGCGCCGTGTCGGCAGCCATCCGCGGGCCCGGCGTACCGCCGTCGATCAGCAGCCGGTGCGCCACCGCGTTCGGGTTGGCGATGCCGGGCAGCGGGAGCTTCTTCGGCAGGTGCGACATCGGCTCCATGTCGTCCGCCAGGGGGTGCCCGGGGAGCGCGGCCAGCTTGTTCATCACCGTACGGCCGATGTGGCGGAAGGTCGTCCACTTGCCGCCCGCGACCGACAGCATGCCGCCGCGCCCCTCCGTCACGACCGTCTCGCGCTTGGCCTTGGACGTGTCGCCGGGACCGCCCGGCAGCACCCGCAGGCCCGCGAAGGAATAGGTGATCAGATCGCGCGACAGCTGCTGGTCCCTGACGGAGAAGGCGGCCTCGTCCAGGATCTGTGCGGTGTCCTTCTCGGTGACCGCGACGTCCGCCGGATCGCCCTCGTACTCCTCGTCCGTCGTGCCGAGCAGCAGCATGTCCTCCCAGGGCAGGGCGAACGTGATGCGGTACTTGTCGATCGGGGTGGCCAGCGCGGCCCTCCACGGGCTGGTGCGCTTCAGCACCAGGTGCGCGCCCTTGGACAGACGGATCGAGGGCGCCGCGTTCGGGTCCTCCATCGCGCGCAGATGATCCACCCACGGACCGGTGGCGTTCAGCACGAGCCGGGCGTCGACGCCGAACTCCGTGCCGTCCGTGCGGTCCTCCAGGTCGGCGCCCGTCACCCGGCCCTTGGTGAAGCGCAGCCCGGTCACCGCCGCGTGGTTGAGGACGACCGCGCCCGCGTCGACGGCCGCGCGGACCGTCATCAGCGCCATCCGGGCGTCGTTCATCTGGTCGTCGCCGTACACCGCGACGGCCTTCAGATTGTCCGTGCGCAGCTCCGGCACATCGCGCTGCGCCTTCGCCGGGCTGATCACGTGCCCGACCCCGTCACCGAACGCGGAGAGTGCCGAGTACGCGAACACACCCGCACCGAGCTTGGCCGCGCCGTGCGGTCCGCCCTTGTAGACCGGCAGGTAGAAGGTGAGCGGGTTGGCCAGGTGGGGAGCCACCTGACGGGACACCGCACGGCGCTCGAAGTGGTTCTCCGCGACCAGCTTCACCGCACCGGTCTGCAGGTAGCGCAGACCGCCGTGGAGCAGCTTGGAGGAGGCGGAGGAGGTGGCGCCGGCGAAGTCGCCGGCGTCCACCAGGGCCACCCGCAGCCCGGACTGCGCGGCGTGCCAGGCGGTGGAGATGCCCAGGATGCCGCCACCGATCACCAGGAGGTCGTACGCCGCCTTGGACAGCTGCTCCCGAGTCTCGGCGCGGCTCGGAAGGGAGCCGGAGGCCGGGTGTGTCCCGAGTGCCGGGACGCTCTGCAGGGTGGTCATGGTGATTACTCCTCGTCTTCGAGCCAGCCCATGGTCCGTTCCACGGCCTTGAGCCAGCTCTTGTACTCGCGGTCGCGGGTGTCCGCGGCCATGCGGGGTGTCCACTCGGCGGCCCGGCGCCAGTTGGCGCGCAGCGCGTCGGTGTCCGGCCAGAAGCCGACGGCCAGACCGGCGGCGTAGGCGGCGCCGAGGCAGGTCGTCTCGGCGACCATGGGCCGCACCACGGGTGCGTCCAGGAAGTCGGCGAGCGTCTGCATCAGCAAGTTGTTGGAGGTCATGCCGCCGTCGACCTTGAGGGCGGCGAGCTCGACACCGGAGTCCTTCGTCATGGCGTCGGTGATCTCACGGGTCTGCCAGGCGGTGGCCTCCAGGACGGCACGGGCGATGTGCGCCTTGGTGACGTACCTGGTCAGACCGGCGATGACGCCGCGGGCGTCGGAGCGCCAGTAGGGGGCGAACAGACCGGAGAACGCGGGCACGAAGTACGCGCCTCCGTTGTCCTCGACCGAGGAGGCCAGCGTCTCGATCTCGGCCGCGGACTTGATCAGACCCATCTGGTCGCGCATCCACTGCACCAGCGAGCCGGTGACGGCGATGGAGCCTTCCAGCGCGTAGACCGGCTTCTGGTCGCCGATCCGGTACCCGACGGTCGTCAGCAGTCCGTTGTACGAGTTGACGGGCGTCTCGCCGGTGTTCATGAGCATGAAGGTGCCGGTGCCGTAGGTGGACTTGGCCTCGCCCTCGGAGAAGCAGGTCTGGCCGAAGAGGGCCGCCTGCTGGTCGCCGAGCGCGGAGGCGACCGGGACACCGGCCAGGACGCCGCCCTTGGCGGTGCCGTACACCTCGGCGGAGGAGCGGATCTCGGGCAGCACGGCCGCCGGGATCTCCATGGACGCGAGGATCTTGTCGTCCCAGGCCATCGAGTGCAGGTTCATCAGGAGGGTGCGCGAGGCGTTGGTGACATCGGTGACATGGACGCCGCCGTCGGTGCCGCCGGTCAGGTTCCAGATGACCCAGGAGTCCATGGTGCCGAAGAGGATGTCGCCGCGCTCGGCGCGCTCGCGCAGGCCCTCGACGTTGTCCAGCAGCCAGCGGACCTTGGGGCCCGCGAAGTACGAGGCGAGCGGCAGACCGGTCTCGCGGCGGAAGCGGTCCTGGCCCACGTTGCGGCCGAGCTCCTTGCAGAGCGCGTCGGTGCGGGTGTCCTGCCAGACCAGGGCGTTGTGGACGGGCTCACCGGTGTTCTTGTCCCAGAGCAGCGTGGTCTCGCGCTGGTTGGTGATGCCGATCGCCTTCACGTCGGCGGCGGTGATGCCCGCCTTGACGACGGCGCCGGCGACGACTTCCTGGACGTTCTCCCAGATCTCGGTCGCGTCGTGTTCGACCCAGCCCGGCTTGGGGAAGATCTGTTCGTGCTCCTTCTGGTCGACGGAGACGATCCGGCCGTCCTTGTCGAAGACGATGCAGCGGCTGGAGGTGGTGCCCTGGTCGATGGCCGCGATGAACGGGCCGGTGGTGTGTGCGTCGGTCACGGTGTGCTCCCGGAAGTCTGTGTGGTCTGGAGGGTCACGGCTCTGTGCGTCACGGCTCAGGCGAAGGCGACGTTGTAGAGCCCGCCCGCGATCGCGCCGCCGATGAGCGGTCCGGCGACCGGGATCCAGGCATAGCCCCAGTCGGAACCGCCCTTGTTCGGCAGCGGCAGCAGCGCGTGCACGATACGCGGGCCGAGGTCGCGAACCGGGTTGATCGCGTAACCCGTCGGGCCGCCGAGCGAGAGACCGATACCGACGACGACAAGAGCGGTGACCAAGGCGCCGAGCGTGCCGAGGCCGTTCCCGTCGTTGTTGAGGCCCTGGGTGAGGATCGCCAGGACGAGCACGACGGTGGCGATGACCTCGGTGGCGAGGTTCTGCACGGCGTTGCGGATCTCGGGACCGGTGGAGAAGACGCCCAGGACCGGGCCGGCCTTCGGGGCGGAGGCCTGGTCGACCATGGCCTCTTCACCCGGCTGGGCGCCCGTGATCTCCGGATCCGTGAGATGCGCCCGGAACTGCCCGTAGTACGTCAGCCAGACCAGCACCGCGCCGATCATCGCGCCGAGCAGCTGGGAGCCGAGGTACAGCGGTACGTCGCTCCACTTGGTGCCGCCCTCGATCGCGAGAGCGATCGTGACCGCCGGGTTGAGATGCGCGCCGGAAACGCCACCGGCCAGATACGCGCCGGTCAGCACGGCGAAACCCCACCCGAAGGTGATGGCGAGCCAGCCGGCGTTCTGCGCCTTGGAGCGCTTGAGAGTGACGGCGGCACAGACACCACCGCCGAGCAGGATGAGTACGGCGGTACCTATGGTCTCGCCGATGAAGATGTCGGAGCTGGACACCCGCGACTCCTTTGTCCTTCGTCCAGGGAAGCCGAACCCCGGGTCCCTCCGGTGGTCCGCGCCCTCACGTGAGGGCGTTTTCCGGCCCTTGGCGCTGTCACACCCTAACGCGGATTTCCGTTAGCTGTTCGACAATGCCGACCGATGAACGGCAGTGTTTCTCCCAGGTGAATCAGGCGTCAAGGGTTGTGTGGCCTATAACTCGATTAACTCGATCGCCACCGCCGGCCGCGGCGGTCAGAAGGGCCGGGCGCCCAGGTCCCTGGAGACGGCGCGGGCGCAGTCGCGCACCGCGGCGATCAGCTCGGGGCGCAGCTTCCCGTCCGCGCAGACCCGCTCCACCGCCCCGGTCACGGCGACGGCGCCGACCGGCATCCGGCGCCGGTCGTGGATCGGGGCGGCCACCGCGGCCACGCCCTCCCAGGTCTCCTCCACGTCGGCCGCCCAGCCGCGCGCCCGGATCAGGTCGAGCATCGCCTCGAACTCCTCCGCGTCGGTGACGGTGTGCGGGGTGAAGGGCTGCCGCTCGGCCTCCAGGGCCTCGGTGTGCGCCACCGGGTCGTACGCCGCGAGCACCTTGCCCAGGGCCGTGGAGTGCAGTGGCTGCATGGCCCCGACCTCCAGGACCTGCCGGCTGTCGTCGGGCCGGAAGACGTGGTGGACGATGAGCACGCCCTGCTGGTGCAGGACTCCGAGGTGGGCGCTCTCGCCGCTGGAGCGGGCCAGGTCGTCCGTCCAGACGAGCGCGCGGGCCCGCAGCTCGTGGACGTCCAGGTAGCTGTTGCCCAGCCGCAGCAGCTCGGCACCCAGCTGATAGCGGCCGGACGCCGTGTCCTGCTCGACGAAGCCCTCGTGCTGGAGCGTGCGCAGGATGCCGTGCGCGGTGCCCTTGGCCAGGCCCAGTGAGGAGGCGATGTCGGACAGTCCCAGCCGACGCTCGCCACCTGCCAGCAGGCGCAGCATCGCCGCCGCCCGTTCCAGCGACTGGATGTTCTTGGCCATCGCGCCGTACTCCTCCACCTCGGTTCGACAATGCTGAACACTATCGGTCGATGCCGACCCATGCTCGATCACACAGGAAAACCGCGGGCACCACTCGATTCGGACATCCCCCCGCACAGCATGCCGTCCGTTCCGTGGGACGGAGTGACGGCCCCGGGTGCCGCCCGGCTAGGCTGGCCTGGTGCGCCTTCCACCGAAGCCGCAAAGCCGACAGCCGTCGCATCCCAGGGAGTACATCCATGGCCTCGTTGCCGACCCCTTCCGCCGACAGCCGGAACCGAGCCGAAGCCCTCCGTGAGGCACTCGCCACCCGGGTGGTGGTGGCCGACGGTGCCATGGGCACCATGCTCCAGGCACAGGACCCGACCCTCGAGGACTTCCAGAACCTCGAAGGCTGCAACGAGATTCTGAACATCACCCGCCCGGACATCGTGCGCTCCGTGCACGAGGAGTACTTCGCCGTCGGAGTGGACTGCGTCGAGACGAACACCTTCGGGGCCAACGCCTCGGCCCTGGGCGAGTACGACATTCCCGAGCGGATCCACGAGCTCTCCGAGTCGGGCGCGCGCATCGCCCGCGAGGTGGCGGACGCGTTCACCGCGTCGACCGGGCAGCAGCGCTGGGTGCTCGGCTCCATGGGTCCGGGTACGAAGCTGCCCACGCTGGGGCACGCCCCCTACACCGTGCTGCGGGACGGCTTTCAGCAGAACGCCGAGGGGCTGATCGCCGGCGGCGCGGACGCGCTCATCATCGAGACGACGCAGGACCTGCTGCAGACCAAGGCCGCCGTACTGGGCGCGCGGCGCGCCCTGGAGGCGATGGGCAGCGACCTCCTGGTGCTGTGCTCGCTGGCGTTCGAGACCACCGGAACGATGCTGCTCGGCTCCGAGATCGGGGCCGCGCTGACCGCGCTGGAACCGCTCGGCGTCGACATGATCGGCCTGAACTGCTCGACCGGCCCCGCCGAGATGAGCGAGCACCTGCGCTACCTCACGCGCCACTCCCGTATCCCGCTGCTCTGCATGCCGAATGCCGGACTGCCGGTGCTCACCAAGGACGGGGCGCACTTCCCGCTCGGTCCCGAGGGGCTCGCCGACGCCCAGGAGACGTTCGTCCGGGAGTACGGCCTCTCGCTGGTCGGCGGCTGCTGCGGTACGACCCCCGAGCATCTGCGTCAGCTCGTCGAGCGTGTCCGCGGCTCCGAGCTCACCTCCCGCGCGCCCCGTCCCGAACCGGGCGCCGCCTCCCTGTACCAGACCGTCCCGTTCCGCCAGGACACCTCCTACCTGGCGATCGGCGAGCGTACGAACGCCAACGGATCGAAGAAGTTCCGCGAGGCGATGCTGGAGGCCCGCTGGGACGACTGCGTGGAGATGGCGCGCGACCAGATCCGCGAGGGCGCGCACATGCTCGACCTCTGCGTGGACTATGTCGGCCGGGACGGCGTCGCCGACATGGAGGAGCTGGCCGGACGTTTCGCCACCGCCTCCACCCTGCCGATCGTGCTGGACTCCACCGAACTGCCGGTCCTCCGCGCCGGCCTGGAGAAGCTCGGCGGCCGGGCCGTTCTCAACTCCGTCAACTACGAGGACGGGGACGGCCCCGAGTCACGGTTCGCCAAGGTCACCGCGCTGGCCGTCGAGCACGGCGCCGCGCTGATCGCCCTGACCATCGACGAGGAGGGCCAGGCCCGTACCGTCGAGCACAAGGTCGCCGTCGCCGAGCGGCTCATCGCGGACCTGACCGGCAACTGGGGCATCCACGAGTCGGACATCCTCATCGACACCCTGACCTTCACGATCTGCACCGGCCAGGAGGAATCCCGGGGCGACGGCATGGCCACCATCGGGGCCATCCGCGAGCTGAAGAAGCGCCACCCCGACGTCCAGACCACGCTCGGCCTGTCCAACATCTCCTTCGGCCTCAACCCGGCCGCCCGGGTCGTCCTGAACTCCGTCTTCCTCGACGAGTGCGTCAAGGCCGGCCTCGACTCCGCGATCGTGCACGCCTCCAAGATCCTTCCGATCGCGCGCCTCGACGAGGAGCAGGTGAAGGTCGCGCTCGACCTCATCCACGACCGCCGCGCCGAGGGCTACGACCCCCTCCAGAGGCTGATGGAGCTGTTCGAGGGCGTCAGCACGAAGTCGATGAAGGCCGGCAAGGCCGAGGAACTCCTCGCCCTGCCGCTCGACGAGCGCCTCCAGCGGCGCATCATCGACGGCGAGAAGAACGGCCTGGAGGCCGACCTCGACGAGGCCCTGCGGTCCCGCCCCGCCCTCGACATCGTCAACGACACCCTCCTGGAGGGCATGAAGGTCGTCGGCGAACTCTTCGGCTCCGGTCAGATGCAGCTGCCGTTCGTGCTCCAGTCCGCCGAGGTCATGAAGACCGCGGTGGCCTATCTGGAGCCCCACATGGAGAAGTCCGACGCCGAGGGCAAGGGCACGATCGTGCTGGCCACGGTCCGTGGCGACGTCCATGACATCGGCAAGAACCTCGTCGACATCATCCTGTCCAACAACGGCTTCAACGTGGTCAACCTCGGCATCAAGCAGCCCGTCTCCGCGATCCTGGACGCCGCCCAGGAGCACCGGGCCGACGTCATCGGCATGTCCGGTCTCCTGGTGAAGTCCACCGTGATCATGAAGGAGAACCTGGAGGAGCTGAACCAGCGCAAGCTGGCCGCCGAATACCCGGTGATCCTCGGCGGCGCCGCGCTCACCCGCGCCTACGTCGAGCAGGACCTCCACGAGATCTACGAGGGCGAGGTCCGCTACGCCCGTGACGCGTTCGAGGGGCTGCGTCTGATGGACGCCCTGGTCGCGGTCAAGCGCGGCGTCCCGGGCGCCACCCTGCCCGAACTCAAGCAGCGCCGCGTACCCAAGCGCGACACGGCGGTGCTGGAGGTGGAGGAGCCCGAGGAGGGCGTCCGCTCCGACGTCGCCGTCGACAACCCGGTCCCCGAGCCCCCCTTCTGGGGCACCCGGGTCGTCAAGGGCATCCAGCTCAAGGAGTACGCGTCCTGGCTGGACGAGGGCGCGCTCTTCAAGGGCCAGTGGGGCCTCAAGCAGGCCCGCGCCGGCGACGGACCGACGTACGAGGAACTGGTCGAGACCGAGGGCCGCCCGCACCTGCGCGGCTGGCTCGACAAGCTCCACACCGAGAACCTGCTGGAAGCCGCCGTCGTGTACGGCTATTTCCCCTGCGTGTCCAAGGGCGACGATCTGATCCTGCTCCACGAGGACGGCTCCGAGCGCACCCGCTTCACCTTCCCGCGCCAGCGCCGCGGTCGGCGCCTCTGCCTGGCGGACTTCTTCCGCCCCGAGGAGTCCGGGGAGACGGATGTGGTCGGCCTCCAGGTCGTCACCGTCGGCTCGAAGATCGGCGGCGAGACCGCCAAGCTCTTCGAGGCCAACTCCTACCGCGACTACCTGGAGCTGCACGGCCTGTCCGTACAGCTGGCCGAGGCGCTGGCCGAGTACTGGCACGCCCGGGTCCGCGCCGAGCTGGGCTTCGGCGGCGAGGACCCGGCCGATGTCGAGGACATGTTCGCGCTGAAGTACCGCGGCGCGCGCTTCTCCCTCGGCTACGGCGCCTGTCCCGAGCTGGAGGACCGGGCGAAGATCGCCGAGCTGCTCGGGCCCGAGCGGATCGGGGTGCATCTCTCGGAGGAGTTCCAGCTCCACCCGGAGCAGTCCACCGACGCGATCGTCATCCACCACCCCGAGGCGAAGTACTTCAACGCGCGGTAAGACCGCGTTCAACGCGCCGTAGCAGGTCAAGTCGTACAATTGTCGGTCCAGTGCAGGCCGGTCGTCCTTCCCACGGGAAAAGACGGCCGGCCTTCTCGTCCCTTACGGAAGGTGTGCCGGATGACCAGCACGGTTCCCGCGTCCATGACCCGCACGGCCGAAGGCGCCGCGCTGCAGGCCGTCCTGCTCGACATGGACGGCACCCTCGTCGATACCGAGGGCTTCTGGTGGGACGCCGAGGTGGAGGTCTTCGCCGAGCTCGGGCACCAGCTCGACGAGGCCTGGCGGGACGTGGTGGTCGGCGGGCCGATGACCCGCAGTGCCGGCTACCTCATGGACGTCACCGGTGCGGACATCACCCTCGCCGAACTCACCGTGCTGCTCAACGACCGCTTCGAGGAGCGCATCGGCCGCGGTGTGCCGCTGATGCCGGGCGCGGCACGGCTCCTGGCGGAACTGGCCCGGCACGAGATCCCCACCGCCCTGGTCTCCGCCTCGCACCGGCGGATCATCGACCGCGTGCTGGACTCGGTGGGACACCACCACTTCTCCCTCACCGTCGCCGGCGACGAGGTCTCCCGTACCAAGCCGCACCCGGAGCCCTACCTCACCGCCGCGTCCGGCTTCGGGGCGGAGCCCGAGCGCTGTGCGGTCATCGAGGACACGGCCACCGGCGTCGCGGCCGCGGAGGCCGCGGGCTGCCGGGTGGTCGCCGTCCCGTCCGTCGCACCGATCGCCCCGGCGTCCGGCCGGGTCGTCGTACGGTCGCTGGAAGAAGTCGATCTCGCATTTCTCCGGGGCCTGGTAACGGGAATGCAGTGATCCGCGCACCGAGAGTATTTCTGTGAATGAACCGAAAAGCTCTCGGCGTCGAATGGTGCGCTTTCTGTCGTACGTCGGTGTGTGAGCCGGGCGCGCGGCAGGGACGAGAAAGGGGACTGGGGCGTGAGCTTTGTCACCCGAATCGCCACCGAAGGCTTTTCAAGATCCGCCCGCGTGTCCGTTTCGTGGTGTCGAACTGTCCCGGTTGGTGGGGACCTGTGCGAAACGGCCCTGGCGAGGGAAAACGGCTCGCCGTTATCCCCATCACCGTCCGATTACACATCCGGACAGCTCTGGTCCGGCATTGCCTACGGCGCGCACTAATCTCGCTGTCTCAATGCCGGGATGAGGGAGAGCGTCCAAGATGAACCGCAAGACTCTGGTGCTGCCGGCCGTCGTCGGCCTGCTCGCGCCCGTACTCGCCGCCTGCGGCGCATCGGGCGACGGGGACGACGGCAGGGCCGCCATCGTCGTCGGCACCACGGACCAGTTCGTCGCCTCCAAGGACACCCCCGCGCCGCTCGACCCCGCCATCGGCTACGAGGCGGGGGTGTGGAACGTGCTCCGGCAGACCGTGCAGACCCTGATGCACGTGCCGCGCGGCGGCGGGCAGCCGGTCCCCGAGGCGGCGCAGAGCTGCACCTTCACGGACACGCAGAACGAGAGCTACCGCTGCAAGCTGCGCAGCGGTCTGAAGTTCGCCGACGGCAGGGCCGTCACCGCCGATGACGTGAAGTACTCCATCGACCGCGTCATCCGCATCAACGCTCCCAACGGGCCCGTCGCCCTGCTCGCCAACATCGACACGGTCGAGACACAGGGCGAGCGGGAGATCGTCTTCCATCTCCGCACCCCGGACGCGACGTTCCCGTACAAGCTCGCCACTCCGGTCGCCGGGATCGTGCCGCGGAACAAGTACGCGGCGAAGTCCGCACGTACCGGATTCCAGGTGGACGGATCCGGTCCGTACACCATGAAGCCGGAAGTCGAGCACAATCAGGTCGTCAAGGTGGTCTTCACCAGGAACCCCCACTACAAGGGGGATCTGAAGGTGCGGAACGAGAAGGTCGAGCTGGATGTCTTCCCCGATTCGACGGCCATGGGCAAGGCCTTCGACGACAAGAAGATCGACATGATGACCCGCACCATGTCGCCCGAGCAGGCCCAGCAGTTGCTCGAAAAGCCCGAGGACGGTATCAAGCTCACCGAGATTCCCGGACTCGCCATCCACTTCCTGGGCTTCAACACCGACGACCCGGCCGTGAAGAACAAGGCCGTCCGTCAGGCCATGGCCCAGGTCGTCGACCGCGGAGAGATCGCGAGCAAGGTGTACGGCGCCACGGCCGAGCCGTTGTACTCGCTGATCCCGTCCGGCATCACCGGGCACGCCAACTCGTTCTACAACAAGTACAGCGAACCCAGCCCCACGAAGGCCGCGGCGATCCTGGAGGCCGCAGGCATCGACACCCCGGTGAAGCTCACCCTCCACTACCCGTCCGACCGTGCCGGCGCCGGCAACGCCGCCGAGTTCGAAACCCTGAAGAAGCAGCTCAACGGCACCGGCCTGTTCGACGTCACCGTCCAGAGCTCCCCCTGGGCGAAGTACCGCCCCGCACAGGTGCGCGGCGACTACGCCGTGTACGGCATGGGCTGGTTCCCCGACTTCCCGGACCCCGACAACTACATCGCGCCGTTCCTCGACAAGAACAACTTCCTCAACTCGCCCTACAGGTCGACGCTCGCCCAGAAGACGCTCATTCCGCAGTCGCGGCGCGAGGCCGACCGCAGCGCCTCCGCCAAGACCTTCGAGCGGCTCCAGGACATAGTCGCCGACGACGTCCCCGTACTGCCGATCTGGCAGGGCAAGCAGTACGTCGCGTCGCGCGAAGACCTCACCGGTGTCGAATGGGCGGTCAACTCCTCCGCCGACCTCCAGCTCTGGGAGTTGGGCGACGGCACCGTCCGAACCTCCTGAGCACGGACGACGCCCCGGCCGAACCCGGCCGGGGCGTCGTCCGTGCCCCGGACCGATTCCGGGGCCGCCGCTCGGGGCCGCTCACTGGGCCCCGGGGCGCACCAGACCGCTCTCGTAGGCGTACACCGCCGCCTGCACCCGGTCGCGCAGACCGAGCTTGGTCAGCACATGGCCGACGTGCGTCTTGACCGTCGTCTCACTGACGAACAGGTCCGCGGCGATCTCCGCGTTCGACAGCCCGCGCGCCACCAGCTTCAGCACCTCGACCTCACGGTCCGTCAGCGTGTGCAGGGTGTCGGGCACCGGCTCCTCGCCGGACGGCAGATGGTCCGCATACTTGTCGAGCAGCCTGCGGGTGATGCTCGGCGCCAGCATCGCCTCACCCGCCGCGACCACGCGGATCGCCTGCACCAGCTCATTGGCGGGAGCGTCCTTCAGCAGGAAGCCGCTGGCGCCCGCGCGCAGCGCCTCCACCACGTACTCGTCGAGATCGAACGTGGTCAGCACCAGGACCTTCGCCGGACCGTCCCGGCCGGGACCGGTGATCTGACGCGTCGCCTCGACGCCGTCCATCCGCGGCATGCGGATGTCCATCAGCACCACATCGGGCTGCAGCGCGCGCACCTGGTCGAGAGCCTGGAGACCGTCACCGGCCTCTCCCACCACCGCGAGATCACCTTCCGCCTCCAGGATCATCCGGAAGCCGGTGCGCAACAGCGGTTGGTCATCGACCAGTAGGACGCGGATAGCCACAAGGTCTCCTCAAGGTCCTTCGGGGGCCACAGGCCGGCCGGCCTCGGTACGGACCGGATCCATTCTGCCCTGCACGTCCTGCTCCGACTCCGCCGGGCGTACCGACAACGGATAGACCGGGGGAGTGCCGCCGAATTCGGGACAGACCGCCTGGTGGTCGCACCAGCCGCAGAGCTTCGTCGGCCGGGGCCGCCACTCACCCGTCTCGGTCGCCAGCCGGATCGCGTCCCAGAGCGCCAGCAGCTTGCGCTCCACCCGCTCCAGGTCCGCGACGACCGGGTCGTACGTCAGGATGTCGCCGCTGCCGAGATAGACGAGCTGGAGCCGGCGCGGCACCACGCCCTTCAGCCGCCAGATCACCAGCGCGTAGAACTTCATCTGGAAGAGCGCGCCCTCCGCGTACTCCGGGCGCGGCGCTTTCCCCGTCTTGTAGTCGACGATGCGGACCTCGCCCGTGGGCGCCACGTCGATCCGGTCGATCACCCCGCGCAGCCGCAGCCCCGACTCCAGCTCCGTCTCGACGAACAGCTCGCGCTCGGCGGGTTCCAGCCGCGTCGGGTCCTCCAGCGAGAACCACCGCTCCACCAGGTTCTCCGCCTCCGAGAGCCAGCGCGCAAGACGCTCGCCCCCGGCATCCTCCGAGAACAGCTCGGACAGCTCCGGCTTCGACTCCAGCAGCCGGTCCCACTGGGCGGGGATCAGCGCCGTGGCCCGGCCGGCCGTGCGCTCCGCCGCCGGGTGGTCGAAGAGCCGCTCCAGCACCGCATGCACCAGCGTGCCCCGGGTAGCTGCTTCGCTGGGCTTCTCGGGCAGTTTGTCGATGACCCGGAAGCGGTACAGCAGAGGACATTGCATGAAATCACCGGCCCGCGACGGCGACAGCGACGTGGGCGGCTGAGCGGGCCGCGGCAGGGAGGTCATGTCGAAGACCCTACGGCCCGCCACCGACACTCGGCGGCATACCATCGACCACACACTCCCGAACACTGAACGACCGTGCCGCAGGGCACCGACCGAAGGGACCTCGTGGACGAGAGCGGCGACAGCGGGCGGCCGCAGCCCGGCGCAGGGGGAACGGCCCCCGGCGCCGGCCCCGACAAGGGCGGACCGCGGCGACCCGAAGAGCCCGGAGGCGGCCTTCTCATGGGCCGTCCTTTCGGTGTGCCCGTGTACGTCGCGCCCAGTTGGTTCATCGTCGCCGCACTGATCACCTGGGTCTTCGGCGGCCAGCTCGAACGCGTGCTGCCCGAGCTCGGAGCGGCGCGCTACCTGGTCTCCCTCTTCTTCGCGATCGCCTTCTACGCCTCCGTGCTCGTTCACGAACTCGCGCACACGGTCGTCGCCCTGCACTACAAACTGCCGGTGCGCCGCATCCAGCTCCAGTTCTTCGGCGGTGTCTCCGAGATCGAGAAGGAGTCCGAGACCCCCGGCCGCGAATTCCTGCTGGCCTTCGTGGGCCCCCTGCTCTCCCTGGTGCTCGCCGGACTCTTCTACGCCGGGATGACGTTCGTCGCCCCCGGCACCGTGCCGGGAGTCCTCCTCGCCGGGCTGATGATCTCCAACCTCCTGGTGGCCGCCTTCAATCTCCTCCCCGGCCTCCCCCTCGACGGCGGACGCATGCTCCGTGCCGTCGTCTGGAAGATCACCGGCCGCCCCATGAGCGGCACCGTCGCGGCCGCCTGGGCCGGCCGCGCCCTCGCCGTCGTCACCCTCATCGGCCTCCCGCTGCTCACCCGCACCGGCTCCTTCGGGAACAACCCCCGCGACGTCAGCGGCATGGACACCGTCACCGACGCGCTGCTCGCCGCCATCCTTGCCGCCATCATCTGGACCGGAGCGGGCAACAGCCTGCGCATGGCACGCCTGCGCGAGCACCTTCCCGAGCTGCGTGCCCGCACCCTCACCCGGCGCGCCGTCCCGGTGGAGGCCGACACCCCGCTCTCCGAGGCCCTGCGACGCGCCAACGAAGCCGGTGCCCGCGCCCTCGTCGTCGTCGACGGCCTCGGCGAACCCATGGCCGTCGTCCGGGAAACCGCCATCGTCTCCATCCCCGAACACCGCCGCCCCTGGGTCGCCGTCAGCGGCCTCGCCCAGGACCTCACCGAGGGCATGAAGATCTCCGCCGAGCTGTCCGGCGAAGCCCTGCTGGACCGGCTCAAGGCCAGCCCCGCCACCGAATACCTCGTCCTCGAGGAGACCGGCGAGATCTACGGCGTGCTGTCCACCGCAGACGTCGAGCGGGCGTTCGTCGCGGCCCTGGCCAGGCCCGCCGCCTGACCGTCCGGCATCGTCCGGGCTCGCGGTCGGGGCGCGGGGAATCACCGGTAGGCTGGTCACATGTCTGAACCGACCGGTGCCGCCCGCCGACGCGGGCCCTTCAAGGTCGGGGACCAGGTCCAGCTCACCGATCCCAAGGGACGCCACTACACCTTCACGCTCGAAGCCGGGAAGAACTTCCACACCCACAAGGGTTCCTTCCCGCACGACGAGCTGATCGGTGCCCCCGAGGGCAGTGTTGTCCGAACCACGGGAAACGTCGCCTATCTCGCGCTGCGCCCCCTGCTCCCCGACTACGTCCTGTCCATGCCCCGCGGCGCCGCCGTGGTCTACCCCAAGGACGCGGGGCAGATCCTGGCCTTCGCCGACATCTTCCCCGGCGCCCGCGTCGTGGAGGCCGGTGTCGGCTCCGGCTCGCTCTCCACCTTCCTGCTGCGCGCCATCGGCGACCAGGGCATGCTGCACTCCTACGAGCGCCGCGAGGACTTCGCCGAGATCGCCCGGCAGAACGTGGAACGCTACTTCGGCGAACCGCACCCCGCCTGGCAGCTCACCGTCGGCGACCTCCAGGACAACCTCTCCGACACCGACGTCGACCGCGTCGTCCTCGACATGCTCGCGCCCTGGGAGTGCCTGGAGGCCGTCTCCAAGGCGCTCGTGCCCGGTGGCATCCTGTGCGCGTACGTCGCGACCACCACCCAGCTCGCGCGGACCGTCGAGTCCATCCGCGAGATCGGCTGCTTCGCCGAGCCGCAGCCCTGGGAATCGATGATCCGCAACTGGCACGTCGAGGGCCTGGCCGTCCGCCCGGACCACCGCATGATCGGCCACACCGGCTTCCTCGTCACCGCCCGCCGCCTGGCCGACGGGGTCGAGCCCCCGCTGCGCCGCCGCCGCCCCGCCAAGGGCGCCTACGGCGAGGACTACGACGGTCCCGGCAGCCAGAGCGGCTCCTCCCGCGGCTGAGCCGCACAACGTACCGACGCCGCCGCCGAGTTCCCGGACCGACCCGGGAACTCGGCGGCGGCGCCCTTTCGTTGCCCGTACGGAACGCACGTCCGGGCCGACCCCACCGTTCCACTGCTGCGCGTGGTGTGGCACGATGCTGGCCACCCCGCGCCATCGCGGACGTCCCACCGGCAGCAGCGCCCGCCCAGTTTCTCGAACCACAGGAACCACAGGAGACATCCCGCGTGCAGACCTCCGAGCTCCCGGACCTCGCGCACACCGACACCAAGCCGCTGCACTGGCTCGCCACCGCGACAGCCATGGCCGCGGTCGTCGCAGCCGCCGGCATGCTCCAGCCGGACCCCGCGGCCTCCGCCTCGACCCCGCATCGCACCACCGCGCAGCACGGCACGGCGCCCGCCGCCGCGCCCGATCCGGAGCGGGCGACCTACCCCCTGGAGTGCGGGGGAGCGGGGAACACCGTGGCCGAACAGCAGCCCGGCGACCTGGACGGCGACGGCCGGCCCGAGACGGTCGCCGTGGTCCACTGCGCGGCAGGCTCCGGCACCCCGCCCAGCGGCGTCTACGTCCTCACAGGAGGAAGCGGGGCCACTCCCCGGGTCGTGGCGACCCTGGTGGACCCCGCCGAGAAGCTGAGCGTCGGCGACTTCGCGGTGCGTGACGGGATCATCTCCGCCACCCTGTTCGGCTACTCCTCGGCCGATGTGCCGCAGTGCTGCCCCGACCAGCAGGAGAAGGTCACCTGGCAGTGGCGGGGCGGCGCCTTCGTCCGAGCCACCCGGTCCGCCCCGGGCAGTGCCTGAGCGGCCACTGCGCGTGCTCCACCGCCCGCAACCGCGACGTCACGCGGCCTCGGGGCCGTACACCTCGACCCTGTCCGAAACGCGACGTACATGGATGCAGTCGCCCGGGCACTCCTTGGCCGAATCGACGACATCCTGGAGGAGCGGCAGCGGCACCGGTGTCGTCGCGCCCTTGTCCTGCAAGAGTTCGTCGTCACCGCTCTTCACATACGCCAGACCGTCGATGTCCAGCTCGAACACCTCCGGCGCGTACTGCACGCAGATGCCGTCTCCCGTGCAGAGGTCCTGATCGATCCAGACCTCCAGATCCTGCGTGTCGCTGCCGGTGGGAGCGTCCTGCTGCACGGTCATTTCTCCTGCCGTTCCCTGCGTATCCGAACCAAAAGAAGCCAGCCCTGACGGGTGTTGACCGGTTCGACGATACAACCGGCCGCTTTCCGATGTTGAAGGGTGGGTATTCCCCTGACACGAGGGGGAACGCAAGGGTGAAGATCGGACACGCCCCGCAGTCTTTGTGATCTAGGGGTTTCAATCATCACCCACCCAGGTAGGGTCAGGAAGCGTCCAGCTCCCCTTGGAGGAGGTGAGGACCGTGGCAGCCCACGACGACGACATCAACCGCGGCATCCGGCCCGGGCGGGGGTCCGAAGACCCAGCCGGCCAGGTCGCCTATCTTGAGCAGGAAATCGCCGTCCTGCGACGTAAGCTCGCCGACTCTCCGCGCCATACGAGGATTCTCGAAGAGCGGATCGTCGAGTTGCAGACCAACCTGGCGGGCGTGTCCGCGCAGAACGAGCGGCTCGCCAACACACTCCGCGAGGCCCGCGACCAGATCGTGGCCCTCAAGGAAGAAGTCGACCGGCTCGCACAGCCGCCGGCCGGATTCGGTGTGTTCCTGCAGGGCAATGAGGACGGCACCTGCGACATCTTCACCGGGGGCCGCAAGCTCCGGGTGAATGTCAGCCCCAGTGTCGAGCTCGACGACCTCCGGCGCGGCCAGGAAGTCATGCTCAATGAAGCGCTCAATGTGGTCGACGCCATGGAATTCGAGCGGGCCGGGGACATCGTCACCCTCAAGGAGATCCTTGAGGACGGCGAGCGGGCCCTGGTCATCGGGCACACCGACGAGGAACGGGTGGTGCGGCTCGCCGAGCCGCTGCTGGACATCACCATCCGCCCCGGCGACGCCCTGCTGCTCGAACCCAGGTCCGGCTACGTCTACGAAGTGGTCCCCAAGAGCGAGGTCGAAGAACTCGTCCTCGAAGAGGTACCGGACATCGACTACGACAAGATCGGCGGTCTGGGCGACCAGATCGAGCTGATCCGGGACGCGGTCGAGCTCCCCTATCTCCACCCCGACCTCTTCAAGGAACACGAACTGCGACCGCCGAAGGGCATCCTGCTCTACGGCCCGCCCGGCTGCGGCAAGACGCTCATCGCCAAGGCGGTGGCCAACTCCCTTGCCAAGAAGGTCGCCGAGGTCACCGGCCAGCCGGCCGGCAAGAGCTACTTCCTCAACATCAAGGGCCCGGAACTCCTCAACAAGTACGTCGGCGAGACCGAGCGGCACATCCGCCTGGTCTTCCAGCGTGCCCGTGAGAAGGCGGGCGAGGGCACCCCCGTCATCGTCTTCTTCGACGAGATGGAGTCCCTCTTCCGCACCCGGGGATCCGGCGTCAGCTCGGACGTGGAGAACACCATCGTTCCCCAGCTGCTCGCCGAGATCGACGGTGTCGAGGGCCTGGAGAACGTCATCGTCATCGGCGCCTCCAACCGCGAGGACATGATCGACCCCGCGATCCTGCGTCCCGGCCGCCTCGATGTGAAGATCAAGATCGAGCGCCCCGACGCGGAGGCCGCGAAGGACATCTTCGCGAAGTACCTCACTCCTTCGCTGCCCCTGCACGCGGACGATCTCGCGGAGCACACCGGCTCCAAGGAAGCCGCCGCGCACGCCATGATCCAGTCCGTCGTCGAGCGGATGTACACCGAGTCCGAGGAGAACCGCTTCCTCGAGGTCACGTACGCCAACGGCGACAAGGAAGTCCTCTACTTCAAGGACTTCAACTCCGGCGCGATGATCCAGAACATCGTCGACCGGGCCAAGAAGATGGCCATCAAGGCCTTCCTCGACCAGGGCCAGAAGGGCCTTCGCGTCTCCCATCTCCTCCAGGCCTGCGTGGACGAGTTCAAGGAGAACGAGGACCTGCCGAACACCACGAACCCGGACGACTGGGCCCGGATCTCCGGCAAGAAGGGCGAGCGGATCGTCTTCATCCGTACGCTCGTCACCGGAAAGCAGGGCGCGGACACCGGTCGCTCCATCGACACGGTGGCGAATACCGGGCAGTACCTGTAGAACGCCGACCGGCTGCGGATGCCCGGCCGGGCATCCGCAGCCGGTTGCTTTCCGGACAGCTCGCGCGACACCGCAGCAATGACGTAATTGATCTCCCCACCACCGCAGAGTCGCTCTAGGCTCTTGCGTACCGCCCGGTCGCGCAGTGCGGGGACGGGCACCGCACACGCACCGGACAAGCAGCGGTACTTGAGCGCCGCCCCCTCGAGGGGGCGCCGCCGGGCAAGGAGGGCCGCATGACCGTACGGCGAGTAATGGGCATCGAGACGGAGTACGGGATCTCCGTCCCCGGCCACCCCAACGCCAATGCCATGCTCACCTCGTCCCAGATCGTCAACGCCTACGCAGCGGCGATGCACCGGGCGCGCCGCGCCCGCTGGGACTTCGAGGAGGAGAACCCGCTGCGGGACGCGCGAGGATTCGACCTCGCCCGTGAGACCGCGGACTCCAGCCAGCTCACCGACGAGGACATCGGCCTCGCCAATGTCATCCTCACCAATGGGGCCCGCCTCTACGTCGACCACGCGCACCCCGAGTACAGCTCCCCGGAAGTGACCAATCCGCGTGACGCGGTCCTCTGGGACAAGGCCGGCGAGCGGATCATGGCCGAGGCGGCCGACCGCGCCGCCCAGCTTCCCGGCGCCCAGCCGATCCACCTCTACAAGAACAACACCGACAACAAGGGCGCCTCGTACGGCACGCACGAGAACTACCTGATGAAGCGGGAGACCCCCTTCTCCGACATCGTGCGCCATCTGACCCCGTTCTTCGTCTCCCGCCAGGTGGTCACCGGGGCCGGACGCGTGGGAATCGGCCAGGACGGCCATGAACACGGCTTCCAGATCAGTCAGCGTGCCGACTACTTCGAGGTCGAGGTCGGTCTGGAGACCACCCTCAAGCGCCCCATCATCAACACCCGTGACGAACCGCACTCCGATGCCGAGAAGTACCGCAGGCTCCATGTGATCATCGGCGACGCGAACCTCTCGGAGATCTCCACCTATCTCAAGCTCGGCACCACGGCCCTGGTCCTCTCCATGATCGAGGACGGTTTCATCAACGTCGATCTCGCGGTCGACCAGCCGGTGCGCACCCTGCACCACGTCTCCCACGACCCGACGCTGAAGCACCTGATCACGCTGCGCAGCGGCCGTACCCTCACCGCGGTGCAGCTCCAGATGGAGTACTTCGAGCTGGGCCGCAAGTACGTCGAGGAACGGTACGGGTCGGACGCCGACGAGCAGACCAAGGACGTCCTGATCCGCTGGGAGGACACCCTCAACCGGCTGGAGAACGATCCCATGAGCCTGTCCGGCGAGCTCGACTGGATCGCCAAGCGGGAGCTCATGGAGGGCTACCGCCGCCGGGACAGCCTGGACTGGGACGCTGCGCGTCTGCACCTGGTCGATCTCCAGTACGCCGACGTGAGGGCCGAGAAGGGTCTGTACAACCGTCTGGCGGCCCGCGGGAAGATGAAGCGCCTGCTGGACGAGAACGACGTCGAGAAGGCCCGTACGGCCCCTCCGGAGGACACCAGGGCCTATTTCCGCGGCCGGTGCCTGGATCAGTACGCCGACGACGTGGCCGCGGCGTCCTGGGACTCGGTCATCTTCGATCTCCCGGGCCATGACTCGCTGCAACGGGTGCCCACCCTGGAACCGCTCCGCGGCACCCGTAATCACGTCAAGGAGCTCCTGGACCGCTGCCGCACGGCGGAGGAGCTGGTCCAGGTGCTGTCGGGAGGCTGAAACGGCCGCGATCGGGGAATCATCGGGATGACCCCCGGACGTCTGGACAAGTACCGGGCCAATGTCGGACCCCGTGGGTAGGGTCTGATCAAGTGCTTCGAACCGAGCGGGGTGAGCTAGATGGCGACCAAGGACACCGGCGGCGGACAGCAGAAGGCGACGCGCTCCACCGAGGAGGTCGAGGAGCAGGCGCAGGACGCGCAGGCGTCCGACGACCTCAAGGAGCGCCAGGAGAAGCTGAGCGACGATGTCGACTCGGTTCTGGACGAGATCGACGACGTACTCGAAGAGAACGCGGAGGACTTCGTGCGTTCCTTCGTTCAAAAGGGTGGACAGTAGTTCACGAATGTGAACTACTGCGGAGTGGGACGTGCGCGCGGTACGGGCCGGGTCGGCCCGTACCGCGCGGGCACAGGCGGGGCCGCAGGCCGGGCGGAGCCGCCCCTGCACTTCATGTGGATCACCGCCACGGGACGGGTAGGGTCCGTGGCGTAAACCGCATCGACTGCAATTCGGCCATCGGTATGTCGGGAGACGCTCCTGACACCCTGCGCAGGGCCGTCGCTTACCTGGAGGGAAACGCGTGGAAGCCAACACTCGTAGCACCGGGCGTCTACCAGCTGCCTTCCTGACGCCGGGATCCTCTTCGTTCATGGATTTCCTGTCCGACCATTCTCCCGAGATGCTCCCGGGCAACCGCAGCCTGCCGCCCCTGCAGGGGGCGATCGAGGCGCCGCACGGGACGACCATCGTCGCGGTGACGTTCCCCGGCGGAGTGGTCCTCGCCGGTGACCGGCGAGCGACCATGGGCAATGTGATCGCGCAGCGTGACATCGAGAAGGTCTTCCCGGCCGACGAGTACTCGGCGGTGGGCATCGCCGGTACGGCCGGCCTGGCCGTGGAGATGGTCAAGCTCTTCCAGCTGGAGCTGGAGCACTTCGAGAAGGTCGAGGGCGCCCAGCTCTCCCTGGAGGGCAAGGCGAACCGGCTCTCCACGATGATCCGCAGCAATCTGGGGATGGCCATGCAGGGCCTCGCCGTCGTGCCGCTCTTCGCCGGTTTCGACCTCGACCGCGAGAAGGGCCGGATCTTCTCGTACGACGTCACCGGCGGCCGTTCCGAGGAGCACGGGTACGCGGCCACCGGCTCCGGGTCGGTCTTCGCGCGCGGGTCGATGAAGAAGCTCTACCGCGAGGACCTGACGGAGCAGCAGGCACTCACCCTGGTCGTGCAGGCGCTGTACGACGCCGCGGACGACGATTCGGCGACCGGCGGCCCCGATGTGGCCCGGCGGATCTACCCGATCGTCACCGTCATCAACGACGAAGGCTTCCGGAGGCTGGACGAGGCGGAATCGTCCCAGATCGCCCGCTCGATCCTGGAACACCGGATGGAACAGCCCGACGGCCCGCGCGCCGCGCTGCTCTGACCGCCGTTCCGCTGCTTCTCCGATGCTCCAGTCACTGACAGAAAGGGACGGATAACCGGTGTCGACGCCGTTCTATGTCTCACCTCAGCAGGCCATGGCCGACCGGGCGGAATACGCCCGGAAGGGCATCGCCCGTGGTCGCAGCCTGGTTGTGCTGCAGTACGCCGACGGCATTGTGTTCGTCGGCGAGAACCCGTCCCGTGCGCTGCACAAGTTCAGCGAGATCTACGACCGGATCGGTTTCGCCGCCGCCGGCAAGTACAACGAGTACGAGAACCTCCGCATCGGCGGTGTGCGCTACGCCGATCTGCGCGGATACACCTACGACCGTGACGACGTGACGGCCCGTGGGCTGGCCAACGTCTATGCGCAGACGCTGGGCACCATCTTCTCCAGCGCGGCCGAGAAGCCGTACGAGGTGGAGCTGGTGGTCGCCGAGGTGGGGGTCGAACCCGAGGGCGACCAGATCTACCGGCTGCCGCACGACGGCTCGATCGTCGACGAGCACGGCTCGGTCGCGGTCGGCGGGAACGCCGAGCAGATCAGCACCTTCCTGGACCAGCGCCACCGGGACGGGATGACGCTCGCCGAGGCGCTCAAGCTGGCGGTGCAGGCACTGTCCCGCGATCCCAACGGCAGCGAGCGGGAGATCCCCGCGGAGCGGCTGGAGGTCGCGGTCCTGGACCGTACGAGGCCGCAGCAGCGCAAGTTCAAGCGGATCGTCGGCCGCCAGCTGGCGCGGTTGCTGGAGGCGGACGGCGGCTCCGCACCGACGGACGCGCCCTCCGACATCGAGGACGACGAGGGCGCTGGGTCCTCCGGGACGGCGTCCCCCGCGACGGACGTCACCAAGTCCACCGATTCCGGTGGGGACGTGGAGTCCTCCGAGGAGTAGCCGAGCACTGCGCCGGTGCCCCGGTCCGCCTTGTCCGGCGGGCCGGGGCACCGTCATGAGTGCGGGCCGTTCGCCGGTGGGGGCGCGGAGGAGCCGCGGGCCACCAGGTGCACCGGCAGGCTGCCGGGCTCTGCGGGGCGGCCGCCCAGGACCGCCAGCAGGGCCGCCATGCCCCGTTCGCCGACCTGCTCGGCGGGCAGCCGCACGGTGGTGAGCTCCGGTTCGACGGCCGTGGCCAGGGCCAGATCGTCGAAGCCGGTGACGGAGAGGTCGTCGGGGACGCGGAGTCCGAGCCTGCGAGCGGCCTTGCAGGCGCCCGCGGCGAGGATGTCGTCGTCGCAGACGATGGCCGTGGGCCGGGGGCCGGGGGCGGCGAGTGCCCGCTCCGTCGCCTCCCGGCCCGCGTGCACGTCGAGCGCCGCCGCGACGGTCCGCACACAGGTGCCCGGGGCTGCCGCCAGGGTGTCGTGGAGGGCTCGGGCCCGGACGGCGAAGGTCCAGGAATCGACCGCCGACGCGAGGTGGACGAATTTGCGGTGGCCGAGCGCGAGCAAATGGTTTGCGACCTGCCGCATGCCGTCGGCGATGTCCAGGTTGACCCGGGCCGCGACCCCGGTGTCGGCCGGGTCGCTGTCGAGCATGACCAGCGGTAGGCCGGCGCCGCGCAGCGCGTCGAGCGCGCCCGCGGCCATGGAGGAGGCGATCACCCCGTCGAGGGAGGCACGCGCCGAGGCGAAGGGGTCCCTGGCCGGCCCGGTGCCCTCGGGGGACGGGTAGAGGACGACTCCGAAGCCGTGCTCGGCGGCGACCGCGGCGGCGCCGGTGTAGACGCGCGCGAAGAACTCGTTGGTGAGCGCGGGGACGACCAGGAGCGCGGTCCTGGTGCGGCCGAGCCGGAGATTGCGGGCGGCGAGATTGGGCTGGTAGCCGAGGCCGCGGGCGGCGTCCCGTACGCGTCCGGCGGTCGCCTCGGAGACTCTTCCACGCCATTTGTCGCCGAGCACGAGGGAGACGGTGGCCTGCGAGACGCCTGCGGCCCGCGCGACATCGCGGCTGGTGGGCCGGGCCGGGGCGGGCTGTGGTGCGCTGGTCACTCGGGCCTCCGGGCCGATCGGGGGCAGGCGCCGTGCGGTGGACCTGCGGACTGGGCACATGGTACGTATGGACCTCGACGTTATACGTAAAACCTCAGGGCGCCGGAGCGTGCCCGAAGGAAAGGGCGGGACATGGCCGCGGGATATCTGGACATCCTCCGGGCGCGGCATGCCGCCCGGCTGCTGGCGGGGACCCTGGTGGGGCGGCTGCCGAACGGCACCGCGCCGGTCGCGATCGTGCTGTTCACCCGCGCCGAGGGCGGCAGCTACACCCTCGCAGGCGCGCTCGCGGCCGTGTACGGGCTCGCCACCGCGGTCGGGCAGCCGCTGCTGGGCCGCGCGGTGGACCTGTACGGCCAGCCCCGCGTCCAGCTCCCGGCCTCCCTGGCATCGGCGCTGGGCATGATCGTGCTGGCCCTGGTGGGCCTGGGGTCGCTGCCGCTGGCCTACGGGGCGGTGATGGTGGCCGGTGTCTTCACCCCGCCGCTGGAGGGCGGTCTGCGGGCCCTGTGGCCGTCCGTCCTCGGCAGCGAGGACCGGGTGCACCGGGCGTACGCGATGGACGCCGTCGCCCAGGAGGTCATGTTCACCGTGGGCCCGCTGCTGGTGACGGTGCTCGTCTCCCTCTGGTCACCCGCCGCCGCCCTGCTCGTCATCAACGTGATCGGCGTCCTGGGGGCGCTCTCGGTCGTCCTCTGCGAACCCTCGCGCGCCTGGCGTTCCGCGCCCCGCGAGGCACACTGGCTGGGCGCGCTGCGCTCGCCGGGGCTCCTGTCGCTGCTCGGCTCGTTCTTCTTCGTCGGGCTCGCGCTCGGTTCGATCACCGTGGCCGGGGTGGCCTACGCCGACGACCACGGCCGGGAGTCGGTGTACGGCTGGCTGATGGCCGCGCTCGGGCTGGGTGCGCTGATCGGCGGTGCGGTGTACGGGGCGCGCCGGTGGGCCGGGGCGCCGGAACGCCGGCTGCGGGTCATCGTCGCGCTGCTGGCACTGGGCTATCTGCCGCTGATGCTGACCCCCGGAGTGGTCGCCATGACCGTTCTGGCGGCGGTGTCCGGAGTCTTTCTCGCGCCCGCGATCGCCTGCTCGTTCATCGTGGTCGACCGGCACGCTCCGCGGGGCACGGTGACCGAGGCGTTCTCCTGGCTGGTGACGACGTTCGGGGTGGGTGCGGCGGCGGGAACGGCCGTGGCGGGCCCGGCCGTCGAACTGGGCGGCACGACGTGGAGTTTCGCCGTCGCGGGGGCCGGTGGGGTGGCGGCACTGCTGGTTCTGCTGGCCACGGGAAGGTTCCTCGCAGTTCCCGGACATACGTCTGTTGCCGTACGGGGATCGGAAAATGATCGAAACGGTGCTGTCGAACCCGGTTTCAGCTCAGGCCATCAGGCGTAATGTTCAGTCATGGACCGCCGCATTTTCGGGCTGGAGAACGAGTACGGCGTCACGTGCACGTTCAGGGGACAGCGCCGACTGTCCCCTGATGAAGTGGCGCGCTACCTCTTCCGCCGTGTTGTGTCATGGGGCCGCAGCAGCAACGTCTTTCTGCGGAACGGCGCCCGCCTCTACCTCGACGTGGGATCGCATCCGGAATATGCAACCCCCGAATGCGACAACCTGACTGAATTGGTCACGCACGACAAGGCCGGCGAGCGCATTCTCGAAGGCCTGCTCGTCGACGCCGAACGCCGCCTGCACGAGGAGGGAATCGCGGGCGACGTCTATCTCTTCAAGAACAACACCGACTCGGCGGGAAACTCCTACGGCTGCCACGAGAACTATCTCGTGGCGCGGCACGGGGAATTCTCCCGGCTCGCGGACATCCTCATTCCCTTCCTCGTCACGAGGCAGCTGATCTGCGGCGCGGGCAAGGTGCTGCAGACACCGCGGGGCGCCGTCTACTGCGTCAGCCAGCGTGCCGAGCACATCTGGGAGGGCGTCAGCTCCGCCACGACGCGTTCCCGCCCGATCATCAACACACGCGACGAACCGCACGCGGACGCGGAGCGGTACCGCCGCCTCCACGTCATCGTCGGTGACTCCAACATGTCCGAGACGACCATGCTGCTCAAGGTCGGGGCGACGGACCTGGTGCTGCGGATGATCGAGGCGGGCACCGTGATGCGGGATCTGACGCTGGAGAACCCGATCCGGGCGATCCGGGAGGTCAGCCACGACACCACGGGGCAGCGCAAGGTGCGTCTGGCCAGTGGCCGTGAGGCGTCCGCCATCGAGGTGCAGCGCGAGTACTACGAGAAGGCCGTCGACTTCGTCGACCGGCGCGGCATCCGTACCGGTACCGTCGCGCGGGTCCTGGAGCTGTGGGGCCGTACGCTCGACGCGATCGAGGCCGAGGATCTCGACCGGATCGAGACCGAGATCGACTGGGTCATGAAGTACAAGCTCATCGAGCGGTACCGGGCCAAGCACAACATGACCATGTCGCATCCGCGGGTCGCCCAGATAGACCTCGCGTACCACGACATCCACCGCCGTCGCGGGCTGTACTACCTGTTGGAGCGCAAGGGACAGGCCGCCCGCGTCTGCAACGACCTGAAGATCTTCGAGGGGAAGTCCGTGCCCCCGCAGACGACCAGGGCGCGGCTGCGCGGGGACTTCATCCGCCGGGCCCAGGAGCAGCGGCGGGACTTCACCGTCGACTGGGTCCATCTCAAGCTCAACGACCAGGCGCAGCGCACAGTGTTGTGCAAGGACCCGTTCCGTTCGGTGGACGACCGGGTGGAGAAGCTGATCGCGGGTATGTGAGCCGGCGACAGGACGACCTCGGCCTCCGACGCGACGCGGGCCCCGTACGTTCCTCGTACGGGGCCCTGCGTACGCCCTAGAGTGTCGGGGACTCAACCAACCGTGCCGTCTGAGATCTGAGGAACAAGTGCGCCGACTTGCCGGCCTTCTCGTCGTCCCCCTGTTGCTGCTGGCAGCGGCATGTGGCAACGAGAAGGGCTCCGCTTCAGCTTCCGCTTCTGCTTCCGCCGCGTCCGAGAACGGGTTCCCCGCCATCACCGCGGGCGCGAAGTTCGGCGAGAAGCCCACGCTGTCCAAAGGGACCGGGAACCCGCCCAAGGAGCTGAAGACCAGAGTCGTCAGCCAGGGTGACGGGGCCACGCTCAAGAATGGCGACGCGATCCAGGTCAACTACCTCGGGCAGGCCTGGGACTCCGACAAGCCCTTCGACAACAGCTTCGACCGCAAGCAGCCGTTCGATCTGACCCTCGGCGCCGGCATGGTCATCCAGGGCTGGGACAAGGGTCTCGTCGGCCAGAAGGTCGGCAGCCGGGTCGAGCTGGTCATTCCGCCGGACCTCGGCTACGGGGCGCAGGGCCAGGGCGACATCAAGCCGAATGCCACGCTCGTCTTCGTCGTCGACGTTCTGAAGGCGACGCAGATCCCGGCGTCCGCCAAGGGCACCGAGGTGGCCCAGGACAACGCCGACCTTCCGAAGGTCGGTACCAACACGGACGGCAAGGCCCCGAAGGTCACCGTCCCCACCAAGACCGCCCCGCCGACGAAGCTCGTCTCCAATTACATCCTGGAGTCCAAGGGCGATGTCGTGAAGGACACCGACAGCGTCGTCGTGAACTACGTGGGGCTGCTGTGGAAGGACGGCAAGACGTTCGACAGCACCTACTCCACCGGCAAGACACAGACCTTCCCGCTCGCCCAGGTCACCCTCAAGGGGCTCAAGAACGGCCTCGTCGGCAAGAAGATCGGCAGCCGCGTGCTCCTCGTCATTCCGCCGGACCAGGGTTTCGGGGACAAGGCGCAGCAGACCATTCCGGCGAAGTCCACGCTGGTCTTCGCCGTGGACATCCTGGCGAAGATGTAAGACTGTCCCGGTTGCCCAGTTCATCAGTAAGAGGAGCAAGTCAGTGAGCATCGAGAAGCCCGAGATCGACTTCCCGGGTGGCGAGCCGCCGGCCGACCTGGAGATCAAGGACATCTGGGAAGGCGACGGCGCGGTGGCCGAGGCGGGCGCCACCGTCTCCGTCCACTACGTGGGCGTGGCCTTCTCCACCGGCGAGGAGTTCGACGCCTCCTGGAACCGCGGCGCCCCGCTGCAGTTCCAGCTCGGTGCCGGCCAGGTCATCTCCGGCTGGGACAAGGGCGTGCAGGGCATGAAGGTCGGCGGCCGTCGCCAGCTGACCATCCCCGCGCACCTCGCGTACGGCGACCGCGGCGCCGGTGGCGGCCGTATCGCCCCCGGCGAGACGCTGATCTTCGTCTGCGACCTGGTCGCCGTCTGATCCGCGCCCATACGCCGCCAGGGCCCGTGCCGCAAGGCGCGGGCCCTCGCTTTGGCCCGGACACCGCGTAGCGGTACGGTCGACCGTCGTAGAGCAAAACAGAAAGGGCGTCGATGGCGATTGCCAAGGCCGAGCGGCTGATGAACCTGGCCCTGTGCCTGCTGGGGACCCGGCGCCCGCTGAGCAAGCGCGAACTGCGCGGCTCCATCGAGGCCTATCTGGAAGCGGGCTCCGACGACGCCTTCAACCGGATGTTCGAGCGCGACAAGGACGACCTGCGCGAGCTCGGTCTGGTCATCGAGACCGTGGAGAGCCTGGACGGCGACACGGGCTATCTCGCCCGCCGCGACAGCAACCGGCTGCCCCCCATCACGCTGGACGCCGAGGAGGCCGCCGCGCTGGGACTGGCCGCCAAGGTCTGGCAGCAGGCGCGGCTGGCCGGTGCAGCCAGCGGTGCGCTGCAGAAGCTGCGGGCCGCGGGCATGCCGGAGGCCGAGGACGACTACGAGGTGCACAGCGCCCTCGAACCCCGCATCCCCGTTCACGAGGCCGCGTTCGAGCCGTTGATGCTGGCCTGCCGGGACCGCCGCCCGGTGACCTTCGACTACCGCAAGGGCAACGCCGCCCGGCCCGAGCAGCGCCAGGTCGAGCCGTGGACGCTGGAGTGCTGGCGCGGTCACTGGTACCTGGCCGGCTGGGACCGGGACCGCGGCGCCGAACGGGTCTTCCGGCTCTCCCGGATCACCGGCCGGGTCCGCTCCCGGGCCGGAACCTTCACCGCCGAGGTGCCCGACGTCGTGACCGTCCGCGAGACGGTGGAGAGCTGGGCGGGGGAGACGGCGACCCGGACCGCGCTGATCAGGCTGCGGACCGGTGCCGGATACCCGCTGCGCTCGCGCGCCATATCGGTCCGGGAACTCGGCGACGGATGGGACGAGTTGGAGATTCCGTACGGACACGGTCTGGACGCCTGGCTCGTCGAGTTCGGTCCGGACGTCGTCGTACGGGAACCCGCCGATCTGCGGGCCGATGTGGTGGACCGGCTGCGCGCCGTGGCCAAGGACTGAGGGGGCCCGATCATGGCCACGAACGCGATCGACCAGACCCGCCGGATGCTCTCCCTGGTGACTTATCTGCGTGAGCGCCCCGGTGCCCACGTCCAGGACGTGGCCCGCGCCTTCGGGATCAGCGAGGACGAGCTGATCTCGGACCTGGACGTGCTGCCCATGTGCGGCACGAGCTTCCGCGGCGGGGACCTGCTGGACATCGACACCGACGGCGACCGGATCTGGTGGCACAACCCGGACGACGTCGCGGAGCCGCTGCGGCTCGCGGCCGACGAGGCGACGGCGCTGCTGGTCGCCGCCCGCGCCGTGGCCACGCTGCCGGGGCTGCGCGAGAGCGACCGGCAGGCGCTGCTGCGGGCCACCGCGAAGCTGGAGACCGCGGCCGGCGAGGTCGGAGCGGCGAGCTCGCGGCTCTCGGTCACCTTCGAGTCCGAGGGCGGCGTCTTCGCCGACGTCGACCGGGCGATCTCCGAGCGGCGCCGGCTGTGGCTGCGCTACTACTCGCCCGCGCGCGACGAACTCACCGAGCGCGAGGTGGACCCGATCCGGCTGTTCGCCGTGGGGCACACGTACATGGAGGCCTGGTGCCGGTCCTCGGAGGACCGGCGCACGTTCCGGCTCGACCGGGTGGCCGAGATCCGGCTGCTGGACGAACCGGCCGCGCCGCCCGAACTCGAACTGCGGGATCTGTCCGAAGGGCTCGTCCAGCCGGCGGCCGAGGACCCGGAGGTCGTGGTCGAGGTGGGCCCCGGCGGACGCTGGGTCGCCGAGTACTATCCGCACGACAGCGCCCAGGAACTGCCCGACGGAGGGCTGCGGATCACCCTGCGCACCCCCGACCCGGCTTCGCTGCGCAGGCTCGCGCTGCGGCTCGGAGGAGAGGGTCGCATCGTCTCCCCGCCGCAACTGGCACAGAGCGCGCAAAGAGCGGCCCGTGCGGCGCTCGCCGCCTACGACGACCCGGCCTGAGCGGATACCCGAGGGAGAAATGAGCAATATGCCTGTGGTGTCGGGCGTTCCGACCGTGGTGGTGCCCGAATCCGTACGGTTCAAAGCCGCATGCCCGGACTGTGGCGAACGGTTCGAACTGGCCGCCGGTGCCATCCGCCTCGCAGTGGGTGGCAGCCGCCGGACGACGTTCTACTCGTTCACCTGCCCGGCGTGCGGCGCGGCCGTCCGCAAGCCCGCCGGGGAACGGATAGTCGAACTCCTCACCGTCGGCGGGGTGCGGACGTTGCGTCTGCACACCAGCCTTTAGGCCGGCCGGCGTACCGGTCGATCTCGGAACTTCGGACACCTAGACACATTTGAGGCTCTGCGCATGTTCTGGCCCATGCTCGCCATCGCCCTGGGGTTTCTCGGGATCGCCGTCCTCGGGGTGCTGGCCGTCAAGGTATTCGTCGAGGCCCAGCGCCTGGGCCGTCAGGTGACCCGGACCACCCAGCGCATCAACCGGGCGGCCGAGGACCTCGAACGGGCTGCGACGGATCTTGCCGCCACGGGTGAATCGCTGCGCTGAGGGCTGTCCCACGGCCCCTGACACCCGTCAGGGATCATGGGACGGGCCCTGGGGCCCTCGCTCGGATCCTGCCGGGCCCGCGCGCCGGACGAACGACCCCGGATCCACCGACCCCACGTTCGTGCGAGGCTGTGAGCTGGGCCGATGGATCGGCGCGGGCGCGGCCTCCAGTTTCCCGGGTTCGGAGGGTACGCTGCTGACGGCGGCCCTGAGAGCGAGGCATGGGCCGTAATCGCAAGGATGCATGGGTATTGCCCTGCGTTTACTCCTGCGGGATACGATCGCTGACAGTACGACGATCGGACGTCCGTCCGACGTTCGGTCCGCCCCACCCCTGCTGCCTCGGTGAGAAGGTACACGCATATGTTCGGAAGGCTCGGCGCTCCCGAGATCATCCTGATCCTCGTCGTCATTGTTCTGCTGTTCGGCGCGAAGAAGCTTCCTGACATGGCTCGCTCGCTCGGCAAGTCGGCCCGCATCCTCAAGAGCGAGGCCAAGGCCATGAAGTCCGAGGGCAGCCCGTCGGCCACCCCGGCCGAGCCGGCGAACGACACCGCCCAGGACCAGGCCGCCCCGCGCACCATCAAGGCCGCGCCCGGCGACGTGACCAGTTCGCGTCCGGTCGCCGAGCCGACCGACTCGACCAAGCGCTGACAAGAACCGGGCCGACGCGGGCGCCGTGACCGGTGGGGCCTGCTGCACGAGATGAGGACGTGGGTTGCTCAAGTCTGCCCGCAAGCAGGAGACGGACCCAGAGGGCCGCATGCCCTTGGTGGAGCACCTGCGTGAACTGCGTAACCGGCTGGCGAAAGGCCTGCTCGGGATCGTCGTCGTCACGATCGTGGCCGCGTTCTTCTACAAGGGGATCATCGAGTTCTTCACCGACCCGGTACTGAAGTCGGTCGGTTGCGAGTCCAGCTTCGCCGAGCTCGCCAAGAAGGAGGACGGTACGTGCGCGCGTATCGTCCTGAACGGCCTCCTCACCCCGTTCACCCTCGCACTCAAGGTCTCCTTGATGGCAGGCGTCGTCCTCGCCTCGCCGGTCTGGCTCTACCAGCTGTGGGCCTTCGTCGCGCCGGGACTGCACAAGCACGAGAAGAAGTACTCGCTCGCCTTCGTCGGCGCGGGCTTCCCGCTCTTCCTCGCCGGCGGATTCTTCGCGTACAAGACCCTGCCCACGATGGCGCGGGTGCTCCTGGACTTCTCGCCGGGCGGCGTCGACAACCAGTTGCCGCTGGATGAACTGCTCGATCTGATCACGCGCATGGTGGTGGTCTTCGGGCTCTCCTTCGAGCTGCCGCTGCTGCTCGTCATGCTGAACTTCGGCGGGGTCATCACCGGCAAGCGGATGCTCGGCTGGTGGCGGGGCATGATCATGGGCATCACGGTCTTCGCCGCGGTGGCCACCCCCAGCACCGACCCGATGACCATGCTGATGCTCGCCGGACCCATCTGGTTGCTCTACTTCGTGGCCACCGGGATCTCGCTGCTCAACGACCGACGCAAGGCAGAGCGCGCGGCGGCGGGGCCCGCCGACGACGAGGCGTCGGAGCTGGACCTCACCCCCGAGGACATCGGTGAGATCGAACCCGTCTCGTCCAGCCGTTCGCTGCCCAACCAGGCGAACTCGGACCATGACCGGGTCAACGGTTACGACGACATCACCTGACCTTGTAGGGTCCCCGGGTGACCAGCGAGATCACCCTCTTCGTCAATCCCACCGCAGGTAGCGGCCGGGGCGCGCGCGCCGCGCAGCCGGCCGCTTCCGCGTTGCGGGACGCCGGATTCTCCGTACGCACGGTTCTCGGCGAGGACGCCGACGACGCGCTGCGACGGGCCCGTGAGGCCGTCGCCGGGGGGACCGGAGCGCTGATAGCCGTGGGCGGGGACGGCATGATGTCCCTCGCCCTGCAGGCCGTCGCCGGGACGACGACGCCGCTCGGAGTCGTCGCCGTGGGGACCGGGAACGACTTCGCCCGCGCGCTCGGGATGCCGATACGGGATCCGGCCGCTGCCGGACGGCTGGCCGCGGAGGCGCTCAAGGGCGGTGCCGTCCGCGAGATCGACCTCGGCAGGGTCGGCGAGCGGTGGTTCGGCTCCGTCCTCGCCTCCGGCTTCGACTCCCGGGTCAACGACCGGGGCAACCGGATGCGCTGGGTCGGCGGACGGTTCAAGTACGACCTCGCGATCCTCGCCGAACTCGCCGCGTTCAAGCCCATCCCGTACCGCGTCAGGCTGGACGGCGGACCGGTCCGGGAGATCGAGGCCACGCTCATCGCCGTCGGCAACGGGTCGACCTACGGCGGAGGCATGCGGATCTGCGCGGACGCCGCCATGGACGACGGCCTCTTCGACGTGACCGTCGTCGGGGACTGCAGCCGCACCACACTCCTCAAGGTCTTCCCCCGCGTCTACAAGGGGACGCACCTCAGCCACCCCCGGGTCACCGTGCACCGGGTCACCTCGATCGAGCTCGCCGCGGCCGGTGTCACCGCGTACGCGGACGGTGAGCAACTCGGGGCGCTGCCGCTCACCGCGACCTGTGTGCCGGGTGCGGTGCGAGTGCTGGCCCCGGGTTCTCCCGGCGGGATTTAAAGATCGCGTCACTGTCGGAGGTGGCGGGTAGGCTCATAAGCAAGATGACAGAGGACCTCTCACCAGCTGAGCGATACCAGGCTTCTCGGATCCGCGCCGCCGAGCTGGCCACCGCGCTCGCGCCCTTCCGCGAGCTGTACGAGTTCGATCTGGACCCCTACCAGATCGAGGCCTGTGAGGCGCTGGAGGCCGGCAAGGGGGTGCTCGTCGCAGCCCCCACCGGCTCGGGCAAGACGATCGTCGGCGAATTCGCGGTGCACCTCGCCCTCGAACAGGGCCGCAAGTGTTTCTACACCACCCCCATCAAGGCCCTGTCCAACCAGAAGTTCACCGACCTGGTCAAGCGCTACGGGCCCGACAAGGTCGGTCTGCTGACCGGGGACAACAGCGTCAACGGCGATGCCCCCGTGGTCGTGATGACCACCGAGGTGCTGCGGAACATGCTGTACGCGGGTTCGCAGGCGCTGCGCGGCCTCGGCTATGTGGTGATGGACGAGGTGCACTACCTCTCCGACCGCTTCCGGGGCGCCGTCTGGGAGGAAGTGATCATTCACCTCCCGGACTCCGTGACCCTGGTGTCACTGTCGGCGACCGTGTCCAACGCCGAGGAGTTCGGCGACTGGCTCGACACGGTCCGCGGTGACACCCAGGTCATCGTCTCCGAGCACCGCTCGGTGCCGCTCTGGCAGCACGTGCTCGCGGGCCGCCGGATGTACGACCTCTTCGAGGAGGAGACCGATCACGGCGGCCGGGGCACGGGGCGCCGTGAGGTCAACCCCGACCTCGTGCGGCTCGCCCGCATGGAGAACCAGCGGGGATACAACCCGCGTGAACGCCGTCGCGGCAAGATGGTCCGTGAAGCGGACCGTGAGCGCGAGCGGCGCCAGCGCGCCCGGATCTGGACCCCGGCCAGGCCCGAGGTCATCGACCGGCTGGACGCCGAGGGGCTGCTCCCCGCCATCACCTTCATCTTCAGCCGGGCCGGCTGCGAGGCCGCCGTGCAGCAGTGCCTGCACGCCGGACTGCGGCTCAACGACGAGGACAAGCGGCGCCTGGTCCGCGAGATAGTCGAGGAGCGGACCGCGTCCATCCCCGGCGAGGACCTCCACGTCCTGGGCTACTACGAATGGCTCGAAGGGCTGGAGCGGGGCATAGCCGCGCACCACGCGGGCATGCTGCCCACCTTCAAGGAAGTCGTCGAGGAACTGTTCGTACGAGGCCTCGTCAAGGCCGTCTTCGCGACGGAGACCCTCGCCCTCGGCATCAACATGCCCGCGCGTTCGGTCGTCCTGGAGAAGCTCGTCAAGTGGAACGGCGAGCAGCACGCCGACATCACTCCCGGTGAGTACACACAGCTGACCGGCCGGGCCGGGCGGCGCGGCATCGACGTCGAAGGCCATGCGGTGGTGCTGTGGCAGCGCGGCATGGACCCGGGCGCCCTGGCCGGACTCGCGGGCACGCGGACGTATCCGCTGCGCTCCAGCTTCCGGCCCTCGTACAACATGGCCGTCAATCTGGTGCATCAGTTCGGGCGGCACCGTTCGCGCGAGCTGCTGGAGACCTCCTTCGCACAGTTCCAGGCCGACCGGTCGGTGGTCGGGATCTCCCGGCAGGTCCAGCGGAACGAAGAGGGACTGGAGGGGTACCGGGAGGGCATGACCTGCCACCTCGGTGACTTCGAGGAGTACGCGCGACTGCGCCGCGACCTCAAGGAGCGGGAGAACGAGCTGGCCAAGCAGGGCGCGTCGCAGCGGCGGGCCGCCGCCGCGGCCTCCCTGGAGAAGCTCAAGCCCGGCGACGTCATCCATGTGCCCACCGGAAAGTTCGCCGGACTGGCACTGGTCCTCGACCCGGGGCTCTCCGCGGGACGCACCAACGGGCACGGGCACCGCGGGCTCGAATACCACGACGGACCGCGGCCGTTGGTGCTGACCGCGGAGCGTCAGGTCAAGCGGCTCGCCTCGATCGACTTCCCCGTTCCGGTGGCGGCCCTGGAGCGGATGCGGGTGCCGAAGTCGTTCAACCCGCGCTCACCGCAGTCACGCCGCGATCTTGCCTCCGCGCTGCGGACCAAGGCCGGGCACATAGCGCCCGAGCGGCACCGCAAGGGGCGCTCCGTCGCGGCCGACGACCGTGAGATCGCCCGCTACCGGGCGGAGCTGCGCGCACACCCCTGTCACGGCTGCGACGAGCGCGAGGACCACGCGCGATGGGCCGAGCGCTACCACCGGCTGCAGCGCGACACCAGGCAGCTGGAGCGGCGGATCGAAGGACGGACGAACACCATCGCCCGCACCTTCGACCGGATCGTCGCACTGCTCACCGAGCTCGACTACCTGCGCGGCAACGAGGTCACCGAGCACGGGCGGCGGCTGGCGCGGCTCTACGGCGAGCTGGATCTGCTGGCGAGCGAGTGCCTGCGGGCCGAGGTGTGGGAGGGCCTGAACCCCGCCGAACTCGCGGCGTGCGTCTCCGCGTTGGTGTACGAGGCGCGGCAGGCCGATGACGCGGTGGCGCCCAAGCTGCCGTCCGGGCCCGCGAGGACGGCGCTGGGCGAGATGGTCCGGATCTGGGGCCGCCTCGACGCCCTGGAGGAGGACTTCAAGATCAACCAGGCGGAGGGGGTCGGGCAGCGCGAACCCGATCTGGGGTTCGCCTGGGCCGTCTACATGTGGGCGTCGGGACGGACGCTGGACGAGGTGCTGGGCGAGGCGGACATGCCGGCGGGCGACTTCGTGCGGTGGTGCAAGCAGGTGATCGACGTGCTGGGGCAGATCGCGGCGGCGGCCCCGCGCGAGGGGAGTTCCGTGGCGCGCAGCGCGCGCAAGGCGGTGGACGCGGTGTTGCGGGGGGTCGTGGCCTACAGCTCCGTGGGGTGAGGGCGCGGTGTTGCGGGCGGAGCCGGACGCGCGGGGTGAACCTGCGGCCGTCCTGCCCCGCCCTCCGGGGAACCGGAGGGCGGGGGTGGGCTTCACCGGGCCGCCCCGCACCGCCGGTACTACGCGGCCGTACGGGCCGCGTCCCGCTTCGCCACTTCCTCGCGGACGATCGGGATGACATACCGTCCGAAGTCGATGGCGTCGTCCAGCAGGTCGTAGCCGCGGGCGGACAGGATCTCCACGCCCAGGTCGTAGTAGTCGAGCAGCGCCTGCGCGACCGTCTCAGGGGTGCCCACCAGGGCCGTCGAGTTGCCGGCCCCGCCCGTTTCCGCCGCGGTCGGCGTCCACAGTGCCCGGTCGTGGCGCTCCCCCTCGGCGGCCACCGCCAGAAGCCGTCGGGAGCCGGCGTTCTCCGGGCTGTTCGACGGGTGGCGGCGGTTCGGCGGCGCACCGGCCTTGCGGGCCTTGATCCGTGCCAGCGTTCGGTGGGCCTTCTCCCAGGCGAGTTCCTCGGTCGGGGCGATGATCGGCCGGAAGGCGACCTGGATCCGCGGTACGTCCGTACGGCCCGCCGCCTGCGCCGCTGCCTTCACCGAAGCGATCTGCTCCGCGGTCCGGGCCAGCGGCTCGCCCCACAGGCAGTAGATGTCGGCTTCGGCACCGCCGGCCGCGTACGCCGCCGGTGAGGAACCCCCGAACGAGACGCGCGGGCGGGGCTGCTGCACGGGGAAGGTGTCGCTCACGAAGTCGTTGAAGCGGTAGTGCGTGCCCTCATGGTCGAAGGGTTCGTGCGAGGTCCATGCCTTCTTGATGATCCGGATGGCCTCACGGGTGCGCGCGTACCGCTCGTCCTTGGTGAGGAAGTCGCCCTCGCGCTGCTGCTCGTGGTCGTTGCCGCCGGTGATGAAGTGCACGGCGAGCCGGCCGTCGCTGATCCGGTCCAGGGTCGCGAAGGTCTTGGCCGCGAAGGTCGGGTACGAGACGTTGGGGCGGTGCGCCACCAGGATCTGGAGCTTCTCGGTGCGCGCCGCGACGTAGGCCGCGGCCGGGGACGGATCCGGGGAGCCGGATCCGTAGGCGAACAGCACCCGGTCCCAGCCGTGGTCCTCGTGCGCGCGGGCCAGTTCGAGCGTGTATTCCTTGTCGAAGGACGCCCCGGAGCGGGGGGTCACCTCGGAACCTTCGTTGGTTGCTGCGATGCCGAGAAACTCGACGGGCATGGCGAAGCCTCATCTCGTGCTGCGGAAAACCGGTCGTGTGAAGTGCTGACGTCGGAGCTGTCAGGAACAACACGAGGCGGACCACACTCGACCGAAGTCGATGTGGTCACGGGTGACCAGCCGCAGCTGAGGGCGCATCTGCCCAGTGGAACAGGCGTGTTGGTGCCGCGTCAACCGTTTCTGGTGTCGACGGCCCCGGGACGCCCGCCGGCGTTCGCGGCAGCGCGGGAGTCAGGGCCCGGCGGCCGGCGGTGCGGACGGCTCGGCGGGGCGCGTGGACAGGCCCGCGCGGCAGGCCAGTTGGAGTGCGAGGCGGACATCCGGCTCGTTCAGATCGGCGCCCGTGAGCTGGACGATCCTGCGGATGCGGGCACCCACCGCGTTCCGGTGCAGATGCAGGGCCTGTGCCGCGCGGGCGGGCGAGTTGTTGTGGTCCAGGTACCCCTGGAGCGTGCGCAGCAGTGGCTCGGCACGCTCAGGACCCAACGCCAGGACCGGGGCGAGGAGTTCGGCCACCGCCTCGCGCGCCGTGTCCGAGGCGTACCACTCCATCAGCATGCGGTCGAGGCCCACCGCGTCGTGCGCGGCCACCGCCGCCCCCGCGCCGCGCGGTACGACCGCGCGGGCCTCACGGGCGGAGGTACGGATGCCCAGCGGACCCCGGTGCGGTGAGCCCACACCGCATCTCAGCCCGGCCTCCGGGCGCAGTCCGGCCAGCCGGTCCACCACGCGCCGGGCACGGGCCAAAGTGGCGTGCCGCCCGTCCGCCCCCGGATCGGCGGGCCAGGTGCTCAGCAGGACGAGGGCGTCGTCGACCAGGGCGGCGTTCCACTGAACGGTGTCCGCGGGCGGGGAAGCGGGCGTACCGGGAGACGGCGTCGGCCGGTCCCACGTCCGCAGCAGGGTCAGTGCCTGGGACATCACCGCGTCCAGGGTCCTCGGCCGGTCCGTCGCGTCGACGCCGCCCGCCTCCACCCGCAGCGCGATGTGCCAGCCGTCCACGGGCAGCGCGAGCGCCCGGCCCCGGGCGGCCAGCCGGGCGGCCTGGTCCTGCGGCGCCACGAGCAGCTCGGCCAGCAGCCGGCCACGGGAACGCACGGGGACGTCGCCGTGGCCGCCGCCCGCCGCGGCGAGGGCCGCCAGCGCGAGCACGGAACGCACCGCCGCTCCCGCGTGACCGGGGCGGGCCGGGGCCGCGAGCCGGATCTCGCCGTCCGGGCCCGCGGCGGCGGCACCCTCCTCGCCCGGACCCGCCGTCCGCAGCTCCACCGGTACGCCGAGGGCGCGGGTCGCCGCCGCGGCCACCCGGTCCGGGTCGCCCGCGACCGTCGTCACCTCCTGCGCCGCGGCGGCGACCCGGGCCAGCGCGTCGGCCGCGGACCCGGCCACCGCCCGTTCCACGGCCACCACGAGCGCGGCGAGATCCCCCTCCGCGTACAGCACCGCGACGCGGCCCCGCTCGGCGAGGGCCCGTGCCGTGGCCGTCACCTCGGCGGGCAGCCCGTGGGGTGCCTCCGTCACGCCGGTCAGCACCAGCGCGGCGGCCCCGGCCGCCGCCGCGTCCCGCACCGCCACGTCCAGCAGATGCCCCGGCACCGGCGTCAACAGCACGGCGATCGTCCCCGTGGGCATGGCGGCGAGCCGGTCCGGGCGCGGCTCCAGACGCACCCCCGTGACCTCCATCGCGTCGAGCGGACCCACCAGCGGGCGGACCTCGTCGAGTCCGGGGGAGGAGAGGAGCTCCAGGATGCTCGGCATGTGTTCAGTGTGCCGGAAGCACATCGACCCGTTCAATCATGGGCCATCAGCCCATTCGGGGCGCGTACCGTCTCCCTACGCTGGATTCATGCACGTGGACGCCGGAGCACTCGCCGACTTCGCGCGGGGCTGTGCCGTCCTGGGATCAGGGGGCGGCGGACCCGCCGATGTGACCCTTCCCGTCGCCGGACAGGCGATCGAGGAGTGCGGTCCGGTGCCGGTCGTCGACCCGGCCACGCTGCCCGTGGACGCGCTCGTCATGCCCGTCGGGCTGGTGGGGTCGCCCGCGGTCGCCGCCGAACGGATCGGCGGCCGGGACGAACCCGCACGCCTGCGCGCCCGCTTCGAGGCGCTGCACGGTGCGCCGGTGGCCGCGGTGATGAGCAGCGAGATCGGCGGCCTCAACGGCTGCGTGGCCGTCGCCTGGGCGGCCCGGCTGGGTCTGCCGCTGCTCGACGCCGACTCGATGGGGCGCGCCTTTCCCCGCATGGACCAGAACGTCCTGGAACTCGCCGGACTGCGCCCGGGACCGGCCGTCCTCGCCGACGAGCACGGCCACACCGTCGTCATCGACGAGGTGGACGGCACGCACCTCGAACAGTTCGCCCGCGCCGCCGTCGTCGCCTTCGGCGGGCGTGCCGCCTCCACCGACTACCCCCTCACCGCCGCGCAGGCGGCCCGGTACGCCGTCGCCGGATCGGTCACGCGCGCACTCGCCCTCGGCCGCGGTGAGGGGCCCGCCCCGCTGCTCACCGGCAAGGTCTCCTCGGTCCGCAGATACGCCACCGAGGACGCCGACGGCGACGACGCGACGGGCGTCCTGCTGGAGGGCGCGGGCCCCGACGCGGGACGGCTGGTGCTCGTCGAGGGCCGCAGCGAATTCGTCGCGGCCCTGGAGGACGGCACACCGCTCGCCGTCGTGCCGGACGTGATCGCCCTGGTCGACGTGACGACGGGCTGGGCCGTTCCGGTCGAGGAGGTCCGCTACGGTCTGCGCGTCCATCTCGTCACGATGTCCTCCGCCCCGGCCTGGTACACGCCGAGCGGCCTGCGCCTGGCGGGTCCGTCCGCCTTCGGCCTCGCGGGCCTCGGGGCCGGCGGAGGGGCCGACGGAGGGGCCGATGGTTCCCCGGGATCCCGTGGACGTGCGCGGGACGGCTCTTCGAGCACCGGCGGCCGCCCCTCGCAGGGAGGCACCCCGTGATCCTCGGAGTGGATGTCGGACCCACCAACACCGATGCCGTCCTTCTCGACGGCGACCGGGCGGTACGGGCCGTCAAGGTGCCCTCGATCCCCGGTGACGCCGTCGGGTCGCTCGCCGCCGCCGTCGGTGCGCTGCCCGCCGAACCGCGCCGCCGGGCCACCCAGCTCGCGGTGGGTCTGCGGGTCGCCGCCCGCGCGGTGCGGGAGCGGGACGGGCTGGCCCGGGTCGGAGTGCTGCGCGTCGGAGGCGCCGCCGCCGACGCCGTGCGGCCGCTGTTCGGCTGGCCCGAGGCGCTGCGCGACGCCGTGTGCGCCGGTACCGCGAACGTCGCGGGCGGCGGGGGCCTCGCACCCCGTGACACCACACCGCTCGACCGGGACGCCGTCGCCCGGTTCGGCGCCGCGCTCGCGGGCCGTGCCGAGGCCTTCGCCGTCACCGCCGTGTTCTCGCCCGTCGACGGCAGCCAGGAGCGGGAGGCCGCGGAGATCCTGCGCGCCGAGACGGGCCCGGACACGACCGTTCTGCTCTCCAGCGACGTCGGCACCCTCGACCTGCTGGCCCGCGAGAACGCCACGGTCCTCGACGCGGCGCTGTCCGTGCTCGTGGCGCGGGTCGCCGACGAACTGACCGCCACCCTGCCGGGCCTCGGCCTCGCTCCCGGCGCCGCCGTCCTCGTCACCCGCAGCGACGGCACGCTGATGAGTCTGGAGTATCTGCGCCGCCAGCCCGGACTCAGCCTGGGCAGCGGCCCGGCCTGCACCATCCGCGGCGCCGGGCTCCTGGCCGGACTCCGCGACGCCGTGGTCGCCGACATCGGTGAACTCCGCGCCCGGGTCGGCGCCCTGACCGGCGGCTACCCGCAGGAAGCCGGTCCCGGCGAGCGCATCGGCGGCGTCCCGGTCGCCCTGCGCTTCCCCGACCTGATCACCGTGGGCGCCGGCGCCCACCGCGAACTGGCCGAGGCGGCCGACCGGATGCGCCCCTCGGCCGGCCTGCTCCCGCTGATCCTGGTCGGCGGCGGCGCGGACGGCGTGCCCGGCCGCGTCCTGACCGGATTCGACGTCGTACGGCCCGAACACGGCGGCGTCGCCGGGGCGTTCGGCGCGGCGGCCAGCCCGGTCGGCGGGCAGTACGACCGCATCGTCCGCCGGGGCCCCGGCCGCCGTCTCGACGCCGTGCGCGACGAGGTGCGGGACCTGGCCCGCGCCGGTGCCGTACGGGCCGGGGCCGATCCCCGGCGTGTGCACACCCATGCGGAACCGGACCTGCCGGTGCCCTATCTGCCGGGCGCGGTGCTCCTTCGCGCACGAGCCGCAGGACCGCCGCTCCCGCTCTGAACCCCTCTCCCCACCCCCGATTTCTCCCCTTCGGAGCAGCCCGGTGCCGTGCTGCTGCGCCCTCCTGCCCGCCCCGCCCACCCGAGGACCGTCCCCATGACCCAGCAGTTCGATGTGCAATCACAGCCATCCGTGCGCCGACAGCCGGAGCGACAGGAGTCGCAGGCGGACGACGACTACCCGCTGGAGCGGGTGCCGCGCGCGGCCCGCTACTCCTGGTTCAACGTCGCCGTGCAGCGCTTCGGCCAGCTCTCCGACCTGACCCAGTTCCTGCTGGGCGCCGCGCTCGGCGCCGGGCTCTCCTTCTGGGGCGCGTTCTGGGCGTTCACGCTCGGCTCCGTGATCCTGGAGATCGTCTGCATCTTCGTCGGCATCGCCGGTATGCGGGAGGGCCTGTCCACCTCGATGCTGGTCCGCTGGACCGGCTTCGGACGGTACGGCTCCACCCTCATCGGACTCGTCATCGCGGTCAGCCTCTTCGGCTGGTTCGGTGTGCAGACGGCCGTGTTCGCGGCCGGACTGCACTCCATCGTCCCCGCGCTGCCCGTCTGGGCGTGGTGCCTGATCTGCGGACTCGGGGTCACCGCGCTCGTGCTGCGCGGCTTCCGCGCCATGGGCTGGACCGCGTTCGTCACCGTCCCCGCCTTCCTGGGCCTGGCGGGCTGGGCGATGGCGGTCGAGTTCTCCCGGCACGACATCGGCGATCTGGTGGCGTCCGCGCCGTTCGGCGCCCACATGTCCATCGCCACCGGCGCGACGATAGTCGCCGGCTCGTACATCGTCGGTGCCGTCACCACCCCCGACATGACCCGCTTCAACCGCAACACCGGCGATGTCGTCAAGCAGACCGTCGTCGGCATCAGCCTCGGCGAGTACGTCCTGGGCCTCGGCGGTGTGCTGCTCGCCTACGCGGTGAAGTCCTCCGACCTGATCGCCATCATCACGTCCTCCTCCGGCGTCATCGGCGTCATCGTCCTGGTCTCCGCCACCGTGAAGATCAACAACTGGAATCTGTACTCGTCGTCACTCGGCCTGATCGGCGCCGTCGAGGCGCTCTTCAAGGTCCGGCTGAACCGGGTCGGTACGACCGTCGCGATCGGTGTGCTCGGCAGCCTCGCCGCCGCGGCCGGAATCCTGGACCGCTTCACCGACTTCCTGACGGTGCTCGGCGTCCTCACCCCGCCGGTCGCCGGGATCATGGTCGCCGAGTACTTCGTGGTGAAGAAGTGGCGCCCGCAGCTCGACGCGTCCCGTTCCCTCGGACGGCTGCCCGAGACGGAACCCGGCTGGGTTCCGGCCACGATCGTCCTGTGGGCCGCCGCGTCCCTGTTCGGCTGGCTCGGCGACCACTACCAGTGGTGGGGGATCCCGGCGCTCGACTCCCTGCTGCTGGCCGGGCTCGGCTATGTCGTCCTCGGCAAGCTCGGCCTGGTGCGCGGCGCCCGGGAACTGCCGTTCGACCAGCCCGCACGCCCTGCCGCGGCGATCGAGGCGGAAGCCGGCACGGCCTGGTCGGCGAAGGCCACCGCCTGACCCGTACGCCCCACCCGAAACCCCACCCCCTACGAAAGACGGACACACCATGCGCATCGGAATCGACGTCGGAGGCACCAACACCGACGCCGCCCTCCTGGGGGACGACGACCGCATCATCGCGACCGCGAAGACCCCCACCACCTCCGACATCACCTCCGGTGTCACCTCGGCGATCCGGGCGCTCGACCCGCCGATGGACTCCGTCGACGCCGTGATGATCGGCACCACCCACTTCCTCAACGCCCTGATCGAGGGCGCCCGCCTCGCACCCGTCGCCGCCGTACGCCTCGGCCTGCCCGCGACGGCCGCTCTGCCGCCGATGACCGACTGGCCCGAGCGCCAGCGGGCGGCCGTCGGCGGACACGGCTACCTCTGCCACGGTGGACGGGAGTTCGACGGACGGCCGTTGTCGCCGCTCGACCCGGAGGAACTGAAGCGCACCGCCGCCGACATCGCCGCGCGCGGACTGACGTCGGTGGCCGTCTCGTCCGTGTTCTCCCCGGTCGCCGAGGACGACGAGCGCCGGGCCGCGGAGATCCTCGGTGCGGAGCTGGGACCCGGCGTCCACTTCTCGCTCTCGCACGAACTGGGCAGGGTCGGGCTGCTGGCCCGGGAGAACGCCACGATCATCAACGCGGCCCTGCGCGACCTGGCGACCGCGATCGTGGAGTCCTTCGCCAAGTCGCTCGCCGAGGTCTCGCTGACCGCCCCGTTCTTCCTGTCGCAGAACGACGGCACCCTGATGGACGTGGACTTCGCCCGCGCCTACCCGGTGGCGACCTTCGCCTCCGGGCCCACCAACTCGATGCGCGGCGCCGCGTTCCTCTCCGGTCTCGGCGACTGCGCGGTCGTGGACGTCGGTGGTACGACGGCGGACGTCGGCATACTGGCCGGCGGCTTCCCGCGCGAGGCGGCGGGCGAGAGCGAGGCCGCGGGCATCCGCACCAACTTCCGCATCCCCGACGTCCTCTCGCTCGGCATCGGTGGCGGATCCCTGGTGGCGGCCGACGGCGAGACAGGCCCCCGCTCGGTCGGCTTCCGGCTCACCGAGGAGGCGCTCGTCTTCGGCGGCAGCACCCTGACGGCGACCGATCTCGCGGTCGCGGCGGGCCGCGCCGACATCGGCGACCGCTCGCGTGTCGCCCACCTGGACCGTGAGTTCACCGCCCGCGCCCTCGACCGGATCGCCGAGCGGCTGGCCGAGACCGTCGACCGGATGCGCACCTCGGCGGGTCCGCTGCCGGTCGTCGCGGTGGGCGGCGGCAGCGTACTGGTGCCCTCGGCGCTGCCCGGCTTCGACGATGTGCGCCGCCCCGGCCACTTCGGCGTCGCCAACGCCGTGGGCGCCGCCATCGCCCAGGTCGGCGGAGAGGTGGACCGGGTCTTCCAGGTCCCCGAGGGGCGTCGGGACTCCGTACTCGCCGAGGCCCGCGAGGAGGCCGTGGCGCGGGCCGAGAGCGCGGGCGCCAGGCCCGGCACGGTCCGCATCGTCGACGTGGAGGAGGTGCCGCTCGCCTATCTGCCGGGCGGCGCGACCCGCATCCGGGTCAAGGCGGTCGGGGACCTCGACCTGAACGGCATCGGCAGCACCCACGCCCCGGCCGGGGCGCGCGACACCCATGGAGCAGCGTCACATGCGTGAGATCAACCTCGACAACCTGGACGACATCGCGCGCGGCGCGGGCATCCTCGGCACCGGCGGGGGCGGCGACCCGTACATCGGCAAGCTGCTGGCGCGGGAGGCCATCCGTGCGCACGGCCCGGTCCGGCTCGTCGCCTTCGACGAGGTGCCGGCCGACGCGACCGTCGTACCCGTCTCGGGCATGGGTGCGCCGACGGTGCTGCTGGAACGCGTCCCGGCCGGCGGCGAGGAAGTCGCGGCGCTGCGGGCCCTGGAGAAGCACATCGGCCGCCCCGCCACCCACATCGCCCCGATCGAGGTCGGCGGCGTCAACTCGATGCTGCCCATCGCCTGCGCCGCCGAGGCGGGGCTGCCGCTGGTCGACGGCGATGCCATGGGCCGCGCGTTTCCCGAGGCGCAGATGGTGCTGCCCGGCCTGATCGGAGTGGCCAACACACCGATGGCGCTCGCCGACGACAAGGGCAACAGCATCATCGTCGACGCCGTCTCCAATCACGCCGCCGAGCGCATCGCCCGAGCCGTCTGCGTGGAGCTCGGCTGTCAGATCTCCAGCGCCGACACCGTGATGCGGGGGGACCAGCTCGCCGACGGTCTCGTCCCGGCCACGATGACGCTCGCCGAACGTCTCGGCGCGGCCGTCCGCGAGGCGCGTGCGGCGCATGCCGACCCGGTGGGCGCGGCCCGTGCCATGCTGTCCGGCACCCATCTGCTGACCGGCAAGGTCGTCGACGTCAGCCGTCGCACCCAGGGCGGTTTCGCCCGCGGCGGGGCCCGTATCGAGGGCATCGGTGACGATGCGGGCCGGGTCCTGGAACTCGGTTTCCAGAACGAGCACCTGCTCGCCACCCGCGACGGCGAGACGGTCGCCACCACGCCGGACCTCATCTGCGTGCTGGACACCGACACCGGTGACCCCGTGACGACGGAGGGCCTGCGCTACGGCCTGCGTGTCAGCGTCCTCGCGGCCCCGTGCGACCCGCGCTGGACCACCCCGGGCGGTCTGGCCCTCGCCGGGCCGCGGTACTTCGGGTACGACGTGGACTACCTCCCGTTCCGGGAGGCCTGACCACCCACGGACCCGGGCATCGGACCGGCGTCACCGTTCCCGTCCGTCGACGGCCGGTCCGCTTCACGCGGACCGGCCGGGGCGCCTTGTTTCAGACCGACTTCCTGTTCCTGCCGCTCTTCATCGAAGCGCCCACGCAGACCAGACCCAGCAGCACGGTCAGTCCGCCGATGATGACGTTGTTGAGGATGACGCCGAGGCTCGGACCGCTGCCGACGACCCACGTCGAGATGATCATCCAGGCGCCGATCGCGCAGATGGCCCAGCTCAGGCCATACATCCGCTCCGGCATGACGGTGAACCCGAGGCCCAGCGCCGCGATCGCGATGCCCATGATCAGGTTGTGCGCCACGAGGGTGGGCTGAGTTGCCGTGAAGTGGAGCACCCAGGGCGAGATGGCACAGTACAGACCGATGAGGAACACCGGTGCGTCCACGAGGGCCACGTCACGGCCACCGAGCATTCGGGCATAGCGGTCGCGCATTTCGGAAACATCGGGGTGACCGGCCATGTCGCGTTCACGGCCGGCGTGCGAGAGGTTCGACATGGGTTCGTCTCCTTCGCTCGGGCAGGCCCGAATTCCGTTCTGTGCGCCGAATGGCCTGCATGTCCATTCTGCGCTTATCTCACCCTTATGTGTAGATTCAGGGTGTGCGGATGTCCGCCGAATCCGCAACGGGCGGGCCCGAGTCCAGCCGTCGGGCGAGGGAGGCGAGATCGGCAGTCCGCAGCACGCGGTCCCCGTATCCCGGCAGCGGCACATGCAGGGGCCCGGTCCAGCGCACCGGAATCGCGGCGAAGCCGTACACCGCCCCCGCCAGGCCACCGGTCACCGCCGCGACCGTGTCCGTGTCACCACCGACGTCGACCGCCGCGGCCAGGGCGTTCTCGAATCCACGTGTCGTGCGCAACGCCCACAGCGCGGTGCCCAGGCACGGCCACACCGCACCGTTGAACTCCGTCGCGGCGTCGGGGTGCCAGCCGGGCGCGAGGACGGTGGCCCAGCGCTCACGGTGATCCTCGTGCACGAGGTCCAGGACACCCGGCACGGCGGCGAGCGGATCGCCACCGTCCAGCGCCACCCGGATCAGCTCGTGCAGCACGGCGGTGCCCTCCCAGGCGGCCCGGTCGCCATGCGTCAGCGCGGCGATCCGGCGGGCGGCGTCCATCGTCGCCGCCCGGCCCGCCCGCGCGAAGTACACCGCCGGTGCGGCGGCCCGCATCAGCGAACCGTTGCCCGCCGCCCGCCCGCCGCTCTGGAAGTGCAACGCTGCCGCGATGTCCCACGGATCACCGCTCATCAGGACGGACTCGGTCTGCAGGCCGATGTCCTTCGGCTCACCCGCCGCCCATCGGCGGAACCGGCCGAACATGTCGGGGAGGTCGAGGCCGCCCCGTTCCAGCAGGGACTCGGCGGCCAGAACGGCCATCTGGGTGTCGTCCGTGGCCTCGCCCGGATCCCAGCCGCCGCCTGCGCACATGGCGCCGACGCCGTCGGGGAAGCGGGTCGTGTACGCGCCCGCGGGGCCGAACTCGAAGGGCGCGCCCAGCGCGTCCCCCACCGCCGATCCGACAACGGCGCCCACCGCCCGATCCTGCCGGTCGACCGCACTCCGACGCTTCATCCGGCCAGCGTACGGAGCGCGATCCACGGGGGTGCCCGCCGGGGTGGCGCCTCGTCCTGTGCCGGCGGCCCGCCGTTCGTACGGGTGCGGTGAGCCGTGCTCCGAGGAGCGGTCCGTGCGATCGGCGCGTGCCCCGGCTCAGGGCACGTCGACCACCACCGAGTGCCAGCCGGTCGCACCATCGGGTACGGTGCCGACGCGGTCGCCGGTCTGGGTCGCACCGGTCCCGTCGGTGGCGCGGACCTCCAGGGTGTGCCGGCCGGAGGTGGCGGGCCACTCCCACACCCACTGACGCCAGGTGTCACGGCTGTCCGCGGCGGCCAGCCGGGCCGTCTGCCAGCCCCCGCCGTCCACCCGGACCTCGACCCGGGAGATGCCCCGGTGCTGGGCCCAGGCGACCCCGGCCACCGGCACGACGCCGGCCTTCGGGGAGGCGAACGGGCGGGGGGTGTCGATCCGTGACTCGGTCTTGATCGGTGCCTGCTGCGACCAGGACCGTTCGACCCAGTAGGCGTCGTAGGCACCGAACGTGGTGAGCTCGATCTCCTTGATCCACTTGCAGGCCGACACGTATCCGTAGAGACCGGGAACGATCATCCGGACCGGAAAGCCGTGCTCGAAGGGCAACGGCTCGCCGTTCATGCCGAGAGCGAGCATCGCGTCGCGCCCGTCCATGACCGTCTCGACCGGTGTGCCGATCGTCATGCCGTCGACGGAACGCGCCACGATCTGGTCGGCCGGACCGCCTTTCGACGGGGGGCGCACACCGGCCTCGCGCAACAGATCGGCCAGCCGTACACCGATCCACCGGGCGTTGCCGACCAAGGGTCCGCCGACTTCGTTGGACACACACGTGAGCGTGATGTCCCGCTCGATGATCTCGCGGCGCAGCACATCCCGGAAGCCGATCTCCAACGGCCGCGCGACACCCCTTCCATGGATCTTCAGACGCCATTCGCCGGCGTCGACCCGGGGTACGACCAGAGCCGTGTCCACCCGGTAGAAGTCCTTGTTCGGGGTGATGAAGGAGCTCAGTCCCCGGATCCTGAGATCGGCGCCCGACGGGATGGCCGGTGCTGCGGAATCGGGTACCGGGAGGACCAGGTTGTGACGTGAGGCGGCGGCCCCGGCCTGGACGGATGACGTGAGCCGCCGACCCAGGAGTCCCGCGCCCGCGGAGGCCGCCGCCGCCGCGGTCGCCGCGACCACGAAGCCGCGCCGGTCGAAGGTGGCTTGCGCTTCCGTGTCCCTCTCCCCAGCCGCGGGAGAGGGGTACGGAACCGGTGCGAGCCGTCCGGCCAGGAGATGCAGCACTCCTGCGGCCACCATGGCACCGGCCACCGAGGGCAGGGCGTCGGCCGGTGCGCCTTCCGGACGTCCCACCGCCGACACGGCCCCGACCAGACCGAAGACCAGGACGGCAGCGGAACCGAGCCGCCGGTGCCGCAGCGCCAGCATTCCGATTCCGGCGGCGAACAGCGCCAGGAGAAGCAGAATGCCGAGCTGGAGCACCAGCTTGTCGTCGGTGCCGAAGTTCCTCACGGCGAAGTCCTTCACGGCCGGGGGAGTGCGGTCGATCACCGCACCGCCCACCGCCGTGACCGGTCCTGCCTCGGGACGTACGACAGCCGCGACCAGTTCGGCGACGGCCAGGGCGCAGAACCCGGCGATCAGACCGCTGAGCGCGGCAAGAGCCGCGCGTGCCCGGCGGGACCGCCCGGACCGTGCGGCCCCGGCCTGCTGCGAATCGTCTCGGTCTTCACTCACGAGGGGGATTCGTCGCCGGAGGCCGGACGGATTGGTCCCTCACCCGAATGGGCGTGAGCTCCTTCCGGCCGACCCGGCGGACGACCTGTGACGAACCATCACCGACCGGCATCCGGCAGATGCCGAAGACGCAGGACCGCCCGATGGGCGCGGACCGGGGTGGGGGAGCGGCACGGCCACGCGGCGGGACGGACGGCCGCGGTGGGCGGCAGGATGGCCGGGCCGGTCGCCGCGTGCATCCTGCGCACCGCCCACGACATGACGCTGTTCCAGGCGGACCACCAGGTCGGCGGACCACGGAATGCTCAGGCTCGGCGGACCTCCGGTGTGCCGGACCGTCACCGGGGGACGACACCACCGAGCCGTTCGGCGCGGTCGTCATCCGGATACGTTCCCCTGTCGGTCCAGGTCCCGCGCCCGCTCGAACCGGGCCCGTGCCTCCGCCAGGTCGACGAGCGGATCCGGGTAGTCGATCGCGGCCCGGCGCGCACCGGTCAGCTTCCACGGCTCATGGATCTCGCCGTCCGCCAGCTCGGCGAGCTCCGGCACCCAGCGGCGCACATACGCCCCGCGCGGATCGAACCGCTTGCCCTGGACCACCGGGTTCAGGATCCGGTTGGGGCGGGTGTCGGTGCCGGTACCGGCCATCCACTGCCAGTTGAGCTGGTTGTTCGCCAGGTCCCCGTCGACCAGGAGGTCCAGGAAGTGCCGGGCGCCGACCCGCCAGTCCACGTACAGCGTCTTGGTGAGGAAGCTCGCCACCAGCATGCGCCCCCGGTTGTGCATCCAGCCCTCGTGCGCCAGCTGCCGCATCGCCGCGTCGACCACCGGGTAGCCGGTGCGTCCCGTGCGCCAGGCCTCGATCTCGTCCACGTCGGACCGCCAACGGTCGTGCCGTGGACGGTAGTCGTCCCGGGCGGCGTCCGGCCGGGCGGCGAGCACCTGGTGATGGAAGTCCCGCCACGCCAGCTGCCGCACGAACGCGTCGGCGCCCGGCCCGCCCCGCTGCCGCGCCCGGTCGATCACTTCCACCGCCGAGACAGTGCCGAAGTGGAGATGGGGGGAGAGCCTGGAGGTCGCGTCGCCGGCCAGATCGTCGTGGCCGCTCTCGTAGTCGGCCACGGGGCCGTTCAGCCAGGAGGACAGCAGCCGGCGTCCGGTCCTCTCGCCGCCCCTGGCGAGCCCGGGGGAGACCCCGGCCACCTCGGCCCGTTCCGGCAGCGGCTCGGACTTCATGCCTTCGGGCAGCCGCACCGTGCGCGGGGCGGCCAGTGTCCCCCGTACCCCCGCCGCCTCCCAGCGGCGGAAGTACGGGGTGAACACCGCGTAGTGATCACGGCCCGCCGGGACGACATGGCCCGGTGCGAGCGCGGTGACCACCGCGTCATGGACGTGCAGCGTGCAGCCGACCTGGGTCAGAGCCGCGCGCAGACGCTCCTCGCGCCGTAGCGCGTACCCGCTCACCCCGCCCGCGATGTGCAGGCTGCGCGCGCCGGTCTCCGTGACCACGTCGAGGACGCCGGCCACGGTCTCCGCGTCGCGGACGATCAGCCGGCCACCGCGGCGGCGCAGCTCCGCGTCGAGATCGGCCAGGCAGTCGGCGAGGAACGCCCGCCGGTTCGGTGCGTCGAAGCCGGTCCGACGGATGCCCGCGTCCCGTACGAAGAGGGGGACGACACGGTCCGCGTCGCGCAGCGCGGCGTGCAGTACGGGGTTGTCGTGCAGCCGTAGGTCCGAGGTGAACAGTGCCACCGAGACGGTCATGGTCGAGTACCTCTCAGCGAAGGGTGGGTCGGGCGGTCGGGAAGGTCAGCAGGGCCGCCGGCGCGGATGTCGGTCGAGTGGACCCGCCGGCCGGTTCCATGGTGATGCCTGTGCCGGAGGCCCGGTCGACAGGGCCGTCCAGCAGCGTCGCGTACTGCGTCGTCGACGTGTTCGCCGCCTTCATGAGGCCCGCGGAGCGCATCGTGCCGGCGCCGTCGAACCACAGCTGGTACACCTTGCCGCCGGGTGGTTCCCGCATGCCCGACGCCAGGAGGACGGCGCGGTTCTCCTTCTCGGAGAAGACCATGGTGCCCCTCGCCCCGCCCCCCGGCGTGCGGGTCCCGGTACGGGCGTCCGGTGCTGCCAGGACTTGGGTCAGCTGCTCGTTCTGCCGCTGTGCGGTGCGGGCGTCCTGTCGCGCGGCGCGGGCCTCCTGGTGCTGCCGCACGGCGATCCCGCCGCATCCGGCGGCCGCCAGACATGCGGCGAGGGCGAACCCCGGCCACCGGCCCGTCCGGTTCGTACTGCCCCCGGTGCGCGACCGCCGGGTGTCCGACGGCGGCTCCTGCCGTACGGCCGCGATCTCCCGCAGCACCCGTTCGCGCAGGTCGCGAGGCGGGATCCCGGCCACCGCGAGCCCGAGCCGAACAGCGGTCCCGGACAGTTCCCGTACCTCGACGGCGCACGCCCGGCAGTCGGCGAGATGACGTTCGAACTCGTCGCGCTCGGAGTCCGGCAGCGCGTGCAGGGCGTACGCCCCCGTCAGCGTGTGCAGTTCGGCGTTGCTCATGTGCTCACCCCGAGGCAGTCGCGCAGCCGGATCAGTCCGTCGCGCAGGCGTGTCTTGATCGTCCCGAGCGGTACGGAGAGCAACTCCGACACCTCGCGATACGTCAGCCCCCGGTAGTACGCGAGGGTCACGGACTGTCGTTGCAGTTCGGAGAGGGTCCGCATGCAGCGGCGGACCTGCTCGCGCTCCAGCCGGCTCTCGACCTGCTCGGTGACCTCGTCGAAGGCCGGAGTACGGTCCAGCAGCGCGGCCCTGTGCTCGCGGGCCGCGGCTGCCTCGGCCGAGCGCACCCGGTCCACGGCCCGACGATGTGCCAGTGTCAGCACCCAGTTCATGGCGCTGCCGCGGGCGGCCCGGAACCGAGGGGCCGTGCGCCACACCTCGACCAGCACCTCCTGCGCGACCTCCTCGGACTGGGCGGGGTCGCGCAGCACGCTCCGCACCAGTCCGAGGACCGGCCCGCTGACCGCGTCGTACACCTCGGCGAAGGCGTCCTGGTCACCTCGGGCGACCATCCCCAGAAGCTTCTGGAGATCGGGCCCCGCCGGGGGCGCCCCGCCGATGTACACGGCTTCTTTCACGCGGGCTTCCTCCCTGATCGCACGTCTGCTCTCCAGGCGATCCGGAGCCGACGGCGGCGCGGATCGGTCAGTGCGCGAGATCCTTCCACGCCACGTTCATTTCGCGATACATCGTGGTTGACCCGTCCGGGTGAACGAGATATGTTCGCCCACGAGTATTCGACGACGAGGTGAAGGGCGGTGAGGGTCGGGTGGCAAGGCGGCGCAAGCTCAGCAATCCACTGGCACTCACGGTCATGGTGCTGCTCGCCGAGCGATCCATGCATCCGTACGAGATCGCCCAGACGCTGCGGCGACGCGGCAAGGAGCACAGCGTCAAGATCAATTTCGGTTCGCTGTACACCGTCGTCCAGAACCTGGAGAAGCACGGATACGTCGAGGTCGCGGGCGTCCAGCGACAGGGCAACCGTCCCGAGCGCACGCTCTACGGGATCACCGCGGCCGGGCGGGCGGAGATGCTCGAATGGCTCTCCGATCTGCTTGCCGTGCCGGCCGCCGAGTATCCGGTCTTCGAGACGGCGCTCTCACTTCTTCCGGTGCTCCCGCCGGAGGACGTGGCGGAGCTGATGGAGACCAGGGAGGCGGCGCTGGAGGTCCAGGCCGCGGCGCTCCGGGGAGTGCTCGGCCAACTGGGGGAGAAACTGCCCCGCGTCTTCGTCGTCGAGACCGAGTACCAGCTCCACATGATCGACGCCCAGCTGGAGTGGATCAAGAACTTCCACACGGAACTCACCGAATGCACGATCAGTGGCATCGACGAGTGGAAGTCCTTCCACGAAACCGGTGAAGTCCCGCGGAAATGGCAGGACCTGGACGAACAGGAAATCGTCCTGGACCCGGAGCGGAAGGCCTGACACAGGACCGAAGAAAGAGAAAGACCCCGGTGGAGGCTGTTGGAGCAGCGACCGCCGGGGTCTCGAACCCCGGACCGGCCACGCCGTGAAGGCGAGCCTGGCGATCGAGGTGCGGCACACCCAGGATAGCCCGGCGCTCTTCACGCGGATCGGCTCGGCATGCCCGAGTGCTCGGTGCACCCGAGCACCCCGCTGACCACAGGAGAGCTCTGTCATGAGCACCCGTGCGCCCGCAGTCGCGGCGCGACACCTGATCAAAACCTATCCCGGCGACGTCACCGCACTGGCCGGCATGGACCTCGACATCGATGCCGGCACGGTCTTCGGACTCCTCGGCCCCAACGGCGCCGGGAAGTCCACGACCGTCAAGATCCTCACCACCCTGGCCCGCCCCGACTCCGGCACCGCGAGCGTCGCCGGACACGACGTGCTGCGCCACCCCGACCGGGTCCGCCGCGCGATCGGCGTCGTCGCCCAGAAGTCCGGCGCCGACCCGGTCGCCACCGGCCGCGAGAACCTCCTGCTCCAGGGCCGGCTCCACGGAATGCGGGGCGCCGCCGTCCAGCGCCGCGCCGATGAGCTGCTGGACCGCTTCGCTCTCGCCGACGCCGCGAATCGCCAGGTCAAGGGGTATTCCGGCGGAATGCAGCGACGCCTCGACGTGGCGCTCGGCCTGGTCCACCGGCCCGAGGTGCTCTTCCTCGACGAACCCACCACCGGACTCGACCCCGAGGCCCGCACGGCCATGTGGGACGAGATCTCCCGGCTGGCCGGTGACGAGGGGCTGACCATCGTCCTCACGACGCACTATCTGGAGGAGGCCGACCGGCTCGCCGAACGCATCGCGATCGTCGACCGCGGCCGGGTCGTCGTCGAGGGAGCCCCCGACGACCTCAAGGGCGAACTCCGCGGCGACGCCGTCCATCTGGAGCTGCGTGCGGACGGCGACACGAGGGCGATCGGCGCCGCGCTCACCGGACTGCCCGGGGTGCACGAGGTGCTGGTCGACGGCCGCCGCGTGAGCGTCCGTGCCGAGGACGGCGCCGCGGCGGTCCCCGTCCTGCTCGCCGCCCTGGAGCGGGCCGGCGCGGCGGTCGCCGCCGCCACCGTGGCCCGCCCCTCCCTCGACGACGTCTATCTGCGCTACGCCGGACGCCGTTTCTCCGAGGCCGAGGCCGCGGATGCCCGGCAGGCCCCTGCCCCCACCCCCGCAGGAGACGTCCGATGAGCAGTCGAGCTCTGGCACAGACGTGGTACATGACGCAACGCCAGCTCATGGCGATCGTCCGGCAGCCGATCTTCCTGGCGATCTCCCTGGTCCAGCCGGTGATCTGGCTGTTCCTGTTCGGCAACCTCTTCAGGAAGGTCGTCGAACTGGGCGGCTTCGGCACCACGTCCTATCTGGACTACCTGATCCCGGGCATCGTGGTGATGAGCGCTCTCGGATCCAGCATGTGGGCCGGCATGGGAACCCTGGAGGAGATCGAGCGGGGCACGCTCAACCGCTTCCTGACCACCCCGGTCAGCCGTAACGCGCTGATGAACGCCAACGTCGTGCAGAACGGCATCAGCACCGCCGCGCAGTCCGTCGTCATCGTGCTGCTCGGCCTGGCCGCCGGGGCCACCTATCCGGGTGGCGCGGGCGGGCTGCTGATCCTGGTCGTGGCGTCGATCCTGCTCGGCACGGTCTTCGGCGCGCTCTCCAACGCCCTGGGCATGCTGGTCCGTGAGCGTGAGTCGATCATCGGCATCAACACCTTTCTGCTGCTGCCGCTGACGTTCCTCTCCTCCTCCTTCATGGCTCCGAGTCAGATGCCGTCCTGGATGCGGCACATCGCCGACTTCAATCCGGTCAACTGGGCTATGGTCGCGGGCCGTTCGGCGCTGAGCGCCGAGCCCGAATGGGGTGTGGTGCTCAGCCGCGGGGGAGCCCTGCTGCTACTCGCCGTGGTGGCGGTCCTGCTGTCGACCCGCACCTTCCGCTCGTACCAGAAGTCCGTCTGACGGACACCGCTGCGGCGACGCGCGGCCGGCCCGGTCCGGGGTCCCCTTCCCGGGCCGGGCCCTCGGCCCCGGCACCGCCCGTAGCGCGAGGAAGACCAGCAGCGCGATCGGCGACAGCAGAATCGTCAGTGCCAGCAACGGCCCCATCACCAGTGGAGAGATCCCCAGCCGGCGGCCCTCCAGGAACATCCACTGGCCCAGCAGCAGATCCCAGGCGATGACCTGCGCCCAGACCGCCCCCGCGCCGTTGGCCAGGGCCGTCAGATCGCGGAAGGTGTCGATGTCGGGGCTGCGCACCGCGTCCCAGAGCTCGGGGAAGACCGGCAGGGCCATGACGAGATGGACCGTCAGCACCGGCAGAACGGTGAGCGGGGAGGCGGCGAGGCGTGCGGTGGGGCGCCAGTTCGGCGCGAGGATCATGAGCAGCCAGAACGGGGCTGCCAGCAGGAACGAGATCTCGAAGAGCGCGCCGGTCATGCCGCAGCCTCCCGCTCGGCGGAACCGGAGTCCGCATCGGTACGGGCCGCCCGCGGCACCGGAGCCGACCGCAGTGCCCCGTAGCCGCACACGCCGGTCGCCGCCACGATCAGGGCCGCGGCGCCGAGTGTCGCGCCGTCCGGGTGGATCAGCGGTTGGCCGCGCAACGCCTGCCAGGTGACCAGTGCGACGAGCGCCGCGTACGCACCGGAGGCGACCATCACCAGCCGCAGCCGGACGCGTGGGTCGCGCAGCCGGGGGAAGCGTGCGGCCAGGGAGACCAGCGCGAGCAGGAAGAGCGGCAGCAGTTGGAGCGCGTGCATGCCGACGAAGTGCGGTATGCGCAGATCGCCACCGGTCGTCGACCAGCCGGTGAGGGGCATCGACGGACCGCCGTCCGGTACGCCGACGGAATGCGCGCCTATCACATCGGCGGTGTCCAGGTTCCCGGCCGCCCGCTGCTCGGGCGTCGGCCGCGTCATCAGGAAGCCGAATCCCGCGCCCACCAGGGCGAGCAGGACACCCGAGCGGATCGCCCAGGCGGCGGCCCGGTCGGCGATCCGGGCGCGGAGCAGCAGGACGGCTATGACCAGCGTGCCCACCCAGAGCACGGCCACCGTGACGCCCATGACGCTGAACAGCGTCTCGTCGAACGGGGTGGCGTGGTTGAAGTGGCTGCGCTTCCCCCGGATCACCTGACCGGTGATGATCACCATCTCGCCCAGGCCGGACAGGGCGACCACGGTCCCGGCCCACCATCCGGCGCGCCGGCCCCGGGTGACCGGCGTCAGCATCCAGGCGAGCGCGAGTGCGTACACGACGAACGAGACCGCGAACTTGAACGGTTTGAACCAGATCGCCGAGCCGGCCAGCACCCGGTCGTCGGCCACCAGTCCCACGGCCGAGACGACCGTCATCACGGCCATCGCCGCCGCGAAGAGGACTAACGGCCGATGCCAGGAACGCCAGGAAGTCATGAGGATCCCCCCTCGAAATTATGGATAGTGGAACTTACCGCTATCCGATAGCGGAACTATCTATGATGGTTCGGGGGGTTGGCAAGCGCGGAAGGAAGAACACGCGGTGCGCATCGGTGAGTTGAGTCGCCGGTCCGGGGTCCCGGTACCGACGATCAAGTTCTATGTACGTGAAGGGCTGCTGCCTGCCGGGCAGTTGACCAGCCCGAACCAGGCGAGCTACGACTCCGGGCATGAGCGCAGGCTGCGGCTGATCCGCGCGTTGCTGGATGTCGGAGGGCTCTCGCTCGCGTCCATCGGTGATGTGCTGAGGGCGGTCCAGGACCCGGAGCAGCCGGTGCACAAGGTGCTGGGCGTCGCGGCCAAGCGCCTTGCCCCGCTGCAGGGGGACGAGCCGGGGCCCGAACTGGACGACGCCCGCGAGGAGGTGGCGGAGCTGGTGGAGCGGCGCGGCTGGCGGGCCGAGGCGCACGGCCCGGCAGGTGAGTGTCTGGCCGGAGTGATCGTCGCGCTGCGGCGGGCCGGGCACGGCGGGTTCGTCGAACTGCTCGACGACTACGCGGCCGCCGCCGAGCCGGTCGCGCGGGCCGACCTCGACTATGTGGGGCGCCGGGTGGCGCGCGAGGACATGGTGGAGAGCGTGGTCGTCGGCACGGTGCTGGGGGAGGCGATGTTCAGCGCGCTGCGACGGCTCGCGCATGTGGACGCGTCCTCGCGTGCGTACAGCGACGGTGGTGGCGACGGCAACGGCGACGGTGTCGGTGCGGTCGGGGGCCTCGTCGGGGGCGGCCCGGGTGGCGGCGGGAGTGGTCCGGGCCGGGGCGGGGCGGGAGCCGACGGGCCGGGTCCGGTCCTGTAGGCCGCGAGGCCGGTCCGCGCGGCGCGAGACGGGGCCGGGCGGACGCGGGTCCGGCCGGGTCGACCGCGAGGCCGGTCCGGGCGGCGGCGACCGGGAACGGTGCGGGCGGCGGTGACCGGGGACGGTGCGGGCGGCGGTGACCGGGGACGGTGCGGGCGGCGGTGACCGGGGACGGTGCGGGCGGCGGTGACCGGGGACGGCGCGGGCCTCCGGTGAGTGTTCAGGCGGCCTTCCGGGACGGTGCGCCCCTCCCGGAAACACCTGTGCCCCGGCCTGCGGGCGGGGCACAGGGGCCGTGCGTGCCGGTCAGGCCGCGTTCTCCTGCTCGCGCTCCACCTGCGCGTTCCATTCGCGCTTGACCGAGCGCCAGGCGTCGTCGTTCTGGCCGAGCCGCCAGTAGCCGGAGATCGACAGCTGGGGCAGCGGGATCCGGCGGTCCAGGCGCAGATGGCGGCGGATCTCCTTCACGAAGCCCGCCTCGCCGTGGACGAACGCCTGGACGTCGCCCGCCGGGAACTCCAGATCCTTCACCGCGGCCGTCAGTGCCTCGCCGACCGGGCGCTCCCCGCGGTGCAGCCAGGTCACCTCCACCCCGTGGGGCGTCACGATCTTCTGCTCCTCCGTCGCGTCCGACACCTCGACGAACGCGTGCACCACCGCGCCCGCCGGCATCTGCTCCAGGGCCGCGGCGATGGCCGGCAGGGCGCTCTCGTCGCCCACCAGCAGGTGCCAGTCCGCCGACGCGTCCGGACCGTAGCCCCCGCCGGGGCCCAGGAAGGTCACCTCATCGCCCGGGGCCGCCCGCATCGCCCAGGGGCCGGCGAGACCCTCGTCGCCGTGGACCACGAAGTCGATGGCCAGCTCCCGGGCGACCGGGTCCCAGGAGCGCACGGTGTAGGTGCGCGTGGTCGGCCACAGCTCGCGCGGCTGCTCCTCGCGGATGCGGGCCACGTCGAACGGGTGCGGGTAGTCCGCGCCCTCGGGGGCGAAACAGAGCTTGACGTAATGGTCGGTGAACCCGGAGAGCCCGAAACCGGCGAGGCCGTCACCGCCGAGCACGACACGCACCATGTGCGGGGTGATCCGCTCGGTGCGCAGAACGCGGGCCCCTTGCGCCTTGGGTGCCTGCCGCGCCGGTCGTTCTGCCACGAGGTTCTCCCTGCTCCGATTGCTTAGGCTTACCTAAGCTAGCACCTCATGCGCGCAGTGTGGAGCGCAGGCGCTGCAGCGCACCGCCCAGTCCCCACCGCTTCGCGAGGGCTTCGAGGGCGTCGGGATCGCGCGGCTCGGCTGGCAGCGCGGGGTCGAACTCCGGCAGGGGCACGTCACCGGCGACGCGGACCACCCTCGGCGCGACGGCCACGTAGTCCCGGGCCTCGTCGAGCCGCTTGCGCTGCGAGGGCGTCAGCTTGGCGGCCGGGTCGTCGACCGCCGCCATGATCCCGTCCAGATCGCCGAACGCGTCCAGCAGCTTCGCCGCCGTCTTCTCGCCGATGCCGGGGACGCCCGGCAGTCCGTCGCTCGGATCGCCGCGCAGCAGGGCCAGATCGGCGTAGCCGGAACCGTCCACCCCGTACTTCTCCCGCAGCCAGGCCTCGTCGGTCAGCTGGAGCGAGCCGACCCCCTTCAGCGGGTAGAGGACCCGCACCCCGCGGGCGTCGTCGACCAGCTGATAGAGGTCCCGGTCGCCGGTGACGATGTCCACGGGGCCGGTGGCCAGGCCGGTGAGCGTGCCGATCACGTCGTCCGCCTCGTAGTCGGCGACACCGACGCGTGCGATGCCGAGCGCGTCGAGAACGGCCTCGATGACCGGCACCTGCGGGGCCAGGGTGTCGGGGGTCTCCTCCTCGTCGGGCAGCCCCTCGGCCGTCTCCACCGCCACGCGGTGCGCCTTGTAGGAGGGGATCAGCTCCACCCGCCAGTGCGGCCGCCAGTCGGCATCCATGCAGGCGACCAGCTCGTCCGGCCGGTGGTCCTGCACCAGGCGTCCGATGAAGTCGAGCAGCCCGCGCACGGCGTTGACCGGCGTTCCGTCCGGGGCGCGTACCGAATCGGGAACCCCGAAGTAGGCGCGGTAGTAGAGGGAGGCGGTGTCGAGGAGCATCAGGCGTCGCGTCACACACCGATCATGCCGCACCCCACTGACAGCGGCCGTCCCGTACACCGGTGGGTGTCGAGGTCAAGAGGTGTGCGGCCCCATGGCGGCTATTTATATGTGACTCGGGTCACTCTTCTGTTTGGCTCGTGTAAGTGGGGGCAGGCGCGCAGCCGGAGCGGATCACGTAGCAATTTCAACTGATGCACGTGCCATGCGGGCCGAATCCGTGCCGCTCCACGGTCTGCCGGAGGGGGTGGCGGACCGTTTTTCGGTTCAACGCGCGAGGTGTATGTGTCAAGGCTGCAAGCCGAGCACTTGTACAAAGTGTTCGGCAGACGACCCGATCAAGCCGTGCAGAAGCTCGAAAGCGGCGCCGACCGCGACGAGCTGCGCGCCGACGGAACGACCGCAGCGGTGATCGACGCCTCGTTCACCGTCGACCCGGGACAGATCTTCGTCGTGATGGGTCTGTCCGGGTCCGGGAAGTCCACGTTGCTGCGCATGCTCAACGGGCTTCTGGATCCCACCGCCGGACGCGTGTTGTTCGACGGCCAGGACCTGACCGCCCTGAGCCCCGCCGAACTGCGCCACGTCCGGTCCTCCAAGATCAGCATGGTGTTCCAGCACTTCGCGCTCTTCCCCCACCGGAGCGTGCTGGAGAACGCCGCGTACGGACTGGAGGTGCAGGGCGTGCCGCGCGCAGAGCGCGAGAAGCGCGCCGCCGAGGCGTTGGAGCTGACCGGTCTCGCCGGCTGGGAGAAGTCCTGGCCCGACGAGCTGTCCGGCGGCATGCAGCAGCGCGTCGGCCTGGCCCGCGCCCTGGCCACCGACGCCGACCTGCTGCTGATGGACGAGTCCTTCAGCGCGCTCGACCCGCTGATCCGCCGTGACATGCAGGACCAGCTGCTCGAACTCCAGAAGCGCCTGAAGAAGACCATCGTCTTCATCACCCACGACCTCAACGAGGCCATGCGCCTCGGGGACCGTATCGCCGTGATGCGCGACGGGAGGATCGTCCAGCTCGGCACCGCCGAGGACATCCTCGTCACCCCGGCCAACGACTACGTCGCCTCCTTCACCCAGGACGTCGACCGCACCCGGGTGCTGACCGCGGGCGCCATCATGGCGGAGCCGCACACCGTCATGGGCACCGGCACGGACGACGGCGAGGAATTGCGTACCGCCGACGACGTCCTCAGGGCGGCCCCGGCCACCGTCACCGAGTCCACGCCGATCATCGAGCTCTTCACGCCCTGCTCGCGGAGCGGAGTCGCGGTCGCCGTGACCGATGCCGAGGGCAAGCTCGTCGGCGTCGTGCCGCGGGCCCGGCTGCTCGCCGTCCTCGGCGAGCCGATGACCCCCACCGAGGCCCCCGAGGACGTCACGGCCACCGCGAAGAAGGTGGCCAGTGTTTAGGCTCCACCTGGGTGACTGGGTCGACTCCGCGGTCGACTGGCTGCAGACCCACCTGTCCTGGCTGTTCGACGCGATCAGCTCCGTCGTCAGCGGCATGTTCGACGGCATAGCCGCCGTCCTCTCCGCCCCCGCGCCGCTGCTCTTCGCGGGCATCGTCGCCGTCATCGCCTGGTGGCTGCGCGGTCTGCTCGCGGGGGTGCTCGCGTTCGTCGGCTTCGCCGTCATCGACTCCGTCGAGCTGTGGGACGAAGCGATGGACACCCTCACGCTGGTTCTCGTCGCCACCATCATTGCGCTGGTGCTGGCCGTGCCGGTGGGCATCTGGGCGTCCCGCTCCAAGACCGTCAGCGCGGTGATCCGGCCGGTCCTGGACTTCATGCAGACCATGCCCGCCATGGTCTATCTGATCCCCGGCGTCATCTTCTTCGGCGTGGGCGTGGTGCCCGGCATCATCGCCACGATCATCTTCTCGCTGCCCCCGGGCGTCCGGATGACCGAACTCGGCATCCGCCAGGTCGACGCCGAGCTCGTCGAGGCGGCCGAGGCCTTCGGCACCACCCGGCGCAACACCCTGCTGCGGGTGCAGCTGCCGCTGGCCCTGCCCACGCTCATGGCGGGCATCAACCAGGTCATCATGCTGGGCCTGTCCATGGTGGTCATCGCCGGCATGGTCGGCGGCGGCGGCCTCGGTGGCGCCGTCTACCGCGCCATCGGCAATGTCGATGTCGGCCTCGGCTTCGAGGCGGGCATCTCCATCGTCATCGTGGCGATGTATCTGGACCGCATGACCAGCGCGCTCGGCCGTGAGGTCTCCCCGCTCGCCCGGCGTGCGCTCGCCAGGGCGCAGGCGATGGCCGGCGGGCTGAAGATCTGGAACCACCGCCCGCAGCCCGTCGTCGCGGTCGCCGGCATCGTCGTCCTCGCACTCGTCGCGGGCGGCCTGGGCCTCTTCGGCTCCTCCCGCTCGGACAAGTCCACCGCCGCCGGCGCCTCGGACATCGGCGCGGGCAAGAAGATCAGCATGGGCTACATCCCCTGGGACGAGGGCATCGCCTCCACCTTCCTGTGGAAGGAGATGCTGGAGCGGCGCGGCTTCCAGGTCGACGTCAAGCAGTACGAGGCCGGTGCGCTCTACACCGGTATGGCCAACGGCCAGATCGACTTCGAGACCGACTCGTGGCTCCCGGTCACCCACGCGAGCTACTGGAAGAAGTACCAGGACCGCCTGGAGGACATGGGCTCCTGGTACGGCCCCACCTCGCTGGAGCTGGCCGTCCCCTCGTACCTGAAGGACGTCCGGTCGCTGGACGATCTCAAGGGCAAGTCCTCGCAGTTCAAGGGCCGGATCGTGGGCATCGAGCCGAGCGCCGGCGAGATGGGCCTGCTCAAGGACAAGATCCTGCCGGGGTACGGCCTGGACAAGGAGTACAAGGTCGTCGACGGCTCCACGCCGTCGATGCTGGCCGAGCTGAAGCGCGCCTACGCCAAGAAGGAACCGATCGTCGTCCCGCTCTGGTCGCCGCACTGGGCGTACAACCAGTTCGAACTGACGAAGCTCAAGGACCCCAAGAACCTCTGGGGCAAGGGCGACGGCATCCACACCCTGGCCCGCAAGGGCTTCTCGTCCGACAACCCCGAGGTCGGCACCTGGCTCAAGAACTTCAAGATGAGCGAGGACCAGCTCACCGGCCTGGAGGCGGAGATCCAGAAGGCCGGCTCCGGCAAGGAGCAGGAGGCCGTCCGTACCTGGCTGAAGGCCAACCCGGGCGTCGCCGACAAGTGGACCCCCGTCGCCGAGGCCGGTGCGGCCAAGAGCACGAACGGCAAGGACGAGCGCGACCGTGCCGTCGAGATGGCCTGGTTCCCCTGGGAGGAGGACATCGCCGCCACGTACCTGTGGAAGGCGGTCCTGGAGGAGCGCGGCTACAAGATCAACCTCAAGCAGTTCGAGGTCGGTCCTATGTACACGGCGATGTCCCGCGGCCAGATCGATGTGCAGTTCGACGGCTGGCTCCCGTACACCCAGAAGAACTACTGGGAGAAGTACGGCTCCCGGCTGACCGACATCGGGTCCTGGTACGGCCCGACCTCGATCGAGGTCGCGGTGCCCGACTACGTCAAGGACGTCACGTCCCTCGCCGACCTCAAGGGCAAGTCCTCGCAGTTCAAGGGCCGGATCATCGGCATCGAGCCGGGCACCGCCACGATGGAGAACCTCAAGAAGAACGTCCTGCCGACCTACGGCCTGGACAAGGAGTACAAGGTCGTCGACTCCTCGACGCCCGGCATGCTCGCCGAGCTGGAGCGCGCGTACGCCAAGAAGGAGCCCGTCGCGGTGCTGCTCTGGACGCCGCACTGGGCGTACGACGAGTTCGGCATGACCAAGCTGAAGGACCCGGAGAAGGCCTTCGGCGACGGGGACCGGCTGCACACGATCGCCAGCAAGGAGTTCCCGAAGCAGTACCCGCAGCTGACGAAGTGGTTCAAGGACTTCAAGCTGAGCGAGGACCAGCTCGCCGGCCTGGAGAACGAGATCCAGCAGCGCGGCACGGGCCATGAGGAGGAAGCCGTGAAGGCCTGGATGGAGAAGAACCCGGGTATCACGGACAAGATGGCTCCGCAGTAGGGCCCGGAGCACCGGAAAGGGGTGGGCGCCGCCGTCGGCGGGCCCACCCCTTCGGGCTGTCCGGACGCTCGTGAACCGGCCGACCTTGCGCAACCGTATGCGTAATGTGCCCGCAGCCGGAAGGATGACGAGTCGGGAGGGAGCCGGACATGGACGACAAGGAAGCACTCCGCGTGGGCGCCGCGGTCCGCCGACGACGCAGATCCCTGGGGCTCACCCTGGCGGCGGTCGCCGGCCGCAGCGGCCTGTCCGTGCCGTTTCTCAGCCAGATCGAGAACGAGCGCGCCAGGCCCAGCGCCCGGTCCCTGGACCGGGTCGCCGAAGCCCTGGAGACCACCACGGCACGGCTGCGGGCCGCCGCGGACTCGGCGCGCGCCGTCGACGTCGTGCGGGCGGGCGAGGGAGACGGGGTGCGCAGGGTGGTGCGCGGACGCCACCAGCTCAGCGCCCTGGAGTTCACCGGCGAACTCGACCTCGGGCGCGAGTTCCAGCACCGCAACGACGAGCTGATGTACGTGGTGCGGGGTGCGGCGGAGGTGGAGGCCGAGGGGCAGGCACACCGGCTGGAGGAGGGCGACACGCTGTTCCTGTCCGGCGGGGTACGACACCGCTGGCGGGCCACGATGCCTGGTACGCGGCTGCTGGTCGTCGCGGTCGCCGAGCACATCGACGCCACTTTCGAGCCACGTCGCTGAGGGAGGAGCAGTCGCCGTGCGAGTCGTCTCCCTGGTCCCCTCGCTCACCGAGGCCGTCGCCGTCACCGCCCCGGGCCTGCTGGTCGGCGTCACCGACTGGTGCACCCATCCGCCGGGCCTGACCGCCGCCCGGATCGGCGGCACCAAGAACCCCGACGTGGCCGCCGTCGTCGCGCTCCGGCCCGATCTCGTCGTCGCCAACGAGGAGGAGAACCGCGCGAGCGATCTCGCGGCGCTCGGGGACGCCGGGATCGAGGTGCTCGTCACCGAGGTCCGCACCCTCGACCAGGCCTTCGAGGAACTGGAAAGGGTCCTGGTCACCGCCTGCGGACAGGCCAGACCGCGCTGGCTGGACGAGGCCGAGGCCGCCTGGGCCGCGCTCCCGACGCCCCGCGCCCCGCGCCGTGCGGTCGTGCCCGTCTGGCGCAGGCCCTGGATGGTGCTGGGCCGTGACACCTTCGCCGGGGACCTGCTGGCCAGGCTCGGTGTCGACAACGTCTACGCGGACCACGCCGAGCGTTATCCCCGGATCCCGCTCGACGCGCTCAACACGGCGGGTGCCGATCTGGTCGTCCTGCCCGACGAGCCGTACCGCTTCACCGCGGACGACGGGCCCGAGGCGTTTCCCGCACTGCCCGCCGCACTCGTCGACGGGCGATTCCTCACCTGGTACGGGCCGTCGCTGGCGCAGGCGCCTTCGGCGCTGCGAGCAGCGCTCCGCTGAACAGCCCGCGCAGCGTCCGGAGCCCGGCCACCGCCCACGCCGTCACCAGCAGCACGTACAGCGCGACGGCCAGCCAGGTGTACGCCGTCAGCCCGGTGTGCCGGGCCAGACCCGTGGCGCCGGTGACACACGTACCGACCGGGAAGGTGAAGCCCCACCACGTCATGGTGAAGGTCATGCCGTTCCGCGCGGCCCGCACCACCATCGCGAGGGCCAGCGTCAGCCACATCAGCGCGAAGCCCATCACCGGCACCCCGTACAGCACGGCGAACGCCTTGAGCCCTGAGACATAGGGCTCCCCGATCGCGCCCGACGCCACATCGGCGAGCTGGTTGACAGCCGTCGTCGACTGGCCCAGCGGACCGAGGACCAGGAACAGCGTGGGCGTCAGCGCGAGCGGCAGCGGGCCCTCGTGGACGAGGCGGGCGAAGATCAGCGGCAGCATCACCAGCGTGGCCAGCAGACTCAGCCCGAACATCGCGTAGCAGGCCAGCAGCAGCGCCTCCCGCCACTGACCGGCGGGCAGCTCGGGCACCAGCAGTGGGCCGAGTGCCGCGGAGACCATCGGGGCCACCACCGGCAGCAGCCAGACAGGCGACGCGGTGCCGGGCGCGACCCGGTGGCGTACGACCATCAGGTACGGGATCGCGACCGCGGCGGCCAGCCCGATCAGGGTGCCCGCCGTGTACAGCACCACATCGAGCGCCAAGGCCGCCTGGTGCCCGATGACGTCCCGGCCGACCACCATCGTCGAACCGCCGACGGCGAGCAGGGCCATCGCGAGACAGCCGTAGAACGGGGCGACGGTCGGGTCGAGCAGATGGGTGCGGGCCTGGTCGCGATGGGCGATCCAGTGCCCGGTCCGGGCCGTGAGTATCACCGCGAGCATCACCGTGGCGAGCGCCCACACCACCGTGCAGGCACCCCGGAGTCCCGGGATGTGCACGGGCAGCGTCGCACCCGCGCTCGCGACGATCGAGGTGCCCATGACGCTTGCGTACCAGTTGGGGCCGATGTGCCGCAGGTGCGGGAGCCGTGGAGCGGGCGCATGCGTGGCTGGGGACTGCTGAGTCTGCGGAAAGATGGCCATGCCACGATTTTCGGCGCGCGGGTCCGGCCCCCACCAGGGATCCCGTCTCTATGAGGTCATAAGCTGACTTTATGTCCGGTGAACAGTACATTCCGCTCGGGCACCGGGTTCCCGACCTCGGTGCGCTGGAGCTGCTCCTCGCCGTCGCCCGGCACGGCAGTCTGGGGCGCGCGGCACGGGACGTGGGCGTCACCCAGCCCGCGGCCAGCAGCCGCATCCGGTCGATGGAGCGGCAGCTCGGCCTGGCCTTGCTGGACCGTTCACCACGCGGCTCCCGGCTCACCGACGCGGGTGCGCTGGTCACCGACTGGGCGCGCAGGATCGTCGAGGCGGCGGAGGCGTTCGACGCCGGAGCGCAGGCGCTGCGCGACCGGCGCGACTCCCGGTTGCGGGTCGCCGCCTCGATGACGATCGCCGAATACCTGCTGCCGGGCTGGCTGATAGCGCTGCGCGCCGAACGGCCGGACACCGCGGTCTCGCTGCTCGCCGGGAATTCGGCGGCGGTCGCGGGGCGGCTTCTCGTCGGTGAGGCCGACCTCGGTTTCGTGGAGGGCCTCTCCGTGCCGGAAGGGCTCGACGGCACGGTCATCGCCCACGACCGTCTTGTCGTCGTGGTGGCCCCGTCGCACCCGTGGGCCCGCCGCCGCACCCCCCTGACCCCGCAGGAACTGGCCGCGACCCCGCTGATCCTGCGCGAGTACGGCTCCGGCACCCGCCAGGTCCTGGACGCCGCCCTGGCCGTGCACGGCGGCCTCGCCCAGCCCCTGCTCGAACTCTCCTCGACCACCGCGGTGAAGGGGGCGGCCGAGAGCGGCGCGGGACCGTGCGTGCTGAGCGAACTGGCGCTGGGCGAGGAGCTGTCCGCCAGGCGGCTGGTCAAGATCCCGATCGCCGGAGTACGGCTCCGCCGTCAGCTCCGTGCCGTATGGCCCTCGGGCCACCGCCCGACCGGCCCGGCCCGGGATCTGCTGTCGCTCACGGGCCGCGACCTGTAGCGGTCCGGGCGGCGGGCACCGCGGCGGCGCGCCCTCAGGCCTCCGCCGTCCGCGGTGGCGTGAGGTCCGCGAGCGGCGTACGGGATCGGACCGGCCGGGTCGTGCAGGCCGTCACCAGTGCCTGTGTCAGCCGTGGGTCGTCGCCCATCTCCGGATGCCACTGCACCCCGAGCACCCACTGCGCTCCCGGCAGCTCGACCGCCTCGACCGTGCCGTCCGTCGCGTGCGCGGACGCCACCAGCCCCGGTGCCAGCCGCTCCACGCACTGGTGGTGGTAGGTGGGGACGTCGGTCTCCTCGGGCACGATCGACGCGTAGAGGGTGTCCGGTACGGGGGTCACGGGGTGGGTGCCGAGGAATCCGGTCGCGCCCAGTGGGCCGGCGTGCCCGTCGAGGTGCTGGACCAGGGTGCCGCCGAGCGCCACATTGAGCAGTTGCATACCGCGGCAGATGCCCAGCACCGGTGTGCCGGACTCCAGTGCGGCCCCGATCAGGGCAAGCTCCCAGGCGTCGCGCTCCCGCGCCGGCGGACCGGTCCGGAAGTCGCGCTCCGCGCCGTACCGTTCCGGTTCCACATCGGCACCGCCCGCGATCACGAGACCGTCCAGCCGGGCCACCGCGGCCGCCGCCCGGCCGGGGGCGTCCGGGGGGAGCAGCGCGGCGAGGCCGCCGGACCGTTGGACCATGCGTGGATAGGCGGCCGGGAGGAGGGCGGCGGGCAGCTCCCAGACACCCCAGCGCGCCACGGGCTCCAGATAGGTGGAGACGCCGATGAGAGGTTCGGACACGGGACGGTCCCTCCGGTCGGCCGCCTGTGCGGGCGGACTCGGTTCCATGATGTCAATGGTGGCAGAGGATACCTTTGCGATTCCGCGGGCCGGTACAGCAGCGACGGCGGTGCACCCGGCGGGCTCTCAGGTCAGGAACCCGCGCAGCAACGCGGCCGTGCCCGCACAGTGCTCGCGCATCACCGCACGCGCCGCCTCCGCGTCCCCGTCGAGAACCGCCTCGACCAGACTCGTGTGCTGATGCTGCGAATGCTCCAGGTTCCGCACCAGCAGCGGTATGCAGTCGAGCAGGTCGTTGAGCGTGGCCCGGACCGCCGCGTACTGCGCGGTCAGGGTTGCGGAGCCGGAGAGTTCGGCCAGGGTGAGATGGAACAGGGTGTCGATCCTGCGGTACTCGGGCAGAGGTGCTTCGTGAGTCGCCGTCAGAGCCGCACGCAGCCGGTCCGCGCCGTCGTCCGTCAATCCCTGTGCGGCGCACAGCCCGGCGGCCCCGGCCTCCAGCACCTCGCGGAAGCGCAGCACGTCCTCGATGTCGACGGACTCGACCTTCCGGCGCAGCTCGTCCTCGCCCGGACTGCCGGTGCGGGGCAGCACGAACGTCCCGCCGTACCGCCCCCGTCTGCTCTCCACCAGGCCCTGGTCCTGCAGGACCTTCAGCACCTCGCGCAGCGTGACGCGGCTGATCCCCATCAGCTCGGCCAGCTCGCGTTCGGCCGGCAGCCGCCCGCCGCCGGGCACCAGGCCGAGCCTGACCACCTGGAGGATCTGCTCCAGCGCCTCCTCGAAGCCGTTCCCCGCCCGGACCGGCCGCAGTACGGGCATCGGACGGTCGGTGAACTCGCTTTCCTCGGCCACGTCCCGATTTCCCTTCACAATTAATGGTTCTCTCGCATACCTTAAACGTTCCGGCTGACCGATGTTCCGGCCGACCGAAGGAGGAGTATCCCGTGTCAGACCGAACCCCACCGCTCGGGATCGAGGAGCTGCGCGCCCTCGTCGCAAGCGGTGAGATCGACACCGTCGTCCTCGCCTTCCCCGACATGCAGGGACGGCTGCAGGGCAAACGGTTCGCCGCCCGCTTCTTCCTCGACGAGGTCGTGGAGCACGGCACCGAGGGATGCAACTACCTGCTCGCCGTCGACACGGACATGAACACCGTCGACGGATTCGCGATGTCCTCCTGGGACCGCGGCTACGGCGACTTCGCCATGCACGCAGACCTCTCCACCCTGCGCCCGGCGCCCTGGAACGAGGGCACGGCCATGGTCATGGCCGACCTCACCCAGGAGGACGGCTCCCCCGTCGCCGCCGCGCCCCGGCGGATCCTGGGCCGTCAGCTGGAACGGCTGGCGGAGCTCGGCTACACGGCCCATGTCGGCACCGAACTCGAATTCATCGTCTTCAAGGACACCTACGAGCAGGCCTGGGACCGCAACTACCGTGACCTGACCCCGGCCAACCAGTACAACATCGACTACTCCGTCCTCGGCACCGGTCGCGTCGAGCCGCTGCTGCGCCGCATCCGCAACGACATGACCGCCGCGGGGCTCACCGTCGAGTCCGCCAAGGGCGAGTGCAACCCCGGCCAGCACGAGATCGTGTTCCGTTACGACGAGGCCCTGGTCACCTGCGACCAGCACGCCGTCTACAAGACCGGCGCCAAGGAGATCGCCGCCCAGGAGGGCTGCGCGCTCACCTTCATGGCCAAGTTCAACGAGCGCGAGGGCAACTCCTGCCACATCCACCTCTCGCTCCAGCCCGTCGGCGAGGCCGGGCACAACGCCATGGCGGACGAGGACGGCGGCATGTCCGCGGTGATGCGGCACTTCCTCGCCGGACAACTGGCCGCCCTGCGCGACTTCTCCCTCCTCTACGCGCCCAACATCAACTCCTACAAACGCTTCCAGCCGGGCTCCTTCGCCCCGACCGCCGTCGCCTGGGGGCACGACAACCGCACCTGTGCGCTGCGCGTCGTCGGCCACGGCCGCTCGACGCGCTTCGAGAACCGGCTGCCCGGCGGTGACGTCAACCCGTACCTCGCCGTCGCCGGCATGGTCGCGGCGGGCATCCACGGCATCGAGAAGGGGCTCGAACTCCCCGAGCCGTGCGGGAGCAACGCCTACACCGCCGCATACGACCACGTTCCCACCACGCTGCGCGAGGCCGCCGAACTCTGGGAGAGGAGCGAGATCGCCACGGCGGCCTTCGGCGACGACGTCGTCGCGCACTACCGCAACATGGCCCGCGTCGAACTCGAAGCCTTCGACGCCGCAGTGACCGACTGGGAGCTCCGCCGCTCCTTCGAACGACTGTGAGGCACTGAGTGACCACACCCGACCACCCGGTGGAACACCACGTACTCAACCCGGCGACGGAAGAACTCCTCGCCACCGTCGCGTCCACCACCGTCGCCGAGGTCGACGCGGCGGTCGTCCGGGCCGCGGCCGCCCAGCGCACCTGGGCCGCCCTCGCCCCCGCCGACCGCGCCCGGCTGCTGCGCCGCTTCGCCCTGGCCGTCGACGGCGAAGCCGAGCAACTGGCCCGACTGGAGGTTCAGGAGGCGGGCCACACGCTCGGCAACGCCCGCTGGGAAGCGGCCAACGTCCGTGATCTGCTCGACTACGCGGCCGGGGGAGTGGAACGGCTCACCGGCCGGCAGATCCCGGTGCCCGGCGGACTCGACATCACGCTCCTCGAACCCCTCGGTGTCATCGGTGTCATCGCACCGTGGAACTTCCCCCTGCCGATCGCCGCCTGGGGCGTCGCCCCCGCCCTCGCCGCAGGCAACGCCGTACTCCTCAAACCCGCCGAGACCACCCCGCTCACCGCCCTGCGACTGGCCGGGATCGCCCTGGACGCAGGGCTTCCGGAACACCTGCTCCAGGTGCTGCCGGGTGCGGGCGACGTGACGGGCGATGCCATGGTCGAGCATCCCGGCATCGCCAAGATCGTCTTCACCGGCTCCACCCGGGTCGGCAGGCACATCATGGCCAAGTGCGCCGCCCGGGTGAAGCGGCTCACCCTCGAACTCGGCGGCAAGAGCCCCAACATCGTCTTCGCCGACGCCGACATCGAGGCCGCCGCGGCCGCCGCCCCCATGGCGTTCCTGGACAACGCGGGGCAGGACTGCTGCGCCCGCACCCGCATCCTGGTCCAGCGATCCGCGTACGACCGCTTCCTGGAACTCCTCGCCCCCGCGATCGAATCGGTCGTCGTGGGCGACCCGTCCGACGAGAACACCCAGATGGGCCCGCTGATCTCCCGGGCGCAGCTGGAACGGGTCCGCGGCTACGTCCCCGAGGATGCGACCGCCCTCAGGGGCAAGGCACCCGAAGGCCCCGGGTTCTGGTTCCCGCCGACCGTCCTCACCGACGCCCGCCCGGACTCGCCCGTCGCCACCGAAGAGGTCTTCGGACCCGTCGCCGTCGTCCTGCCCTTCGACGACGAGGCCGACGCCGTCCGGCTCGCCAACGCCACGGAGTACGGCCTGGCCGGCTCGGTCTGGACCCGTGACGTGGGCCGCGCGCTGCGCGTCTCGCAGGCGGTCCGGGCCGGAAACCTCTCCGTCAACTCCCACTCCAGTGTCCGCTACTGGACCCCGTTCGGCGGCTACGGGCAATCCGGACTCGGCCGCGAACTCGGCCCCGACGCGCTCGCCGCATTCACCGAGACCAAGAACGTCTTCTTCAGTACGGAGGCCTGAGCCCGCATGACCACCACCGACAGCGAGAACATCTGCCGCCGCCTGGTCGGCCGCACCGCCGTCATCACCGGAGCCGCCAGTGGCATCGGCCTCGCCACCGCACGCCGCCTGGCGTCGGAGGGCGCGAACGTCGTCTGCGGGGACATCGACGAGAACGCGGGCAAGGCCGCGGCCGAGGAGGTCGGCGGCACCTTCGTACGCGTGGACGTCACCGACCCGGAACAGGTCGAGGCGCTCTTCAGGGCCGCGTTCGACACCTACGGTTCCGTCGACATCGCCTTCAACAACGCGGGCATCTCCCCGCCCGACGACGACTCCATCCTCACCACCGGCCTGGAGGCGTGGAAGCGCGTCCAGGACGTCAATCTGACCTCCGTCTACCTCTGCTGCAAGGCCGCCCTGCCCTACATGCGCCGCCAGGGCCGCGGCTCGATCATCAACACCGCGTCCTTCGTCGCGATCATGGGAGCCGCCACCAGCCAGATCTCGTACACCGCGTCCAAGGGCGGCGTCCTCGCCATGTCCCGCGAACTCGGCGTGCAGTTCGCCCGCGAGGGCATCCGGGTCAACGCGCTGTGCCCGGGACCGGTCAACACCCCGCTGCTCCAGGAACTGTTCGCCAAGGATCCGGAACGCGCTGCCCGCAGGCTGGTGCACATCCCGGTCGGCCGCTTCGCCGAGGCAACGGAGATCGCGGCGGCGGTCGCCTTCCTCGCGAGCGACGACTCCTCGTTCGTCAACGCCACCGACTTCCTCGTCGACGGGGGCATCTCCGGCGCGTACGTCACACCCCTCTAGTGCCGTGACCGGAAGGGTTACCGGCTCGCGGCGCCCGGTACGGCACCTCGCCGCGTTGTCGCATCACCCGAGTGCGTCCGGTACGAGGGCGATCCTCCGCCTTGCGACGCATCGCACCGGACGCCGTGAGCCTCCCGGCAAACCTTTCCGGCCACAGCACCGGACCCTTCCGCGCGAAGCGGCCGAAGCAGGCCGGCAGGGGCTCGAAGGGCCCCTGCCGGCGACCGAAACCCGGAGCGGGGGGACGAGCGACGCGCCACCGCCCGGCCGGATCCGCAAGCCGCGACGCCGGGCACCGATCCGGCCGATCGACGACGGCCGGACGAGCGGCGGCACGGGCAGTTCCGTGGCGCCCGGACCCCGGCCGGGGACCCCGGCTCAGAGAAACGTACGACCCTCGCCCCGGTACGTCGGCACGGCCGCCGTCACCCGGTCGCCCTCGATCAGCTGCAACTCGTCGAAGCGCTCGCACAGTTCACCGGCCTTCGCATGCCGGAACCACACCTTGTCGCCGATCAGCAGATCGTCGGCCGGGGCACCGAGCAGCGGGGTCTGCACCTCGCCCGGCCCCTCCTGCCCGTCGTAGCGCAGCCCCTCCGGCAGATACGGGACCGGCAGCCGGTCCGCGCCCGCGGGCCCGGACGCCGGATAGCCGCCCCCGAGGACCGTCACCACACCCACACCCGGCCGACGCACCACCGGCTGGGCGAAGAGCGCCGCCGGACGCGCCGTGAACGACGTGTAGTTGTCGAACAGCCGCGGTACGTAGAGCCCGGAGCCGGCCGCGATCTCGGTCACCGCGCGCTCCGCCGCCGTGTGCTGGACGCTGCCGGTGCCACCGCCGTTCACGAACTCCAGGTCCGGTGCCACCGCCCGCACCGCCCGCACCACCTCGGCCCGCCGGACAGCCAGCTCCCTGCGGCCCGTGGCCTGCATCAGCCGGATCGCCCGGGAACGCAGCGGCCGTCCCGCGACCGAGTCGCCGACCCCGGCGATGTGCCCCTCGTACGCCATCAGACCCACCAGCCGGAAGCCCGGCCTGCGTGCCACCGAGCGTGCCAGCTCGGCCAGTTGGGCGGGGGAGCGCAGCGGTGAGCGCAGGGCGCCGATCCTGACCCGGCCGCCGAGCAGCCGCAACGAGGTGTCCAGCTCCAGGCAGACCCGGATCTCCTCGCGGCCACCGGCCCGCGCCGCGTCGATCAGCTCCAGCTGCGCGTGGTCGTCCACCATCACCGTCACGGCGGCGGCCAGCTTCGGGTCGGCGGCGAGCTCCGCGAAGGCGGCCCGGTCGGCCGACGGATAGGCCAGCAGTACGTCCTCGAAACCGGCCCGCGCCAGCCACAGCGACTCGGCCAGCGTGAACGACATGATCCCCGCGAACCCGGGCCGCGCGAGCACCCGCTCCAACAGGGCCCGGCAGCGCACCGACTTGCTCGCCACCCGGATCGGTTTCCCGGCGGCCCGGCGCACGAGATCGTCGGCGTTGGCGTCGAACGCGTCCAGGTCGACGATGGCGATCGGGGCGTCCAGATGGGCAGTGGCCCGGTCGTAGCGGGTCCGGTCAGCGGCGCGGGCAGTCATGGCCGCAGCTTGCCAGACGTCCGTACCGCTGGGTAGGGGGATGATCTGCGCAGATCCTCCAGGGGCGGCGGCGTCCTGCTCCCGCAGGGGCCGTCCCACCCCGTAGAGTGACGGGCACGCGGCAACCAACAGGCCTGCCTGTGACGTCGATCCGCGCACGGTACGGAACAGGATCAGGGGGGCGGATGAGTACCGAGGCGCACCGTGCTCCCGTCCCGCCCCGCCCCACGACCCCGCCGCCATCGACGACCGCGGACCCGGCGCGACGTCCTGCCGACACCTCGGCCGCCGCACCTCTTCCGCCGCGTCCCGGGACCCCGCCGCCCGGAGCGCCGACGCCGAACCCCGGTCCGGCGGTTCCTGTGGTCCCGGCCGCCCCGGCGCCGCACTCCGCGCCCCGGCCACCGCAGCCGGAGCAGCAGCCGGATCAGCCGCCGCATCAGGGGCCGCGGCCGGTGGTGACACCTCAGGCGCCGCCCGCGGCCGGAGCGCCGCCCGTGGAGACGACGACCCGGCTCCGGCCCGTTCCCCCGGCCCCCTCACCCGTCGTCCCCTCCGCCGCCCCGCTCCGCCCCGGGCAGCCGCCCGCCCCGACCCGCCGGCGGCCCGTCGGTGCCGTGGACCTCACCCCGCACCCGGGTGCGGGGGCACCACCGACCGGGCCGACTCGTCTCCCGCACGCCTACCAGCAGCCCCGGCCGCACCCGTTTGGTCACCCGCCGCCCGAGACCCCCGTCGAGACCACGACCCGGCTGCGCCCGATCCGTACCCGCCACCCCCTCAGGACCGCGAGCGCCGCCGCCTGTGTGGTGCTCGGGCTCGGACTGATCGGCGGCGCGGCCACCGGCGCCTGGCTGACCAGCGATTCCTCGGCCGACCCCGCCGCCCACAGCGCCTACACCGTGGGTCGCTCGGCCTGGCACAGCGTCCCCGTGGACACGCTTTTCCCGCGCACGCTGGCCGGTGACGGAGCGGGGCCCGGCGGTGCCGACCGGGTCTGGACCCGGGTCGCCGTCGCCCCGGACGGCGGCTGCGCTTCGGCCCTGGACCCGCTGCTGGCCAGGACCCTCGCCCCCGTCGGATGCGAGCGCCTGCTCCGGGCCACCTACGCCGACGCCACCAGCAGCAGCGTCACCACGGTGGGGGTGATCTTCACCGAGGGCGACACCGACGCCATGAGGGCGCTGAGCACCCGCTTCACCGACCAGCACCTCGACCGGCGCGCGGATCTGATGCCCCGTGCGTACCCCGTCGAGGACACCGTCGCCGCCGGATTCGGCGACCGGCAGCGCGCCAGCTGGACCATCCACGTTCTGACCGAGGTCCCCGTCGTCGTGTTCGCCGTCTCCGGATTCGCCGACGGCCGCACGGTCCCCGATCCGCAACCCGCCGCCAGGGCCATGGCCGCGAACGCCACCACGGCCGCCGCCCAGGCCGGACTCGGTCATGAGGCCGAGGGAATCGCCGACCGGATCGAGCGCGGCCTGCGCCGGACCGTCACCGACCTCACGGAGAAGCCGGAATGAGCCGCCGCACACGCCGCCGCGTCCTGGGCGCCGTCTGTGCCGCCACCGCGTTCGCGTTGCTGCCCGCGGTGCCGGCCAGGGCAGACGCCATCCGGGACCAGCAGTGGGGTCTTCAGGCACTCCACACCGATCAGGCCTGGCGGACCACCAAGGGCAGGGGAATCACCGTCGCCGTCGTCGACACCGGGGTCGACGGGAGCCTCCCCGACCTGGCGGGCCAGGTGCTGCCCGGCAAGGACATGATCGGCTTCGGCGCCGGGCGGGGCGACCGCTCCTGGGCCCGGCACGGCACCGCGATGGCCGGGATCATCGCAGGTCACGGCCATGGCGACGGACGCGGCGACGGCGTCCTGGGCATCGCGCCCGAGGCGAAGATCCTTCCGGTCCGGGTGATCCTCGAAGCCTCCGACCCGTCTCGCGCCAAGGCCCGGGAGTCCCGGGGCACGGCCCTCGCCGACGGCATCCGCTGGGCCGCCGACCACGGCGCCGACGTCATCAACCTCTCGCTCGGCGACGACAGCGAGTCGGCCCACCCCGAACCGGGCGAGGACGCCGCCATCCAGTACGCGCTGAAGAAGGGTGCCGTCGTCGTCGCCTCGTCGGGCAACGGGGGCGAGAAGGGCGACCACATCTCGTACCCCGCCGCCTATCCCGGCGTGATAGCGGTCGCCGCCGTCGACCGGTACGGCACCCACGCCGCGTTCTCCACCCGCCGCTGGTACGCGACCGTCAGCGCCCCCGGGGTGGACATCGTCGTCGCCGCCCCCGACCGCCAGTACTACGTGGAGTGGGGCACCTCCGCCGCCGCCGCGTTCGTCTCGGGCGCGGTCGCGCTGGTCCGCGCCGCACACCCGGGACTGACCCCCGCCCAGATCAAGCGCCTGCTCACGGACACGGCGCGCAGCGCCCCCGCGTCCGGCCGGGACGACGCCCGGGGATACGGGATCGTCGATCCGGCCGCGGCGATCAGGGCCGGGGCCGCGCTCCGTCCGGCCGGCCTGCGCGCCGAGTCCGCCGAGGCCGGATACCGGAAGCGGTACTTCGGCGCCGGCCCCACCCCCGTGCGCCATGACAGCGGCCCCGCGGGCTGGCTCGCCCCCGCCGCGGGCGGTCTCGGAGCGGTCCTGCTGGCACTGGCCGTGGTGCTGTGGCGAGGCAGGAGCGGCAGACCGGCGACCGTGCGGCGCTGACCGCGGCACCCGCCCGTCGTCCGCTCACCGTGCGGCGTCGAGCACACCCACCGCCGCTCTCGCCACCGACTCGACGAGCGCGATGCCCGTCTCCTTCGTCCGCTGCCCGCCCGAGAGCACCGCCACCAGATAGGTGCGGCCGTCCGCCCGCACCTCTCCGATGCTGTTGATGTCCCACAGCCCGGTCGCCGTCCGGGGCAGCCAGCCGTTCTTCAGGGCCCAGTCGCTGCCCGCCGCCGACACCCCCCACTGCTGGTCGGCCACGACCTGCCCCATCAGTCGCCGCAGATAGGTGCGGGAGGCCGCGCTCAGTTCCGATCCCGTACCGAACACCGCCTTCAGCAGGGTCAGTTGATCCGCCGCAGTGGTACTGGTCAGGCCCCATGCGTGCGCGGCCGTCGTCCCGGTCAGGCCGAGGCGGGCGTTGGCGGCGTCGAGTGCTTCCGACCCGCCGATCGCTTGTAGCAGCGCGGTGGCGGCGGCGTTGTCGCTCCGCTCGATCATGGCGGCCGCGAGATCCCGCTCGTCGGAGGTGAGCACGCGCCTCTCGTCCTGGGCCCGGAGCAGCAGCGCCGCGAGTATGTCGACCTTCACGATGCTGGCGGTGTCGTACGCCCCGTCCCCGTAGACGGCCTGCGCCCCGCTCCCGGTGTCCAGCACCGCGACGGACACCTTCGCCTCCCCCGCGTCGGTCAGCAGCGGTTCCACCGCCGCGGCCAGCGCCGTGTCGAGATCCACCGTCGGCTCCTCACTCGTCGATGCCGGGGCCGGGGTGGCCCCGGCGGCGGGTACGGACGATACGGAGGCCGCGGCGCGGGGCTCGTGCTCCGACGACCGGCCGACCTGCCGGATGCCGCCCGCGGCCACGGCCGCGACCAGGATCGTGGCCGTCACGGACGAGGGCAGGGCGACACGGCGGAATCCGATGCGGGACATGGTCCGGACGTTAGGAACGGCACCTGGGAGCCGGCTGGGTCCGACCTGTCGGCAAGGTAGGAAACCCCAGGCACTACGCTCGCCCTGTGGCGCAGAAGAACATTCCGGACCCCGGTTACTCCGACGACGACGGCACGGCTGATCCGGCCCTGAGCGCGGCGCTGGCCGCGTGGGCGGCAGACCGGAAGGCCGTCGGCCCGGTCCTCGAAGCACTCAAGGGCACCCGGCTCCTGGTCCCCGTCGTCGCCGTGCTCGGGGAGGTGGAGGAGGACGAGAAGGGGCTGCGTCGCGAGAAGACCAGCGACATGGCCGTCCCCACCCTTCAGGCGGGAGACCGCCGGGCCCTGCCCGCCTTCACCTCGACCGACTCGCTGGCCCGCTGGGATCCGCAGGCCCGCCCCGTCGCCGTGCCCCTGCACCAGGCACTGCAGGCCGCCGCGCACGAGAAGGCGGACACCATCGTCCTCGATCTCGCCGGCCCGGTGGCGTTCGAGCTGACCGGTTCCGCCCTGCTCGCCCTCGCCGAGGGCCGCACCAGCGCCGATCCGCTGGACGACCCCGCGGTCACCTCGGCGGTGCGGCGGGCGGTCGCCGCGGAACCCGCGGTGCTCCGCGCCCACCTCGGTCCCGGGCGGGCGGACGGCACCCTCGCGCTCGTGCTCGCACCCGACGTGGACCCCGCCGACGCCGCCCGGCGGGTCGCGGAACGGCTGGCGGCCGACGAGGTCCTGCGCGCGCGCCTCGTGCGCGGCCTGGACCTGGCGCTGCTCCCGGCCGATGCGGCCGCGCCCGGTGAGGCCCTGTTCACGCGCTGACCGCCCGGTCCGTCCCGCGCGTGCATCCGTACGCGCAGGACGGACCGGGCGTACGGATGCGCGCGTCGACCGGCGTACGGACGGCGGTCTGCCGCCGGAGGGCTCCTCGGCCCCGGCAGGTGCCGGGGCCGGGGACGACGACGGCCGTGGACCCGGGCCCGGGACGGGCAGGGGCCCACGGCCGTGGAACGTTGTGGAGCAGTACGGACGAGCGGGTGGGCTCAGCGCCTGTCGGGGGCCACCCGACAGGTCTCAGCCGAAGACGGGACCGGTGTACTTCTCCCCGGGACCCTGGCCGGGCTCGTCCGGAACGAGCGACGCCTCGCGGAACGCGAGCTGCAGGGACTTCAGGCCGTCACGCAGCGGAGCCGCGTGGAACGAGCTGATCTCGGTGGTGCTGGCGTCCAGCAGGCCGGCCAGCGCGTGCACCAGCTTGCGGGCCTCGTCGAGGTCCTTGTGCTCGTCGCCGTCCTCGGTCAGCCCGAGCTTCACGGCTGCGGCGCTCATCAGATTGACCGCGACCGTCACGATCACCTCGACCGCGGGCACCTCCGCGATGTCGCGGGCCATGTCGTCGAAGCCGGGGGAATCGGTGGTGGGGGTCGCGTCACTCATGAGCCATACGATAGGCCCCCTGCCGTGCCCTCCTGTCTGCGGGAGCGGCGAGCGGCAGCCGGTTAGCGCGCGCCCGGGGGAGCTGCTAACCTTGTGTAACGACCGGCTGGGCAGCTATGTGCCCGGCCCACAAGTGGAGGCTCCGATCTCCCACCTGGCTGTCCTTGTCGGACAGCGGGTCACCGGTCAGGTGGCGCCCATCGTTCCGTACGGACGATGGAGCCGCCCGATGCGCCCCGCGGTTGACCGCGGCGGTGTTCCGGTTGTTCCAGGAGCCCCGCCTGTGTCCCGTCCGGGGCATTTTTGATGCGCTGGTGCGGTTGGTCTGACGAAACAGACGTTACGTGGCTGTCCGCCAGGCGGCCGCGTGGTGCTACCGAGGAGGATCCATCAGCGCCGAGCCCCGCATCAACGACCGGATTCGCGTGCCCGAGGTGCGACTTGTCGGTCCCAGCGGCGAGCAGGTCGGGATTGTTCCGCTTGCCAAGGCCCTGGAACTCGCACAGGAGTACGACCTCGACCTGGTCGAGGTGGCGGCGACCGCCCGTCCGCCCGTGTGCAAGCTCATGGACTACGGGAAGTTCAAGTACGAGTCGGCCATGAAGGCCCGTGAGGCGCGCAAGAACCAGGCGCACACGGTCATCAAGGAGATGAAGCTCCGGCCGAAGATCGACCCGCACGACTATGACACCAAGAAGGGTCACGTCGTCCGGTTCCTCAAGCAGGGCGACAAGGTCAAGATCACGATCATGTTCCGTGGTCGTGAGCAGTCCCGCCCCGAACTTGGCTTCCGACTGCTCCAGCGTCTCGCTTCGGACGTGGAGGAACTCGGCTTCATCGAGTCCAACCCGAAGCAGGACGGCCGGAACATGATCATGGTTCTGGGCCCGCACAAGAAGAAGACCGAAGCCATGGCCGAGGCCCGCGAGGCCCAGGCCGCCCGCAAGGCGGGGCGTCAGGGGTCCAACCCCGGCGCCGAGGCCGCGGGTGAGGCTGCCCCGCAGCCCGAGGCTTCGGCCGAGACACCTTCCGAGGCGTGACCTCAGGGGGCCGCCATCCAGGCGGCCCCGGGTCCCCCCGGAATCCCCACCAAGATCTGACGCCCCTGCTGTCCGGTGCCCGCACCGAGAGGGGCGCCACTGACGAGGAGAGAACGGCGCGATGCCGAAGAACAAGACGCACAGCGGTGCCAGCAAGCGCTTCAAGATCACCGGCTCCGGCAAGGTGCTCCGTGAGCGCGCCGGCAAGCGCCACCTTCTTGAGCACAAGTCGTCCAAGAAGACCCGCTCGCTGACCGGCACGGTCGAGCTGGCCCCGGCCGACGCCAAGAAGGTCAAGAAGCTTCTCGGCAAGTGAGGCCGAAGCCTCCGGTGCATCCGGAGGCGGCGACCTCGACCAGACCGGGACCAATTCGTTTCCGGGCCGTGTGAGTCCAACCACGGCCCCGCTACAAGGAGTTAAAAAGTGGCACGCGTCAAGCGGGCAGTAAACGCTCACAAGAAGCGCCGGGCGATCCTCGAGCAGGCCAGCGGTTACCGGGGCCAGCGCTCCCGCCTGTACCGCAAGGCGAAGGAGCAGGTCACCCACTCCCTCGTCTACAACTACAACGACCGCAAGAAGCGCAAGGGCGACTTCCGTCAGCTGTGGATCCAGCGCATCAACGCCGCTGCCCGCCAGAACGGCATGACGTACAACCGCCTCATCCAGGGTCTGAAGGCCGCCAACATCGAGGTGGACCGCAAGATCCTGGCCGAGCTCGCGGTCAACGACGCCAACGCGTTCGCCGCCCTCGTCGAGGTCGCCCAGAAGGCCCTCCCGAGCGACGTCAACGCCCCGAAGGCCGCCTGATCCAGGTCGCACTTCTTGGCTTCTGAGCCGGACCCGCAGGCGCTCGTCGTCTGCGGGTCCGGTGCGTTGCAGGACGTGTTCCGTACGTCCGTCACCTCCGTACCCGTCACCACCCCCGTACGCAGAGAGGCTCGCCGCCGACCATGGGCACCCCCGAACTGATCTCCCCGCGATCGCCGCGCGTCACCGCCGCCCGGCGGCTGGCCAAGCGCAATTTCCGCGGCAAGGAGCGCAGGTTCATCGCCGAGGGGCCGCAGGCCGTGCGCGAGGCCGCCGGGCACCGCGGCGACGACGGCCGGGCGACGCTGATCGAGCTGTTCGCCACCGTCGAGGCGGCCGAGCGGTACGCCGACATCGTCGAAGCCGCCCACGCGGCCGGTGCCCGGGTGCACCTGGCGGACACGGACGTGCTCGCCGATGTGTCGCAGACCGTCACCCCGCAGGGCCTGATCGGTGTCTGCCACTTCCTCGACTCGCCGTTCGAGGCCATCCTCGCCGCGAAGCCGAAACTGGTCGCCGTCCTCGCCCACGTGCGCGATCCCGGGAACGCCGGTACGGTGCTGCGCTGCGCCGACGCCGCGGGAGCCGACGCCGTCGTGCTCACGGACGCCTCGGTCGATCTCTACAACCCCAAGTCCGTCCGCGCCTCGGTCGGCTCGCTCTTCCACCTGCCGGTCGCCGTCGGCGTCCCGGTCGAGCACGCCGTCCGGGGGCTGCGGGAGGCGGGTGTCCGGATCCTCGCCGCCGACGGCGCGGGCGACGACGACCTCGACGACGAGCTCGACGCGGGGACCATGGGCGGGCCGACCGCCTGGGTCTTCGGCAACGAGGCCTGGGGCCTGCCGGAGGAGACCCGGGCGCTGGCCGACGCCGTGGTACGGGTGCCGATCCACGGCAAGGCGGAGAGCCTCAATCTGGCGACGGCGGCGGCCGTCTGTCTGTACGCCTCCGCACGCGCCCAGCGCCCGCGCGGTTAGGGCCTCTCGTTCGGATCGAGCCGGGGGCCGTCCGGCCCGCCCGTTCACGATCCCTCGGGCGAGAGGGCCGCATGATCATCGGCATCGGTGCGGCCCTGCTCCTGATGGTGATCGCGGCCTGCACGGCAGCCGGATCGTTCGCCTCCGGATCGCTCATGGGGCGGGAGCGGGCACCCCGGCCGGCCGGGGACCGCGTCGACGCCGTCGTCTGATGGATGCCGTGCCCCGTACCCCGCCCGACGGCGGACCGCGGCAGTGCGCCCCCGCAGGGTGTCGCTCCGTCACCGACGACTAGTAGGGTGACGAACTCGGGGGCCCACTGCACCGGTTCGAGAGGTGGGGTACGGGATATGGCTGTCGGCATGAGCAGGCCGCGCGACACACACACGGCCGTCGTGCGCCCCCGTGAGGAGCCCGGCCCGGTGGGCGGACCGGGCGACGGACCGGACCCGGGACCCTTCGACGTGGCCCTCGACCCCGACGATCTGCCCGACGGTCTGGTCGTCGCCGACGAGACCGGCCGGGTCATCTGTTTCAACGCCGCCGCGGCCCGGATCACCGCCGTGCCCCGGGCCGCCGCTCTGGGCCGCCCCCTGGAGCGCGCGCTGCCGCTGGAGGATCTCAAGGGCCGCCGCTGGTGGGCCCTGACCGACCCGTACGGCGGACTCGCCACCCGGGTCGGCCAGCCCGAGCGCAATCTGCTGCTGCCGGGCGGCCGGGAGGTCCTGGTCTCCGCACGGTACGTGCGCGAGCACCCGACCGGTCCCGTACGCCGTCTGGTGGTCTCGCTGCGCGGCACCGAGGCCCGCCGCCGCAACGAACGCAGCCACGCCGAACTGATCGCGACCGTCGCCCATGAGCTGCGCTCGCCGCTGACCTCCGTCAAAGGCTTCACCGCGACCCTCCTCGCCAAGTGGGAGCGGTTCACCGACGACCAGAAGCGCCTGATGCTGGAGACCGTCGACGCCGACGCGGGCCGTGTCACCCGGCTCATCGCGGAACTGCTCGACATCTCCCGGATCGACTCCGGGAGGCTGGAGCTGCGACGCCAGCCCGTGGACCTCTCCGCCGCCGTCGAACGCCACATCCGGACCCTCACCGCGAACGGCCAGACCCCGGACCGCTTCCTCGTCCGCACCTGCCAGCCGCTGCCCGTGGTCTGGGCCGATCCGGACAAGGTCGACCAGGTGCTCGGCAACCTGCTGGAAAACGCGGTGCGCCACGGCGAGGGAACCGTCACCATCGAAGTCGCACCCGCACCCGCGAAGAGCGACGAGAAGGGAACGGCCGTCACCGTGAGCGACGAAGGCCCCGGCATCCCCGAGGAATCGATGGGCCGTGTCTTCACCCGCTTCTGGCGGGGGAGCAAGCGCGGCGGTACGGGCCTGGGCCTCTACATCGTCAAAGGCATCGTCGAGGCGCACGGCGGCACGATCACGGTCGGCCGCGGTCCCGGCGGCGGCGCGGAATTCCGATTTATTCTGCCCGTGAGCGCGCCGGCCTATATGGGATAAGCGGGTTTGCGAAGAAATCGGGCAGGGCGACGGGAGGGCCTGAGCAGCCCACGGGCCTCCTGCACATCCTGTGACCCGTAGACTCGTCCTTTGGCACCTTTGCGTCCTCCAGCCGTCGAGCGGGGCCGCGGGGTCCGGGGTGTCCCCGGTTCAGAGCAGTATCAGCCAATCGGAAGCACGGGAAGAGATGTCGGCACCGAACAAGTCGTACGACCCAGTCGAGGTCGAGGCACTGAAACCGGAAGAGATCGAGCGCATGCGGGACGAGGCGTTCGCCGCCTTCGCCGCCGCCGGTGACCTCGACGCGCTCGCCCAGGCGAAGACCGCGCACACCGGTGGTACCTCGCCCCTCTCGCTCGCCAACCGGGAGATCGGCGCGCTGCCGCCCCAGGCCAAGGCCGAGGCGGGCAAGCGCGTGGGCCAGGCCCGCGGCGCCGTGAGCAAGGCCCTCGCCGCCCGTCAGGCGGAGCTGGAGGCCGAGCGGGACGCCCGCGTGCTGGTCGAGGAGGCGGTGGATGTCACGCTGCCCTACGACCGCACCCCGGCCGGAGCCCGCCACCCGCTGACGACCCTCATGGAGCGCGTCGCCGACGTCTTCGTGGCCATGGGCTACGAGGTCGCGGAGGGCCCCGAGGTCGAGGCGGAGTGGTTCAACTTCGACGCCCTGAACTTCGTGCCCGACCACCCGGCCCGGCAGATGCAGGACACCTTCTTCGTCCGCGGCGCCGACGGCGGCGACAACGACGAGTCCGGAGTCGTGCTGCGTACGCACACCTCGCCGGTCCAGGCCCGTACGCTGCTCGACCGCGAGCCCCCCGTCTACGTCGTCTGCCCCGGCCGCGTCTACCGCACCGACGAGCTCGACGCGACGCACACCCCGGTCTTCCACCAGATCGAGCTGCTCGCCGTCGACGAGGGCCTCACCATGGCCGACCTCAAGGGCACCCTCGACCACATGGTCCAGGCGCTCTTCGGCCCGGACATGAAGACCCGCCTCCGGCCGAACTTCTTCCCGTTCACCGAGCCGTCCGCCGAGATGGACATGGTCTGCTACGTCTGCCGCGGCGCGTCCGTCGGCAACCCGGACCGCCCCTGCCGCACCTGCGGCAGCGAGGGCTGGATCGAGCTCGGCGGCTGCGGCATGGTCAACCCCAAGGTGCTCATCGCCTGCGGTGTCGACCCCCAGAAGTACAGCGGATTCGCCTTCGGGTTCGGCATCGAACGGATGCTGATGTTCCGCCACAACGTAGAAGACATGCGAGACATGGTCGAGGGTGACGTCCGGTTCACCCGGCCGTTCGGGATGGAGATCTGATGCGCGTCCCGCTTTCCTGGCTGCGGGAGTACGTCGACCTGCCGGCGACGGAGACCGGCCGTGACGTACAGGCCAAGCTCGTCGCCGTGGGTCTGGAGGTCGAGAGGGTCGAGCAGATCGGCGCCGGCCTCAAGGGCCCGCTGGTCGTCGGACAGGTACTGACCATCGAGGAGCTGGAGGGCTTCAAGAAGCCCATCCGCTTCTGCACGGTCGACGTCGGCAACGCCAACGGCACCGGCGAGCCGCAGGAGATCGTCTGCGGAGCCCGTAACTTCTCCGTCGGCGACAAGGTCGTCGTGGTTCTCCCGGGCGCCGTCCTGCCCGGCGACTTCGCGATCGCCGCGCGCAAGACGTACGGCAAGACCTCGCACGGCATGATCTGCTCCACCGACGAGCTCGGCATGGGCGACGACGGCACGCACGGCATCATCGTGCTGCCGCCGGAGCACGAGGTCGGCACCGACGCGATCGAGCTGCTCCAGCTCGTCGACGAGGTCCTCGACATCGCCGTCACACCGGACCGCGGCTACTGCCTCTCCCTGCGCGGCGTCGCCCGCGAGACCGCCATCGCGTACGGGCTGCCGCTGCGCGACCCGGCGCTCCTCGACGTGCCCGCGCCGAACGCGTTCGGCTACCCGGTCAAGATCGCCGACCCGATCGGCTGCGACAGGTTCACCGCACGCACCGTCGTCGGCCTCCAGCCCGAGGCACGCTCCCCGATCTGGCTGCAGCGCAGGCTGCAGAAGGCCGGGATGCGTCCGATCTCGCTCGCCGTCGACGTCACCAACTACGTGATGCTGGAGCTCGGCCAGCCGCTGCACGCCTACGACCGCTCCCGCCTCGACGGGCCGATCGGGGTGCGCCGCGCCCAGCAGGGCGAGAAGCTCACCACCCTCGACGGCACGGTCCGCGTCCTGGACGCCGAGGACCTGGTCATCACCGACGACCGCGGGCCGATCGGCCTCGCGGGCGTCATGGGCGGTGCCAACACCGAGATCGCGGACGTCCAGGACGGTGCGCACAGCACCACCGAGGTCGTCATCGAGGCCGCGCACTTCGACCCGATCTCGATCGCCCGGACCGCGCGCCGCCACAAGCTGTCCTCCGAGGCGTCCAAGCGCTTCGAGCGCGGCGCCGACCCGCAGGCCGCGGCCGCCGCCGCGCAGCGCACCGTCGACCTCCTGGTACTGCTCGCCGGGGGTACCGCCGAGGCCGGGGTCACCGAGGTCAGCGCCCCGTCCGCGCCGCGCACCATCACGATGGCCGCCGACCACCCCGACCGGGTGGCCGGTGTCGCCTACGGCCGCGAGACCGTCGTACGGCGTCTCCAGGAGGTCGGCTGCGACGTCTACGGTCAGGACGAGCTGCTGGTCACCGTGCCGTCCTGGCGCCCCGACCTCGGCGAGCCCAACGACCTCGCCGAAGAGGTCATCCGGCTCGAAGGCTACGAGAACCTTCCGTCCACCCTCCCGACGCCGCCGTCCGGCCGCGGGCTCACCGACCGCCAGCGGCTGCACCGCAGGGTCGGCCGGGCGCTCGCCGGGGCCGGCTACGTCGAGGCGCTGAACTACCCGTTCATCGGTGACGCGGTCCTCGACCAGCTCGGGATCGACGCCGACGACGCCCGTCGCCGCACGGTCGAGCTCGTCAACCCGCTCTCCGACGAGGAGCCGGCGCTGCGCACCACGCTGCTGCCGGGCCTGCTCGGCGCGCTGCGGCGCAACGACGGCCGCGGCAGCCACGACCTCGCACTCTTCGAGACCGGCCTGGTCTTCAGGCCGAGGGGCACCGAGGAGAAGGCCGTACGCCTGCCGGTCGACCGGCGTCCCACCGACGAGGAGATCGCCGGACTCGACGCCACGCTGCCGCGCCAGCCGCGCCGCGCCGCGGTCGTGCTCGCGGGCGCCCGCGAGCAGGCCGGCTGGTGGGGCAAGGGCCGCCCGGCCGACTGGGCGGACTCCATCGAGGCCGCCCGCACCATCGCCCGCGAGGCCGGTGTCGAGGTGATCGTCCGGAACGACCAGCACGCACCGTGGCACCCGGGCCGCTGCGCCGCGCTGTACGTGACGGTGAACGGCGAGGAGACCCTCTTCGGGCACGCCGGCGAGCTGCACCCGCGCGTCATCAAGGAGCTCCACCTGCCGGAGCGCACCTGCGCCATGGAGGTCGAGCTCGACGTCCTGGAGCAGGCCGTCGACGGCGTGCTCCAGGCGCCCCGGATCTCCGCCTTCCCGGTGGCGACCCAGGACGTCGCGCTGATCGTCGCGGAGAGCGTCCCCGCCGCCGAGGTGGAGCGGGCGTTGCGCGCGGGCGCGGGTGAACTCCTCGAATCGCTGCGGCTGTTCGACGTCTTCACCGGCGAGCAGATCGGCGCGGGCCGCAAGTCCCTGGCGTACGCGCTGCGCTTCCGCGCCGCGGACCGCACGCTGACCGTCGACGAGGCCACGGCTGCCCGTGACGCCGCGGTGGCGCTGGCCGCCGAGCGGACGGGCGCGGTGCTGCGGGGCGCATAACACCGCACCTCACGCAGCGTGAATGAAGGGGCGTATCCGGAGACCGGATACGCCCCTTCCGTGCTCGCCGAGCGGCACAGAACCGCTCGCGGGCGCTCCCCGCGCCGTCCTCGCCGCCACGGAGTGCCGGGCAGGTCGACGGGGACGGACGGTGCGGGTGCGGGTCGTCGACTGTACGAGGGGGAGCAGACGACCCGGCCGCCTCTTGCGAGACGACTGATTCAACCGATCCACGCACCGGTGCAACAGCGTGCGCAGCGGGACGGTTGGGGCATTCCGTTCACACCCCGTGTGAATCGTGCTCCACTGGTGCGACACGCCTCGGCGTGCCGAACCACCGGAGGGGCGCATGGGGGCGACGGAGCCGAACATTCTGCTGGAGGCCCTGATCGAGGAGGCGGGGGTGTCCCGGGCGGGCCTCGCCGCGCACATCAACCTGGCCGGCCGCTCCCGCGGACTGTGCCTGCGGTACGAACACACCGCGGTGGCACGCTGGTTGAAAGGACAGCGCCCGCGCGGCCAGGTGCCGGACCTGATCTGCGAAGTCCTCGGGAACCGGCTGGACAGGCCGCTTTCGCTGGACGACATCGGTATGGCGACCCCGGGTGCCGGTGCGGCCGTGCCCGCGTCCACGCTCACCGGATTCGTGGAGCGGGCCACCGCGCTGTGGCGCTCCGACGAGCAGCAGCGTCCGCACGCACTCGCCTCGGCCGCCGTCACGGGCACCGCCGCGGTGATGCCCGTCTGGGAGTGGGAGAACCCGCCCGAGGACGTCGACGTCTCCCGCGGCGGCATCACCCGTGTCGGCACGGCCGACATAGTGATGTTGCGTGCGGCCCGTGCCCACTACGAACTGATGTACCGCAGGGCCGGTGGCATCGCGACCCGGTCCCGCATCGTCGGCTTCCTCAACGCCGAGACCGCGCCGCTGCTGCGCGGCGGCTACAGCGACGCGACGGGGCGCCAACTGCACCGGGCGACGGGCGGTCTGGTGGCCGTCGCGGGCATCTGCGCCTACGACTCCGACGCGCACGGGCTGGCCCAGCGCTACTTCCACCAGGCGCTGCGGCTGGCCAAGGCGAGCGGGGACCGGGCGCTGGGCGGATATGTGATCGCCCTGCTGGTCAACCAGTCGCTGTTCCTCGCCGACTACCGGCAGGCGGTGGCCTTCGCGCAGGCGGCGTTGCGGGCCGCGGGCGGGCACATCACTCCGGCGCTGGCCGCGGACCTGTACGCGATGCAGGCCAAGGCGTACGCCCGCATCGGTGACGCGGGCAGCGCCCTGGGGTGCATCCGGCGCGCCGAGTCGGAGGCCGAACGCATCCGGCCGGGCCATGAACCGGACGAGACCGGGTACGTCCAGCCGGGCCTGGTCGACGTGCAGGTGGCCGAGGCCCTGCTCAGCCTCGGCGATCTGCCGGGAGCCCGGGAGCACGCGGCGACGGCCGTGCGGACCCCGGCGCACGACCGGGGACGGGTGCACCGGCTGGCCATGCTGACCCATGTCGAGCTGCGTCAGGGCGAGGCGGACCGGGCCGCGGCCACGGCCGTGGAGATGGCGGAACGGGCCAGGGGCATGGAGTCGCGGCGGCTGCGCGACCGGCTGCGCGCGGTGCGCGAGGACCTGATCGCGAGCGGCTGCGCCGAGGCGGGGCGGGCCGCCGAACTGATCGACGGAGCGCTGCGCGTACCGCTGTGAGTACCGCCGCGCGTGCGGACCCGCGAGTACCGGTACGTTCCCCTCCGATGCCGATCCTGCTGCGATGTTGCCACCTACTTGTCGGAAGGTGGCAGAACTGTGCAATGGGCGAATCTGAACGAACAAACTGTGTATGAGAACCGCTGGTTCCGGGTCAACCTGGCCGATGTGGTCATTCCCGACGGCCGTCATCTCGACCACTACCTCATCCGGCTCCGCCCCGTCGCCGCGGCCACGGCCGTCAACGCGGCCGACGAGGTGCTGCTGCTCTGGCGCCACCGGTTCATCACCGACAGCTGGGGCTGGGAGCTGGCCGCGGGGGTGGTCGAGGACGGCGAGGACATCGCGGTCGCCGCCGCCCGGGAGATGGAGGAGGAGACCGGCTGGCGCCCCGGCCCGTTGCGCCCGCTGCTGACCGTGGAGCCGTCGAACGGCCTCACCGACGCCCGGCACCACCTCTACTGGTCCGAGGAGGCCGACTGGACCGGTCATCCCAGCGACGACTTCGAGTCCTCGCGCCGGGAGTGGATACCACTCGAGCTGGTGCCCGACCTGATCGCCCGCGGCGAGGTCCCGGCCGCGGGCATGGCGGCCGGGCTGATGATGCTCCATCACCTGCGGCTGGGGTGAGGCGCCCTGAAACCGCGGACGGGGCCGGCCGGGGGATCGCCCCGGCCGGCCCCGTGCGGGCACGAGAGAGGAATCAGGAGTACGGGTAGAAGCCCGAGCCCGTCTTGCGGCCGAGCCGGCCCGCGTCCACCATGCGCTGGAGCAGCGGGGGAGCGGCGTACAGGGGCTCCTTGAACTCCGCGTACATGGAGTCGGCGACGGAGGCCACCGTGTCGAGACCGATGAGGTCGGAGAGCTTGAGCGGTCCCATCGGATGGGCGCAGCCGAGCTCCATGCCGTTGTCGATGTCCTCACGGCTGGCGATCCCCGACTCGAACATCCGGATCGCGGACAGCAGATACGGAATCAGCAGCGCGTTGACGACGAAGCCGGAGCGGTCCTGGGCGCGGATCGGGTGCTTGCCGAGGACGTCCTGCACCAGGGCCTCGGCGCGCTTCACCGTCTCGTCGGACGTCGTCAGCGCGGGGATCAGCTCGACGAGCTTCTGCACCGGGGCCGGGTTGAAGAAGTGGATGCCGATGACCTGGTCCGGACGAGAGGTCGCCACGGCCAGCTTCACCAGCGGGATGGAGGAGGTGTTCGAGGCGAGGATCGCGTCCTGCCGGGTCACCACTTGGTCGAGCACCTGGAAGATCTCGGTCTTGACCTGCTCGTTCTCCACGACGGCCTCGATGACGAGATCGCGGTCGGCGAACTCTCCCAGGTCGGTGGTGAAGCTCAGCCGCGCCAGTGTCTCGTCGCGCTCCTCCGCAGTGATCTTGCCTCGTTCGGCGGCCTTCGAGAGGGAGTTGTGCAGCCGGGTGCGGCCGATCTCCAACGCCTCGCCGGTGGTCTCGGCCACCATGACCTCAAGACCGCTGCGGGCGCACACCTCCGCGATACCCGCGCCCATCTGGCCACAGCCCACCACTCCGACGCGTGCAATGTCGGCCATAGAGTCCGTCACCTCGTGCCTTTCGCTGTTCTGTGTGTCGCAGGTTCCCGTCTGATTCCGGTGCCCGCCCCGACCCCACGACGTTACTCCGCGGCCTACGGGTCATCGCGGGCCGGGGCGGGCATGCTCTGCGTTACGCCTGATTACAGGGGCGTCGGATGTTGACGACGAGGACAGAGAGACGGCAGGTGCATGGATATGCGGCAAATGGCCCGAAGAGGCTTTGTGGCGGGTGCGGCCGGGGTGGTCGCGGGTGTGGTCGGCGCGGTCGCAACGGCGGGTGCGGCCGCCGCGGCACCGTCCCGGCCGGGCGGTTCCGGGCAAACGGGCGCGCCGTCGCGCAGGGGCGGTCACCACGTCGACCGGCGTGAGGTGCGCGGCATGTGGGTCGCCACCGTCGCCAACCTCGACTGGCCCTCGAAGCCCGGTCTGACGGCGGCCGCGCAACAGGCCGAGCTGATCGCCTATCTCGACGAGGCCGTCGACCGCCGGATGAACGCCGTGATCCTCCAGGTCCGGCCGACCGCCGACGCGCTGTGGCCCTCCCCCTACGAGCCGTGGGCCCAGTACCTCACCGGGGTGCAGGGCAAGGACCCCGGCTGGGATCCGCTGGGCACCGCCGTCCGCGAGGCCCACCGCCGCGGCCTGGAACTGCACGCCTGGTTCAACCCGTACCGGGTCGCCAACCACACCGACCCGTCACGGCTGGTCGCCTCGCACCCCGCCCGGCTGCACCCCGACTGGGTTCTGCCGTACGGCGGGAAGCTCTACTACAACCCCGGGATCCCCGAGGTCCGTCGCTTCGTCCAGGACGCGATGCTCGACGCGGTCCGCCGGTACGACATCGACGCCGTGCACTGGGACGACTACTTCTACCCGTACCCGGTGGCCGGGCAGGTCTTCGACGACGACGCCACGTACGCGAAGTACGGCGCCCGCTTCCCGGACAAGGCCGCCTGGCGGCGCGACAACACCGACAAGCTGGTGCGCGAGACCGCCGAGCGGATCAAGAAGATCAAGAAGAACGTCCGGTTCGGGATCAGCCCGTTCGGGGTGTGGCGCAACGCCGCGACCGACCCGCTCGGCTCCGACACGAAGGCGGGGGTGCAGACCTACGACGACCTGCACGCCGACACCCGCGGCTGGATCAAGAAGGGCTGGATCGACTACATCTGCCCGCAGATCTACTGGAACATCGGCTTCGCGGCAGCCGACTACGCCAAGCTGCTGCCCTGGTGGAGCGAGGTCGTACGGGGCACGGGCGTCGATCTGTTCGTGGGTGAGGCCCTCTACAAGGCCGGTGACCCCGCACAGCCCGCCGCGTGGCAGGACCCGGCCGAACTCTCCCGCCACCTCGACCTGGCCGCCCAGTACGACCAGGTGCGCGGTCATGTCTACTTCTCCGGCAAGGACGTGGTGACCGACCGGAACGGAGCCATGGCCCGGGTGGTCGCCGACCACTACCGCAGCAGGGTGCGTCCACCCCGCTGACAGAAGAAGCGGAGGGGACGCACCTGGTGCTGTGGGCGGGCCGCCGGGCAGCCGTCGGCCCGCTCAGGTCCCGGGGGCGAGGAGCAGCGCGTCCGCCGAAGGCCGCTACGTGGTCTCCGGCGCCTGCTTCCGGACGGCGGCGTGCTGCACGACGCTGTCGGGACCGGGTGAAATGAGGTGTTCGTGCCCGTCCTCGGAGCGGACGCGGTACGGGGGAGTGCCCCCGGCACCGAGCACTTCGACGATTTCTGCGACATGGTCGTGCTGCCCCACGGTCCTGCCGTGCGTCAGCAGCCGGTCGCCCGCGTGTGCCTCCATCGGGAGTGACCTCCTCACGGGTGGCGGTCCTTGTCGACAAGTCTATGACCGAACGGTGACTTCGCCCGGTGGAGGAGCGAGGTTCTCATCCGGCCGGGCGGGTGCGTCCCGCCCGCTGGGTGGCCGCGATGCAGACCAGCACCGCGACCGCCGCCACCGGAGCGGCGGCCGAGACCTTCTCGCCGAGCAGGAAGAACGCCCACACCAGTGTCAGCAACGGCTGCGCGAGCTGGAGCTGGCTGGCCCGCGGCACCCCGATCTCCGCCATCCCGCGGTACCAGACGTACAGGCCGAGGAAGGTGGACCCGGCCGCCACCCAGACCAGTCCGATCACTCCGTGCGCGGTCAGCCGCACCGGTTCCGACGGCAATGCCACGGCCGCCCCCGCCACCGCGAGCGGCAGGGAGAGGATCAGAGCCCAGCCGACCACCTGCCAGCCCGGCATGATCCCGGCCAGCCTGCCGCCCTCGGTGTACCCCGCCGCGCACACCAGCAGTGCGCCGAACAGATACAGATCGCCGCCGGACAGCTCGCCGCCGCTCTGCTGCACGGTGAACGCGATCACCACGCAGGCCCCGGCGAGCGCCGCGATCCAGAAGGCGCGGGACGGCCGCGCGCCGGTCCGCAGCGAGGAGAACACCGCGGTGGTCAGCGGGAGCAGCCCCACCACCACGGCCGCGTGCGAGGTCGTCGAGGTCTGCAGCGCCAGTGTGGTCAGCAGTGGAAAGCCCACCACCACACCCGCCGCGACGACGACGAGTCCGGCCCGATGGCGGCGGTCCGGCACCGGTACCTGCCCCGCGAGCAGCGCACCGCCCGCGATCACGGCGGCGAGCAGGGTGCGCAGCGACACCAGTGACCAGGGGCCGAAACTCTCCAGGCCCCAGGCGGTGGACGGGAAGGTCAGTGAGAAGGCGACGACGCCGAGCCCGGCGAGAGCCACACCCCCACGGTTCGCCGTACCGGCCGTCATGGGGGCCGCCGATGAAGCAACCGCTATCGCGCTTTTACGAGTAGCGCTATTCTTGACTCTCATGCAAGAGCGTAGCAGCGTCGCTGAACTCGTGGAATCTCTCCGTGATGAGTTGAAGTGCTACTCACCTGGTGGAAAGCTGCCGTCCAGTCGCGCCCTGGTGGAGCGCTTCCGGGTCAGCCCCGTCACCGTCTCCCGGGCCGTCGCCCAGCTCGCCGCCGAGGGCCTCGTCGTCACCCGGCCCGGCTCCGGCGCCTTCCGGGCACGACCCCGTACCGATGTGCCCCCGCCGGGCGACACCTCCTGGCAGGAGGTCTCCCTCAGCGGCGACGGCGGTCCCGAAGCGGTGCCGCGTACCGTGAACGCCTCAGGCGTCCTGGTCACGCTCGCCGCGCCGCCGCCCGGCGTCATCGAGCTCAACGGTGGCTACCTCCACTCCTCGCTCCAGCCGGAGCGGGCGCTCGCCGCCGCCCTCGCCAGGGCCGGTCGCCGTCCCGGCGCCTGGGCCCGCCCGCCCACCGACGGCCTGACCGAACTACGGGCCTGGTTCGCCCGGGAGATCGGGCCCGCCGTCACCGCCGCCGACGTACTGATCACCGCGGGCGGCCAGAGCGCCCTGGCCGTCGCGCTGCGCGCGCTCGCCCCGCCCGGCGCGCCGGTCCTGGTCGAGTCGCCCACCTACCCGGGCATGCTGGCCGCCGCCCGCGCCACCGGCCTGCGGCCCGTGCCGGTGCCCGTGGACGCCGACGGCGTACGGCCGGAGCTGCTCGCCGCCGCGTTCCGGGCCACCGGCGCCCGGGTCTTCGTCTGTCAGCCGCTCTTCCAGAACCCGACCGGCGCGGTCCTCGCCCCCGAGCGGCGCGGCGAGGTCGTCCGGATCGCGCGTGCGGCGGGAGCCTTCGTCGTCGAGGACGACTTCGCCCGCCGCCTGGTCCACGACGACGCCGGCCCGCTGCCCGCCCCTCTGGCCGCTGACGACCCCGACGGTGTGGTCGTCCACGTCTGCTCCCTCACCAAGGTCACCTCGCCCAGCCTGCGCGTGGGTGCGCTCGCCGCGCGCGGCCCGGTGCTGGAACGGCTGAGGGCCATCCAGATCGTCGACAGCTTCTTCGTCCCCCGGCCGCTCCAGGAGGCCGCGCTCGAACTGGTCGGTTCCCCGGCGTGGAGTCACCATCTGCGCGCCGTGTCGGCCGAGTTGAGGAACCGGCGGACCGCCATGACCACGGCCCTGCGGCTGGAGCTCCCCGCACTCACGCTTCCCCTCGTCGCCACGGGCGGCGGCAGCCTGTGGCTGCGCCTGCCCGAGGCGGAAGCAGGCACGGACGAGTCCGCGGTGGTCTCGGCCGCGCTGCGCGCGGGCGTGGCCGTCGCACCCGGCCGCCCGTACTTCTGTGCCGAACCCCCGTCCCCGCACATCCGGTTGAGCTATGCCGCGGTCGCCGGGGAGGCCGAGATCGCCGAGGGGGTGCACCGTCTGCGCACCGCCTGCGCCGAGGTGCTGACCGGCTTCTGCGCGTGAACCCCGGCCTGACGCGACGGCATGCCCCCACGGGCACCCGCCGAGGGTGCCCATGGCGTTCACAGGAGGGGCGGCTTCAAGCCACGGAAGAACCCGAACCGGTGGGCGCGCTTCGGGCTCGGCCGAGCCCGAAGCGCTTGCGAGGGGGCCCTTGACCCGCGTGGCGTTCGGCTCCACGATCGCCGCCATGAATGTTCGAGTCTCGCTCGTCGCTGCGGCGCGCAGCTCCGCCCTGCTCGCCGAGCGCTTCGACGACGACCGGCCGCTCGACCACGCCGGCTGGCACGAGGTGCAGCTCGTCGCGCACACCCTCGTGCCCCTGGGCGCCGCCGAACTGCGCTACTGCTCACCGAACCCGCGCAGCCGCGCCACCGGCGAGGCCCTCGGCTACGCGCCGCTCGTCCAGCCCGCCCTGCGCGACTGCGACATGGGCCGCTGGCGCGGCTGCACCCTCGCCGAGGTCGCGGCCTGCGAACCCGCTGCCGTCGACGCCTGGCTCGCCGACCCCCGCTCCGCCCCGCACGGCGGCGAACCGCTGCTCGCCTTCATCTCGCGGATAGGGGGCTGGCTGGACACCCGCCCGGCGTGCGACGGGGCCATCGTCGCCGTCGCCGAACCGGCGGTCGTCCGGGCCGCCCTCGTCTACGCGCTCAAGGCCCCGCCTTCGACGTACTGGAACGTCGACGTCCGACCGCTGTCCGCCGTCACGCTCACCGGTATGCCGGGCCGCTGGAGCCTCAGGCTCGAAGCGGGAGCCCGCTGACCGCCCCGCCCGTGCGGGCCCGGTGCCCGAGGCGGGAGTCGCCGACGGCCCCGGTTCCGTGCGCGCAAGGAGCCTTCCCGCCGGTCCGATCGGTCGGTACGCCGCGCATCCATCGAGTCCGCCGGGACGTCCGGGGCGAGGAGGCCGCGCTTCCGGAGATCCACGGCCGCTGCGGCGACGGGTTCTGGGCGGTTCGCGGCGCGTTCGAAGCGAATTTCCGGGAGCGGGAGGAACCGGTCGCGGCCGTGGCCGTACTCGGACGGAGAACCCGTGGCCGATCTCCGGGGCGGCTGGGCCGACGGTGCGCGCACCCGCCCCCGGGAGTGGGGAGACCCTGGTCAACGCCTCGTCCACCACCGACGGGCCGGCCGTCCCGTGTGCCCGCATCCCCGTCGACCGGGCCTGCTCGATCTTGATGCCCCGGTCGCCGCGTACTGGCTGGAATTCGCCGCGGCGGACAAGGATGTCGTGCTCGTGCACGCGGTCCGGCCATCACGCCCTCGCGTACGCCGACAGCCCGCGGTTCCCGCGGGAGGCGGAGATCCCCGCGGCCGATGGCCACGGCACCGCCCTTGGCGCGCTGTACGGGATCCACGCCGGACGGGGGAGGTCGGGTGACCGGCGGATCTTCTCCGAGCAGGTCGTCGAGCGCCCCCGGCCGACGGGGTCGGCCGGGGGCTGCGGATGTCCGGGGGCCGGCCCAGGGGCGACGGTGCCGGGGCCCTTCCCCGTCGCGCGCGTCCCGGACGGTCCGGTGCCGGTCAGGCCTCCTTGTCCGAGGCGCCGGCGACGAGTGTGACGGCCTCGGCGATGCCCGTCTCGGCGGTCGCCTTGTCGAGGCCGAGACCCGTCAGCACGCCCGCGCCGTCCTCCTGCTCCAACAGGGCCAGGAGGATGTGCTCGGTGCCGATGTAGTTGTGCCCCATCCGCAGGGCCTCCCGGAACGTCAGCTCCAGCGCCTTACGGGCCCCGGCGTCGTAGGGGATGATCTCCGGCACCGCTTCGGCCGCGGACGGCAGCGCTTGAGCCGCGGCCCGGCGGACGTTCTCCAGCGTGACGCCCTGGGCCCTGATGAACGCGGGGCCGAGTGCCTCGGGCTCGCTGAGCAGGCCCAGCACGAGGTGCTCGGTGCGCACCTCGTCGTTGCCCGCCGCACGGGCCTCGTTCTGCGCCGCCATCACGACGTTCCTGGCCCGCTCGGTGAAGCGGCTGAACCCCTGGCTGGGGTCGAGGTCCGACGGCTCGCCCGGGTCCTTGGCGACGAACCGCTTCTGGGCTGCCTGCCTGGTCACCCCCATGCTCTTCCCGATGTCCGTCCAGGAAGCGCCGGAGCGCCGGGCCTGGTCCACGAAGTGCCCGATCAGGTGGTCGGCGACATCGCCGAGGTGGTCCGCGGCGATGACCGCGTCGGAGAGCTGGTCTAGGGCGTCGGTGTGGACCTTCTTGATGGCCTCGATCAGCTCGTCGAGGCGCACGGGATTGGTCATGCGTACGGGATTCACCATGTGTCAACCATAGGTTGACACCCCCACGCTGTCAACCGATGGTTGACAGTGTGAGCGACGTGCGGCGGCAGTGCAGGGCTCACAGCAGTGCCGTACAGAACAGGGTTCACAGCAGTGCCGTACAGAAGACGCATCCCTCCTGATGGTCCGGCGCGCACAGGACGCGGTGCCGCACGCACGAGGCCATGGCGGCCTCCTCCGGGCCGGGGAAGGAGGAGCGCTCGCTCCGCCGCTCGACGTCGGCCGGATCGAACGTCTCGACCATGTCCCGGTACTGCCGCAGGCAGTCCTCGGCGAACGGCGGCTCGTAGTCCAGCTCGTCCCACCGGTGCCTGCGCAGCGCGAGATCGAGCACCCGCAGGACGAAGTCCTTCGCTGCGGCCCGCTCGTGCGGCGAGCGGCCCCAGTCGACGTCCTCCAGATCGAACCCGACGGTGCCACGCCCCATGATGTTCTGGTCCTGCCAGGTCAGCAGCGTGGCGAAGCGGCGCTCCCAGGAGCTCTCGGCAAGATCGGACACGGCCAGCACGAGTACGTCGACGAACACGTCCGTGCCCCCGTTGGACATGGACAGACTGCGGCCCCCGCCATGAAACACGTTCCCCATCCCGGCACCGTATCGAGCGAAGGTGCCTGGCGCGGGCACCTTTTTGCCCGCCGGGTGCGACGGAGCGCGCCGCCCGACGGGGTCCGTCGGGCGGCGCGCTCGTGTCAGTGATCCCGCGTACGGGTCAGAGGGTGCCGCTGTCGGCGATGGTGATCTTCGCCGAGGGCCGGCCGCTCTGCGAGCCGAGGGCCTCGATCCTGGTGACGAGGTCCATGCTCTCCTGGTCGTCGACCTCGCCGAACACCACGTGCTTGCCGTCCAGCCACGACGTCACGATGGTCGTGATGAAGAACTGGGAGCCGTTGGAGTCGGGGCCGCTGTTGGCCATGGACAGCAGGCCCGGCTTGGTGTGCGCGAGCTTGAAGTTCTCGTCCGGGAACTTCGCCCCGTAGATGCTCTGGCCGCCGGTGCCGTCGCCCCGGGTGAAGTCGCCGCCCTGCAGCATGAAGGCGGGGATGATGCGGTGGAAGGACGACCCCTTGTAGCCGAAGCCCTTCTCGCCGGTCGCCAGCGCGCGGAAGTTCGCCGCGGTCTTGGGAACGACGTCGTCGAACAGCTTGAACGTGATCCGCCCGGCGGGCTCGTCATTGATGGTGATATCGAAGTAAACCTTGCTCGTCATGCGACCATCCTGACATCGACGCGCTCGGAGCCGACGGGCGGGCACGGTATCGGCGGGTGACCCGGCCGATGCGGAGGTGACCGATGCCCCTTCCGGCCGGTGCGCTCAGCACACCCGCCGGCCCGGCCGCTTCGGCGTACCCGGTGACGCTGCCGTTCGGGGTGCGGCTGTGGCCGGCCTTCCCTGAGCCGTACCTGCCCGTTCACGCGTCGGGCGGCATGCCCGACGGCGTCCTTCGCGACGACCCGCCCGCACGGCGCCCCCACCACGCGCTCCGGGTCGACCCGGAAGCGTTCCGGCACACCCTGGTCCGGCTGCCGCCCGTACGCAGCCCGTGGCTGCGCGAGATCCTCGGGAACCTCACGCAGCACATGCGCGCCCGCCTCTTTTAGGCGGTTGCCGGAAGGCGCCCGCGCCCTGCCGAAGACGTCCGACAGCTGGGACGAGAGCCTGCGGGTCTTTGCATAAAAGTTCGGTGATGCGTATAGTCATGCCATCGACGAGGAGGATTTCGATGGTGGTACGTGCAGCGGTGGCAGGGGCGAGCGGATACGCCGGTGGGGAGCTGCTCCGTCTCCTGCTGGTCCACCCCGAGGTCGAGATCGGGGCCCTCACCGCCAACTCCAACGCGGGACAGAAGCTCGGTGCGCTGCAGCCGCACCTGCGACCGCTCGCCGGCCGGGTGCTCGAGCCGACCACGCCCGAGGTCCTCGCCGGGCACGACGTCGTCTTCCTCGCCCTGCCGCACGGGCAGTCCGCCGCCGTCGCCGAGCAGCTCGGCGACCAGGTGCTCGTCGTCGACATGGGGGCCGACTTCCGGCTCAAGGACGCCGCGGACTGGGAGAAGTTCTACGGTTCGCCGCACGCCGGGACCTGGCCCTACGGCCTGCCCGAGCTGCCGGGCGGGCGCGCGGCGCTGGCCGGGGCCAGGCGCATCGCGGTGCCCGGCTGCTATCCGACCGCCGTCTCGCTCGCGCTCTTCCCGGCCTACGCGGCCCAGCTGGCCGAGCCCGAGGCCGTGATCGTCGCCGCTTCGGGCACCTCGGGCGCGGGCAAGGCGGCCAAGCCGCATCTGCTCGGTTCCGAGGTGATGGGCAACATGACCCCGTACGGCGTCGGCGGAGCCCACCGGCACACCCCCGAGATGATCCAGAACCTCAGCGCCGCCGCCGGTGAACCGGTCACGGTCTCCTTCACTCCGACCCTGGCGCCGATGCCCCGCGGCATCCTCGCCACGTGCAGCGCGAAGGCGAAGCCGGGCGTGAGCGCCGAGTCCGTCCGCGACGCGTACGAGAAGGCGTTCGCCGACGAGCCGTTCGTCGACCTGCTCCCCGAGGGGCAGTGGCCCGCCACCGCCGCCGTCGTCGGTTCCAACGCCGTGCAGATCCAGGTCGCGTACGACGAGGCGGCGGGCCGGATCGTCGTCGTCAGCGCCATCGACAACCTCGCCAAGGGCACCGCCGGCGGCGCCCTGCAGAGCATGAACATCGCCCTCGGACTTCCCGAGGACACAGGTCTTTCCACGATCGGAGTCGCACCGTGAGTGTCACGGCAGCACAGGGGTTCTCGGCGGCGGGCATCGCCGCGGGAATCAAGGAGAGCGGTAACCCGGACCTCGCCCTCGTGGTCAACAACGGTCCGCGTCGCGCGGCTGCGGGCGTCTTCACCTCCAACCGCGTCAAGGCCGCCCCCGTCCTCTGGTCGGAGCAGGTCCTCAAGGGCGGCGAGGTCAGCGCCGTCGTCCTCAACTCCGGTGGCGCCAACGCCTGTACGGGCCCCCAGGGCTTCCAGGACACCCACGCCACCGCCGAGAAGGCCGCCGAGGTCCTCACCGGTCACAGCGCGGGCGAGATCGCGGTCGCCTCGACCGGGCTGATCGGAACCCTGCTCCCGATGGACAAGCTGCTGCCCGGCATCGAGACCGCCGCCGCCGCGCTGAGCGAGTACGGCGGCGAGAAGGCCGCCATCGCGATCAAGACCACCGACACCGTCCACAAGACCGCGGTCGCGGGCGGCGAGGGCTGGACCGTCGGCGGTATGGCCAAGGGCGCGGGCATGCTCGCCCCGGGCCTCGCCACCATGCTCGTCGTCCTCACCACCGACGCCGACGTGGACGCCCCCGCGCTGGATGCCGCGCTGCGCGCCGCCACCCGCACCACCTTCGACCGGGTCGACTCCGACGGCTGCATGTCGACCAACGACACCGTGCTGCTGCTGGCCTCCGGAGCGAGCGGGATCACCCCGGAGCAGGACACGTTCGCCGAGGCCGTACGGACCGTCTGCGCCGACCTCGCGCGGCAGCTCATCGGTGACGCCGAGGGCGCCTCCAAGGACATCCGGATCGAGGTGATCAACGCCGCCACCGAGGACGACGCCGTCGAGGTGGGCCGGTCCATCGCCCGCAACAACCTGCTCAAGTGCGCCATCCACGGCGAGGACCCCAACTGGGGCCGGGTCCTGTCCGCGATCGGTACGACGAAGGCCGCCTTCGAACCGGACCAGCTGAACGTCGCCATCAACGGCGTGTGGGTCTGCAAGAACGGCGGCGTCGGCGAGGACCGCGACCTGGTCGACATGCGCTACCGGGAAGTCAAGATCACCGCCGACCTCGCCGCGGGCACCGAGTCGGCCGTCATCTGGGCCAACGACCTCACCGCGGACTACGTCCACGAGAACAGCGCGTACAGCTCATGACCGCGGCGCGGAAGCACACCGCACTCCCGAAGGCGCAGATCCTCATCGAGGCGCTGCCCTGGCTGACCCGGCACAACGGCAAGACCGTGGTCATCAAGTTCGGCGGCAACGCCATGATCGACGAGGAGCTGAAGGCAGCCTTCGCCCAGGACGTCGTCTTCCTGCGACAGGCCGGACTCAAGCCGGTCGTCGTGCACGGAGGCGGCCCGCAGATCAGTGCCCAGCTCGACAAGCAGGGTCTGGTGAGCGAGTTCAAGGCCGGTCTGCGCGTCACCACGCCCGAGGCGATGGACGTCGTACGGATGGTGCTGGCCGGACAGGTCCAGCGCGAGCTCGTCGGCCTGCTCAACCAGCACGGCCCGCTCGCCGTCGGCCTGACCGGCGAGGACGCCCACACGATCACCGCCACCCGGCACCGGCCGACCATCGACGGCGAACTCGTGGACATCGGCCGGGTGGGCGAGATCACCGCCATCGACACCGGAGCGATCCAGGCCCTGCTGGACGACGGCCGGATCCCGGTCGTCTCCTCCATCGCACGCTCCGCCGACGACAACCACGTCTACAACGTCAACGCCGACACCGCGGCCGCGGCGCTCGCCGCCGCGCTCGGCGCCGAGACGCTGATGGTCCTCACCGACGTGGAGGGCCTCTACGAGGACTGGCCCAACAGCGACGACGTGATCAGCCGCCTCACCGCCGACGAGCTGGAGAAGCTCCTTCCGGAGCTGTCCAGCGGCATGGTGCCGAAGATGCAGGGCTGCCTGCACGCCGTGCGCAACGGCGTCGAGACCGCGCGGGTCATCGACGGCCGGGTCCAGCACTCGATCCTGCTGGAGATCTTCACCGACGAAGGAATCGGCACGATGGTCGTGCCCGACGCACAGGGGGAGTCATGAGCAACCAGGAGCTCTCGCAGCGCTGGAGCCACGCGCTGATGGACAACTACGGCACCCCTCAGCTGTCCCTCGTCCGCGGCGAGGGGGCCCGTGTGTGGGACGCCGACGGCACCGAGTACCTCGACTTCGTCGGCGGTATCGCGGTGAACGCGCTGGGCCATGCGCACCCCGCCGTCGTCGAGGCCGTCTCCACCCAGATCGCCTCCCTCGGCCATGTCTCCAACCTCTACATCGCGCCGCCGCCCGTCGCCCTCGCCGAACGGCTGCTCCAGCTCTTCGGCCGCGAGGGCCGGGTCTACTTCGCCAACTCGGGCGCCGAGGCCAACGAGGCCGCCTTCAAGATCGGCCGGCTGACCGGACGGACCCACATGGTCGCCACCGACGGCGGCTTCCACGGCCGGACCATGGGCGCGCTCGCCCTGACCGGCCAGCCCAAGAAGCGCGAGCCGTTCCTTCCGCTGCCCGGCGACGTCACGCATGTCCCGTACGGCGACGCGGAAGCGCTGCGGGCGGCCGTGACCACCGACACCGCGCTGGTGATCATCGAGCCCATCCAGGGCGAGAACGGCGTGGTCGTGCCACCCGCGGGGTACCTGGAGGCCGCCCGGGAGATCACCCGGGCCACCGGCACCCTGCTCGTCCTCGACGAGGTGCAGACCGGCATCGGCCGCTGCGGCCACTGGTTCGAGCACCAGGCCCACCAGGGCGTGGAGCCCGACATCGTCACCCTCGCCAAGGGGCTCGGCGGCGGGCTGCCGCTCGGCGCGACCGTCGCGTTCGGCCCGGCGGCCGAGCTGCTGAAGCCGGGCCAGCACGGCACGACCTTCGGCGGCAACCCGATCGCCTGCGCCGCAGGACTCGCCGTCCTGGACACCCTGGCGGCCGATGGCGCCCTGGACCGGGTGAAGCGGATCGGTGAGAAGATCCGGGACGGAGTGGAGGGGCTGGGGCACCCTCTGGTCTCCCACGTCAGAGGCTCCGGGCTGCTGCTGGGTATCGTGCTCACCGAGCCCCTCGCGCCTCAGGTGCAACAGGCGGCTCAGGGAGCCGGAATCCTGGTGAACACGCCCGCCCCCGATGTCCTGCGGCTCATGCCGCCGCTGATCATCGGTGACACCGAGGCGGACGCGTTCCTCCAGGCACTGCCCGGCGCCCTCGACGCGGCAAAAGGGGACGGACGATCCGGAGAATGAGGCGACGACGATGACCGAGGCGCAGGAAACCGAGCACGGCGGGCCGTCCGTGCCGCAGACCCGCACCGCACGCCACCGCCGGATCGTGGACATCCTGAACCGGCAGCCGGTGCGCTCGCAGAGCCAGCTGGCCAAGCTCCTGGCCGACGACGGGCTGAGCGTCACACAGGCGACGCTCTCCCGCGACCTGGACGAGCTGGGCGCGGTGAAGATCCGCAACACCGGCGGCGAGCTGATCTACGCGGTGCCGAGCGAGGGCGGTTTCCGTACCCCGCAGGCACCGCTGGGCGGATCCGCGAAGGAGGAGCGCATGCGGCGCCTCTCCGCCGAACTGCTCATCTCGGCGGAGGCCTCGGCCAACCTCGTGGTGCTGCGTACGCCTCCGGGCGCGGCCCAGTTCCTCGCCTCGGCCATCGACCAGGCCGAACTGCACGACATCCTCGGCACCATCGCGGGCGACGACACACTGATGCTGATCAGCCGTGACCCGGCGGGCGGACAGGCGCTCGCCGACCATCTGCTGCGACTGGCGCAGAACGAGCGCTGAGCCGGCCGGGCCGTTCGGCGCCGTCAGTAGCGGGTGATCGCGGTCGGGCCCGACCGGGTCCCGATCGCGATGTGCGGACGGCGGACAGGGTCCACCCAGTCGAGGATCCGGTCCATCGCGGCCGCCGGTACGGAAATGCAACCGGCGGTCGCACCACGCCCGTTGACGTGGAGGAAGATCCCGGCGCCGCGCCCGCGCACCGGGCGTTCGTAGTTGAAGCCGATGACGAGCGCGCGGGCGTACTGCGTCGGATAGGCGATCAGATGCTCCGCCTCGGCCGCCCGGCAATCGGCGGGACGCGGCTCCACCCAGCGGTTGTAGGACCGTGCCGCGTTGTCCTCGCACCACCAGGACCGGTTGGTGACCCGGCGGTACGGGTGGACGGTGCCGGGCGGTGCGGCCCCGACCCCGAAGGCGTACGGCAGGTCGTACAGGCCGGTGGGCGTGGTGTCGGTGCCCTGCTTGCGCGATGCCCCCTCGGCGAGGCCCTTCGCGCCGAACCGAGCTGGTGCCGAGCCGCCCTTGACCCAGGTTCCCCGGCGCAGATTCCACCAGGTGACGGTGCCCGTGGTGGAGCCCGCGGCCGCGGCCTGTGCCGTGATCAGCTGGGTGCCGCCGCCGGTGTCGGCGAGCCGTGACGGAAGTGTCGGTGCCGCTGCGGGCCGGGCCGCGACCGAGCCCGCGAGCGCGAGAAGTACCGAACCCACCACCAGGAGTCTGCGCATGCACCGGACGCTAGACCTTCCGGCAAGCTTTGCCCCGTCGCGCCGTCCAGCATGCACGCTCGCGGCGTTGGCCAAAAGTCCTGGTAGCTCCGCTACAAGGACTTCCGGCCGCCTTGCGATCGCACGCACTGGACGACACTCCTTACGGGGCAAACATTGCCGGTCACGGCACTAGACCTTCCGGCGCAACGTCACCCGCGGACCTGCGCCGTACGGCTCAATCCCCTTTCCCGCGCGGCATGACCGGCAGCGGGAGCGGCAGACCGGGCAGCCCGTCGATACTCGTTGCGACGTGCTCCTTCTTCTCGAAGTAGGCACTGAGCGACGCGTCGTCCTCGCGGGCGAAGCGCTGGGCGTGCAGTGGCCGGTCCTCGTCGTAGGACATGAAGGGCACGGCGAATCCGCAGGTGTCCCGGATCAGCTCGGCCCGGACCACGATGACGGCGCGCAGCCCGTGCCGGCCGGGGTCCACCCCGGGGAAGTGGGTGAGCAGCGGGCCGAAGCGGGGATCGTCACGGAAGACGGGCTCGCCGCGGCCGTGCACCCGCACGATGTTGGGCGGCCCCTGGAAGGCGCACCACATCAGCGTGATGCGGCCGTTCTCGCGGAGGTGGGCGACGGTCTCGGCATTGCTGCCCGCGAAGTCCAGATAGGCCACGGTCAGGTCGTCGATCACGGCGAAGGAGCCGCTGATTCCCTTGGGGGAGAGGTTGACCGTGCCCTCTGCGTCCAGGGGTGCGGTAGCCGTGAAGAAGATGTGCTGTTCTTCGATGAAGGTCCTGATCCGCCCGTCGATACGCTCGTACGTTTTTCCCATGGCGGTCATTATCGCCGCCAACTCCGTTGGCCACCGGTCCGTTTCGGCTGATGGAACGCCGACGGGGCCTGTCGCCCGCGGTGGCCGCCGAGAAGCCGTACCGCTCGCGGCGGCCCCCACCGCTTCGGCCGGTGCACGCCGGGTGCCGACCACCCACCCTTTGACAAAACATGCGGAGCACTGCATATTTATGCCTATCAGTGATCGCGCCGTGAGGAGGAACCCGTGGCTGAGCGTGCCGTACTCGCCTGCTCGGGCGGCTTGGACACCTCCGTCGCCATCGGCCGGATCGACCTGGCCGAGGACCGGCTCGTCGGCATCAAGTCGTGCGAGGTGTACGAGGCCCCGGGCGCGGTCGCGCCGATCACCGCCCACCAGGAGCTGGAGAACGTCACCGTCGAGCGCGAGCCGGCCCGCCGCAAGAGGCAGGTCGAGCAGCGCTGGGGCGAACCGGTCCACGACGGCCTGTGGTTCTCGCCGCTCAAGCGTGCCCTGGACGGTTTCGTCGACGACGCCGGTCAGCACGTCACCGGTGACATCCGCATGACCCTGCACGCGGGGCGCGCCGTCGCCACCGGCCGCGGGTCCGGGCAGTCGCTCCACGACTTCGACCTCGCCACCCACGACTCGGGCGACACGTCCGACCAGTCCAAGGCGCAGGGCTTCATCGAGATCTTCGGCCTCTCGTCGAGGATCGCCGCGAGGCGTGACCTGCCCTGACCTCCATCCGTTACGTCACCGCCTCTCCGGCCCTCCGGGCGGGGAGGCGGTCGCACATCCACCCCCTTGTTCTTCCGAGGAGCACGCAGTGAGCAACGGCAACGGCAACAGCGACGTACGCCTCTGGGGCGCCCGCTTCGCCGACGGTCCGGCCGAGGCGCTGGCCAGGCTTTCCGCCTCCGTCCACTTCGACTGGCGGCTCGCGCCGTACGACATCGCCGGCTCCCGCGCCCACGCGCGCGTCCTGCACAAGGCGGGCCTGCTCACCGAGGACGAGCTGAACCGGATGACCGCCGGTCTCGACCAGCTCGAAGCCGATGTCGCCGACGGCTCGTTCACCGGCACCGTCGCCGACGAGGACGTGCACACCGCGCTGGAGCGCGGCCTGCTGGAGCGTCTCGGTCCGGACCTCGGCGGCAAGCTGCGGGCCGGCCGGTCCCGCAACGACCAGATCGCCACCCTCTTCCGGATGTACCTGCGCGACCACGCCCGCCTCATCGGCGGCCTGATCGCCGAGCTCCAGGGCGCCCTGGTCGGCCTCGCCGAGACGCATCCGGACGTCGCGATGCCCGGCCGTACACATCTGCAGCACGCCCAGCCGGTGCTCTTCGCCCACCACGTCCTGGCCCATGCGCAGTCCCTCTCCCGGGACGCCGAGCGGCTGCGCCAGTGGGACGAGCGGACCGCCGTCTCCCCGTACGGCTCCGGTGCGCTGGCCGGATCGTCCCTCGGGCTGGACCCGCAGGCGGTCGCTGCCGATCTCGGCTTCGAGCGCGGCTCCGTCGGCAACTCGATCGACGGCACCGCCTCCCGTGACTTCGTCGCCGAGTTCGCCTTCATCACCGCGATGATCGGGGTGAACCTCTCCCGGATCGCGGAGGAGGTCATCATCTGGAACACGAAGGAGTTCTCCTTCGTCACCCTGCACGACGCCTTCTCGACCGGTTCCTCGATCATGCCGCAGAAGAAGAACCCGGACATCGCCGAACTGGCCCGCGGCAAGTCCGGCCGGCTGATCGGCAATCTGACAGGCCTGATGGCCACGCTCAAGGCTCTCCCGCTCGCGTACAACCGCGACCTCCAGGAGGACAAGGAGCCGGTCTTCGACTCCTGCGACCAGCTCGAAGTCCTGCTGCCCGCCTTCACCGGAATGATGGCCACGCTCACCGTCAACCGTGAGCGCATGGAGGAGCTGGCCCCGGCCGGCTTCTCGCTCGCCACCGACGTCGCCGAGTGGCTGGTCAAGCAGGGCGTCCCGTTCCGTGTCGCGCACGAGGTCGCGGGCGCGTGCGTCAAGGAGTGCGAGCAGCAGGGCATCGAGCTCGACGAGCTGACCGACGAGCAGTTCGCGAAGATCTCCGAGCACCTCACTCCCGAGGTCCGCTCGGTGCTCAACGTGGCCGGTGCGCTCGCGTCCCGCAGCGGCCGCGGCGGGACGGCCCCGTCGGCCGTCGCCGTCCAGCTCGCCGAGGTGAAGGCCGACCTCGCCGTCCAGCAGGCGTGGGCGACCGCGAAGAACTGACGGCGGCGAGGACGGGATCCGGGCGGGGAGCGGCGGTGGGCTCCCCGCCTTCCGGTTTCCCCGAGCCGGGTTACGTTGGCGGGGCAGCGCCCCCGACCCACGAGGAGCCCACGATGTCTTTCGCCCTTCCCCGAGCTCTCGGCCTCGCTCGACGAGGGGAGGCCCCATCGGCCGCAGCGAAGACTCCGGCCGCCCGCATCGGGCTCGGCCTGGCGGCGGTCGGCAGGCCCGGATACATCAACCTCCACCGTGACCGCGATCTGCCCACGGACCGCAGTGTCGAAGCGCTGCGCGAGCGCACCCACGAGCTGTTGGACGCCGCCTACGCGCAGGGGGTCCGCTACTTCGACGTGGCCCGTTCCTACGGCCGTTCGGAGGAATTCCTGGCCGACTGGCTGACGGCGCGTCCGGAGGTGGACGACGTCGTCATCGGCAGCAAGTGGGGCTACACCTACACCGCCGGCTGGAGCGTCGAGGCCGAGGCGCACGAGGTCAAGGACCACGGCCTCGCCACGTTTCTGCGTCAGCGCGACGAGACCGACGCGCTGCTCGGCGACCGCCTCGACCTCTACCAGATCCACTCGGTCACCACCGACAGCCCGGCCCTCACCGACAAGGAACTGCACGCGCGGCTCGCCGGACTCGCCGCGGAGGGGGTCGGCGTGGGCCTGTCCACCAGCGGACCCGCCCAGGCCGACACCATCCGGGCCGCCCTCACCGTCACGGTCGACGGGGAGCCGCTCTTCCGTACCGTGCAGGCCACCTACAACGCCCTGGAGACCTCGGCCGGAACCGCGCTCGCCGAGGCCCATGACGCCGGGCTCACCGTGATCGTGAAGGAAGCCATGGCCAACGGCCGGCTCGCCGGAACGGATGCCCCGGCCATGGTCCGGGAGACCGCCGCCGAGGCCGGCGTCGGCAGCGACGCGGTCGCGCTGGCCTTCGTACTGCGCCGGCCGTGGGCCGGTGTGGTGCTCTCCGGTGCGGCGACCGTCGAGCAGCTTACAGGCAACCTGCAGGCGCCCGGCGTCGACCTCGACGAGGAGCGGTGCGGCCGGCTCGACGCGCTGGTGGAGGAGCCGGAGGCGTACTGGCGGCACCGCGCCGCGCTGCCCTGGAGCTGAGCGGGCCCGCCGGGACCCGCGGCCGGTGCGCCGCGCCGACGGCGGCGAGAGGCGCGGAACCCCTGTCACATCGATGCGGTCCCGTTCGTCATCGCAGGGACGGCACACTACGGAGGAATGTGACTGTGGACGGACACGAGATCCTGGCCCGGCGCTTCGAGGAGAACCGCACGAAGCTGAAGGCCGTGGCCTACCGGATGCTCGGCTCGACGAGCGAGGCGGAGGACGCCGTCCAGGAGGCATGGCTCCGGCTCAGCCGTTCCGACGACCGGGCGATCGAGAACCTGGGCGGCTGGCTGACGACGGTCGTCGGGCGGGTGTGTCTGGACATGCTCCGCTCGCGCCGCTCCCGGCGTGAGGAGCCCCTCGACACGGGGGTGCCCGAGACCCACGTCCCGGGCCCGGCCCTCGGCGCCGGCCCGGAGGCCGACCCCGAGCAGCAGGCGCTGATGGCCGATTCGGTCGGTCTCGCGCTGCTGGTGGTGCTCGAAACCCTGGACCCCGCCGAGCGGCTCGCCTTCGTCCTGCACGACATGTTCGCCGTTCCCTTCGACGAGATCGCCCGCATCGTGGACCGCACCCCGGCCGCGGCGCGGCAACTCGCCAGCCGGGCCCGCCGCAGGGTGCGGGGAGCGGACCCGGATCCGGATCCCGATCTCGCCCGCAGGCGCGAGGTCGTCGACGCCTTCCTGGCCGCCGCCCGCGGTGGCGACTTCGAGGCCCTCGTCGCTGTCCTCGACCCGGACGTGGTGCTGCGTTCCGACATCGGCGCCGGTGACTTCGGTGTGCCGGCCCTGGTGCGGGGCGCCCAGGCAGTGGCCCGTCAGGCGATGGTGTTCGCGCCGTTCGCCCGGTCGTCGCAGTCGGCCCTGGTCGACGGAGCACCGGCCGTCATCTCGACGCGGGAGGACCGGCGGTTCTCGGTCATGGTCTTCACGGTCGCGCGGGGGAAGGTCGTCGAGATGTCCGCCATCAGCGACCCGGCCCACCTTCCCGGCCTCGATCTCGTCGTCCTCGACGACTGACCCCGGGGCGGGGCGGGCTCAGCGCCCGTCGCCGCCCCGGCGGCCGTCCGCCCACGCGGCGAGCGCCTCGAAATCGGCCGGCAGCAGTCCGATCCGCGGATCGATCCACAGCAGCAGCGACTCGGCCGCGCCCTCGCCCTGCCCCGAGACCCACTGCCGGTCCTGCTCGGCGATCTCGTCGTCGACCCAGGCGAACGGCCGGCCGGCCGCGTACTCCACGACGTACTGCGTCTTCCAGTACGTGCCGTCCGGCGCGCTGCCGTGCATCGACGGCCAGTCGATGTACGGCAGCGGGGGCAGGCCGAGACGCGGCCCGATCCACTCGTTGGCCTCGTCCATCCAGGTCGTCGCCCAGACCAGTTCGAAACGGTCGGCGAGGGCCAGCAGCGCCCGCCCGTGGTCCGGGTTGAGCAGGACGGGCAGCGGCGGTCCGTAGTCCCATCCCGTCGGCCGCATCAGATGCCGCGCATAACCGTCCGGGATCCGGCGGAGCATGAATGCCGCGTACGGATTGAGCGGGCCGTCGATGTCGATCAGCAGCAGCGGCTTCATGACGACATGGTCCTCCCTCCCTTCCACGGGAGGCGATGCCTTTTTGGTGAGACATTCGTGTCTCATATGGTTTATGGTTGTCTCATGAGTCTCGACCGTGAGCAGGTGCTGCGCAGCGCCGCCGCCCTGCTGACCCGCAAATCGACCGCCACCATGGACGAGGTCGCCAGAGCCGCAGGCATCGGGCGCGCCACCCTGCACCGGCACTTCGCCGGTCGGGATGCCCTGGTCAAGGCGTTGGAGGACCTGGGCATCCGGGAGTTCGAAGCGGCTCTGGACGCCGCCGCGCTCGACGAGGGCAGCTGCGAGGAGGCCCTGCGCCGTCTGGTCGCGGCCATCGAGCCGAGCGCCGGACTCTTCTCCTTCCTCGTCACCGAGAACCAGCTCTTCGAGGGCGACGAGGTGAACGAGGGCTGGGACCGCCTCGATGCCCGGGTCTCCGCCTTCTTCCGGCGGGGCCAGGAGCGCGGCGAGCTCCGCATCGACCTCACCCCCGCGTGGCTGACCGAGGCCCTCTACGGGCTCGTCTCCACCGGAGCCTGGGCCGTCCAGGCGGGCCGGGTGGCCGGACAGGACTTCCAGTACATGATCGTCGAGTTGCTGCTCGGCGGCGCACGCCGGAGCGTAGAGCAATGAGCCGTCTCGAACAGCACGCGGAAACCACCCATGAGCTGCGTCGTCCGGGGCGGTGGATCGCGCTGGCCGTGCTCGTCCTCGCGGTGCTGCTCGTGGCCGTGGATGCCACGGTCCTCGGTCTCGCCACCCCCTTCCTCACCGAGGACCTCAAGCCGTCCGGCACGCAGCTGCTCTGGATCGGCGACGTCTACTCCTTCGTGATCGCCGGGCTCCTGGTCTCCATGGGCAGCCTCGGCGACCGCATCGGCCGCAAGAAACTGCTGCTGACCGGTGCCATGGCCTTCGGTGCGGTCTCCGTGCTCAACGCGTACGCGAGCAGCCCCGAGATGATGATCCTGGCGCGGGCGCTGCTCGGTGTCGCGGGCGCCACCCTGATGCCGTCCACGCTCGCCCTGATCCGCAATCTCTTCCAGGACCCTCGCGAGCGCAGCCTCGCCATCGGTATCTGGGGAGCCATGGCCTCCGCGGGCGCGGCCGTCGGCCCCGTCGTCGGCGGCTTCCTCCTGGAGCACTTCTGGTGGGGCTCGGTCTTCCTGATCAACCTGCCGGTCATGGCCGTGCTGGTGGTCGTCGGCGTCAAGATGATCCCCGAGTCGAAGAATCCGGCACCGGGCCCCTGGGACCTGGTCAGTGTGGCGCTCTCCTTCATCGGCATGATCGGTGTCGTGTACGCGGTCAAGGAGCTGGCCGCACACGGTACGAGCTGGGGGGTCGCCGTCGTGGGCCTCGGCGGCCTGGCCGCGCTCTGCTGGTTCGTACGCAGACAGCTCACGCTTCCCGCACCCCTGCTGGACATGCGGCTCTTCCACCACCGGGGCTTCTCGGGCGCGGTTCTCGCCGATCTGCTGACCATCCTCGGCCTGTCCGGGCTGGTCTTCTTCCTCTCCCAGTTCCTGCAACTGGTACAGGGACGAGGACCGCTGGAGGCCGGGCTCGCCGAACTGCCCGCGGCCGTCGGCGCGGTCACCGCGGGTCTGATCGCGGGCGTGGCGGCCCGCCGCTACTCGGTGCGGTCGGTGGTCTCCGGCGGGCTCGGGGCGATCGGCCTGGCGCTCGCCGCGGTCACCCTGTTCCACCGGGAGACCGCCTATCCGCTGATCGGCGTGGTGCTGCTGATCGTCGGAGTCGGCGCGGGCTTCGCCTTCACCGTCACCTCCGACGTGATCCTCTCCAGCGTTCCGAAGGAGCAGGCGGGTTCCGCGGGCGCGGTCTCCGAGACGGCGTACGAACTCGGCGCGGCCCTCGGTATCGCCCTGCTCGGCTCCATCGTCACCGGCGTCTACCAGGACTTCGCCACTCCGCAGGGCGTCCCCTCCGCCAACGCCTCGGCGGCCCATGAATCGCTGGGCGGCGCCGTCGAAGCGGCCCACGGCCTTCCGGCGCAGCAGGCGGGCGCGCTGATCTCCGCGGCGCAGGAGTCGTTCGTCGAGGGGTTGCGACTCGCCGCCGGGGCCGGTGCGGCGGTCCTGCTGGCAACGGCCGTCGCGGCCTGGTTCCTGTTGCGCGGTCAGAAGCTGGAGGACGGCATCGTCCACCAGTAACCCCGGACCGTACGGCCACCGAGGCATGCGGACGGGCCCGTACCACCGATCGGTGGTACGGGCCCGTCCACATGCCCTGCTCGCGCGTCAGCTCACGCGGCCTTGGCCTTCGTCGCATACATGTCGACGTACTCCTGACCCGACAGCCGCATCACCTCGGCCATCACGGAGTCGGTCACCGCCCGCAGCACATAGCGGTCGCGGTCCATGCCCTCGTAGCGGGAGAACTCCATCGGCTCGCCGAAACGCACCGTCACCTTGCCGGGACGGGGCAGACCGGCACCACCGGGCTGCAGCTTGTCCGTGCCGATCATCGCGAACGGCACCACCGGCGCACCCGTCATCAGCGTCAGCCGGGCGATCCCCGTGCGGCCCCGGTAGAGCCGGCCGTCGGGGGAGCGGGTGCCCTCCGGATAGATGGCGAACGCCTTGCCCTCCTCCAGCACCCGACGGCCCGTCATCAGCGCCGCGACACCGCCGCGACCGCCGTCCCGGTCCACCGGGATCATGCCGCAGCCCGTGAAGAACCAGGCCATCGCCCGGCCCTTGATCCCCTTGCCCGTCACGTACTCGTCCTTGCCGATGTAGTAGACCGGCCGGTCGCAGCAGATGGGCATGATCATCGAGTCGATGAACGTCAGATGGTTGCCCGCGAGGATCACCGGACCGTCGCCGGGGATGTTCTCCACACCCTCCACCTGGGGGCGGAACATCAGGCGCAAGATCGGTCCGAGCACTGCCTTGATGAGTGCGTGTCGGGACAACGGTTCCTCCGGTGTAGTGGCCGGGCCGGCCGGGCGCGGGATCATGACGGTCCATGCAGGTGAGGACGATACTCGCGGGTTCTCGCCGTTCGCACATCGGGTTCATCGATCGGATACGCGGTGTTGACGTCTGTTTCCGCCAAGTTCGTCCAGGAGCTGCTCCTACGACGGTACGACTCCCTACGCTCGGGCCTCGCCCGACAGGTGCGAGACATCACACGTGAGGAGCATTCATGACTGAGCGCGCGCAGGCAGGCCCCGGCCGCAGAACCCTGCTGGGGGCGGGGGCCGCGGTACTGGGCTCCGCCGCCCTCGGACTGGCCGGCGGCCCGGCCGACGCCGCGGACGGCACCGTCCGGAACCCCTCCGAACGGTCGGACGGACACGGCGGCGCACACGGCTTCCGCCTCGACCTGCCGGTGCCCACCGTCATCGGACACCGCGGCACCAGCGGGTACCGGCCCGAGCACACCCTCGGCTCCTACCAGCTGGCCCTCGACATGGGCGCGCACATCGTCGAGCAGGACCTGGTGCCCACCAAGGACGGCCATCTCGTCTGCCGTCACGAGAACGACATCACAGCCACCACCGATGTCTCCGCCCACCCCGAGTTCGCCGGCCGCAGGACCACGAAGAAGGTCGACGGCGTCTCCCTCACCGGCTGGTTCACCGAGGACTTCACCCTCGCCGAACTGAAGACGCTGCGGGCCACGGAGCGCATCCCCGGCACCCGTCAGAAGAACACGCTCTACGACGGCCGCTGGGAGGTCCCCACCTTCGAGGAGGTGCTGCGCTGGGCAGACCGTGAGGGCCGCAGGCGCGGGAAGCCGGTCTGGCTGTACGTCGAGACCAAGCACCCCACCTACTTCCGGGGACTCGGCCTCGGGCTCGAAGAGCCCCTCGCCGAGCTGCTGCGCCGCTACAACCGCCACCGCAAGCAGTCGCCGCTCATCCTTCAGTCCTTCGAGCCCGGCAGCATCCAGCGGCTGGCCGGACTCGTCGCCACCCCGCGCGTCGTGCTGCTCTCCGGCGCGGGCGAGCGCCCCTGGGACTTCGTGACGTCCGGCGATCCGCGCACCGTCGCCGACCTGGTGAAGCCCGAGGGCCTGAAGTGGATGGCGTCCTTCGCCCAGGGGATCGGGCCCACCCTGGACCTGATCATTCCCAAGGACGCCTCGGGGCGGCTCACCTCGCCGACCACCCTGGTGAGGGACGCGCACGCGCAGGGCCTGGTGCTTCACCCGTACACCATGCGCAACGAGAACACCTTCCTGCCCGCCGACTTCCGGCGCGGCACGGACCCCACCGCGTGGGGTGACGCCTTCGGTGCGTTCCGGACGTACTTCGCGACCGGCATTGACGGGATCTTCTCCGACAACCCGGACACCGCCCTTCTCGCCGCGGCGGACTTCGCCGCCCGGTGAGACCGGCGTCAGCACCCAGCCGGGGCGTGCCCCGGTCGGGTGGTGGCCGCCCCGGACGGCAACCGGCCGTCGGCGCGGGCGCGTCGGCCCGGGCATGACGCTCCTCGATCTCGCCCCCGCGGACACCGCCGCCTCCGCGACCATCGTCCGTACCCTCTATCCGCTGGTGAGCGCCGAGGCCACGGCCGAGGCGGCCGCCTCGGCGACGGGCGCGGCGATCGAACCCGCCGATCTCGAACAGGCCGTCTGGCTGCGGCTGCTGGAGCGGCTCGCCCGGGGCGGGCCGCCGGTGGACACGGCACGCTGGGTACGGAACGCCGTACGGGCGGAGGCCCGCCGGGCCCGCCGTACCGCCCGGCACGAACGCCCCTACCGTGACGAGACGTCAGCGGATCCGGCCGGCTGCCCCGAGCGGATCGCCGTCGGAGCCGACGAACGCCGGGCGCTGCGTGCCGCGGTGGACCGGCTGCCCGGACGGTGCGCCAGGCTGCTGTCGGCGATGCTCGCCCCCGGTGATCCCACGTACCGGGAAATCGCAGGGAAGTTGGGTATGTCACAGGGCAGCTTGGGCCCGATCCGTTCCCGATGCCTTGGATGTCTGCGCAGAATGCTCGCGGCGGAGGTTGTCGCTCCTGAACCACGGGGAAAGGAGCGTTAGACAACCGGTGGATCAGGTGGGTGGAGGCATGCGCAGATGGGCATGAGCGTGATCATCTCGGCGGCGACGGAACAGGACGCCGAAGAGGTCTTGAAACTTCAGTACCTCTGCTTCCAGAGCGAGGCCGAGCTGTACGGGAACTACCGCATCGACCCGCTGGTCCAGAGCCTCGATTCGCTGCGCGCCGAGATCGCCACACAACTGGTGTTCGTGGCGCGACTGGGCGACGAAGTGGTCGGCTCGGTCCGTGGCTCCACCGATCAGGACGGCACGGGGCAGATCGGCAGGCTCTGCGTCCATCCAAGGCTCCAGGGGCACGGTCTCGGTGCCCGGCTGCTGCGGTCGGCCGAGTCGGGGCTCGCCGACGAGCGGTCGGCCACCCGCTTCCGGCTGCAGACCGGGCATCGCAGCGAGAGCAATCTGCGGCTCTACCGGCGGGCGGGTTATGCCCAGGTGGGCAACGAGACCGGTCGGGACGGCGTCCGGATGATCCTGCTGGAGAAGGAAGCGACGGCGCCCGACTACGTGACCAGCGCGTGAAACGGGCCCGCCCGGCGAACGGGGGCGCGACCGCGGACCGGCCCCGGCCGACGGTCGATCTCACCGAAGGCCCGTCGGGCGGGAGTCACGCCTTCTTCGCGCTGCGCAGCCACATCATCCCGGTGATCGGCAGGATCACCGGGATGAACAGATAGCCCATGCCGAAGTCGGACCAGACGGTGGCGTCCGCGAACGCCGACGGCTCCACCATCGTCCAGGTCCCCACGACCAGCACGCCCAGGAGTTCGGCGGCGCAGCACACCAGCGCCGACCTGCGCGCCTTCTCACCGCCGCGCACCAGCGAGTACGTGATGAATCCGTACACGAGAGCGGCGACGGCCGACAGCACATAGGCGAGCGGAGCCCTGCCGAAGTCCAGGATCATCTGGACGATCGAGCGCGAGGCCGCGGCGACGGTGAACACCCCGTAGAACCAGACCAGTACCCGGCCGGGGCCGGTCCCGAGGTCGAAGGGCCGCTTCTCGCCGGTGGCCGCCGCGGGGGCGCGATCGGTGTCGGTCACGGTCAGTTTCCCCAGATGTCGTAGAGCCGTACTTCGAGGACGGCCAGCACGACCGCGCCCGCCGCCACCGTCACCGAACCCCACCGGGTCCGCTCGGTGAGCGACAGGAAACCGGCCGCCGGCACGGCGAGGAAGGCCCCGATCAGATACGCGATGAAGATCGTCATGCCCTGGTCGGGCCTCGCGCCCCCGGACAGCCGCACGATGCCCACCACCAGCTGGGCCAGCGCCAGCAACGACACCACGGCCATGGCGATGAAGTGCCAGTCCTTGGTCGGCTGGTCCCGGTACGCGGCGAATCCGCACCACGCGGCGAGGGCGAGCGCGGTCACGGCGACCGCGACCGTCAGGGCGTCAAGCATGAGGCGAGGGTATTACGGACCAAAGCGCCCTCTGCGTGCGCCCCCGCCCCCGGGGGACCCGGGACACGGAGCGCGGGCGAGGCTCCGGTGTGATGACCGGAAGGAGGCACCGGCCCGGCAGACCCTTCCGGCCGCACCAGTAGTGTCGATGCACATGAAGATCCACGCCCAGGCCCTGCTGTTCGACAACGACGGAACGCTGCTCTCGTCGATCGAGTCGGTGTACCGCTGCTGGACCCGATGGGCCCAGGAGTACGGGATCACGGCGGAGGACTTCGAGGGTCTCGAACTGCACGGCCGGACGGCCGGCGAGATCGTCGCCGAACTGCTCCCGGCGGACCGGGTCGAGGAGGCCCTGGCGCGTATCGAACAGCTGGAGGTCGAGGACGCCCCCGGCGGAGTCGTGATCCTGCCCGGTACCAAGGAACTGCTCGGTGCGCTGCCGGCGCACCGCTGGGCCGTCGTCACCTCCGCCACCCGGTCGCTCGGCCGGGCACGGCTGCGCGAAGTGGGCGTCGACTTCCCCCTGATGATCGCCGCCGAGGACGTCACCCGGGGCAAGCCGGATCCCGAGCCCTATCTGCTGGCCGCCGAGCGCCTCGGCGTCGATCCGGCCCGTTGCGTGGTCTTCGAGGACGCCCCGGCCGGACTGCGGGCCGGAAGGGCGGCGGGCATGACGACCGTGGCCTTGGCCACAACGCACGACCGCTCCGAACTGGTCGCGGATGTGGTCGTCGATGATCTCTCCGCCATATCGGTGCAGGTCACAGCCCAGGGAGTGGAAATCGGGACGATCGGCTGAGCCGGCTCGCAGCACCATCCACGGCTGTCCGCTATTCGGACAGACGGATCGGGCGGAACGTTACGTCTGTTTTACTTGGGGCATGACCACGACGAGCAGCCGCACCCTTGCGACCGAGGCGATCACGACGCCCGGTGCTCGTTGTATGTGTCGAATGCGCACCTTCTGAGGGCCCCCGCCCCGCTCCTCGCGCCCCGAAGCGAGACCGAGCCCGAGCCGTCCGCACCCAGCGGAACGAGCCTGTCCGAGCGCCGCTGCCCCGGCCACATGCCGCGTCCAGCCGTGCCGGGATCCCGCTCGGAACGTCCGATCGAAACGCCCAGAGCGGTCTCATCGGCCGAATGCCCCGTGCCCGGCGGACACCGCGCCGCGCACTCGACAGTGACGGAAACCCTGTGATCACCACTACGGGCCTCACGAAGGTCTACCAGTCGCACGGCCGTGAGGTCACCGCCCTCGACGGCGTCGACCTGCACGTCCGCGAGGGCGAGGTGTACGGCGTCATCGGACAGAGCGGCGCCGGAAAATCCTCCCTCATCCGCTGCGTCAACCTCCTGGAACGCCCCACCTCGGGCACCGTGACCGTGGCCGGCCAGGACCTCACCGCCCTCGCCGGGCGGGGCCGCCGGGCCGGCAAGGAGCTGCGCGAGGCGCGCAGCCGCATCGGCATGGTCTTCCAGCACTTCAACCTGCTGGACTCCCGCAGCGTCCAGCACAACATCGAACTTCCGCTGGAGATCCTCGGCGTCTCCGGCCGGGACCGGGCCCGCAAGGCGCTCGAACTCCTCGACCTGGTCGGACTCGCCGACAAGGCCAAGTCCTACCCGGGTCAGCTCTCCGGCGGTCAGAAGCAGCGCGTCGGCATCGCCCGCGCCCTGGCCGGAGATCCCAAAGTGCTGCTCTCCGACGAGGCGACCTCCGCCCTCGACCCCGAGACCACCCGCTCCATCCTCCAGCTGCTGCGCGACCTCAACCAGCAGCTCGGCCTGACCGTCCTGCTCATCACGCACGAGATGGACGTCGTCAAGACGATCTGCGACTCCGCCGCGCTGATGCGGAAGGGACGCGTCATCGAGTCGGGCACCGTCGGCGAACTGCTCGCCACCCCGGGCTCCGAACTGGCCCACGAGCTGTTCCCCGTCGGCGGTACGCCCTCCGGCCCCGACCGCACGGTCGTCGACGTCACCTTCCACGGCGAGGCCGCCACCCAGCCGGTGATCTCGCAGCTCTCCCGCACGTACAACATCGACATCTCGATCCTGGGCGCCGCGATGGACACCGTCGGCGGCAAGCAGATCGGCCGGATGCGCATCGAACTGCCCGGCCGTTTCGAGGAGAACGTCGTCCCCATCGGCTTCCTGCGCGAGCAGGGCCTGCAGGCCGAGGTCGTGGAGCACGACGCCGCCGGCATCCCCGTACAGACCCCCGTCCCGCTCACCGAGGAGGTGGCGAAGTGACCTGGTCCGAAATGCAGCCGCTGCTCACCCAGGGGACCATCGACACCCTCTACATGGTGCTCTGGTCCGCCGTCGTCACCGTCCTCGTGGGGCTGCCGCTCGGTGTTCTGCTGGTCCTCACCGACAAGGGCGGACTGCTCCGGAACGCCCCGGTGAACAAGGTCATCGGCGTGATCGTGAACATCGGCCGCTCGCTGCCGTTCATCATCCTGCTGATCGCCCTGATCCCCTTCACCACCTGGGTCGTCGGCACCTTCATCGGTCCCACGGCGATGATCGTGCCGCTGGCCGTCGGCGCCGTCCCGTTCTTCGCGCGGCTCGTCGAGACCGCCGTTCGCGAGGTGGACCACGGACTCGTCGAGGCCGTCCAGTCGATGGGCGGATCCATCCCGACGATCGTCCGCAAGGTACTGCTGCCGCAGGCGCTGCCCTCGCTCGTCTCCGGCGTCACCACGACCGTCATCGTGCTCATCGGCTACTCCGCGATGGCCGGTGCGGTCGGCGGTGAAGGGCTCGGCTCCAAGGCCGTCACCTACGGATACCAGCGCTTCGACAACCGGTTCATGCTCGTCACCGTCGTGCTGCTGATCGTCATCGTGACCGTGATCCAGCTGATCGGCGACGCAGCCGTACGGCTGCTGGCCCGTCGGGGCCGCACCACCACCTGAGACCTTCGCTCCGCCAGAGCCCGCACTCCTTGTCCGGGCGCACCACCATCACCGAAAGAGGCACTTTTCGTGCGTAAGAACATCAAGATCACCGCAGCTGCCGCCGCCACCGCCGCCCTGGCCTTCGGCCTCACCGCCTGCGGCACCTCGTCCGACCCGGCCTCCAAGAGCGACACCGGCGCCAAGGCCGACACCTCCAAGGCGCTCGTCGTCGCGGCTTCCCCGACGCCGCACGCCGACATCCTGAACTTCGTCAAGAAGAACCTGGCCGCGAAGGCGGGCCTCAAGCTGGAGATCAAGGAGTTCACGGACTACGTCCTGCCGAACACGGCCACCGAGACCGGCCAGGTCGACGCCAACTTCTTCCAGCACCAGCCCTACCTCGACGACTTCAACAAGAAGAACAACACCCACCTCGTCTCCGTCGGCACGGTCCACCTGGAGCCCCTCGGCCTCTACTCCAAGAAGCTCAAGGCCGTCGGCGACATCAAGCCCGGCCAGACCATCGCGGTGCCCAACGACACCACCAACGAGGGCCGCGCCCTCCAGCTGCTCGCCGAGAAGGGGCTGATCACCCTCAAGGCCGGTGTCGGCACCGACGCCAAGCTCAGCGACATCACCGACAAGAAGGGCCTGCAGTTCAAGGAGCTGGAGGCCGCGACCGTGCCCCGCGCCCTGAACGACGTGGACGCCGCCGTCATCAACGGCAACTACGCCATCGAGGCCAAGCTCAAGCCCTCCAAGGACGCCCTGGCGCTGGAGAAGGCCGACGGCAACCCGTACGCCAACATCATCGCCGTGAAGCAGGGCAACGAGAAGGACGCCCGGGTCGAGAAGCTCGTGAAGCTCCTCCACTCCGACGAGGTCAAGAAGTTCATCGAGGACACCTACCAGGGCTCCGTCATCCCGGCCTTCGGTACCGCCAAGTCCTGACACCCGCACGGCACTTGTCCGCAGAGCCCCGCGCACCCCACCAGGGGGCGCGGGGCTCCGCCGTACGGACCCGCCCATGCACGACACGGGTCCCATGTTGCATGCTGTGCCTTTACACGGTCTTCGGCATGGAGCTGCGCATGACTTCCACCTTTCCGGACATCTCCATCAGCACGGATCGGTTGGTGCTGCGCCCCTTCGACATGGCGGACGTGCCCGCGTACATCGAGATGATGAACGACGAACTGGTCACCGCCTGGACCGATGCCCCCCACCCCTACACCCAGGTCGACGCCGAACGCTGGGTCCGCAGGATCGCTCCCGCCCAGCGCACCACCGGTGACGGCATCGTGTTCGCCGTCACCGAGTTCCTCACCCAGCGGCTCGTCGGCTCGGTCCGGCTGCGCAACACCGACTGGCGCACCCTGGCCACCGAGGCCACGTACATCACCGCCCCCTGGGCACGCGGAGAGGGATACGCCACCGAGTCGGTCCTCGCGCTGGCCCAGTGGCTCTTCCGCGACCAGGGCTTCGAACGCATCGAGCTGCGCACCGCCGCCGACAACACCGCCTCCCAGCAGGTCGCCCAGAAGGTCGGCTGCATCAGCGAGGGAGTCCTGCGCAACGCCCGTATAGCGCGCACCCGGACGGAGGACGGGGGCTGGACCGACATCAGGACCGACCTGATCGTCTGGGGCCTGCTCCCCGAAGACCTGGAAGGGGTCGCCGAGCAGCTCGCCGACGCGGGCGGCTACGGCGCCTACAACGACTGGAACTGACCCCCCGAGGGGTCCCGGCGCCGTACGGGTACGGACCGGGTACTCTCACCCTGCCCGCCCCTCACGGGCAGCCCCACCTGCGACAACTCCAGGAGACTGACGACAGATGGCCGATCGGGTCACCGTGATCGGCTGGGACGGCTCGCCACTGACCGGAGCGGCCACGGCCGCCCTCTCGGCCGCCACGCTCGTCGCCGGAGCCGCCCACCACCTCGCGCTCCCCGAGATCCCCGCGCACGCCGAACGGATCCGCCTGGGCTCCATCGACCTCGCCGCCCGACGGATCGCCGGACACCGCGGCAGCGCCGTGGTCCTCGCCGACGGAGACCCCGGCTTCTTCGGCGTCGTACGCAACCTCCGCGCACCCGAGCACGGCCTCGAAGTCGAGGTGGTGCCCGCCGTGTCCTCCGTCGCCACCGCCTTCGCCCGCGCCGGAATGCCGTGGGAGGACGCCCAGGTCGTCGTCGCCCACCCCCGCACCCTGCGTCGCGCCGTCAACGTCTGCCGCGCCCACCACAAGGTCGCCGTCCTCACCTCGCCCGGCGCGGGCCCGGCCGAACTGGCCCTGCTCCTCGAAGGCGTCCACCGCACCTTCGTCATCTGCGAGGAACTCGGCACCGCACGCGAGCAGGTCAGCGTCGTCACCTCCGACAAGGCCGCCGACCACGTCTGGCGCGACCCGAACGTGGTCGTCGTCATCGGCGGTGGCCCCGAACCACAGGCCACCGGCGCCTGGATCGCCGGCCGCCATCCCGCCTACCCCCGTGGCGTACGTGGCTGGGCACTGCCCTCCCAGGCCTACCCGGGCGGCGCCACGGACGCCGGGGACGAGAGCGGCGAGGGCGAGTCCCCGGGGCTGCGCGCCGCCCAACTGGCGCGCCTCGGCCCCCGTGTCGGCGACCTCGTGTGGGACATCGGCTCCGGCAGCGGGGCCCTGGCAGTGGAGGCCGCCCGCTTCGGGGCGGCGGTCCTGGCGGTCGACAGCGATCCGGCGGCGTGCGCCCGCACCGCGGCGGCGGCCCGCTCCTTCGGGGTCCAGCTCCAGGTCGTCGAGGGCCGGGCACCGCATGTGCTGGAGCGGCTGCCGGAGCCGGACGTCGTGCGGATCGGGGGCGGGGGAGTCCCCGTCGTCACCGCCGTCACCGAACGCCGGCCGGAGCGCATCGTGACCCATGCGTCGACGCGCGACGAGGCGGAGGCCCTCGGCGCGGCACTTTCCGGGAACGGATACACCGTCCGGTGCTCGCTCCTCCAGTCCGTCGAACTCGACACGGCCGCATGGTCGGAGCGTGAACGCTCGGTCGTCTTCCTGCTCTCCGCGGTCCGTTCCGACCTCGCCCCGTGACCCGGTCGGAGTACAGCGCGAGGTAGGCTGGCCGATCGTTGCACCGCGGCTGGACGTTCGTCGCTTCGTTCGTCAATGTCCGGAAAAGGGGACCGTTTTGGCCCCCGTTGTGGTACGGCAGATCCGGGGGACGCGCGACGTGGCGCAGTCCACAACGGGCCGTGGCGAAATGAGCTGCCGCGGCGGCGAACGGCCGCGAGAATGCAGTACGTCCGCGACCGTTTCGTGCCGCGCGGCGCGCCCGCTCGTTCTTGTTGACGAGCGCCGGCGTGCCGTGGTCGGGCGTCCCGGGCGAAGGGCCGAAGGAGCACTGACGATGGGCGAGGGGTACGCATGAGTGACACCGGCCAGATCCCGGTCGAGGGACTGCCGGAGAACGCAGGCATGGTGGAGCAGCCGGGCATCGCCGCCCCGGATGCCTACGCCTACCTCGCTCCCTCCGAGCACGTGTCCGAGGACGACGATCTCCTGCTGATGCCGAGCCCCCAGGGTGCCTGGAGCGACCCGCAGGCGGTACCGGCCCCCGGCCAGTACCCCGAGGGCGCTCCCGCCCAGGCACCGCTGCCCGAACAGGGCGCCCATCAGGTCCGGCCCCCGGCGCAGGCTGCCCACTTCCAGCCGGTCGGCGAGGCTCCCGCGCAGCCACAGGGACCCGTGCAGGTTCAGGTCCAGGAACCGGTTCAGGTACCGGCCGCGGACGCGTACGCCGCGCAGCAGGCGGTGGCGGATTCCCTGCCCGGGACAGGTCAGGGAACGCACGAGTCCGGCGGCCGCGACTCCGGTTCGGTCGACCTGAGGGGCGTACGCATCCCGTCGCCCACCCCGGCTCCCGCCCCGGCGGCGCAGCCCCAGGCCCCGGCGCGTCGACCGCTGCACCGAGGCCCGGTCGCGGCCGACGGCGGTCCGTCCTACGGCGGGGCGCCGACCGGCGGTGTCGTCCGTTCGCTCGCCGACCGGGGACCCGCGGGCGCGCCCCAGGCGCAGGCCCAGCCCCAGGCCCCCGCGCGGCAAGCCGGCCCGGCCACGACCGGACCCGAGTACTTCGGGACGCCGGGCGACGAGGCGGCCGTGCTGCCCGGCCCGCAGCTCGGTGAGATCCTGCCGCAGGGCGGGAGCCCCTGGGGGGCCCCGGCACCGGAGCCGGTCGTCGCCCCGGTCGAGGCGGGACCGTCCACCCCGGAGCCGGTCGTCCCTGGACCGCCCACCCCGGAACAGGTCGTCCCGGAACCGGCCACCCCGGAACCGGTCGCCGCAGAGCCGGCTGTCGAGCCGGCCCTTGTGGCCCAGCCCGTTCAGGCCGCTCCGGCCGTGGCGCCGGAGGCCGTGAGCCCTCCGTCGGCGACCGATGAGGCGGCGTCCGTCGTGGAGCCCCCGGCCGAGAGCCCGGTCGACGTCCCGGTGGGGGACTCCGCCGGAACGGAGGCCGAGGCTTCCGTCGAGCTTGCGGCACCGGCAGTCGCCGAGGTGCCCGTGGAAGCCGTGGCAGCGGTGGTGACCGAGGTGCCGGCCGAGGCCGAGGCCGTGACTCCCGTCGAAGCCGCCGCCGCGCTGACGGACGACGCGTCGCACGAGGTCGCGCAAGCCGCTCCCACCGGCCGGTCCGAGCCCGAGGAGGGTTCGGTGCCGACGGCCCCGCACCCGGCTGCGACGCCCGCCGTGGAGCAGGCCGTGGAAGCAGAGCCCGAGCCCGAGCGCGTGCCGATCGTCATGGAGCCCGTCCAGCCTGCCGCACCCGAGGTCGTCGCTCCCGTCGCTCCCGTCGAAGACTCCGAGCCGATTCCCGCGCCCGTCCCCGTCCCCGTCCCGGAGGCCGAGCTTCCGGCGGTCACTGAGCCGACAGCCGAACCCGGCCCCGAGGTCATCGAGACCCCGGACGTCACGGCGCCCGTCGGCGACGCGGAGTCCGCGCAGGCCGCCCAGGCGGAATCCGTGCAGCCCGAGAGCCCAGAGCCCCGGCCCGAGCCCCGGCCCGGTGCCGAGGAGGCGGAGGCCCCCGAGGCGGCCGGGTCCGAGGAGACCACGGCCCCCGCCCCGCCGCCCGCCCCCGGCTACGACGACGCCGAACGCGAGGCGGTGCTGCGGGTCATGCGCGAGCGCCGCGACATCCGCAACGGCTTCCGCAGCGACCCGATCCCGCACGAGGTCCTGCTCCGCGTCCTGGAAGCCGCCCACACGGCACCCAGCGTCGGCCACTCGCAGCCCTGGGACTTCGTCGTCATCCGCTCGGCGGAGACCCGCCGTTCCATGCACGAACTGGCGCAGCGTCAACGCGACGCCTACGCCAAGTCGCTGCCCAAGGGCCGGGCCAAGCAGTTCAAGGAACTGAAGATCGAGGCCATCCTCGACACCCCGGTCAACATCGTCGTCACCGCCGACCCCACCCGCGGCGGCCGCCACACCCTCGGCCGGCACACCCAGCCGCAGATGGCCCCGTACTCCTCGGCGCTCGCCGTCGAGAACCTCTGGCTCGCCGCCCGCGCGGAAGGACTCGGCGTCGGCTGGGTCAGCTTCTTCGACGAGCGCGAGATGGTCCGCGCCCTCGGCCTGCCCGAGCACCTCGAAGTCGTCGCGTACCTGTGTGTCGGCTACGTCGACGAATTCCCCGAGGAGCCCGAGCTGATGCAGGCGGGATGGTCCAAGCGCCGTCCGCTGTCCTGGGTCGTCCACGAGGAGACGTACGGCCGCCGGGCCCTGCCCGGGGAGGAGCCGCACGACCTGCTGCAGGAGACCATCTCCAACATCCGGCCGCTGGACGCCAAGGCACTCGGCGAGGCGTGGGAGCGCCAGAAGCGGATGACCAAGCCCGCCGGCGCGCTCGGCATGCTGGAGATCATCTCCGCGCAGCTGTCGGGTCTGTCCCGGCTGTGCCCGCCGCCGATCCCGGAGCCCGCTGCCGTCGCGATCTTCGCGGGCGACCACGGCGTGCACGCCCAGGGCGTCACCGCCTGGCCGCAGGAGGTCACCGGCCAGATGGTCGCCAACTTCCTCGGTGGCGGCGCGGTCTGCAACGCGTTCGCGGCCCAGGTGGGCGCGGAGGTGTGCGTGGTGGACGTCGGCGTGGCCATGGACCTGCCCGCGACGCCCGGTCTCCTTCCCCGCAAGGTGCGCGCCGGGACGGCCGACTTCACGACCGGTCCGGCCCTCACCCGCGAAGAGGTCCTCGCGGCCGTCGAGGTCGGGATCGAGACCGCTCGCGATCTGGTCGCGGCAGGCAACAAGGGCCTGCTCACCGGTGAGATGGGCATCGCCAACACCACCGCGTCGGCCGCACTGATCTGCGTGTACACGGGCCTGGACCCGGCCGAGGTGACCGGTCGCGGTACCGGCATCAACGACGAGATGCACGCCCGCAAGGTCGATGTGGTCCGCCGGGCCCTCGAACTCCACCAGCCCGACCCGGCCGATCCGATCGGGGTTCTGGCCGCAGTCGGCGGTCTCGAACACGCGGCCATGGCCGGCTTCCTGCTGGGCGGTGCCTCGCTCCGTACCCCCGTCATCCTCGACGGCGTGAGCGCGGGCGCCGCGGCCCTGGTCGCGCGAGCCATCGCCCCCGAGGCCCTCGCCGCCTGCATCGCGGGCCACCGCAGCGCCGAGCCCGGCCATGTCGCCGCGCTCAACAAGCTGGGCCTGCGCCCGCTGGTCGACCTCGACCTCCGGCTCGGCGAAGGCACGGGAGCGCTGCTGGCACTGCCGATCGTGCAGAGCGCGGCGCGGGCGATGCACGAGGTGGCGACGTTCGACTCGGCGGGCGTCACGGAGAAGTAGCGGGGGCGCGAACAAGCTCCGACGGCCTTCGGGACGCGGGGTGAGGCCGAGGTCCCGGTCGGGAGCGGTGGCGGGCAGGACAACAGGCGCGCCACCGCCCCTCCCCGCTCGGCCACACGCCCCCACCACCTGCGCACGCCACCCCGTATCGTGGACCCAGCCCCACGAACCCGCACGTCACAGCCGCTCCACCGCCGCAGCGGCCCGCACCCCGCACCTCACGAGGAGCCGCACCGCCATGGCCGAGCACGCAGATCACGTCGATCACCCTGCGTACCCCGTCGGACTGCGTCTCAGCGGCCGCCGAGTCGTCGTGGTCGGCGGCGGCCAGGTCGCCCAGCGCCGCCTCCCCGCGCTCATCGCGGCGGGCGCCGACATCGTCCTCGTATCGCCGGATGCGACCCCGTCCGTCGAGGCGATGGCCGACGCCGGCGAGATCCGCTGGGAACGCCGTCCGTACGCCGAAGGCGACCTGGCCGACTCGTGGTACGCACTCATCGCGTCCGACGACACCGCGGCGAACGACGCCGCCTCCGCCGAGGCCGAGCGCACCCGCACCTGGTGCGTCCGCAGCGACAACGCCGACGCCGCCACCGCCCTCACCCCGGCCACCGGCCGCAGTGAGGGCATGACCGTCGCCGTCCTCACCACCGACACCCACGGCCGCGACCCGCGCCACAGCGCCGCCGTCCGCGACGCCATCGTCGAGGGCCTGCGCGACGGGACCCTCGCCGCACCCCACCACCGCACCCGGACCCCCGGTGTCGCCCTGGTCGGCGGTGGGCCCGGTGACCCCGACCTGATCACGGTGCGCGGGCGCCGCCTCCTCGCCGAGGCCGACGTCGTCATCGCCGACCGACTCGGCCCGCGCGACCTGCTCGACGAACTCCCGCCGCACGTCGAGGTGATCGACGCGGCGAAGATCCCGTACGGCCGTTACATGGCCCAGGAGGCGATCAACCAGGCGCTCATCGAGCACGCCAAGGCGGGCAAGGCCGTCGTGCGGCTCAAGGGCGGCGACCCGTTCGTCTTCGGCCGCGGCATGGAGGAGGCCCAGGCGCTCGCCGCGGAGGGCATCGCCTGCACCGTCGTCCCCGGCATCTCCAGCTCGATCTCCGTGCCGGGCGCGGCCGGAATCCCCGTCACCCATCGCGGTGTGGCCCATGAGTTCACCGTGGTGAGCGGCCATGTGGCCCCCGACGACGACCGCTCGCTGGTCGACTGGCCCTCCCTCGCCAAGCTGCGCGGCACCCTCGTGCTCCTGATGGCCGTCGACAAGATCGGCGCCATCGCCCGTACCCTCATCGCCCACGGCAAGGCCCCCGAAACCCCGGTCGCCCTGGTCCAGGAGGGCACCACGGCGGCCCAGCGCAGGGTCGACGCCACGCTGGCGACCGTCGCCGAACGGGCCGCGGCCGAAGATGTGCGTCCCCCGGCCGTCATCGTCATCGGTGACGTCGTCGCGGTCGGCACGAGCACCGCGGCGGCGCCCGCCGAATAGCCGGCACGAGCGCTTTCCCCACCCCGACGAGTAACCAGCGGTAACAGATCTTCCTCCCAGCCGTTGGCACCACACACCGGACAAGGCAGTATCAAACCCGTGGCTGATCTCATCACCGTCGACGATCCCGACGACCCCCGCCTGAGCGACTACACCGGACTGACCGACGTCGAACTCCGACGCAGGAGAGAGCCCGCCGAGGGCCTCTTCATCGCCGAGGGCGAGAAGGTGATCAGACGCGCCAGGCACGCCGGTTACGAGATGCGGTCGATGCTGCTCTCGGCGAAGTGGATCGATCTGATGCGCGACGTCATCGACGAGGTCCCGGCCCCGGTGTACGCGGTCAGCCCCGAACTCGCCGAACGCGTCACCGGCTACCACGTCCACCGCGGTGCCCTCGCCTCGATGCAGCGCAAGCCGCTGCCGACCGCCGACGAACTGCTGGCGACGACCCGCCGGGTGGTCGTCATGGAGGCCGTCAACGACCACACCAACATCGGGGCGATCTTCCGCAGCGCCGCCGCCCTCGGCATGGACGCCGTGCTGCTCTCCCCGGACTGCGCGGACCCGCTCTACCGGCGCTCCGTGAAGGTCTCGATGGGCGCGGTCTTCTCCGTCCCCTACGCCCGTCTCGACACCTGGCCCAAGGCTCTGGAGACGGTACGGGAAGCGGGCTTCGAGCTTCTCGCGCTGACCCCGGACGAAAAGGCCAGCAGCATCGACGAGGCGGCACCGCACCGGATGGACAAGGTGGCGCTGATGCTGGGTGCCGAGGGCGACGGCCTCTCCACACAGGCCCTGGTCGCCGCCGACGAATGGGTCCGCATCCCGATGGCGCACGGCGTCGACTCGCTGAACGTGGGAGCGGCCGCAGCGGTCGCGTTCTACGCCGTGGCATCGGGCCGCCCGCAGGGCTGACCGCGGAGCCCGTCGGCTACTGCACCCGCGGACTCCGCGTCGTCTCGCTCCGGTCCTGCGTCTGTGACTGTGACTGTGGCAGTGACTGGGGCTGCTCCACGGGCTGCGTCCGGCCCGTGCCCAGACCGCGGGCCGGGCCCTGGCAGCCCTGTGCCGCCGCGATGCCCAGCGCCACCAGCAGCGTCACCACGACGAAGACGACGAGCCGCTGTCGCAGCAGCCGCGGATTCGCCGGACGACGCCCCGTCGAGGTCTTGCGGGCCCCGGGCCGCGTTCCCGGGCGGCCGTTCGTCCCGTTCGTGCCCTGCGGGCGCCTGCCGGACCGCGTGGTGCTGCGCGGCGGCTGGTGCGTGTGATGCGGCGCGGGGCGCGAACCACCGGTACGGGGCGACCCCGCCCGCGACGACGTGGCCTGCCGGCCGCTCTGAGGCTGCTTCTGCTTCTGCTGACGGGGTGCCGGGGGAGCCGTGCGCCGGGTGTGCTGCTCGGTGTACGGGCCGTCGAGACGGCCGGTCGGCCGGTCCAGCTCCTGTGCCGAGCGCTGGACGGGCGGGCGCCTCTCGTGCAGTCCCTGCGCCTCCCTCGCCGCGATCTCCTTGAGCCGCATGGAGAGTTGAAGCGTGCTCGGCCGCTCCTCGGGATCCTTTGCCAGGCAGGCGCTCACCAGCGGCGCGAGCGCGTCGTGCACGTCGTACAACTGCGGTTCCTCGTGCACCACTCGGTACAGCATCACCTCGGAACTTCCGTGCCCGAAAGGCGAGTCGGCCATCGCCGCGTAGGCCAGCGTGGCACCGAGCGAGAACACGTCCGTCGCGGGCGTCACCGCCGCGCCGCGCACCTGCTCGGGAGCGAGGAATCCGGGCGAACCCACTGCCGTACCGACATGGGTGAGCGTCGAGGCGCCGGTCGCCCAGGCGATCCCGAAGTCGATGATCCTGGGGCCCTTGGGGGAGAGGAGGATGTTCGACGGCTTGAGGTCGCGGTGGACGACACCGGCCTCGTGCACCGCCACCAGGCCCTCGGAGAGCGCCGCCCCGATCGAGGCCACCTCGGCCGCCGACAGCGGACCCTCCTCGGCCACCTTGTCGTGCAACGACGGCCCCGGGACGTACTGCGTGGCGAACCACGGGCGGTCCGCCTCCAGGTCCGCGGCCACCAGACGCGCCGTGCAGCCGCCGCGGATCCGCCGCGCGGCGGACACCTCGCGCGCGAACCGCGAGCGGAACTCCTGGTCCTCCGCCAGATCCGGCCGGATCACCTTCAGGGCCACCCGCTGGCCCCGCCGGTCGGAACCGAGATAGACGACACCCATGCCGCCCGCTCCGAGCCGCCGGTGCAGCCTGAACGAGCCGACGACACGCGGGTCCTCGCGCCGGAGCCGCATCATCGCCATGTCTGCCCATCCCCGCTGCCTGGTACGCCTGACGAGGCACAGCTTACGTACCCGGCGCCCGGGGCGCTCAGAGGCCGCGCCCTCGCCCGCCGACCGATTGTCGCTGCGCGGCCCGGTCCATGACGGGGAGTCGGGGCGGAACCCGCCCCGAGACGCCGTGGCGGCCGGTCCCAAAGCGGTTGCGGGGGCAGGAGGTTGGCCGCCCGCGGGCGCCCGGCCCGGCGGGCGTGCGACCTCGCCGATCGCGGCTGCGCAGCCGCGGCCGGGGGCGGGGAGGCGGGGCGCGGGCGAGTGAGTGAAGTCACGGGGCCGGCGGCTCCGCGGGAACGCGGTCGTCCTCCCCGGCGTCGGCGCCTCGCGCGACGGCGGACAGGTGGCTACCGGTGTCCGCAGATGCCGTACCGTCCGGCTGCCCGGCGCCGCCCGCAGCGGCCTGCTCGCGCCGATGCCCGCCTCGCCCTCCGCCGGCACCGGAGCGGGCGTCCGGACGAGCGCGGCGGTCACCCGGTCCGGTTCCGGACCGCGACCGACCGGACGGGGAGTGCTGAGATCAGAAATCGGGTGAATGTTCTCCGGCCTGCCGCCGTGTCCGCCCGCCCACCTGATCCCCCGTACTGCGGCCCCGGTCCCCGGTCGGCGCATTCTCACGCGAGGCGCCTCTCGGTGCCGGAGGCCGCACACATCGACGGTTGCCGGGTGGAAGGCGGAGGGCTCCCCCTCCGGGAAGACCCCGGTACGAGGCGGCCGATCTCCACCCAGGGGAGTACGTCGACTACCCACGGCTCATCCTCCGGGAGGCCCGGCAATCGGTACGCGGGCATGACGTCGTACGTCTCCCGCTTCCCTAATGTTGAGGTCAAGCGGCGGGCGCAGCACTCGTCCCCCGAGGTCACACGCCCGCCGCCCCACATCGAGTCAGGAGAGGAACCATGGCGGACACGGCAACGCGGACCATGATCCGTACGCGGGGACGCAGCTTCCAGGCGTCGTTCGGCAACCGCCCGTCGTCCGGAACGCGGCACCCGCTGGTGGCGACGGCGATGGTTCTTCCTCTGGCGGCCCTGCTCGTAGTCGTCTTCGGCGGCTGGGACGCAGTGGTCACACAGGCGTCGTCCGTGGGCGTGATGCTGGGGCGCTGAGCGGCGCCCCGGGTCCGGAAGAGCGGTCCGGACCGGGACATCCGGCCAACAACCCCGTGGGGACGGGGGTGCGGCGGACGGCAGCGTTTGTCCGGTCAGCTGGGGAGCTGACCGGACATCGCGCTGTCCGGGGCTCTTCTCACGGCAACTCGACGTCCCCGCCGCCCATGGATTGCACACCGCCCAGGGTTTGCGTGGCGCCCGCACCGTCCACGCCGTCCAGGGACTACATGGTGTCCACGGCTTTCGCTCCGCCTCGTTCGCTCGTCGGAGGACCCGTCGCGGGTCGAGCCGCCCGTACTCTCGTGGAGGCCCGACACGGAAGCCGGACCGCAGCCCGCACTGTTCGCCACCGGGGGAGACCGTGACCACCGCAGTCGTACGCGCGCTCGGCGCCCTCGCCCATCGGGCCGCCCATGGACGCCCCGAGCACCCCTGCGACTGCCCGCCCCCGGCGGTGCTCGCCGACCGCGCGGACGGCACCGTGGTCCGCAGCGGAGCCGTCGTCGCCAAGGCCCATGCCCCGGACGCGGACAGCGCCGACCTGCCGGCCCGCCTCGCCCTCGCGAACGACCCGCTCCTCGCCGGCATCCTGCTGGCCCCGCTGCCGTCGCCCACCCCACCGGCCGGTCCGGTGGGGCCGTCCGCCACCCCCGCCGGACCACCCGCGCCTTCCACCGCCCTGCACGGCCGCGCCGTCACTCTGTGGCCCCATGGCGAGCCGGTCGACCCCGGCGACCCCGACGCCGCCCCCTGGCAGGAGGCCGCCGTGTTGCTGGCCGGGCTGCACCGGACCCCGCCCCCGCCCTCCCTCGCTCTCCCGCCCATGCGCGGCCCCGCCAAGGCCGCGCTCGCCGTCGCCCGCATGCGCGCCGCCCGGCCCGGCGACGCGGCCACCGCTCCCGTGCTCGCAGCCTGGCACCGACTGCCCCCCTGGGTCCGCGGCGAAGCCGACACGCCCCCGCACCGCTCGCGCTTCCTCTGCCACGGTGATTTCCACCTCGGGCAACTCGTCCGTCACCCCGCGCCACGCGGCCCCTGGCTGCTCATCGACGTCGACGACGCCGGCCTCGGCGATCCCGCCTGGGACCTCGCCCGCCCGGCCGCCTGGTACGCGGCCGGGCTGCTGCCTCCCGACATCTGGCTCCGTTTCCTGGACTCCTACCGGGCGGCGGGCGGACCCGCCGTGCGCGCCGACGGCGACGTCTGGCCCGAACTGGACGCGCCCGCCCGGACCCTGACCGTTCAGACCGCGGCGCTGGCATTCGCCAAGTCCGCGGCGGAGGGGCGAGCTCCGGATGAGGTGGAGCGGACGATGATCGATGCCTGTGCCCGAATCGCCGCTCTCCCGTCCGAGTTGGCCGCCGAGCACTCGTCGTAGGCTGAACCGACCGTCGGCGGGCACGCATTCCGGCGACGGCGAACCGACGGCGAGGAGTGAGCCGAACCATGCAGTGTCCCAAGTGCCACGCGCAGATGCACACGTACAACCGCAACGGCATACAGATCGAACAGTGCAGCGGCTGCCGGGGGATCTTCCTCGACTACGGCGAGCTGGAGACCCTGACCCGCATCGAGGCGCAGTGGACCCAGCAGGCCCCGCCTCCGCCGCCCGCCGCGCAGGCGTACCCGGCCGCCCCGGCTCCGGCCTGGGGTGCCCCGCAGCACCATGGCGGCCACCACGGCGGTCACTACCGGCACAAGAGCTTCGGTCACATGCTCTTCTCGTCCTGACCGGCCCGACACCGGTGAAGGGCTGAGTGCGGGTCCGGAAGCCGGTGAGCGCCCGATAGCGGGCCCGGCGGCCCTTCGCCGGGCCCGCGAAGCGTTCCGCAGACCGGTTGCTCACCGGTACGGGTCACGGAACGACGAAGCCCCGGTCGTCGAGACGACCGGGGCTTCTGCTGGTGCGCGATACTGGGATTGAACCAGTGACCTCTTCCGTGTCAGGGAAGCGCTCTCCCGCTGAGCTAATCGCGCAGGGTGAACCTGCGTGTACTGCGTGCGCGATACTGGGATTGAACCAGTGACCTCTTCCGTGTCAGGGAAGCGCTCTCCCGCTGAGCTAATCGCGCGGGGATCCTAGTGGACCAGTGGACGATACTGGGATTGAACCAGTGACCTCTTCCGTGTCAGGGAAGCGCTCTCCCGCTGAGCTAATCGTCCTTGGAGGTGGAGACGGGATTTGAACCCGTGTAGACGGCTTTGCAGGCCGTTGCCTCGCCTCTCGGCCACTCCACCAGGAGTGAGGGTTCGGGAAGATCCCCCACTTTCTGCGAGCGGACGACCAGGTTCGAACTGGCGACCTCAACCTTGGCAAGGTTGCGCTCTACCAACTGAGCTACGTCCGCTTGTCTTTCCCGGTCCGCTTGCGCGTCCCGGCGACGTGTTGAACTCTAGCGGATTCCCGGGCCAGTACAAAAACGCGTTTGTGCAGCGTGCTGAGGTGCGTTCGCCCTGGCGCAGGTCATCGGGCGCCGTCCTAGACTCAACGGCGTGCACGACCTCGCCCCAATGGCCCGCTTCGGCGGCCTCGTCGCCTCCGATCTCCAGGACGTGACCAGTGATCCCGCAGCCCTCGACTCGTCCGGCTTCTGGGCCGTATCCGCCGATTTCGAGGGCCGCCTCGTCTGCGCGCGTTTCGGCACCGTACGCACCGAGGCGGTGCCCGCACCGGTGCGCGGCGCCTGGCGCGGGCCCGCGGCCGGTGACTGGAGCTCGTCCCTGGACCGTGCCGCGTACACGGAGGGCGTACGGCGGATCCGCGCGTACATCGCGGCGGGCGAGGTCTATCAGGCCAACCTCTGCCGGGTGATGACCGCGGAGCTTCCCGACCCCGCCGCCGCGGACGTGGACGCGCTGACCTCGCTGCTCGCGCGCGGCAACCCCGCTCCGTACGCGGGAACGATCCGGCTGCCCGCGCACGGCGTGGAGATCGCCACCGCGTCTCCCGAACTGTTCCTGAAGCGCGACGGCCGGACCGTCGAGTCCGGGCCGATCAAGGGCACCGGACGGACCGAGCACGATCTGCTGGAGAAGGACCACGCCGAGAACGTGATGATCGTCGACCTGGTCCGCAACGACCTCGGCCGGGTCTGCGCCACCGGAACGGTCGCGGTCCCCGACCTCTGCGTGGTGGAGAAGCACCCCGGCCTCGTCCACCTCGTCTCCACCGTGCGCGGAGAGCTGGCCGAGGGGGTCGGCTGGCCCGGACTCCTCGCTGCCGCGTTTCCGCCGGGCTCCGTCACCGGGGCACCGAAGTCCAGCGCGCTCCGGATCATCGAGGAGCTGGAGACCGCGCCGCGGGGGCCCTACTGCGGCGGTATCGGCTGGGTCGACGCCGACCGCCGCACCGCCTCCGTGGCCGTCGGCATACGGACGTTCTGGATCGACCGGACCGGGGACGCCCCGGTACTGCGCTTCGGCACCGGGGCAGGCATCACCTGGGGCTCCGATCCGGAAGACGAATGGGACGAGACCGAACTCAAGGCGTCCCGGCTGCTCGCCGTGGCGTCGGGTACTCACGAAACAATGGGAAGGACGGCGTGATGAGGATTTGGGTCAACGGCGAACTGCGGGACGCCGACGACGCCCGGGTGTCCGTGCTCGACCACGGACTCACCGTGGGGGACGGCATCTTCGAGACGGTCAAGACCGTCGACGGCAGGCCCTTCGCCCTCACCCGTCATCTCGACCGGCTGGCCCGCTCGGCCCGGGGCCTGGGTCTCCCCGAGCCCGACCTCGACGAGGTGCGCCGTGCCTGCTCCGTCGTCGTGGAGGCCAACCCGATGGCGCTCGGCAGGCTGCGCATCACCTATACGGGAGGACTCTCCCCGCTCGGCTCCGACCGGGGTGACGCGGGCCCCGGCCTCGTCGTCGCCCTGGGGGAGGCGGGGCGCCGCCCCGACACCACTGCCGTGATCACCGTCCCCTGGACGCGCAACGAACGCAGCGCGCTCGCGGGACTGAAGACCACCTCGTACGCCGAGAACGTCGTCGCTCTCGCCCGCGCCCATGAGCAGGGCGCGTCGGAGGCGCTCTTCGCCAACACGGTCGGGCGGCTCTGCGAAGGCACCGGGTCCAATGTCTTCGTCGTGCTCGACGGACAACTGCACACCCCGCCGGTCGCCTCCGGCTGCCTCGCCGGCATCACCCGCGCGCTGGCCGTGGAGTGGACAGGGGCTCAGGAGACCGACCTGCCGTTCGACGTCCTGGAACGGGCCGAGGAGATCTTCCTGACCTCCACGCTGCGCGACGTGCAGGCCGTCCACCGGGTGGACGACCGGGCGCTGCCCGGCGCACGGGGACCGGTGACGGCCAAGGCCATGCGGATCTTCGAGGAGCGGGCCGGGAACGACCTCGACCCGTAGGACGTGCACCTCGGATCGGTAAAACCGGGTGACGGGCCCGGGATCGGCGGATAGAACGTTTCCGATGACCACGACCCTCCGGCCCACGGGGCCGATCCAGCAAGGTGCCGACGGCGCGAAGAGCCGCGCGTACGACGTGTGCGACAACGGACGCCCGGTCGGCGCCGTCGAGATCGGCACGGATCCGAGGTTCGGTGCGAGGGCCGGCGAGCTCCGCTCCCTGCGCATCGACGAGCCGAGCCGGCGGCGAGGCCGTGGCACCATAGCCGCGCTCGCCGCCGAAGAGGTGCTGCGGGCATGGGGGTGCGACCAGGTGTCCCTCTCGGCGCCGGCGGACAACGAGGGAGCCCGGCGGCTGGTCGCCGCGCTCGGCTACGCCGAACGCAGCCGGAACATGCTCAAGCACCTCGGCCCGACGGCTCCGGAGCTCCCGGAGGGTGTCGACGCCCGCCCGATGAGCGCCGAGGAGTTCGCGCAATGGCGACGCACCAGCGTCGACACGTACGCGCAGTCCTGGATCGACCGGGGCGTCCCCGTCGATCAGGCCCTGCAGAAGTCCCGGTCCGACCATGCCCGTAACCTGCCGAACGGCATCGACACCGCGGGCATGCTTTTCCAGGTGCTGGTCGTCGGGGGCGCGGTCGTCGGCCACGTGTGGGTGTCGGTGCGCGAAGGCACCTCAGGTGAAATGACCGGATTCGTCTTCGATGTCGAGGTGGGCGAGGCGTACCGGGGCCGCGGCCATGGACGTGCCCTGATGCGGCTGGCCGAGCGCATCACGCTGGACGCGGGTGCCCATCTCCTCGGGCTCCACGTCTTCGCGTCCAACACACCGGCCCTGCGGCTGTACGAGTCGCTCGGATACCGGACGACTCAGTACAACCTGAGCAAAACGCTGTAGGGCGTTCGGGAGCGGCCCCGTTCGTTCCGGGGCCCCGACGGTTCAGTCCCGCTCGGCGAGCAGCCGGTCGGCGATCTCCTCGATGCGCTCGCGCAGTCCGTCCTGGCTCCTGCCGCCGTCCAGCCGCTCGTCACCGATCACATAGGTCGGCGTGCCGGTGACCCCGATCGCCTTGCCCTCGGCCTGGTCGGCATCGACGATCAGCATGTGGCGTCCGTCGATCAGGGCGGTGTCCATCTCCTCCGCGTCCAGGCCGAGTTCTTGTGCCACCTCGATCAGGAGCGGTTCACCGGCGCGGCCGAGATCGGCGGTGCGGGCGAGAACCGCCTCGATGTACGGCCAGCCCCTGCCCTGTTCCGCCGCCTCCTCGGCCGCCTGCGCGGCGGCGTAGGCATGCTTGTGCTTCTCCAGCGGGAAGTGCCGCAGCCGCACCTCGATACGGTCCCCGTATCTGGCCCGCAGGGCCTGTACATCGGTGAGGGCCTGGTGGCAGTCGGGGCACTGGAGCTCGCACCAGAGGTCGAGGACGACAGGGGACGCGAGGGTGGAATCGCTCATGCGGCCAGTCTCCCAGGGCTCCTCCCCGCGTCCCAACCGGCACCCGGCCCCGTTCCGGCCCGGGATGACCGCAGCGCGGCCGTATCGGCACCTGGGGATGATCCCGGCCCTGAAATGTCCCTGATGTGGGCCCGGGCCGTGGCCGCTCGGCCGCTGGGCGGTGCAGGATGGAAGGGACGTTTCCCCTTGCGCCCTGGAGGCCCTGATGCTTGCCGAGACCATCTGCTCCGCGGTGTCCGCGGCGGGCCTGGGCATCGCCGCCGTCACCGCGTACCGGAAGCGCTTCCTCACCGCGGCCCGGATCGCCGCCTACTCCCTGGTCCCGATCGGCCTGGTGCTCACCGGGGTCGTGGACTGGGTCGTCGGCATCGCCTTCAAGCCCAGCGTCTGGCTCGGCTTCGGGCTGCTGGCGGTGGCCTGGTTGCTGTTCATGACCACGCGTGCGATCGAGCGCCGCGGCCTCGGAACCCGCAAGGAGCGCAAGGCCGCCGCGCGCGCGGCGCAGGGCGGAGCAGTCGCTCCCGCGGCTTCGGCGCCCTCCCTGGGGTCCGGACTTCCGGCGACCCGGACGCAGCCGGGCGCGCCGGCGAAGCCGGAGCGGTCCGCCGCGTCGGGCGACGACTTCAGCGACATCGAGGCCATCCTGAAGAAGCACGGCATCTGATCCGTGCCCCCCGCCCTCCCAGGGCGGGGGGCAGGCGTACCCCTGGTGATGAATCGATTCAGGGATCACCTTGACGACCTCCGGGGATGCAGCTAGCGTCCCGAGGTCGGATTGAAACAATTCATTGTGCAGTGGTGACACCCGGGCGGCGGACCGGGACGACGGGGTTCCGTGCAACGGCGTCCGTACGATGGTGCGACGCCGCGGACCCGTGCGGCAGAGGGCATCGGTGGGGCAGGGCAAGTGGCGCGTGTGGCAGGGATCAAGGATGTGGCCCGGCAGGCCGGAGTCTCCGTGGGCACCGTGTCCAACGTGATCAACCGGCCCGAGGCGGTGCTGCCGGAGACCCGCGCCCGGGTGCTGGCGGCCATCGAGGAACTCGGTTACGTCCGCAGCGAGTCGGCCCGGCAGCTCAGGGTGGGTCGCAGCCGGATCATGGCCCTGCTCGTCCTCGACATGGGCAACCCGTTCTTCGTCGACGTGGCCCGTGGCGCCGAGCGTGCCGCCCGTGCGGCCGGCCTCGGTGTCATGGTCTGCAACAGCGACCAGAGCCCGGCGGAGGAAGCCGAATACCTCGGACTCTTCGCTGAACAGCGGGTGTGCGGCGTGCTGGTCACCCCGGCCGACGCGACCGGCCGCAACCTGGAGACGTTCAGCCGCCACCGCATCCCCTACGTGCTGGTGGACCGGGTGGCGTCGGGCACGGGGACGTGCGCGGTCTCCGTCGACGATGTGCGCGGGGGCGCTCTCGCCGTCGGCCATCTCGTGTCGGCCGGGCACCGCTCGGTGGCCTACGTCAGCGGCCCCGGCGACCTCCACCAGATCAGGGACCGGCGCGAGGGGGCCCTGTCGGCACTGGCCGATGCCGGACTGCCGCCCGAAGCACTCGTCGAGATCCCCTCCGACCGCCTGGACGTGGCCGCCGGTCGCGACGCCGGGGCCCGGCTGCTCGGTCTCGTTCCCCGGCCGACCGCGGTGTTCTGTGCCAACGACCTGCTCGCCCTCGGCGTGCTTCAGGCCCTGTACGCGGCGGGCGTGCGCGTGCCGCACGACATCGCCATCGTCGGCTACGACGACATCGAATTCGCCGCAGCCGCCGCCGTGCCGCTCACCTCGGTCCGTCAGCCGGCGGTCGTGATGGGCCGGATGGCCGCGGAACTCCTGCTGGAGGAAGCGGACGACGAGGACGGCACCCACGAGCATCGCGGCGTGGTGCTCCAGCCGGAGCTCGTGGTGCGCGCCTCCAGCGCGGCGCCGCGCTGAGACCGGGGGCCCGTCGGCTTCGCCCCCGCTCGCGCCGTTCCCGTCCAACTCCGCGACCGCGGGGCGGATTTCGGCTATCCGGTCGACCCCGGCGCTTTTGGTGGTGTGTCGGGGCCGGTCGGGCCGTGTGCCCGCGGTTCCCGAATTCGGTGTGTGCGATGCGGTGTTGGGCAACGCCGTGCCCGCGCGGGGCCGTTCACCGGCAGCCGTGCCGAAAACCTGACGGCCGATCGGACGCCGGAGCGAATTCCGCCCGGTGCGGGGGTGGGTGAACTCCCCGTGCGAAAAGGCGTGTTGATCGCCAACGGGGGCCGAACTGAGTCATGATCGTCACGAGATGGTCGACACCTCCCCGGGCGATGCCCCCGCACCCCCTGCCGAAGAGCCGCGCGGCTGCCTCTTCGCGCTTTCCCAGCCCCCTCTGATGATCTTCCTCGCGGTGATCGGCAGCCTGCTGCTGATGGCCGCGGTGCATGATCTCTTCATGCTGTGAACGGTCAGCCGGCCGCTTCCTTGCGGCGTGCCCGGTACGCGGCCACATGCAGACGATTACCGCAGGTCCGGCTTGAGCAGTAGCGGCGGGAGCGGTTGCGCGAGAGGTCGACGAAGGCGTGCCGGCAGTCCGGCGCCTCGCAGCGCCGAAGCCGTTCCTGCTCGCCCGCCACCACGATGAAGGCCAGCGCCATGCCGCAGTCGGCCGCGAGGTGATCGGCGATCGAGGCGTCCGGCGCGAAATAGTGCACATGCCAGTCGTAGCCGTCGTGGTTGCTGAGCTGCGGCGTGGTGCCGGCGGCGGCCACGAGGGCGTTGACGAGCGAGGCCGCGGTCCGGGCGTCGTCCGTGGCGAAGATCGCGGCGAAACGTGTGCGCACGTCCCTTACGGCGCGCAGGTCCTTCTCGTGGAGCTCGCCCACGCCGCTGATGCGATGGCGTCGCGCGAAGTCGTACAGCGCTTCGATACCGGCGAGCCCGTCGGCCGGCCCGGCCTCCGGCTGTCCGCTCCCCGGTGGCTCGCTCTCCGGTGCGGTGTTCAGCAGATCGACCACCGTGTCGAGGGCGATCCGGGTGTCGTGGGGGATCAGCACGCTTTCGCTCCCTGGCCTCCGGCGGGCGGGTGTCCGCCGATGCCGGCTGACTCTACTGGCTCGGCGGCGTCGCACAGGGGTCGAGAGGGCCCGTCACGGGTGCTGGGAGCGCTTACCGGCCACCTGGTGACACTGTGGGGCCGCAGACGTCCGTCCGGGCCCGGAGGGGCTCCCCGGAGCCTCGGCATGCGCGGACGGTGCGTGGGGCGTGCGCGTACGGCCACGGGGTGGCGTGCGCCGACGCCGTCACCACGGTGGATTCCGTGATGACGGCGTCGGTGTCAGCCTTATGAGGTTGTCCGCGCGGCGCCGTCTCCCCGAGTCGGACGGCGCCGTGCAGCTCTCGGCCTGGCTCAGCTCTCGGCCAGGATGTGTGAGAGCTCCGTGTCGAGGTCGAAATGTCGATGCTCGGTGCCCGGCGGGACTGCGGCGTCGGTCCGCTTCAGGAACGACTCCAGCGCCCTCGCCGGGGCTTCGAGCAGGGCTTCGCCCTCTGGGGAGCTCAGTGCGATGCAGACGACGCCCTGGCCGTGACTACGGGATGGCCAGACGCGGACGTCTCCGGTGCCGGTGGGCCGGTGCAGCCCCTCGGCAAGGAGGTCACGGGCGAAAACCCATTCGACCGTTTCCTCCGCTCCGGTATGGAAGGTGGCGTGCACGGCATAAGGATCGGCCGTGTCATACCGCAGGCCCGCGGGTACAGGCAGTGAGGACTCGCTCGACACAACGAGGCGCAGGTGCAGCTCGCAGCTGACCGTGGTGTTCATAAGCGCCAGGGCCTTTCGCTCAGTGTGCGCTCGGGGATTCGCACGTCGGCGAAATCGACATGCCACCTACGGTGGCGTTGTAAACCCCTCTGACCTTTTTGTGTCCCTTCAGGTAGCTCGTACGGCGGTGTGTAACTTTGGGTTATGCGGCCATTCCGGTGACGAAGGCCGTTCCGGTAGGTTGGCTCCCATGAACGCGGAGAGCGACGAGCGGGGCGGGGGCGTCGTACCGGCGAAACCGTTGTCCGCCACGGGGGATGTGACGGAAGGCGTCACGGAGGGCGTGACCAGGGAGGGCCGGGAGCTCGGCTCCCGGGCGCCCGGTTTCATCAAGGCGTCCAGGACGCTGCATCTGAGCTGGCAGGTCGGCGTCTTCGTGGTCGGTCTCGCGGTGGTCGTGGCGGGGATCATCATGCTTCCGCTGCCCGGCCCCGGATGGCTGGTGATCTTCGGCGGCATGGCGATCTGGGCGACCGAGTTCGTGTGGGCGCAGCTGGTGCTGCGCTGGACGCGGAGGAAGGTCACCGAGGCCGCTCAGAGGGCGCTCGATCCCAAGGTCCGGCGGCGCAACATCCTCCTCACCGTGACCGGTCTGGTGATCATCGTGGTGCTGGTGGGGATCTATGTCTGGAAGTTCGGCGTCACCATGCCGTGGAAGATCCACGAGTGACCCGGGCGTGGTCATGGGGCACCGCTGACATGGGGTAATGTTTGGCCTGCGCCCGGGCGATTAGCTCAGTGGGAGAGCGCTTCGTTCACACCGAAGAGGTCACTGGTTCGAACCCAGTATCGCCCACCCGGGACAGGGAGTCCGTGAGACCGCAGAGTCTCACGGACTCTCTGCATTTCTTCATCGATTCAATGGCCGTGGCCGTGCGCATCGCAGGAATCCACTCCTCGAGAAGAAACATCCGGATATCGGGATCGGAGTTCCGCGGCCGCCTCGCCGGATCACGGAATTACCGGAAGGCGTTCGGGCTCCGGACCTCGTCGGGCAATGTTTCCCGACGTCTTCCGGGACTCCACGCATTCAGGCAGGCCGAAAGCGCCTGCTGTGCGAATGCCAGGGGCAGTTCGGCCGTGCCCGCGCCGTGTCCGGCGCACCCCGCCTCAGGCCCCGACGGCCACCCGCCGGCCCGGGCCCGTGAAGCCCCCGGACCGGCCGTGCGGCACACCGTCAACGCATCCGGCCCAGGACCTCCTTCAGCCGTCGGGCATCGCGCAGCCGCTGCTCGTACGTCGCGCCGACCACCAGCAGCAGCACCCCGGCCAGCGCGGGCGGCAGCCAGCGCGGCAGCACGCCGACGACCTGGACGACGTACGGCGCGAGTTCGTGCAGAGCGTCCAGGGCCAGCACCGCACCACCGAGCAGCAGCAGCGCCTGCAGCCGCAGCCGTGCGCCTGCCAGGGTGATCACCAGCGCCGCCACGCCGAGCAGCAGCGGCCGCAACCAGTGCGGATCGGCCCACGCCGCGAAGAGACTCGGCACCGACGTCGCCGCGAGTCCCGCCCCGTACGCCGTCCACGACGACGCCTGCGGATCACGGCGCCGGCGCAGCACGCCGACCGCCAGGGCGGGCACCGTCACCGGGAGGGTGTACGCCTCCGGGACCGACACCCCCGAAGCCGACAGCCGAAGCCAGGCAGCCAGGACGAACAGCACCATCGCCACAGGGCCGGCCACCGGTCGCCGCTCGGGCCGCACAGCCGTGCCCGCCGCCAGTACCCCGCACAGCGCCAGCACCAGCGCGAGGAACGGCAGGTCCGGCACCGCCATGCCCACCGCCAGCACACCTGCGACGCCACCGGTCAGCTCGACCGGCAGAGCGGGCGGGCGGCTGCGCAGCCGCGCCCCGAGCAGCACCGTCACCGCGGGGACGACCAGCATGACCGGCGCCGCCCGATACCCGGCGAGCCCCAGCGATTCCCCGACCGCGCGGGCCAGCACCATCGCGCACACCACCGCGCCGCACGCCGGTACCGCCTGCACGAGCTGCGACATCCGCACCGCCTGCGCCGCCCGGACGGCCGGCCTCGGCGGCACCACCCGTGCCGCCGAGGCCGCGGCGCCGCCGAGCATCGCCGCGGCCGCCCCGAGCACCACCAGCAGCACCGTGAACGCCGCGTACGTCGCGGCCTCCGTGGCGAGCGACAGCGTCCCCGCGCCCGCCGCACCGAGCAGACCGCACACCAGCGCGGTCGCCCCCACCGCGCTCGGGCCGCCGCGCAGACCGCGTACCGCGACCGCGAAGACTCCGGCGGTCAGCGCCAATTGCACCGTCACGGCAGCGGCGTACGACAACCCCAGCACCGCGGGGAGGGCGGTGAGCCCCGCCCAGCCGAGCGCCACCGCCCCGGCCCCCGCGGCGGCCCGCCCCCCGGGGCCCGGCGACAGCACCGGTCCGGCAGCCCGCAGTACCCGCTCCCAGAACCAATGCACCGCCCCCAGCAGACCGGCCACCGCCAGCAGCACCACCGGCGCGGAGACCAGATGGGACCAGGCCGGCCCCCCGGCGGCCAGCGCACCTCGGACACCGCCGTCGGGCACCCCCGACCACACCCGGACCAGTCGCGTCACGGTACCGATCAGCGACATGCCGACCGCCGGCAGCGCGGCCAGCACCGCCCCCGCGGTCACCGCGGCCGAGGCCCACGCCAGGCCCTGCGCGACCGGGCGCGGCAGCGGAGCGCGCATCGCCGCCGGCAGCACCACACCGCACAGGAGGTACACCGGCACCGACCAGTCCCAGGTCACCCCGGCACGCAGCACACCGCCCACCGCCGCCACCCCGCAGAGCCCGGCCACCAGACCACCGGCCACCGCCTGCGCCGACGGTGCGCGCCACGCCCCGAACACCGCGACCGCCGCACCCGCGAGCAACAACGCGCCCGGTGCCGAAGCGGCCTGCACCCCATCGGCGGAGACCGACTGCGCCAGGGCCACCAGCAGCCCCACCAGACCCGTCGCCCAGCCACCGACGCAAGCCGCCACCCGTACCGCAACGCCCTTGGCCCAGAACGCGATCGCGCAGTCCGACGCGGCCGTCAGCAGCAGCGCCCAGCCGAACGTCGTGGCGCCCGCACCCGCCGACCACGCCCACAGCAGCAGCGGCAGCTGCGCGCTCACCACCGCGAGCGGCAGCGGCAGTCGGAGCCGGTCGAGAAGCAGTCCGTAGACCGTCCACAGTGCGGCGAGCACCGCCGCGGCGGCAGCGGCGAATCCGCGTCCGTCGGCCTCGGGCACGGCCACCCGGTGCAGCGCGTACGCGTCCAGCACCATCAGCACCGCCGCCAGCGCGGCGAGCGACTCGGCAGTCGAGGAGAGACCGCGCCGCAGCAGCACGGCAGGAGCGGCCAGCGCCGCCACCGTCACCACCGCGAGTACCGCCGAGCGGCCCGCGATCCCCATGTCGCCCCAGCTCACCAGGGTGAACGCGACAGCCGCCACGGTCAGCAGCAGACCGCCCAGGGTGAGCAGCACATTCTGCGCGCTGCGCGGGGGTCCGGCCGGTGCGGCGGGGTGTCCCGGCGGAGCCGCGAACGGCGGCGCCGGCGGCGCGGCGGATGACGCGACCGGGCTCCCGAGCACACTCAGCAACCAGGCACGACGCATCAGCAACTGGGACCGGCGGGCGTCCAGCCGGGCCAGCTCACGATCGAGGAGCGCCAATTCCTCGGCGGGTGGCGGCACATGTTCCATGGACCGGAGTGTGGCGCCGGCCACGGGACCGGACATGCGCTCGGATACTCAGTTCCCCGGCTGAGTACGAGCAGACTGGGGTCATGGACTGGAGTCGCTACCGATTCGTGAGTGTCTGGGACCTGCCGGGCCCGCCCGACACCGTGTACGAGATCCTCGGACGCCCCGACGACTACCCGTGCTGGTGGCCGCAGGTCCGTGAGGTCACCTCGGTCGACGACACCACCGGTACCACCCGGATCCGCTCCTTCCTCCCGTACGACCTCGTCATGACCGTCCGCGAACGCCGCCGCGACCCCGTGGCCCGGGTCCTCGAGGCGGCCCTCGGCGGGGACCTCGACGGTTGGGCCAGGTGGACGGTCACCGCGCGCGACGGCGGCAGCCGGGCCACCTACGAGCAGGAGGTCGAGGTCCGCAGACGGCTGATGCGGCTCCTCGCGGTGCCCGGACGCCCCGTGTTCCGGGCCAACCACGCCCTGATGATGCGTGCCGGACGCCGGGGCCTCACGGCCAGGCTGGAAGCGGTTTGAACCAGACCTGCCGGGCCCTGTATGGTTCAACCCGTTCCCGGGCGATTAGCTCAGTGGGAGAGCGCTTCGTTCACACCGAAGAGGTCACTGGTTCGAACCCAGTATCGCCCACCCGGGAGAAGCCGGTCCGTCAGCAGAATCGACGGACCGGCTTCTGCGTATTCAGTGCTGTGACCGGAAAGGTTCACCGGCACGGCCGTCCGGTCAAGCCGCGGCCGGGAGTTCCGGGCGCAGCGGCCACGCGGGATCCACCGTCTCCGCTGTGCCGTTCTTCGCGAACCACGCCTGGAGGCCCCGCGCCTGCGCCGCGTGCCAGACAGCCTGCAAGGTGTGCAGCTCCGGCGGCGTGAGCCGCTCCAGACGGGACGAGAAGCGCCGGGCCACGGCCCGTACCAGCTCCAGCGACGCCGTCGCGTCGGCCGCGGCGTCATGTGCGCCGTCCAGCACCACGCCGTACAGCTCGCAGAGATCGGTGAGGGTCCGCCGCCCCTTGCGGTACCGGTCCAGATGCTTGTCGAGCACGCGTGGATCCAGCACGCACAGCGGAGTGTTCTGCAGATAGCCGGCGAGCGACGACGCGCGATGACGCCTCAGCTCGCGGTCCAGCAGTGTCAGATCGAACGGAGCGTTCATCACGACGAGCGGCCGGCCGGCCGCGCACTGCTCGGTCAGCGCGCGGGCCATCTCCTCCATCACCGGCGCAGGCCAACGGCCGTTGCGCTGAAGGTGATCGTCGGTCAGACCGTGTATCTCGGTCGCCCCGACGGGTACCGGAACCCCCGGATTCACCAGCCAGCGGGTGACCCGCACCCGTCCGCCTGCCGTGTCCTGCACGACCAGGGCGGCCGACACGATCCGGTCCTCCTCGACGTCCACTCCCGTTGTCTCGGTGTCAAAAGCGGCCAGTGGCCCTTCGTACCAGTGAGTCATCCCCGAACTCCTCGTGCCCGAACGGCAGATGGCGTGATTCCCCTGCCCGGTCCGGTGATACCCGCCCTGTTTGCCTGATACGCCGTTTGCGGGCCGTCCCGTGCGGTGACAACACAAGTGACGGGCAAGGAAGTTGCCCGTCGTCCCCGCACCGAGGAACCGATCGGCGCAGCCCGGAAGGCACACGCAGCCATGGCGCTCGCGAAGCCCGAACCGAGCGGGCTGTTGCCCCAGCGGATCGCACCGCTGCGCGGCACACTCGCCACCACCGCCTGTATGGAGACTCTTCAGGTGGGCTACCTGCACGCGGTCGCGGCCGCGGCCGGATGTTCCCTGTCGCAGCCCTTCCCCGACAACGGCATCGACTGGCACGTCAGCCACGGCGCCCCCGGTCATGCCGTGGACGACGAAGTGACCATCAAGGTGCAGCTGAAGAGCACCTACCAGATCCCGCCGCAGCCGCCGGGACCCACGTTCGCCTTCACGCTCGACAACGCGCACCTCGTGAAGCTCGCCCGCACCCCCGTCTCGGTGCACAAGATCCTGGTCGTGATGATCGTGCCGCGCAGCCGGGACGACTGGCTGCGCGCCGGACACGACCGGCTCGACCTGCGGCACTGCTGCTACTGGACCAACCTGGCCGGCCATGCGGTGACGGGCCGGCACCGGACCACCGTGCGGATCCCGACCTCGCGCATATTCGACGACCGGGCACTCTGCGAGATCATGACCCGCGTAGGGGCGGGAGGGAGACCCTGATGCACCGGTCGATGGACGAATCCGCCGACGAAGCGATCCCGTCGGCCACCCGCCCGCACCCCGGCGAATCCGCGGTACCGCGGCCCACCGCCTTCCAGCCGCTCGGGGACGTCCCCGACCCCGCCCGTGTCGACCCCGCGGTCCTCGGCGCCCTGCTCGACCGGCACGGCTGGCACCGCCGCGGCGGTGCGACCGGGCGCTACAGCCGCTGGACGTCGCCGGGACCACCGGCCCCGCCCGGCGGGGGGACGAGCCTCCTCGTTCCCGACACCACTGCCTTTCCCGACAGCGAGGACCTTCTCGGCGAGGCGCTGACCGCGCTCGCCCGCAGCGCCGCCCCCTCCGCCCGCGAGGTCCTGATCTCCCTCGCCGTGCCCAGCGACGAGATCCGCTGGTGGCGCGAGGCCCCCGAACCGGTCGGGGGAGTGGCCGGAGCGGCCAGCTGGACGGGCGCGGAACAACTGCGCACCGCCGCCCGGCAGGTCCTGCTCGCCGGAGCCCTGGCCGTGCGGGGACGCACGGGCTACCACGGGGCGCGCCACCGCCGCCGGGCCCGCGCGGCCCTCGAAGGCGTCCTCGTCGGGCCCGTGTCCGACGGGCGCGACCTCACCGCGTTCGTCCCCGTGGAACCGGGCCGTGCCGTCGCCGTACGGCTCCACCACGCCTTGCACGCCACGCGCGCCGCCGTGGACTACCAGCGGGCCACCGGGGGGCTCGAAGCCTTCGACGCCGCCGTCGGGGCGGGCGTCAGCCGGGAACTCACCGAGGCCCTGATCACACTCGTCCGGGGCTCGGAAGGGGCCGGCGTCGCGCTCGAATGGGCACCCGCCGCCGGAATTCCCGAGGGCTGCCCGGTCCGCCCCGAGCCGGTGGAATTCACCCCGGGGGACCTGCCCGCCCTGCGCCTGGCGGGCGCCCGCTACCTGAGGGAGGAACCCGCGGTGACGGTACGGATCACCGGCGCCGTCGTCAGGCTGCGCCGCTCGGGACCGCGTGGCGCCGGGGTCGTGCGGCTGCGGGTGCTGGCCGGCGCCGAGGTACCGCACGTACGGCTGGAGCTGGACGAGGAGGCGTACCGGATCGCCGGCCACGCCCACCTGGTCGGGCTGCCGGTCCGGGTGGAGGGCAGGCTGGAGAGCCGAGGCGGCTTCCGGCGGCTGACCAGGGCCTCGCAGGTGGTGCCCGTGCAGGTGGACGAGGCGGAACGGGACCGGCTGATGAAGTCGCTCCAGGAGAACGTCGACTATTTCGAGGAGGCCTGCGCCGGCGAACAGTGACGTGGGGGTGTGCCGCGGGGGAGCGAGGGGCCTTCGCGGCTCGACCGTTTCGCAGAGGGGGCCCGCGGCTCGGTACGATTCGTATCGCACGCGCACCACGCATGGCGTGCGTACCCCCTGAGTCAGGAGAGACCGGTGTCAGACGTCCGTGTGATCATCCAACGCGATTCCGAGCGGGAAGAGCGCGTGGTGACGACGGGCACTACGGCTGCCGAGCTCTTCCCCGGCGAGCGCACCGTCGTCGCCGCCCGGGTCGCCGGTGAGCTGAAGGACCTCGCGTACGCCGTCGCCGACGGAGAGGTCGTCGAGCCTGTGGAGATCTCCTCCGAGGACGGCCTGAACATCCTCCGGCACTCCACCGCGCACGTCATGGCGCAGGCCGTGCAGGAGCTCTTCCCCGAGGCCAAGCTGGGCATCGGTCCGCCGGTCAAGGACGGCTTCTACTACGACTTCGACGTCGAGAAGCCGTTCACTCCCGAGGACCTCAAGGCCATCGAGAAGAAGATGCAGGAGATCCAGAAGCGGGGACAGAGGTTCTCCCGCCGGGTCGTGACGGACGAGGCCGCCCGTGAGGAGCTGGCCGACGAGCCGTACAAGCTGGAACTCATCGGCATCAAGGGCTCCGACTCCGTCGAGAACGCCGGCGACGGCGCGGACGTCGAGGTGGGCGGCGGCGAGCTGACCATCTACGACAACCTCGACCCGAAGAGCGGCGAGCTGTGCTGGAAGGACCTCTGCCGAGGTCCGCACCTGCCGACCACCCGGAACATCCCGGCGTTCAAGCTGATGCGGAACGCCGCGGCGTACTGGCGGGGCAGCGAGAAGAACCCCATGCTGCAGCGCATCTACGGCACCGCGTGGCCCACCAAGGACGAGCTCAAGGCGCACCTGGAGTTCCTGGAGGAGGCCGCCAAGCGCGACCACCGCAAGCTCGGCAACGAGCTGGACCTCTTCTCCTTCCCGGACGAGATCGGTTCCGGTCTCGCGGTCTTCCACCCCAAGGGCGGCATCATCCGCCGCACCATGGAGGACTACTCGCGCCGGCGTCACGAGGAGGAGGGCTACGAGTTCGTCTACTCGCCGCACGCCACCAAGGGCAAGCTCTTCGAGAAGTCCGGTCACCTGGACTGGTACTCCGAAGGCATGTACCCGCCCATGCAGCTCGACGAGGGCGTGGACTACTACCTCAAGCCCATGAACTGCCCGATGCACAACCTGATCTTCGATGCGCGCGGACGTTCGTACCGTGAACTGCCGTTGCGCCTCTTCGAGTTCGGCACGGTGTACCGGTACGAGAAGTCCGGCGTCGTGCACGGCCTCACTCGGGCCCGGGGCTTCACGCAGGACGACGCGCACATCTACTGCACCAAGGAGCAGATGGCGGAGGAGCTCGACAAGACGCTCACCTTCGTCCTGAACCTGCTCCGCGACTACGGTCTGACCGACTTCTACCTGGAGCTCTCCACCAAGGACCCGGTCAAGTTCGTCGGCTCCGACGAGGTGTGGGAAGAGGCCACCGAGACACTGCGCCAGGTCGCCGAGAAGCAGGGCCTGCCGCTGGTCCCGGACCCGGGCGGCGCCGCGTTCTACGGCCCGAAGATCTCCGTGCAGGCACGCGACGCCATCGGCCGTACCTGGCAGATGTCGACCGTTCAGCTCGACTTCAACCTGCCGGAGCGCTTCAACCTGGAGTACACGGGCCCGGACGGTGCCAAGCAGCGCCCGGTCATGATCCACCGCGCCCTGTTCGGTTCCATCGAGCGCTTCTTCGCGGTGCTCCTGGAGCACTACGCGGGTGCGTTCCCGGTCTGGCTGGCCCCGGTCCAGGCGGTCGGCATCCCGATCGGCGACGCGCACATCCCGTACCTCCAGGAGTTCGCGGCCAAGGCTCGGAAGAAGGGGCTCCGGGTGGAGGTGGACGCCTCCTCCGACCGGATGCAGAAGAAGATCCGCAACCAGCAGAAGGCCAAGGTGCCCTTCATGATCATCGCGGGCGACGAGGACATGGCCAACGGCGCCGTCTCCTTCCGCTACCGCGACGGATCGCAAGAGAACGGCATCCCCGTCGAGGACGCCCTGGCCAAGATCCAGCAGGCCGTCGAGGACCGCGTCCAGGTCTGACGGCCGCCGGGCCCGTATCCGGCCGGCGCGGGGTTCGGGCCCGACGGGAACGGAGTCGGAGGCCCTCGGAGAGCTACCCGCTCTCCGGGGGCCTCTTCTCGTCCTCCCGTCTGAACACATGCAACAACCACGACGAGAACGAACCGGTCACCGCGCCCAGCAGTCCCAGCCCGCAGGCCATCAGGCACGCCGCGACGGTGCGGCCGTTCGCTGTGACCGGGACCGTGTCCCCGTACCCCACCGTCGTGAGCGTCTCGCACGCCCACCACACCGCGTCACCGAAGGTACGGATCGAGGCCCCCTCCGCCAGGTGTTCCTCGTGGTACACGGCGAGTGCGGCGGAGAAGCCGAGCAGCAGAGCGGACGCACTCGCGTAGGCGATCACGCGGGCGTACAGGCTCAGCCTCGGCTGTTCCCTGCGGCGCTGGACCGCGGTGTAGACCCGGATCAGGCGCAGCGGCCGCAGCAGGGGGAGCAGCAGGACCAGCGTGTCCAGCCAGTGCACCCGCAGGAAGCGGTGGCCGAGCCCGCTGAGGCGGAGCCGCACGACGTAGTCCGCGGCGAAGAGCAGCCAGGTGGCGCAGACCAGGACGAGGGCGAGGCCGCGCCAGGGCTCCGCGTCGTGGGGAGCCAGCACGCGGACCGCGTAGCCGAGCAGGAAGAGCAGCGAGGCGCCGAGGAGCGGCAATTCCGTGCGCTGCTCCCAGCGCCTGAAACGAAGGGGGGCGGATTCCGCGGGCCGGTCGCTCATCGCCTCAGCATTGCCGGGCCCCGACGGGTGCGGCCCCGGCGACACGCTGCCGGGGGGCGAAGCAATATGCTGATCGGCATGACGAGTGAGCCGGAGCAGCAGATCGGAGTGGGGACGCCCGACGCGTTCCAGCGCCTGTGGACGCCCCACCGGATGGCGTACATCCAGGGCGAGAACAAGCCGACCGGTCCGGAGGCCGGCGACGGCTGCCCATTCTGTGCGATCCCGTCGAAATCGGATGAGGACGGGCTTGTCGTCGCGCGCGGCGAGAAGGTGTACGCCGTGCTCAACCTCTATCCGTACAACGGTGGACATCTGATGGTCGTGCCGTACCGGCACGTCGCCGACTACACCGAGCTGGACGGCCCGGAGACCATGGAACTCGCCGATTTCACCAAGCGGGCGATGGTGGCCCTGCGGGCGGCATCGGGCGCGCACGGGTTCAACATCGGGCTGAACCAGGGGGCTTCCGCGGGAGCCGGTATCGCCGCGCACCTCCACCAGCACCTGGTGCCGCGCTGGGGCGGCGACACCAACTTCATGCCGGTGATCGGGCATACGAAGGTGCTGCCGCAGCTGCTCGCCGATACCCGCAAGATGCTGGCCGACGCTTGGCCCGCGGCCTGATCCGAGCCGTCGTTCCCGCGTGGGCGCCCCGCTCGTGCCGGGGCGCCCACGCGCGTCTAGTGCTGTGGCCGGAAAGGTTCACCGGCTCGCGGCGCCCGGTACGGCACCTCGCCGCGTTGTCGCATCACCCGAGTGCGTCCAGCACGAGGGCGATCCTCCGCCTTGCGACGCGCCGCACCGGACGCCGCGAGCCTCCCGGCAAACCTTTCCGGCCACAGCACTAGGCGTCGTACAGGTCGGCCTTGCGCGGGGTCGGGTCCTGCACAGCTCCGCTCAGAATCATCGAGCGGTTGTCGAAGCGCTCGGTGTCGACGCCGTTCTCCTCCAGGACGCGCAGGGCGGCGGTGTGCACGGCGCGCAGGACGGGAGTGGCGGCGCGCATCGCGTCATCGGCCATGAAGCGGTGGCGCCACGGCTTCTCGGCCCAGGCGTGGCGCAGGCCGAACGGCTCGGGCAGGGCGATCTTGCCGCCCAGGTAGTCGAGGAGCGGCGGGTACCAGGTGAACGGGGCGCGCAGGGCCAGGCGCACGACCTCGTGGGGCTCGACCAGTGCGAGGGTGATGTCGCGGGTCTCCCAGAACCGGACGGTCTTGTTGACCGTCTTCGTCTTCGCCGACGGCTTGCTGGTGAAGAGCGAGTGGACCGGTCCGAGCGCGTGCCCGGTGACCTCGATGCGCAGGGTTTCGTAGAGCACGGTGACCGTGATCATCATGGTGATGACCAACTGGCCGTCCCAGAGCGTGAACTGAACGCCCAGATAGTGCCGGTCCCCGCCGCCGAACTGCTGGTGGTTGCAGATCCGCTGTATCTCGTGCGGCTTGACCTGGAAGGTGGCGACGTCCTCGCCGTCGGGGCGGGAGATCGAGTCGGCGTTCTCGCCGACGGGCGACACGATCCAGTGGGTGACCGACGGAGTGGGAAATCCTCCGGTGTTCAGCGGGCCGCGCTCCAGCACCTTGAGCTGGTCGTGGATGGCCCGTATCAGGTCCCAGCTGCGGAACTGGTGGAATTCCTTGCCGGGCTCCTTGGAGACGAGCTCCTCGGCGAGCTGCCAGCTGCCCCAGCGGGTGCCCATGCCGAGGATTCCCTTGGGGCCCGCGTAGAAGACCGAGTTGGACTGCTGCTCCGCGGAGAGCTTCTCCAGGCCCTGGCGCAGTGCCTCGCGGGCGGTCTCGTTCGGGTTCTTGGGGACGGCCTCAGGGATCTTGGCGATGACGCCGCCGCCGGAGAGCAGCCCTTCCCAACGGGCGCGCATGTCCTTGGCGGAGGACTCGGCGATCCGCCTGGCGAGGAGCCAGCCGACGACGGGGGCGACGATCATCGCCCGTGCGTAGATCGCCAGGAATCCGGTGAGCGGCAGCTTGATCAGGAAGAACAGGGCCACGATGCCGACGACCGGGAGCAGCGCGTTGCCCAGGGCGGCGAGGGCCTTGTCCTTGGTGCCGCTGAGCCCGTCGCGCAGCCGGAAGGTGATGACCCACAGGAGCATTCCGGGCAGGAAGAGAAAACCGAACAGGGCGGTGATGGCGGTCAGTTTGGTGTCGCGTGCCCTGCGGAGGCGGGACGCGGACAGGCAGTGCTCGACCACCGTCTGCGGGTCGGTCCCGAAGGACTGGACGAGAGCCTTCCGGGCGCCGCCCAGCATCCGCTCCTGGACGGCACGGGAGAACGCCTCACCGAGATTGGGCTTGAAGTAGTCGGACTTCAGGAACTTGGAACGGCCCGCCTTCACTTCGGACTTGTGCCACTCGCTGTTGGCGTCAAGGATCTGCTCCACCGGGCTGTCGCGGTACGCCGCCGAGGCGAGTGCGTTCGTCGCCACCGCCTGTCCGCCCGAACCCTGGATCGGGATCTGTGCTCCCGGAGAGAAATCGAATCCGTCGTTGGCCACTGTCGCCCCCACTCGCCGCCGAGCATCTGCTCCTGCGGCTGTTTCCCAACTGCCGTGCCCGGCACACCTTCTGAGCTGGGACCACAGCGTATCGTCCGGATCAATGCGCTGCCCGCCCTTGTGGACAAGGGCGGGCGGCACAGTCGATTATGCGTCGTTCGGGTTGTTCTGCTGCTGTTCGCGGATGCGTTCCGCGAGCTGTGGAGGCATGGCCTCATGCCGGGCGTACGCCCGGTCGAACCGGCCGGCGCCATGGGACAGGGAGCGCAGGTCGATCGCGTAGCGGCCGATCTCCAGTTCGGGCACCTCGGCCCGCACGAGTGTGCGGCCGGCGCCGGACTGCTCGGTCCCGATCACCCTGCCGCGCCGCCCCGACAGATCGCTCATCACCGGCCCCACGTAGTCGTCCGGGACCAGGACCTGGACCTCGGCGACGGGTTCGAGGAGCTGGATGCGGGTGTCCGCGGCCGCTTCGCGCAGGGCCAGCGCGCCCGCCGTCTGGAACGCGGCGTCGGAGGAATCCACCGAGTGCGACTTCCCGTCCCGCAGGGTGACGCGTACGTCGACGAGCGGGTGTCCCGCCGCCACTCCGCGGGCGGCCTGGGCGCGCACGCCCTTCTCGACGGAGGGGATGAACTGGCGCGGCACCGCCCCGCCGACCACCTTGTCGACGAATTCGATGCCCGAACCCGGCGGCAGCGGTTCCACGTCGATCTCGCAGATGGCGTACTGACCGTGGCCGCCGGACTGCTTCACATGCCGGCCGCGCCCGGTCGAGGGGGCTGCGAAGGTTTCCCGGAGCGACACCTTGTGGGGTACGGCGTCGACCTGGACGCCGTAGTGGCTGCGCAGCCGGTCCAGGGCCACGTCCTGATGGGCCTCGCCGAGACACCACAGAACCACCTGGTGGGTGTCCTGGTTCTGTTCGAGGCGCATGGTCGGGTCCTCGACGACGAGCCGCGAGAGTCCCTGGGAGAGCTTGTCCTCATCGGCCTTGCTGTGTGCCTCGATGGCGAGCGGCAGCAGCGGGTCGGGCGTCGTCCAGGGGTCCATCAGCAGCGGCCGGTCCTTGGCGGAGAGGGTGTCCCCGGTCTCGGCGTCACCCAGTTTGGCGACGCAGGCCAGATCTCCGGCGATGCATGCCGTGAGAGGACGCTGCTGTTTGCCGAAGGGCGAGGAGAGCGCGCCGACGCGGATCTCCGCCTCGTGGAAGGGCCGGGGCTCGTGTCCGGGAGCGGTGAGGCCGTGCCCGAAGACGTGGACGGTTTCGTCGGGACGCAGGGTGCCGGAGAAGACCCGGACGAGGGAGACCCGGCCGACGTACGGGTCGGAGGCGGTCTTGACGACCTCGGCGACCAGCGGGCCCCGCGGATCGCAGGTCAGGACGGGCCGAGGGGCTCCGTGCAGGGGGGTCACCTCGGGCAGGGGACGCTCCAGCGGGGTGGGAAAGCCGCCGGTGATCAGGTCCAGCAGCTCGACCGTGCCGATGCCCTGGCGGGCGCCCTCGGCGGCGGGGGCCGCGGTGAGCACGGGGTGGAAGGCGCCGCGGGCGACGGCGCGTTCCAGGTCGTCGACGAGCGTCTCGATGTCGATCTCCGCCCCGTCGAGGTAGCGGTCCATCAGGGTCTCGTCCTCGCTCTCCGCGATGATTCCCTCGATGAGCCGGTTGCGGGCCTCCTGGAGCCGGGGCTGCTGGGCGTCGGCGGGCGGGTTCTCCCGTCGCCCGCCCGAGGAGTAGTCGAAGATCCGTTGGGTGAGCAGTCCGGTGAGCCCGGTGAGCGGTGCGTGCCCGTCGGGGCCTTCGGGGCCGAGGACGGGCAGATAGAGCGGGAGTACGGCGTCGGGGTCGTCGCCGCCGAAGATCTCTCCGCAGACCCGGGTCATCTCGTCGAACGAGGTGCGCGCCGTGTCGAGGTGGGTGACGACGATCGCCCGGGGCATGCCCACGGCGGCGCACTCCTCCCACACGGCGCGGGTGGCGCCCGCCACGGCGTCGGCCTCCTGCGCGGCGGAAACGACGAACAGGGCCGCGTCCGCCGCCCGCAGACCGGCCCTGAGTTCCCCGACGAAGTCGGCGTATCCGGGGGTGTCCAGCAGATTGATCTTGTACCCGCCCCATTCGACGGGTACCAGGGAGAGCTGTACGGAACGCTGCTGGCGATGCTCGATCTCGTCGTAGTCGGAGACCGTGGCGCCGTCCTCGACGCGGCCGGCCCGGTTGACCGCCCCCGCGGCCAGCGCGAGGGCCTCGACGAGGGTGGTCTTGCCGGAGCCGCTGTGGCCGACCAGCACCACATTCCGTACGGATGAGGGCCGGTCGGCCGTCGCTGCCCTGCCGGCGGCCCCGGTGTGTGCGTGTGTCCTGTCGCCCATGATGCGTGCCTCCCAGTGAGTGGCGCGGAGCGGGAAGAAGAACCGGCGCGGTGGGGAGAAGGTGCTGCTCGGGCACGACGAGCCGCCGCGGCGGCTGCGGCGACGCCCGCGGTAATTCGAGCTTTCCACTCGGGCCGGATTGCGTCCATACGTCGCGCCCCGCCGCGCGAGGCCGGGTGCCCGGACGGTGGAGTCCGGCGGGCGTGACTACGATGGGCCAGCCGGTGGCCGAAGGGGCCGCTCGGCCCACCGACCCTCGGGAAGGCCATGCTGAACAAGTACGCGCGTGCATTTTTCACGCGTGTCCTCACGCCGTTCGCCGCACTGTTGCTCCGTCTCGGCGTGAGCCCTGACGCGGTCACGCTGATCGGTACGGCCGGGGTGGTGGCAGGTGCGCTGGTCTTCTTCCCGATGGGAGAGTTCTTCTGGGGCACGATCGTCATCACGATCTTCGTGTTCTCCGACCTCGTCGACGGCAACATGGCCCGGCAGGCCGGCATCTCCAGCCGCTGGGGCGCGTTCCTGGACTCGACCCTGGACCGGGTCGCCGACGGCGCGATCTTCGGCGGGTTCGCGCTCTGGTACGCGGGCAACGGCGACGACAACGTGCTGTGCGCGGTCGCGATCTTCTGCCTGGCGAGCGGCCAGGTGGTCTCGTACACGAAGGCGCGCGGCGAGTCGATCGGGCTGCCGGTCGCGGTCAACGGGCTCGTGGAGCGCGCCGAGCGGCTGGTGATCTCGCTGGTCGCGGCCGGATTCGCCGGTCTTCACAAGTTCGGCGTCCCGGGGATCCAGATCCTGCTGCCGATCGCGCTGTGGATCGTCGCCGCGGGCAGTCTGGTGACGCTGGTGCAGCGGGTCGTGACCGTACGCCGCGAGTCCGCGGAGGCCGATGCGGCCGATGCGGCCAAGGCCGCAGCTGCGGACCGGGGGAGCGGGGCCGCGCAGTGAGCAGCGCACCAGGCGGAGCACGGACCGGCCTGCGGGACCGGCTGACCGACGGGCTGTACGGGCTCGGCTGGGCCGCCGTGAAGAAGCTCCCCGAACCGGCCGCCCGCGCTCTCTTCCGCACCATCGCCGACCAGGCGTGGAAGCGCCGGGGCAAGGGCGTGCTGCGGCTGGAGTCGAATCTGGCGCGGGTCGTGCCCGGGGCGTCCCCGGCCCGGCTCGCCGCGCTCTCCAAGGCCGGGATGCGCTCGTACATGCGCTACTGGATGGAGTCGTTCCGGCTGCCAACCTGGAGTCCGGAACGGATCAAGGCGTCCATACACGTGACGGACGCCCACCGGCTGACCGACGGGCTGGACGCGGGGCGCGGTGTCATCCTCGCCCTCCCGCACCTGGGGAACTGGGACCTCGCGGGAGCCTGGGTCACCACCGACCTCAAGGTGCCCTTCACCACGGTCGCGGAGCGGCTCAAGCCCGAGACGCTGTACGACCGGTTCGTGGCCTACCGCGAGGGGCTCGGCATGGAGGTCCTGCCGCACAGCGGCGGCACGGCCTTCGGCACCCTGGCGCGGCGGCTGCGCGCGGGCGGCCTGGTCTGTCTGGTCGCCGACCGTGATCTGTCGGCGTCCGGGGTCGAGGTGACGTTCTTCGGCGACACCGCGCGGATGCCCGCGGGACCGGCGCTGCTGGCCCAGCAGACCGGGGCGCTGCTCCTGCCGGTCACACTCAGTTATGACGACACCCCCGTGATGAAGGCGCGCATCCATCCGCCGGTCGAGGTGCCGGAGTCAGGCAGTCGTGCGGAGACGACGTCCTCGATGACACAGGCGCTGGCCGATGCCTTCGCCGTCGGGATCGCCGAGCATCCGGAGGACTGGCACATGCTGCAGCGGCTCTGGTCGGCCGACCTGGAGAACCGGGAGGACCGGCCTTGAAGATCGGCATCGTGTGCCCGTACTCCTGGGACGTCCCGGGCGGCGTGCAGTTCCACATCCGGGACCTGGCCGAACACCTGATCCGTCTGGGACATCAGGTGTCGGTGCTGGCACCCGCCGACGACGAGACGCCGCTGCCGCCCTACGTGGTCTCGGCCGGCCGGGCCGTGCCCGTCCCGTACAACGGCTCCGTGGCCCGGCTGAACTTCGGCTTCCTCTCGGCCGCCCGGGTACGTCGCTGGCTGCACGACGGCACCTTCGACGTGATCCACATCCACGAGCCGACCTCCCCTTCGCTGGGCCTGCTCGCCTGCTGGGCCGCGCAAGGGCCGATCGTCGCCACCTTCCACACCTCCAACCCGCGCTCCCGGGCCATGATCGCCGCGTACCCGATCCTGCAGCCCGCGCTGGAGAAGATCAGCGCGCGGATCGCGGTGAGCGAGTACGCGCGCCGGACCCTGGTCGAGCACCTGGGCGGCGACGCGGTCGTCATCCCCAACGGGGTCGACGTCGACTTCTTCGCCACGGCCGAACCCAAGGCCGAGTGGCAGTCGAAGGGGGCGCGAGGCCCGGTCGAGAGCGGTGGCGGGAGCCGGGAGGGCGGCACGATCGGCTTCATCGGGCGCATCGACGAGCCCCGCAAGGGCCTGCCCGTCCTGATGCGGGCGCTGCCTACGATCCTCACCGCACGCCCGGACACCCGGCTGCTGGTGGCGGGCCGCGGCGACGAGGAGGAGGCCGTCGCCTCGTTGCCCGAGGAGATGCGAGGACGCGTCGAGTTCCTCGGCATGGTGAGCGACGAGGACAAGGCACGGCTGCTGCGCAGCGTCGATGTGTACGTCGCCCCCAACACGGGCGGAGAGAGCTTCGGCATCATCCTGGTCGAGGCGATGTCGGCCGGCGCGCCGGTCCTCGCGAGCGATCTGGACGCGTTCGCGCAGGTCCTGGACCTGGGCTCGGCGGGCGAACTCTTCGCCAACGAGGATGCCGACGCGTTGGCGGCGGCGGCGATCCGACTGCTCGGCGACCCGGAGCGGCGTGCCGAACTGCGCGAGCGGGGCGCGGCGCACGTGCGGCGCTTCGACTGGTCGACGGTCGGCGCGGACATCCTCGCCGTGTACGAGACGGTGACGGACGGAGCGGCATCGGTGGCGGCCGACGAGCGCACGGGTCTGCGGGCGCGCTTCGGACTGGCGCGGGACTAGGGCCCCTCGTCCGGATCACGCCGGGCCTGCGGGACTGATCCGGTCCTATCCGGACGGAACGCCCCGGGGCTCTCGTCCGGATCACGCCGGGCCGGCGTGAACCGGTGCCGCGGGGCCGGGGTGCCCGGCGGCGAAGCCCGTCCGCCCGTGCCGGATCCGCCGCCGTCGGCGGGACGGTCACACCACCCCCCGGGCCGACGGTAGCCTTGCCGCCCGTGATCGAAACCCTCATCTGGATCGTCGTCGCGGTGGTCGCGATCGGTATGTACCTCAGCTGGACCGCCGGACGGCTGGACCGGCTGCACACCCGCATCGACGCCGCCCGTGCCGCACTCGACGCCCAACTCCTGCGCCGCGCCTCGGTCACCCAGGAACTGGCCACCTCGGGTGTCCTCGACCCGGCCGCGTCAATCGTGCTGTACGAGGCGGCGCACGCCGCCCGGCAGGCGGAGGAGGAGCACCGAGAGGTCGCGGAGAGCGAGTTGAGCACCGCGCTGCGGGCGGTCTTCGGCGAGCCGGCCCAGGTGGAGAGCGTGAAGGAGATCCCCGGTGGCGAGGAGGCGGCCCTTGAACTCGCCGCCGCCGTGCGCCGGGTCCCGATGGCCCGGCGGTTCCACAACGACGCGGTGCGGGCGGCACGCGCGCTGCGGCGGCACCGCACGGTGCGGTGGTTCCGGCTGGCCGGGCACGCGCCCTTCCCGCTCGCCTTCGAGATGGACGACGAACCGCCGGTCGCCCTGGCGGACCGCCCCGTCAGCTGACCCGGCCACCCGGCCACCTCGTGCGTGACCGGGCTCACAAGCCGTCCCGTACACGTTCAAAACGATCCACCGGCCTTCCATTGGCCCTTGCTGTGGACTGATCCCGGAGAGTTTGCTCAGCACTGCACCAATCAGCGCTTTCAGCGACTCTTTCTCCGAGTGAGGTCGATCCGTGTCCACGCTTCCCACCACCCCGCAGTCCGCCGACTCCCCGGCCACCGGCACCGCCCGCGTCAAGCGCGGCATGGCCGAGCAGCTCAAGGGCGGCGTGATCATGGACGTCGTCAATGCCGAGCAGGCGAAGATCGCCGAGGACGCGGGCGCAGTGGCCGTCATGGCCCTGGAGCGGGTGCCGGCCGACATCCGCAAGGACGGCGGCGTGGCCCGGATGTCCGACCCGAACATGATCGAGGAGATCATCGAGGCCGTCTCCATCCCCGTGATGGCCAAGTCCCGCATCGGGCACTTCGTCGAGGCCCAGGTCCTGCAGTCCCTCGGCGTCGACTACATCGACGAGTCCGAGGTGCTCACCCCGGCCGACGAGGTCAACCACAGCGACAAGTTCGCCTTCACCACCCCGTTCGTCTGCGGGGCCACCAACCTGGGCGAGGCCCTGCGCCGTATCGCCGAGGGCGCGGCCATGATCCGCTCGAAGGGTGAGGCCGGTACCGGGAACGTCGTCGAGGCCGTCCGCCACCTGCGTCAGATCAAGAACGAGATCGCCCGGCTGCGCGGCTACGACAACAACGAGCTGTACGCCGCCGCCAAGGAGCTCCGCGCCCCGTACGAGCTGGTCAAGGAGGTCGCCGAGCTCGGCAAGCTGCCGGTCGTGCTGTTCTCCGCGGGTGGCGTCGCCACTCCCGCCGACGCGGCGCTGATGCGCCAGCTCGGCGCCGAGGGCGTCTTCGTCGGATCCGGCATCTTCAAGTCCGGCGACCCGGCCAAGCGCGCCGCCGCCATCGTCAAGGCCACCACCTTCTACGACGACCCGAAGATCATCGCGGACGCCTCCCGGAACCTGGGCGAGGCCATGGTCGGCATCAACTGCGACACGCTGCCCGAGGCCGAGCGCTACGCCAACCGTGGCTGGTAAGCACTGATGAGCGACACCCCTGTGATCGGAGTCCTGGCTCTCCAGGGCGACGTACGGGAACACCTGATCGCCCTGGCCTCGGCTGATGCCCTGGCCAGGCCGGTCCGGCGTCCCGAGGAACTCGCCGAGGTCGACGGCCTGGTCATTCCCGGTGGCGAGTCCACCACGATGTCCAAGCTGGCGTCCCTGTTCGGCATGCTGGAACCGCTGCGCGAGCGGGTACGGGACGGAATGCCGGTCTACGGCACCTGTGCCGGAATGATTCTGCTCGCCGACAAGATCCTCGACCCGCGCTCGGGCCAGGAGACGGTCGGCGGGATCGACATGATCGTGCGCCGCAACGCCTTCGGACGGCAGAACGAATCCTTCGAGGCGGCCGTGGAGGTCGCCGGTATCGAGGGTGGCGCGGTCGAAGGCGTGTTCATCCGCGCCCCATGGGTGGAATCGGTCGGCGCACGCGCCGAGGTGGTGGCGGAGCACGGCGGTCACATCGTCGCCGTACGCCAGGGGAACGCCCTGGCGACGTCCTTCCATCCCGAACTGACAGGGGACCACCGGGTTCACGCCTTGTTCGTGGATATGGTGCGCGCAGTCGGCTGACTCGATCCCGGTAGGATCTCTCGGGTTCGAATCGATTTTGGTGACGCGAAGGAGAAGGCAGATGTCCGGCCACTCTAAATGGGCTACGACGAAGCACAAGAAGGCCGTGATCGATGCCAAGCGCGGCAAACTCTTCGCGAAGCTGATCAAGAACATCGAGGTCGCGGCGCGCACCGGCGGTGTGGACCCCGATGGAAATCCGACCCTTGTGGACGCGATCCAGAAGGCCAAGAAGAGCTCCGTACCGAACAAGAACATCGACTCCGCGGTCAAGCGCGGCGGTGGTCTCGAAGCGGGCGGCGTCGACTACCAGACGATCATGTACGAGGGTTACGGCCCGAACGGTGTCGCGGTGCTCATCGAGTGCCTCACCGACAACCGCAACCGTGCCGCGTCCGACGTGCGTGTCGCCATGACCCGCAACGGCGGTTCGATGGCCGACCCGGGTTCGGTCTCGTACCTCTTCAACCGCAAGGGCGTCGTGATCGTCCCCAAGGGCGAGCTGACCGAGGACGACGTCCTGGGTGCCGTGCTCGACGCGGGCGCCGAGGAGGTCAACGACCTCGGTGAGAACTACGAGGTCGTCAGCGAGGCCACCGACATGGTCGCGGTCCGCACCGCGCTCCAGCAGGCCGGCATCGACTACGACTCCGCCGAGGCCAACTTCCTGCCCACCATGCAGGTCGAGCTGGACGAGGAAGGTGCGCGCAAGATCTTCAAGCTGATCGACGCGCTGGAGGACAGCGACGACGTCCAGAACGTCTTCGCCAACTTCGATGTCTCGGACGAGGTCATGGAGAAGGTCGACGCCTGAGCCACGCTCGGCACAGCCTTCACCGACGGGCCGACGGGGACACACCCCGTCGGCCCGTCGCATTGTCAGTGCGAGCCGATAGCCTGCGGGAACAGTTGACCGATCGGTACGGAGGGGGCGTCCATGCGGGTACTCGGTGTCGACCCGGGGCTGACCCGGTGCGGTGTCGGTGTCGTCGAGGGCGTCGCGGGCCGGCCCCTGACGATGCTCGGCGTAGGTGTCGTCCGGACGCCGGCCGATGCGGAACTCGGCCATCGGCTGGTCGCCATCGAACGCGGCATCGAGGAATGGCTCGACAAGCACCGGCCCGAGTTCGTCGCCGTGGAGCGGGTGTTCAGCCAGCACAACGTTCGTACCGTGATGGGCACCGCACAGGCCAGCGCGGTCGCCATGCTCTGCGCGTCCCGGCGAGGCATACCGGTCGCCCTGCACACCCCAAGCGAGGTCAAGGCGGCCGTCACCGGCAGCGGCCGCGCGGACAAGGCGCAGGTCGGCGGGATGGTCACCCGCCTGCTGAGACTAGACGCCCCGCCGAAACCCGCCGACGCGGCCGACGCCCTCGCGCTCGCCATCTGCCACATCTGGCGAGCCCCCGCCGTCAATCGCCTCCAGCAGGCGCACGCGGCAGCGGCCGCGGCGGCCCGCACCCCGCGCGTTCCCCGTACACCCGCAGTTCCCGTCCGGAAGGTCCCCCGATGATCGCCTTCGTCAGCGGCCCAGTCGCCGCACTCGCCCCGACCACGGCCGTGATCGAGGTCGGCGGCATCGGCATGGCCGTCCAGTGCACGCCGGACACCCTCGCCGGCCTCAGGATCGGCAAGGAGGCAAGGCTGGCCACCTCCCTCGTCGTGCGGGAGGACTCGCTGACCCTGTACGGCTTCGCCGACGACGACGAGCGGCAGGTCTTCGAGCTGCTCCAGACCGCCAGCGGGGTCGGCCCCCGGCTCGCCCAGGCCATGCTCGCCACCCACAGCCCGGACGCCCTGCGGATCGCCGTCGCCACCGGCGACGAGAAGGCGCTGACCGCCGTCTCCGGCATCGGCAAGAAGGGGGCGCAGAAACTCCTCCTCGAACTGAAGGACAGACTCGGCGAGCCCGTCGGCGCCCACATCGGCCAGCAGGGCATCGGCACCCCGGTCACCTCCTCCTGGCGCGATCAGCTGCAGGCCGCCCTGATCGGTCTCGGCTACGCCACCCGTGAGGCCGACGAAGCGGTCGCCGCCGTCGCCCCGCAGGCCGAGGCGGCGCTGGCCGAGAGCGGGCAGGCGCCCGTGCCGCAACTGCTGCGCGCCGCGCTGCAGACCCTCAACCGCGCGCGCTGACCCGAGCGCGCCACATCCGGGGTACACCCCGACGCCGGGCCGGGCACCGCGCGGCACCGAAACACCCGAGGCGGGACAGACTGAATGAACTGGGACGAGACCGGACCCGACACCGACGAGCGATTCGACGAGCGCCTCGTCGCCGCCGGCGCGGACGGCGAGGACACCGCGGTCGAAGCGGCACTTCGGCCGAAGGACCTCGACGAATTCGTCGGCCAGGAGAAGGTGCGCGAACAGCTCGACCTGGTTCTCAAGGCGGCCAGGGCCCGCGGCGCCACCGCCGACCACGTCCTGCTCTCCGGCGCGCCCGGCCTCGGCAAGACCACCCTGTCCATGATCATCGCGGCCGAGATGGGCGCGCCGATCCGGATCACTTCGGGCCCCGCGATCCAGCACGCGGGTGATCTCGCCGCGATTCTCTCCTCCCTCCAGGAGGGTGAAGTCCTCTTCCTCGACGAGATCCACCGCATGTCGCGGCCGGCCGAGGAGATGCTGTACATGGCGATGGAGGACTTCAGGGTCGACGTCATCGTGGGCAAGGGCCCCGGGGCCACCGCCATCCCGCTGGAACTGCCGCCCTTCACCCTGGTCGGCGCCACCACGAGGGCCGGACTGCTGCCGCCCCCGCTGCGCGACCGGTTCGGCTTCACCGGGCACATGGAGTTCTACGCCCCCACAGAACTGGAACGCGTCGTCCACCGCTCCGCGCGCCTGCTCGACGTGGCGATAGACACGGACGGAGCAGCCGAGATCGCCGGGCGCTCCCGCGGCACCCCCCGTATCGCCAACCGGCTGCTGCGCCGCGTCCGGGACTACGCCCAGGTCAAGGCCGACGGGCGGATCGACCGCGCCGTCGCCGCCGCGGCGCTTGGGGTGTACGAGGTGGACGCCCGCGGCCTCGACCGGCTGGACCGTGCGGTGCTCGGCGCCCTGCTCAAGCTCTTCGGCGGCGGTCCCGTAGGGTTGTCCACGCTCGCGGTCGCCGTGGGCGAGGAGCGCGAAACCGTCGAGGAGGTCGCGGAGCCCTTCCTGGTACGCGAAGGACTGCTGGCCAGGACGCCGCGCGGGCGGGTCGCGACACCCGCGGCCTGGGCCCACCTCGGTCTCGTGCCTCCGCAGTACGGCGGAAAGGGACAACAGGGCCTGTTCGGGGCGTGATGCGTCACAGGTTCACCCGGACAGGAACCACCGGGCGTCGTCGGGCGTTGTTCCATCGATGCGGACTCGCTTAGACTCCGCCGATGCCGCCCTTACAGGTCGGTGTACCCACCCCCGTAGATCAGGCCGCCTTCCAGCGCGGTCGTGCGAAGGAAACTCGTCCCGTGAATCCCGTGACTCTCCTCCCCTTCATCGTGCTCATCGGGGCCATGTTCCTGATGACGCGGTCCGCCAAGAAGAAGCAGGCGGCCGCTGCCCAGATGCGCAATGAGATGCAGCCCGGCACCGGCGTCCGGACGATCGGCGGCATGTACGCCACCGTCAAGGAGCTTCACGACGACACGGTCCTCCTTGAGATCGCGCCCGGCGTCCACGCCGTTTACGCCAAGAACGCGATCGGTGCCGTCCTCGACGATGCCGAGTACAACCGCATCGTCCACGGCGACGGCGAGGACGCCCTCGACCTCGACGGCACCGTCGTGCCGGACGACGCCTCCTCGCTGACCGAGACGGGCGACGACGAGGACACCTCGGACGACGCCAAGATCGACCTGGGCAAGAAGGCCGAGGCCGACGACGCCGAGCCGACGGACGCCGGGTCCGACAAGTCCGACAAGAAGTCCGAGGGCAAGACCGACGGCGAGGCCGACGCGAAGTAACCCACGACCCGGGGAGTGTCGCGAGCCCACCGGCGCCCGGCACTCCCCGGACCGTGCGATCTTCTGCGGGGGCGGGTCCCCACTACACTTCGTGGCCGCTTGGGCGCGTACCCGGCGCGGGGCGGTTGGACAGGGAGAAACGAGAAGGTGGCAGCACCGAAGAAGAGCCGAGGGCCGGCCGGCGGTCAGGGCAGGCCGGGGCGTTCCCTGGCTCTGATCCTGATCGCCATGGTCGCGCTCACCGGCGGGATGTTCTTGTCCGGTCACACCACGCCCCGGCTTGGTATCGACTTGGCGGGCGGCACATCCATCACGCTCAAGGCGCAGAGCCAGCCCGGTAAGCCGGACGCGATCAATCAGACCAACATGGACACCGCGGTCAGCATCATCGAACGCCGTGTCAATGGTCTGGGTGTCTCCGAGGCCGAGGTCCAGACCCAGGGCCGGGACAACATCGTCGTCAACATCCCCAAGGGGACGAACTCGCAGCAGGCCCGGGACCAGGTCGGTACGACCGCCCAGCTCTACTTCCGGCCCGTGCTCACCGTCGCTGCGGGGACGCCGACGCCCAAGGACAGCGCAAGTCCCTCGCCCTCCGGTTCGCCGAAGCCGGGCGAGTCCGCCGACACGGGCGGGAAGACGTCCGGCTCCACGGCCGCCCCCTCGGCCACTGCCACCACCCAGGGCCGTGCGGCCACCGGCGCCCTGCTGAAGGACACGACGCCCAGCCCCAACGCGTCCGGCACGCCGAAGGCGTCCACGACCCCCTCCGCCTCCGACGCGGCCACCGCCGCGCTGGAGAAGAAGTTCAGCGCCCTGGACTGCTCCACGAAGGCGGGCCGGGCGTCGGCAGGCACGAATGTGAAGCCCACCGAGCCCACCGTCGCGTGCAGCTCCGAGGGTGACGCCAAGTACATCCTCGGCCCGGCCGAGGTCTCCGGCACGGACGTGGACAGCGCCAAGGGCGCGATCAACCAGCAGAACGGTCAGTGGATCGTTCAGATGGAGTTCACCAAGGGCGGCGCCAAGAAGTTCCAGAAGATCACGGGCCGGCTCGCGCAGCAGCAGTCGCCGCAGAACCAGTTCGCCATCGTGCTCGACGGCGAGGTCGTCTCGGCGCCTTACGTGCGCACGGCGCTGAGCGCGAACGCCGAGATCTCCGGCAGCTTCGACCAGCAGTCCGCCGAGGACCTCGCCAACGTGCTCTCCTACGGTGCTCTGCCGCTCAGCTTCAAGGAGCAGACCGTCACCACCGTCACGGCCGCTCTCGGGGGTGAGCAGCTGCGAGCGGGTCTGATCGCCGGCGCCATCGGACTGGCCCTGGTCATCGTCTACCTGGTGAGCTACTACCGCGGCCTGGCATTCATCGCCCTTCTGAGCCTTCTGGCCTCGGGCATCCTGAGCTACACCCTCATGGCGCTGCTCGGCCCGGCCATCGGCTTCGCGCTGAACCTCCCGGCGGTCTGCGGTGCCATCGTGGCCATCGGTATCACCGCGGACTCCTTCATCGTGTACTTCGAGAGGATCCGCGACGAGATCCGCGAGGGCCGCACCCTGCGTCCCGCCGTCGAGCGGGCGTGGCCGCGTGCCCGGCGCACCATCCTGGTCTCCGACTTCGTGTCGTTCCTCGCCGCGGCGGTCCTCTTCGTCGTCACCGTCGGCAAGGTCCAGGGCTTCGCCTTCACGCTGGGGCTCACCACCTTGCTCGACGTGGTCGTGGTGTTCCTCTTCACCAAGCCGGTCATGACGATGCTGGCCCGTACGAAGTTCTTCGCCAGCGGCCACCCGTGGTCCGGTCTGGATCCGAAGCGGCTCGGCGCCAAGCCACCACTGCGCCGCTCGCGCCGTGTCAACGCCCCCACCGACCACCCGAAGGAGGCGTGAGATGTCGCGACTCGGCACTCTCGGCGCCCGTCTCTACCGCGGCGAAGTCGGCTACGACTTCATCGGCAAGCGCAAGATCTGGTACGGCGTCTCGATCCTGATCACCATCACGGCCATCGTCGGCCTGGCGGTCAGTGGCCTGAACATGGGCATCGAATTCAAGGGCGGTGCCGTCTTCACCACCCCGAAGACGAGCGTGAGCGTCGACGAAGCGGAGAACATCGCGACCGAGGCGTCCGGCCATCAGGCGATCGTCCAGAAGCTCGGCAACGGCGGTCTGCGCATCCAGATCACCGAAGTCGACACCGCGAAGTCCGACCAGATCAAGACCCAGCTCTCCAAGGACCTCGACGTCCCGACCGAGAAGATCGCCGCCGACCTGGTCGGCCCCAGCTGGGGTGAGCAGATCGCCAACAAGGCCTGGACCGGCCTCGGCGTCTTCATGGTTCTCGTCGTGATCTACCTGGCCATCGCCTTCGAATGGCGGATGGCCGTCGCGGCCCTGGTCGCACTGATCCACGACATCACCATCACGGTCGGTGTCTACGCCCTGGTCGGCTTCGAGGTCACCCCGGGCACCGTGATCGGTCTGCTGACCATCCTCGGCTACTCCCTCTACGACACGGTCGTCGTGTTCGACAGCCTCAGGGAGAGCACGGACGGCATCACCAAGCAGACCCGGTGGACGTACGGCGAGATCGCCAACCGTTCGATCAACGGCACCCTGGTCCGCTCCATCAACACCACGGTCGTGGCCCTGCTCCCCGTCGCCGGTCTGCTCTTCATCGGCGGCGGCGTCCTCGGCGCCGGCATGCTGAACGACATCTCGCTGTCGCTGTTCGTCGGCCTCGCGGCCGGTGCGTACTCCTCGATCTTCATCGCCACCCCGCTCGTCGCCGACCTCAAGGGACGCGACCCGCAGATGAAGGCGCTGAAGAAGCGGGTGCTCGCCAAGCGTGCGGCAGCCGCCGCCAAGGGCGAGTCCGCCGAGGACGAGCGGCCGGAGGACGGCCTCCCGGCCCCCGCTGCCGCGGTCGTCGGCCAGCGCCAGCAGCCCCCCAGGGGCCGCGGCCGGACCCCGGGGAAGCACTGATGACCAGCAGCACCACCGAGAGCATCCGTGAGCTCCTGCTCAGCCGGATCCGTGACGTGCCGGACTACCCCAAGCCGGGCGTGATGTTCAAGGACATCACCCCGCTGCTCGCGGACCCGGCGGCGTTCGCGGCCCTCACCGACACTCTCGCGGAGATGTGCGTACGGCACGGCGCCACGAAGGTCGTCGGCCTCGAGGCACGCGGCTTCATCCTGGCCGCCCCGGTCGCGGTGCGCGCAGGTCTCGGGTTCGTACCCGTCCGCAAGGCGGGGAAGCTGCCCGGAGCCACGCTCAGCCAGGCATACGAGCTGGAGTACGGCACGGCCGAGATCGAGATCCACGCGGAGGATCTGTCCGTCGGCGACAGGATCATGGTCATCGACGACATCCTCGCCACCGGTGGCACCGCCGAGGCGTCGCTGGAGCTGATCCGGCGGGCCGGCGCCGAGGTCGCAGGCGTCGCGGTCCTCATGGAGCTCGGCTTCCTGGAGGGGCGTGCCCGCATGGAGCAGGCCCTGGCGGGTGCTCCGCTGGAGGCTCTCATCCACGTGTGAGCAAGGCGTACATGAATCGGGTGTCCAGGGTTCTTCTGGACACCCGATTCGCATGTGCGTATCAGAACCAGCGAGAAGGCAGCTAAGCGATGGCTCAAATTCGCTTTCGCACAGCATGGTTACCTGATTGGATCTTCCTGATGTCACCGACCAGACATCTCAACGGAGGAATCACATGAGGATTTCGCGCAAGATCGCCACGGGGGCGGTTTCTCTTCTTTCGTTTGCCGCAATAGCTGTGGGGGTTGCTCCTGCGAATGCGAGCCCGGTAGCTGTGCCCGCCCCGACCACCCCGGGTGCGAAGGGCGTCTGCTCGGGCTGGAAGAACGCCGGGTCGATCCCGGGGAAGTGGAGCACGCTCAACGACGGCTGCGCCCACTTCGGTTTCAAGGGCATGAAGATGGTCTACGGCTGGAAGGTCTTCAAGGGCGGCAGCATATGTGTGCAGGCCAAGGGCTTCAATGCCAAGGGCAAGAAGACCTGGTACAAGGCCGGCTGCGGAAAGAGCGGCCAGATCACGGTGCCGTGGGGCAACGTCGCCGCCAACAAGGAGATGAAGGTCAAGGGGGCAGCGCTGCTGCGCTGGAACTGAGGTTTCATCCGACCTCGGTCGGGCCTGCGCGCAGCGGCCTACGGCCCTGAGGGAGAAGAGCAGAAGGCGGTGCGCCTCGCCGCCCGTACGGTCCGGACGGCGCCTGTGGCCGTATGGCGGGGGGGTCCGCGGTTCCTCCTCGGGCCGGGCCGACGCTCGGGCCACCGGTCCATGACGGGCTCGCCGCACTCGCAGGCACCAAGGACGGGCACCCGGGAACAACCGGGTGCCCGTCCCGCGTTCTCAGGGGTCCCACGGTCCCCGGGGGAGGTCCGGCCACAGGATCGATACGATGGCCTTTCCGGGTATCCGGATCCGCATGAGGAGCGCTCTTGCCAGACGAGGCCCAGCCAGTCGCCGCCCCGCAGCCCGACAAGCCCGCGGCGGCCCCAGCCACGCCTGGGAAGAAGCAGCCCGCGCAGAAGCCGAAGCCTCCGGCCCCCGAGCCCGGCACGGGCCCGGAGCGGGCCGGTGCCGCGACGCTGCGCCCGGCGCCCGCTGCCCCCGCCCAGCCGGTCGTCCCCGCCTCCTCGGCCGCGTCCGCCCCGAAGCCCCCGGCGAAGCCGGTGACCCCGGCCGCTCCCGCGACCCGCTCGGGCGGATCCTCCAACCGGGTCAGGGCCAGGCTCGCCCGCCTGGGCGTGCAGCGCTCCAGCCCGTACAACCCGGTCCTGGAGCCGTTGCTGCGCATCGTCCGCAGCAACGACACCAAGATCGAGACGGCCACGCTGCGCCAGATCGAGCGCGCCTACCAGGTCGCCGAGCGCTGGCACCGCGGCCAGAAGCGCAAGAGCGGCGACCCGTACATCACGCACCCGCTCGCCGTCACCACGATCCTCGCCGAGCTCGGCATGGACCCTGCGACGCTCATGGCCGGGCTGCTGCACGACACCGTCGAGGACACCGAGTACGGCCTGGACACCCTGCGCCGCGACTTCGGCGACCAGGTCGCCCTGCTCGTCGACGGCGTCACCAAGCTGGACAAGGTCAAGTTCGGCGAGGCCGCGCAGGCCGAGACCGTGCGCAAGATGGTCGTCGCCATGGCCAAGGACCCCAGGGTCCTCGTCATCAAGCTCGCCGACCGGCTGCACAACATGCGCACCATGCGCTACCTCAAGCGGGAGAAGCAGGAGAAGAAGGCCCGCGAGACGCTTGAGATCTATGCCCCGCTGGCACACCGCCTGGGCATGAACACCATCAAGTGGGAGCTGGAGGACCTCGCCTTCGCGATCCTCTACCCCAAGATGTACGACGAGATCGTCCGCCTGGTCGCCGAGCGGGCCCCCAAGCGCGACGAGTACCTCGCCATAGTGACCGACGAGGTCCAGGCCGACCTGCGCGCCGCCCGGATCAAGGCCACCGTCACCGGCCGCCCGAAGCACTACTACAGCGTCTATCAGAAGATGATCGTGCGGGGCCGGGACTTCGCCGAGATCTACGACCTGGTGGGCATCCGGGTCCTCGTCGACACCGTCCGCGACTGCTACGCGGCGCTCGGCACCGTCCACGCGCGATGGAATCCGGTCCCCGGCCGGTTCAAGGACTACATCGCGATGCCCAAGTTCAACATGTACCAGTCGCTGCACACCACGGTGATCGGTCCCAGCGGCAAGCCCGTCGAGCTGCAGATCCGTACGTTCGACATGCACCGCCGCGCCGAGTACGGCATCGCCGCGCACTGGAAGTACAAGCAGGAGGCCGTCGCGGGCGCCTCCAAGGTGCGCACCGACGTTCCCAAGAACACCGGACGGGGCCAGGACACCGTCAACGACATGGCGTGGCTGCGCCAGCTCCTGGACTGGCAGAAGGAGACCGAGGACCCCAGCGAGTTCCTGGAGTCCCTGCGTTTCGACCTCTCCCGCAACGAGGTCTTCGTCTTCACGCCCAAGGGCGACGTCATAGCGCTCCCCGCGGGTGCGACACCGGTCGACTTCGCGTACGCCGTGCACACGGAGGTCGGCCACCGGACCATCGGCGCGCGGGTCAACGGGCGGCTCGTACCGCTCGAATCGACCCTCGACAACGGCGACCTGGTGGAGGTCTTCACCTCCAAGGCGGCCGGCGCCGGGCCTTCCCGCGACTGGCTGGGCTTCGTCAAGTCGCCCCGCGCCCGCAACAAGATCCGCGCCTGGTTCTCCAAGGAGCGCCGTGACGAGGCGATCGAGCAGGGCAAGGACGCCATCGCGCGTGCCATGCGAAAGCAGAACCTGCCGATCCAGCGCATCCTGACCGGCGACTCCCTGGTCACCCTCGCCCATGAGATGCGCTACCCCGACATCTCCTCCCTGTATGCGGCGATCGGCGAGGGCCATGTGGCCGCCGCCGGTGTCGTGCAGAAGCTGGTGCAGGCGCTCGGTGGCGAGGACGCCGCCAACGAGGACATCGCGGAGAGCTCACCGCCCTCGCGCAGCCGCGGCAAGCGCCGCTCCAACGCCGATCCGGGTGTGGTCGTCAAGGGCGTCGAGGACGTCTGGGTCAAGCTCGCCCGCTGCTGCACGCCCGTACCCGGCGACCCGATCATCGGCTTCGTCACCCGCGGCAGCGGCGTCTCCGTGCACCGTGCCGACTGCGTCAACGTCGACTCCCTGTCGCAGCAGCCGGAGCGGATCCTCGACGTCGAGTGGGCGCCGACCCAGTCCTCGGTCTTCCTGGTCGCCATCCAGGTCGAGGCCCTCGACCGGTCGCGGCTGCTCTCCGATGTCACCCGCGTCCTGTCCGACCAGCACGTCAACATTCTGTCGGCGGCCGTGCAGACCTCCCGGGACCGCGTCGCCACCTCGCGCTTCACCTTCGAGATGGGGGACCCGAAACACCTCGGGCACGTCCTGAAGGCGGTACGGGGCGTGGAGGGCGTCTACGACGTCTACCGGGTGACCTCGGCGCGCAGGCCGTAGAGGGCGCTTCACGCGAAAGGGCCCCTTGTACACGTCCTGGGACATGTACAAGGGGCCCTGCCGTACACCGGTCAACGGACGAGGCCGGTCGGCGGCGGGTACCGCCTGCTCAGCCGCCGAACTCCTCCAGGCCCTTGAGCGCCTGGTCCAGCAGTGCCTGCCGGCCTTCGAGCTCCTTGGCCAGCTTGTCGGCACGGGCGTTGTTGCCCGAGGCGCGGGCTGTGTCGATCTGCGTACGCAGCTTGTCCACGGCCGCCTGCAGCTGACCGGTCAGACCGGCGGCACGCGCACGCGCCTCCGGGTTCGTCCGGCGCCACTCCGACTCCTCGGCCTCCTGGAGCGCCCGCTCCACCGCGTGCATCCGCCCCTCGACCTTCGGGCGGGCGTCACGCGGCACATGGCCGATGGCCTCCCAGCGCTCGTTGATGGCCCGGAACGCGGCCCTGGCCGCCTTCAGGTCCTTCACCGGCACCAGCTTCTCGGCCTCGACCGCGAGCTCCTCCTTGAGCTTGAGGTTCTCGCCCTGCTCCGCGTCCCGCTCGGCGAAGACCTCGCTGCGGGCGGCGAAGAAGACGTCCTGAGCACCGCGGAAACGGTTCCACAGATCGTCCTCGGCCTCGCGCTGGGCGCGGCCTGCCGCCTTCCACTCCGTCATCAGGTCGCGATAGCGGGCGGCCGTCGCTCCCCAGTCCGTGGAGCCGGAGAGCGATTCGGCCTCGGCGACCAGCTTCTCCTTGGCCTTACGGGCCTCCTCGCGCTGGGCGTCCAGCGAGGCGAAGTGGGCCTTGCGGCGCTTGGAGAAAGCCGAGCGGGCGTGCGAGAAGCGGTGCCACAGCTCGTCGTCGGACTTGCGGTCGAGCCGCGGCAGACCCTTCCACGTGTCGACGAGCGCACGGAGCCGCTCACCGGCGGAGCGCCACTGCTCGCTCTGCGCCAGCTCCTCGGCCTCGGCGACCAGCGCCTCCTTGGCGTGCTTCGCCTCGTCGGTCTGCTTCGCCTTCTGGGCCTTGCGCTCCTCGCGCCGCGAGTCGACCGTCGCGACCAGCGCGTCGAGTCGCTTGCGCAGCGCGTCGAGGTCTCCGACGGCGTGATGCTCGTCCACCTGGAGCCGCAGATGCTCGATGGCGGTCGTGGCGTCCTTCGCCGACAGATCGGTGGTCTTCACCCGCCGTTCGAGGAGGCCGATCTCGACCACAATGCCCTCGTACTTGCGCTCGAAGTAGGCCAGAGCCTCCTCGGGGGAACCCGCCTGCCACGATCCGACGACCTGTTCGCCATCGGCTGTACGCACGTACACGGTGCCCGTCTCATCGACGCGGCCCCACGGGTCGCTGCTCACAGCGCCTCCTCCACCTGATGCCCGCGAGAGGGTTCGCCCCCCTGGCATCGTCCACAGTTTCCTGGGGCGGGCAGCGCCCGCCCTGCACAACGCCAATCTAGGCGACCGGCCGCCCGGCTGTCCGCACTCAGCGCGGCCGAAAATAATCCGGCCCGCCTCGCCGTCACCGGCCGGCCCGGTCCCGTCACGACTTGTCGACAGCGACCTTCGAGATGTCCACGGCCTTCTTCGGCGCACCGTCGGCCGCTCCGCCGGCCACCCCCGCCGCACCGATGTCCTTGACGGCCTTCAGGGAGGCGTCGTCCATCGTGCCGAACGGCGTGTAGGTGGGCGGCAGTTTGCTGTCCTTGTACACGAGGAAGAACTGGCTGCCGCCGGTGTGCGCCTGGCCGGTGTTGGCCATCGCCACCGTACCCGCCGGATATGTGACCGTGCCGTCCTTGCCCGCCTTGCCCAGCGCCGTCAGATTCTCGTCGGGAATCGTGTAACCGGGGCCGCCGGTGCCGTCGCCCTTGGGGTCACCGCACTGCAGGACGAAAATGCCCTGCGTGGTCAGCCGGTGGCACTTCGTACCGTCGAAGAAGCCCTTGTCGGCCAGCGACTTGAAGGAGTTCGTGGTGTGCGGGGTCTTCGCCCCGTCCATCGTGAACGCGATGTCGCCCTGGCTCGTCTTGAGCGCCATCGTGTACTTCGCTTTTTTGTCGATCTTCATCGCGGGCTCGGGCGCGCTGCTCTCGCTCGCCGACGGGGAACCCGAGGGGCTTGCGGCCGCGTCGCTCTTGTCCTTCTTGCCGTCGCCGTCGATGGCGAGGTACGCACCGACCCCGACGACCGCCACCACGGCCACCGCGGAAGCGATGACGACGGTCAGCCGCCGCGTCCTGCGGCGGGCCTCCTCCCGGCGCTGCTGCTGCCGCTCGAACTTCTCCCTGGCGAGCTGCCGCCGCCGCTGATCGCTGCTGACCACCGGGTGATCTCCTTGTGGGTCGTGTGATTGGGGCCTGGGCTGCCCGTACCGTATATGGGTTAGCTGTGGAATGAGGAGCGCCGGTAGGCTCTGAAGTGCTGCGACCTCCTCAGTCGCGATTCGCCGTCGGACGACCATTAAGGACGATCGTGCTCATTGCCGGGTTCCCCGCCGGGGCCTGGGGGACCAACTGTTACCTGGTCGCCCCGGCCGCAGGCGAGGAGTGCGTGATCATCGACCCCGGCCATCAGGCCGCGCCAGGAGTCGAGGAAGCGCTGAAGAAGCATCGGCTGAAGCCCGTCGCCGTCGTACTGACCCACGGCCACATCGACCACGTCGCCTCGGTCGTCCCGGTGTGCGGCGCGCACGACGTCCCCGCCTGGATCCATCCGGAGGACCGGTTCATGATGAGCGACCCGGAGAAGGCCCTCGGCCGCTCCATCGGGATGCCGCTCATGGGTGAGCTGACGGTGGGGGAGCCGGACGATGTCCGGGAACTGAGCGACGGGGCCCTGCTGAAGCTGGCCGGTCTGGAGTTCGGTGTCGCGCACGCGCCCGGCCATACCAAGGGGTCGGTGACGTTCAGGATGCCCGAGGCCGCGGATGTTCCGCAGATCCTCTTCTCGGGCGACCTGCTCTTCGCCGGCTCCGTCGGACGCACCGACCTGCCCGGCGGCGACCACGCCGAGCTGCTCGAGTCGCTGGCCCGTGTGTGCCTGCCGCTCGACGACTCGACCGTGGTGCTGTCCGGCCACGGCCCCCAGACGACCATCGGCCGCGAGCGCGCCTCGAATCCGTATCTGCACGGTATGGACGCGCCCCGACGAGGAATGTGACGAGAGAAAAACCCGTGAGCACCTTCAAGGCCCCCAAGGGCACGTACGACCTGACCCCGCCCGATTCCGCGAAGTACCTCGCGGTGCGCGAGGCGATCGCCGCACCCCTGAAGAACTCCGGCTACGGCTACATCGAGACTCCCGGGTTCGAGGACGTCGCCCTCTTCTCGCGCGGTGTCGGCGAGTCCACCGACATCGTGACCAAGGAGATGTACACCCTCACCACCAAGGGCGGCTCCCAGCTGGCGCTGCGCCCCGAGGGCACCGCGTCCGTGCTGCGCGCGGCTCTGGAGGCCAACCTCCACAAGCTCGGCAACCTGCCCGTGAAGCTCTGGTACTCCGGCTCGTACTACCGCTACGAGCGCCCGCAGAAGGGCCGCTACCGGCACTTCTCGCAGGTCGGTGCCGAGGCGATCGGCGCAGAGGACCCGGTGCTGGACGCCGAGCTGATCATCCTGGCCGACCAGGCCTACCGCACGCTGGGCCTGCGGAACTTCCGTATCCTGCTCAACTCGCTGGGCGACAAGGAGTGCCGCCCCGTCTACCGGGACGCGCTCCAGGGCTTCCTTCGCGAGCTCGACCTGGACGAGGAGACGCGTCGCCGCATCGAGATCAACCCGCTCCGGGTCCTCGACGACAAGCGGCCCGAGGTGCAGAAGCAGCTGGTCGGCGCCCCGGTGCTGCGCGACTACCTGTGCGACGCCTGCAAGGCGTACCACGAGGAGGTGCGTGACCTGCTCTCCGCGGCCGGTGTGGTGTACGAGGACGACGAGAAGCTCGTCCGCGGTCTCGACTACTACACCCGCACCACCTTCGAGTTCGTCCACGACGGGCTCGGCTCGCAGTCCGCGGTGGGCGGCGGCGGACGCTACGACGGCCTGTCCGAGATGATCGGCGGCCCGGCGCTCCCGTCGGTCGGCTGGGCGCTCGGCGTGGACCGTACGGTGCTCGCGCTGGAGGCGGAGGGCATCGAGCTCGCACTGCCCGCGACCACCAGCGTCTTCGCCGTGCCACTGGGCGAGGAGGCCCGGCGGGTGCTGTTCGGGATCGTCACGCAACTGCGCCGTGAGGGCGTGGCAGCGGACTTCGCGTACGGAAACCGGGGCCTCAAGGGTGCGATGAAGAGCGCGAACCGGTCCGGAGCGCGGCTGACGATCGTGGCGGGCGAGCGGGACCTGGCCGAGGGACTCGTCCAGCTCAAGGACATGGAGTCCGGCGAGCAGACGGCGGTGCCGCTGGCGGACGTGACCGGGGCGATCCGCGAGCGACTGGCCTAGGACGTCTCGTTCGGATCGGACCGGGCCCACCCGGTGGCGCGGGCTCGCCGCACGGGCCGGAACAGCGGCTGGTCCGGCGAGCCCCGCCCAGGGCCGGCCGGTGTCGCCCCGTCGGGTGGCCGCCGCGCCGGTCCCTCCGGCGGACCGGGAGCGGGCACGGCGCGGGGCCGCACGTCCGAGCACCGGACGCCCGTCGCCGACGTGCCGACGCCCTCGTGGCCGCGCGGCCCGGGAAGACGGCGGGTGATGCGCGTCGTCGCCTCGCACGGCGTCAACCCGGAGGCGGTGGAATCACCCTGCCGGACGGTTCCTGCCCGGTCTCCCGGCGGCGTTCAGCAGATGCCGGGCCCCCGCCGGGCATCCGGCCCCTCTCCACACCGGGACACGACGATCCCGCGGCGCTTCTCCCGGCCCTGCCCGGTCCGAGCGCCCCTGCCCCTCGCCTCGGCGGATCCCCAGGTCCGAGCCGCCGGCCACGGCCGGTTCGCCGCAGCTCCCGCGCGGGACGCCCCCGCCACCCCGGGCGAGGTCCGGGCCCGGGGCCATGAGCGGACCGAGCGTTCCGGTCCGGTCGCACATCGGGCTTCACGTACACCTTTATGTCCATCGAACAGAAGCCCAGCGGCGCTGTGCGGCACAATGACCGTGCCCAGCAGGCCACTCACTGATGGAACGGCGATATGACGACTGCAGCGGTTGACCATCCCTCCTCCGACCAGGACGAGGACGGCGTGAAGAGGACCATCGGCGGCAGTCGGGCGTTCGCACTGCTGCTGGTGATCACGGGCGCCGCCGGACTCCTCGCCGCCTGGGTCATCACGATCGACAAGTTCAAGTTGCTGGAGGACCCCAGTTTCACGCCGGGCTGCAGTCTCAACCCGGTCGTGGCCTGCGGCAACATCATGAAGAGCGAGCAGGCCGCCGCCTTCGGTTTCCCGAACCCGATGCTCGGTCTGGTCACCTACTCCGTGATCATCGGCATCGGCCTTGCGCTGCTCGCGGGTGCCCGCTTCCGCAGCTGGTACTGGCTCGGGATGAACGCCGGCACGCTGTTCGGCGTCGGCTTCTGCACCTGGCTCCAGTACCAGTCGCTCTACAACATCAACTCGCTCTGCCTGTGGTGCTGCCTGGCCTGGGTCGCCACGATCTTCATGTTCTGCTACGTCACCACGCACAACATCAAGCACCGGATCCTCCCGGCGCCGAACTGGCTGCGCAACGGACTGGCGGAGTTCCACTGGGTGCCGCCGGTCCTGTGGATCGGCATCATCGGCATGCTGATCCTGACCCGCTGGTGGGACTTCTGGACCAGCTGACCGGCCCCGCCGCCCGGCTCCTGCCGGGCGGCCGGCCCGGCAGGGATGTCAGTGCCGTGACATAGGGTTCAAAACGTGGAGCCCGACCTCTTTACCGCAGCCGCCGAAGACCGCCAGGACAAGGACCCGTCCAGCAGCCCCCTGGCTGTCCGGATGCGCCCGCGCACCCTCGACGAGGTCGTCGGTCAGCAGCACCTGCTCAAGCCGGGCTCGCCGCTGCGCCGTCTCGTCGGCGAGGGGAACGGCGGGCCGGCGGGCCCGTCGTCCGTGATCCTCTGGGGCCCGCCCGGCATCGGGAAGACGACTCTCGCGTACGTGGTCAGCAAGGCCACCAACAAGCGCTTCGTCGAGCTCTCCGCGATCACCGCCGGCGTCAAGGAGGTGCGGGCCGTCATCGACGGTGCCCGCCGTGCCACCGGGGGCTACGGCAAGGAGACGGTTCTCTTTCTCGACGAGATCCACCGCTTCTCCAAGGCACAGCAGGACTCCCTGCTCCCGGCCGTGGAGAACCGCTGGGTGACGCTGATCGCCGCGACCACCGAGAATCCGTACTTCTCGATCATCTCGCCGCTGCTGTCGCGTTCACTGCTGCTCACCCTGGAATCCCTCACCGACGACGATCTGCGCGGCCTGCTGCGGCGCGCCCTGGCCGACGAACGCGGACTCGGCGGCACGGTGGCGCTGCCGAAGGACGCCGAGTCGCATCTGCTGCGCATCGCGGGGGGCGACGCCCGCCGGGCGCTCACGGCGCTGGAGGCCGCGGCCGGTGCGGCGCTGTCCAAGCAGGAGAAGGAGATCACCCTCCTGACCCTGGAGGAGACCGTCGACCGCGCCGCCGTCACGTACGACCGGGACGGCGACCAGCACTACGACGTGGCGAGTGCGCTCATCAAATCGATCCGCGGCTCCGACGTGGATGCCGCGCTGCATTACCTGGCCCGGATGATCGAGGCGGGGGAGGACCCCAGGTTCATCGCCCGGCGGCTGATGATCTCGGCGAGCGAGGACATCGGTCTCGCCGACCCCACGGCGCTGCCCACCGCCGTCGCGGCCGCCCAGGCGGTTGCCATGATCGGATTCCCGGAGGCGGCACTCGTCCTGAGCCACGCGACGATCGCCCTGGCGCTCGCCCCCAAGTCCAACGCGGCGACACTGGCGATCTTCGCCGCCCAGGAGGATGTACGGAAGGGACTCGCGGGTCCCGTACCGGCGCATCTGCGCGACGGCCACTACAAGGGCGCCGCCAAGCTGGGCCATGCCGTGGGTTACGTGTATCCGCACGATGTCCCCGGAGGTATCGCCGCCCAGCAGTACGCCCCGGACGCAGTCAGTGACCAGCGGTACTACCGGCCCACGCGCTACGGCGCGGAGGCGCGCTACGCGGATGTGGTGGAGCGGGTCCGCGAGCGGCTCGGCCGCACGGGCTCCGGCGGCGGGGCGAGCCCGTCCGCCGACTGAGCACGGCGGAGAAGGACGCGCGGGGCCGCTGAGGACGCGCGGAGCCTTGAGTGCGCAAAGAACGCGGGCGGGGCCCGTCGGCTCAGCTCGCCGCGCCCTCGAAGAGCGTGTGCATGGCGTGGCGCAGCTCGCCGACGTCGCGCACCGGCCCGGGGAATTCGAAGCGCGCGTCGAAGCAGCGGTCGCGGTCCTCGCAGAGGCGTACCCGCAGCCCGTACCGGTCCAGCGCGAGTGGCACGACGGCGGGTCGGCGGGACGGGGCCGGACGCTCGCCGAGCAGCCCGTACAGTGCGTCCAGCTGCTCGCCGTGTGCCGCGTGCAGATGCTGGAGCAGTTCCGCCTCGTGTCCGACGAGCGGGTCGGGGGCCGCGTCCCGGAACGCGTCGGGTTCGACGTCCTCGGCACCCCACAGATCGTCGATGTACGCCTCGCCCGTCTCCAGCCGCAGCGTCGTCCGGCCCGGCCCGGACATGCCCGGGACGGCGGTGAGCCACCCGGACACCCACGCGCGACCGCGGATGCGATGGGGCACGGAGACCGGGGCGACGTCCGTGATCTCCAGCACAGCCGTCAGCTCGTCGTCCTCGGCGTGCGTCGCCGCCCGTACGACCGGGGAATCCGTGGGCAGTTCGAGGAACAGATCCCCGCCGGGGCCCACGCCCCTGGTCAGCGGCATCAGCTGATCCGGGCCCGCGGCGTCCAGCCCGGGGACGAGCAGTACCGCCGAACAGGTACTCTGTACGAGAGTTCGTGTGCGCTCGGCTGCTGACGGCATCCGAGTGTTTTCAAGCCCGCCGGGACGCGGCTGACCACGATCTGATCGGTCCTCCGTCGTATCGACGCCCTGAGGGGTGTCGACGCTGTCAGTGCTGTCCGTGACGTGTGTGGTGTTCCCCGGGCGAGACATGCGATCTCCTCAAGTAAGGTGAGCCTAACCTAACCTACAACGGAGGTCTGGAGAACGTGCCTAACCAGTCGCGTCCCAAGGTCAAGAAGAGCCGCGCGCTCGGCATCGCGCTGACGCCGAAGGCCGTCAAGTACTTCGAGGCCCGCCCCTACCCGCCGGGCGAGCACGGCCGTGGTCGCAAGCAGAACTCGGACTACAAGGTCCGTCTGCTGGAGAAGCAGCGCCTGCGTGCCCAGTACGACATCAGCGAGCGTCAGATGGCGCGTGCCTACGACCGCGCCAAGAAGGCCGAGGGCAAGACGGGCGAGGCGCTCGTCGTCGAGCTGGAGCGTCGTCTCGACGCCCTGGTGCTGCGTTCGGGCATCGCCAGGACCATCTACCAGGCCCGCCAGATGGTCGTCCACGGTCACATCGAGGTCGACGGCCGCAAGGTCGACAAGCCGTCCTTCCGCGTCCGTCCCGACAACATCGTGATGGTCCGCGAGCGCAGCCGCGACAAGCACCCCTTCCAGGTTGCCCGCGCCGGTGGCTACGCCCCCGACGGCGAGACCCCGCGCTACCTGCAGGTGAACCTGCAGGCCCTGGCCTTCCGCCTCGACCGGGACCCGAACCGCAAGGAAATCCCCGTGATCTGCGACGAGCAGCTCGTCGTCGAGTACTACGCCCGCTGATCCAGGCAAAGCCGCAGTCAGCAGCGCTTTGGCCCGCCCCTCCCCGATGTTCGGGAGGCGGCGGGCCTCCGCGTTTTTCCGGGGCCGGGCAGGGGGCCGGGCAACCGGCCCGGCGCCTGCGCCCGGTTCGCGGGCCCGCTCCCGAGCGCCCTGGCCACCGCCGCGTCCAGATCCAGCTGCCCGCCCGCGCGCAGCCCCGACTCGTAGGGGCCGTCGCCCAGCTCCCGGCGGGCCAGCTCCTCGCACCGGACCCGGGGCTGCCCGTAGTAGGCCGAACCGAACAGCGGCAGCCCCACCGACGGCCAGATCCGGTCGGCGGCGCCCTGCAGCACCGCTGCCTCCGCCGCGTCCCCCTCGACCACCGTGACCAGTGCCAGCAGCTCCAGCGCAAGTACCGAGCCCAGCAGATCGTGGAAGGCGTGACCGATCGACAGACACTCGCCGAGCAGCTCCCGGGCCCGGCCCGGCCCGCCCCGTTGCAGCGCGGCGAAGGCCAGCACGTACAGCGCGTACGAGAGGGCCCACCGCTCCCCGTGGTCCTCGCAGATCTCCCTGACCTCCTCGCAGATCGCGGCCGCCGCGTCCAGGTCCCCGTGGAATCCGACCGCCATCGCCAGTTCGATCTGGGCCATCAGTACATTGCTGTTCAGCTCACCGAGTTCCCGGTAGCGGCCGAGCGCGTCGCCCAGCAGCTCCTGTGCCCTGACCATGTCGTCCGTGAGGAGCGCCAGGCACCCCATCCGGTGCACCGCGTACGCGAGCGCCGTGGAGTCGCCCGCCCGGTCCGCCTCGTCCCGGCACTCCTGCAGCGCGGAGACCGCACCGACCGGGTCGCCCTGCAGCACGGCGACATGCCCGAGCACCCACAACGCCTTGAGCCGTGCGGAGTCGTACGGCGACTCCTCCTCCAGCACATGGTTCAGCCAGTGCCGGCCCTCCGAGAGGCGTCCGCACCCCACCCAGAGGAACCAGAGGGTGCCCGCCAGATACTGCGCGAGATGCGCCTCGCCCGCGTTGTCCAGCGAATACTCCATCGCCCGTCGCAGATTCGGCAGCTCGCTCGCCACCCGGGCGGCCACCTCGTCCTGCCGCGGGCTGAACCAGTCGAGCTCGCACATGGTCGCCAGCCCCAGGAACCAGTCCCGGTGGCGGCGTCTCAACCGGTCCGTCCCACCCGCGGCCGCCAGCCACTCGGCGCCGTACTCGCGCACCGTGTCCAGCATCCGGTAGCGGGTGCCGGCCGCCGAGTCCTCACGCAGGACGACGGACTGCGTGAGCAGCCCGGAGAGCACGTCGAGCACCGATTCGGCCGGCAGATCGGCTCCGCTGCAGACGTACTCGACGGCCTCCAGATCGAACTGCCCGGCGAACACCGAGAGCCTCGCCCACAGCAGCCGCTGCTCCGGAGCGCAGAGTTCATGACTCCAGCCGATGGCCGTGCGGAGTGTCTGGTGGCGCGCCAGCGCGCTGCGGCTGGAGCCGGTCAGCAGCCGGAAGCGGTCGTCCAGGCGCTGCAGCACCTGTTCGGTGGAGAGCGCGCGCAGCCGTCCGGCGGCCAGTTCCAGCGCGAGCGGGATTCCGTCCAGCCGGTGGCACAGCTCGCGCGCGGTCGCTCGGTTGTGGTCGGTCAGCCGGAACTCCGGCCGTACCGCGGCGGCCCGCTCCTCGAAGAGGAGCATCGCGTCCTCGTCGGACATCGGCGCGAGCGGGAAGGTGACCTCGCCGTCCAGCTCCAGAGGCAGCCGTCCGGCGGCCATCACCCGCAGTCCCGGGGCCCGGCGCAGCAGTTCACGCACCAGCTCGGCGCAGGCGTCGACGAAGTGCTCGAAGCCGTCGATCACCAAGAGCAGTTGGCGACCGGCGAGATGTTCGAGCAGCGTCGTGCGCGGTGGTCTGCCGGTGTGATCGGTGAGCCCGAGGGCGTCGACCAGTGCGTGGTCCAGCAGCTCCGGATCGTGGAGGGCGGACAGTTCCGCCATCCAGACCCCGTCGCAGTACCGTTTCTCCAGAAGTTTGGCGATCTTGGCGGCGCAGCGGGTCTTGCCCACTCCGCCGACGCCGACCACGGTGACGAGCCTCGACTCGTTCAGCAGCCGACCGAGGGCGGCCAATTCGTCCTTCCGCCCCACGAATCTGTTCAGTTCCGCCGGGAGATTGCCGAGGGCGCCGACGGGGGCGCTCGGATCGTGGGGGGACGGGCGGGAGCGCTGGGGGCGTCGCATGAAACACGCAGAGTACTGGTTCGGAAGCTCTCCGTACAATCTCCTTATGGCAACTCGGTCCCTCCCGCCGGTAATGCGGTACGGGGCGCGACCACCGGCGCGATAGGCTCGGGAGGCGACGACTGGCTGTTGTGACAGCGGTCGCCGGACCGAGCAGAGACAGACAGTACAGAGACAGCGACAAGCTAGAGAGCGGTGCACTGTGTCCGGTGGAGAGGTGGCCGGGATCCTGGTGGCCGTCTTCTGGGCGATCCTGGTTTCGTTCCTCGCCGTCGTACTGGTGAGGCTGGCCCAGACGCTCAGGGCGACCACCAAGCTCGTGGCGGACGTGACCGAGCAGGCGGTCCCGCTGCTTGCCGACGCCTCAGCCACGGTGCGCTCCGCACAGACCCAGCTCGACAAGGTCGACGCGATCGCGACGGACGTCCAGGAAGTCACCTCGAACGCCTCGGCGCTCTCCACCACCGTCGCCTCGACCTTCGGCGGACCGCTCGTCAAAGTCGCCGCGTTCGGTTACGGGGTACGGCAGGCCATCGGCCGCAAGGCCGGTCCGGAACCCGAACCTGCCCGTCGGCCGGCCCGTCGCACGGTGATCGTCGGCCGCACCGTGCCGTCCGCGCGCGGCAGGAAGCGCAGCGGCAGAAACCCCCGCGGATCTAAGGACTGACGCAGCGATGCTCCGCCGTACGTTCTGGTTCACCGCCGGCGCCGCCGCCGGTGTCTGGGCCACGACCAAGGTCAACCGGAAGCTCAGGCAGCTGACCCCGGAGAGTCTCGCGGCGCAGGCCGCGGACAAGGCGATCGAGACCGGCCACAAGCTCAAGGACTTCGCTCTGGACGTCCGCGAGTCGATGGCCCGCCGAGAGGCCGAACTGGGCGAGGCGCTGGGCCTGGAGGCGCCGGTCGACCCGGACCTCCCCGTACGGCGTCATTTCGCCGTCGAGGCGGCCGAACCCGTCGGACCGGACAGGCCCCTCGAAGTCGGCAACCACCGCAAGCTCCCCTACAACTCGTACAACCGGAATGAGGACCACTGATGGAGTCGGCTGAAATTCGTCGCCGCTGGCTGAGCTTCTTCGAGGAGCGCGGTCACACCGTCGTCCCTTCGGCGTCGCTCATCGCGGACGACCCGACTCTGCTGCTGGTCCCCGCGGGCATGGTCCCGTTCAAGCCGTACTTCCTCGGCGAGGTCAAGCCGCCCGCGCCGCGGGTCACCAGCGTGCAGAAGTGTGTCCGTACGCCGGACATCGAGGAGGTCGGCAAGACCACCCGGCACGGCACGTTCTTCCAGATGTGCGGCAACTTCTCCTTCGGGGACTACTTCAAGGAAGGCGCCATCAGCTACGCCTGGGAGGCCCTGACGACCTCCGTGGCGGAGGGCGGCTTCGGTCTCGACCCCGAGAAGCTGTGGATCACGGTCTATCTGGACGACGACGAGGCCGAGCAGATCTGGCGGGACAAGATCGGTGTACCGGCCGAGCGCATCCAGCGCCTGGGCAAGAAGGACAACTTCTGGTCCATGGGTGTCCCCGGTCCCTGCGGCCCCTGCTCCGAGATCAACTACGACCGCGGCCCCGAGTTCGGCGTCGAGGGCGGCCCGGCCGTCAACGACGAGCGGTACGTGGAGATCTGGAACCTGGTCTTCATGCAGTACGAGCGGGGTGCCGGTGACGGCAAGGAGGACTTCCCGATCCTCGGCGACCTGCCGTCGAAGAACATCGACACGGGCCTGGGTCTGGAACGCCTCGCCATGATCCTGCAGGGCGTACAGAACATGTATGAGACCGACACCCTGCGCGTCGTCATGGACAAGGCCACCGAGCTGACCGGTGTGCGGTACGGCGCCGACCACGGTTCGGACGTCTCGCTGCGCGTGGTCGCCGACCACATCCGCACCTCCGTGATGCTCATCGGTGACGGCGTCACTCCCGGCAACGAGGGCCGCGGCTACGTGCTGCGCCGCATCATGCGCCGCGCCATCCGCAACATGCGGCTGCTGGGTGCCACCGGTCCGGTGGTCAAGGACCTGGTCGACGTCGTGATCGACACGATGGGGCAGCAGTACCCGGAGCTGATCACCGACCGCAAGCGCATCGAGACCGTCGCCCTCGCCGAGGAAGCCGCCTTCCTCAAGGCCCTCAAGGGCGGCACCAACATCCTCGACACCGCCGTCACGGAGACCAAGGCCGCCGGTGGCAAGGTCCTCGCCGGCGACAAGGCGTTCCTGCTCCACGACACCTGGGGCTTCCCGATCGACCTCACCCTGGAGATGGCCGCAGAACAGGGCCTCTCGGTGGACGAGGACGGCTTCCGCCGTCTGATGAGGGAGCAGCGGGAGCGGGCCAAGGCCGACGCCAAGGCCAAGAAGACCGGCCATGCCGACCTCTCCGCCTACCGCGAGGTCGCCGACAACTCCGGCATCACCGAGTTCACCGGCTACACCACCACCGAGGGCGAGTCGACGATCGTCGGTCTGCTCGTCGACGGCGTGCCCTCGCCCGCCGCCTCCGAGGGCGACGAGGTCGAAGTCGTCCTGGACCGAACCCCGTTCTACGCCGAGGGCGGTGGCCAGCTCGCCGACCAGGGGCGTATCCGGCTCGACAGCGGCGCCGTCATCCAGGTCCGCGACGTCCAGCAGCCCGTTCCCGGCGTCTCCGTCCACAAGGGTTCGGTGCAGGTCGGCGAGGTGACCGTCGGCGCCAGTGCCTATGCCGCCATCGACAACACCCGCCGCCGCGCCATCGCCCGCGCCCACAGCGCCACGCACCTCACGCACCAGGCGCTGCGCGACGCCCTGGGCCCGACGGCCGCCCAGGCCGGTTCGGAGAACTCGCCGGGCCGCTTCCGCTTCGACTTCGGTTCGCCCGCCGCCGTACCCGGCACGGTGCTCACCGACGTCGAGCAGAAGATCAACGAGGTCCTCGCCCGCGAACTCGACGTCCACGCCGAGGTCATGCCGATCGACGAGGCCAAGAAGCAGGGCGCCATCGCCGAGTTCGGCGAGAAGTACGGCGAGCGGGTCCGGGTCGTCACCATCGGGGACTTCTCCAAGGAGCTCTGCGGCGGCACGCACGTGCACAACACCGCCCAGCTGGGCCTGGTGAAGCTGCTCGGTGAATCGTCCATCGGTTCCGGCGTGCGCCGCATCGAGGCCCTCGTCGGCGTCGACGCGTACAACTTCCTCGCCCGGGAGCACACGGTCGTCGCCCAGCTCCAGGAGCTGGTCAAGGGCCGTCCCGAGGAACTGCCGGAGAAGATCGCCGGAATGCTCGGCAAGCTGAAGGACGCCGAGAAGGAGATCGAGAAGTTCCGAGCGGAGAAGGTCCTCCAGGCCGCCGCCGGACTGGTCGATTCCGCCAAGGACGTACGAGGCGTCGCCCTGGTCACGGGCCAGGTTCCGGACGGCACCTCGGCCGATGACCTGCGCAAGCTCGTCCTGGACGTCCGAGGACGTATCCAGGGCGGCCGCCCGGCCGTCGTGGCCCTGTTCACGACCGCCAACGGCCGTCCCCTGACCGTGATCGCCACCAATGAGGCCGCCCGTGAACGCGGACTCAAGGCCGGTGACCTGGTCCGTACGGCCGCCAAGACCCTCGGCGGCGGTGGCGGCGGCAAGCCGGACGTCGCCCAGGGCGGCGGCCAGGACCCCGAGGCCATCGGCGCGGCCGTGGCCGCGGTCGAACGTCTCGTCACCGAGACGGCGTGACGGCGGGGATGACTCGGATGCGCCGCGGTCGTCGTCTCGCGATCGATGTCGGGGACGCCCGGATCGGGGTCGCCTCGTGCGACCCCGACGGGATCCTCGCCACGCCGGTGGAGACCGTTCCGGGACGCGATGTCCCGGCGGCCCACCGGCGGCTCGGGCAGATCGTCGAGGAGTACGAGCCGATCGAGATCATCATCGGCCTGCCGCGGTCCCTCGGCGGCGGTGAGGGACCCGCCGCAGCCAAGATCCGGGTCTTCGCCCAGGAGGTGGCCCGCTCGGTCGCACCCATTCCGGTGCGGTTGGTGGACGAGAGGATGACCACAGTAACGGCGAGTCAAGGCCTGCGCGCCTCGGGCGTGAAGTCCCGAAAAGGCCGTTCCGTCATCGATCAGGCTGCCGCTGTGGTGATCCTCCAGAACGCTCTGGAGTCCGAACGGGCGTCAGGTAAAGCCCCGGGCGAAGGCGTCGAAACGGTTGGCTGATCGCGATACGGTAACGTTCCGCGCGATGTGGCGGTGTTCGAACACACACCGCACAGCAGAGAGACGGAACGTCGTCTCGCGGCTCTAGGGGATCGATGACTGAGTATGGCCGGGGCCCCGGCTCCGAACCGTGGCATCCCGAGGATCCCCTGTACGGGGACCAGGGATGGGGAGGACAGCAGCCCGCCCACGGCCAGAACCAGTACGGCGGCGGGCAGCAGCCCTACCCTCAGGACCCGTACGCACAGCAGTCGCACCCGCAGCAGCAGGATCCGTACGCACAACAGCAGGATCCGTACGCGCAGCAGTCGCACCCGCAGCAGCAACAGCATTTCCCGGACCCGTACGCCCAGCAGCAGCCTTACCAGCCGCAGCAGCCGGCGTACGGGGACCCGCAGGATCCGTATGCGCAGCAGCAACCCCAGCAACCCCAGCAACCTCAGCAGCCTCAGTACGACAACGGCGGCTGGGACACCGGGCAGCAGTCCGCAGGGATGCCCTACGACCCCCAGATGTCGGCCGACCCCTACGGCGGCAGGCAGGACGGCTACGGCGAGACGCCCGACCACTACGGCACGCCGGAGGCCTATCCGCCGCCGCAGCCCCCGGGCCGCCGGGAGGCCGCTCCCCAGCAGGCCCCCACGCAGAACCCCGACTGGGACCCGGAGAACAAACCGGAGGAGACTCACCCCTTCTTCGCGGGCGACGACGGCGACAAGGACGACGACGCGTACGACGACGACCCGCGTGAGTCACGCCGTGGCAGTCGCGGCGGCAACGAACGCCGGGGCAAGGGCAAGAAGAAGAGCCGCAGCGGCTGCGCGTGCCTGGTCGTCTCACTGGTCCTGGCCGGCGGCCTCGGGGGAGTGGGCTACCTCGGATACACGTACTGGCAGGACAAGTTCGGCCCGGCGCCCGACTACGCCGGGACGGGCACCGGCGAGGTCGAGGTCGAGATCACGAAGGGCGCCCTCGGCTACGACATCGGCAACATCCTGAAGCAGAAGGGTGTCGTCAAGAGCGTCGACGCGTTCGTCGCCGCGCAGAACGAGAACCCCAAGGGCAAGTCCATCCAGGCCGGCGTCTATCTGCTCCACGAGAAGATGTCCGCGGCCGAGGCCTTGAAGCTGATGCTCGACCCGAAGAGCCAGAATCTTCTGGTCATTCCCGAGGGCACACCGAACCGCATCGTCTACGCCTCGATCGACAAGAGGCTGGGAGTCAAGAGCGGGACGACCAGTGGGATCGCCAAGAAACAGTCGGGCAGCCTGGGTCTGCCGGACTGGGCCGACAACCACCCGGACGTTCTCGATCCGCTGGAAGGGTTCCTCTACCCGGCGGCCTACCCGGTCACCAAGGGCATGAAGCCGGAGGCCGTCCTGAAGAAGATGGTCTCCCGTGCCAACGAGGAGTACGACAAGGCCGACCTGGACGGCAACGCCCAGAAGCTGGGTCTCAAGGACCCTTGGCAGTTGATCACCGTCGCCAGCCTCGTCCAGGCCGAGGGAAAGTACAAGCACGATTTCGACAAGGTCTCGCGCGTCGTCTACAACCGGCTCAAGCCCAACAACACCGAGACCAATGGCCTGCTCGACTTCGACTCCACCGTCAATTACGCGAAGAAGCAGAGCACACTCGATATAGGCGCGGTGTCGGACCTACGGGAGTTCAAGCACCCGTACAACACGTATTACATCCACGGTTTGCCGCCGGGCCCGATCAACAACCCCGGTGATGCCGCGCTGCAGTCGGCGATCAAGCCCACCCCCGGCCCTTGGTACTACTTCGTGTCCGTGACCGCGGACAAAACGGTGTTCTCGGTGACCAACGCAGAGCACGAGCGGAATCGCAAGAAATACGAACAGGAGAAGTCGGGCCAGTGAGCACCATCCGACGGGCGGCCGTTCTCGGCTCGCCCATCGCCCACTCGCTCTCCCCGGTCCTGCACCGGGCCGCGTACGCCGAACTCGGCCTCACCCACTGGACGTACGACCGGTTCGAGGTCGACGAGGCGGGCCTGCCCTCCTTCATCGAGGGGCTCGACTCCACCTGGGCGGGGCTCTCGCTGACCATGCCGCTCAAGCGTGCGGTCATCCCGCTGCTGGACTCCATCAGCGGGACGGCGTCGTCGGTGGAGGCGGTCAACACGGTCGTCTTCACGGAGGACGGCCGCCGGATCGGCGACAACACCGACATCCCCGGCATGATCGCCGCGCTGCGCGAACGCGGTGTGGAGAAGACCGACTCCGCCGCTGTCCTCGGCGCCGGAGCGACCGCTTCCTCGGCGCTCGCCGCGCTGGCCGAGATCTGCACGGGACCGGTCAGCGCGTACGTCCGCAGCAAGGAACGGGGCCAGGAGATGCGCGGCTGGGGCGAACGCCTCGGGGTCGACGTCCGGATCTCCGACTGGGCGGAGGCCGGGCAGGCGCTGCACGCCCCGCTGGTCGTCGCCACCACCCCGGCAGGGGCCACTGACGCGCTGATCGACGCCGTACCGGATCGGCCGGGCGTGCTGTTCGACGTGCTGTACGACCCATGGCCGACTCCTTTGGCGGCGGCGTGGTGGAGGCGCCGCGGTGATGTCGTGGGTGGCCTGGATCTGTTGGTGCACCAGGCATTGCTTCAAATCAGCCAATTCACCGGATATTCCGATACTTCGATTGCAACGTTGAGATGCGCCGGCTCAAAAGCGTTGGAAATGGCCCATTCGTCAAAAAATGGGATCAATGACTAAGTTGATTCTCGTAGGGTAATTGCTCCCCGTCTTGGTGGATGTTAAGTTTGGCAACCACGAGATAATGGGAGGGGTCGTGAAGAAGCGGCGTGTAGCAGTCACTTTGGCGTCATGTATTTCGATGCTGGGGTTCGGAATTGTCGCAGCGGAGCCGGCTGCCGCGGCTGCGGCAACGCCTGAGGGTGCATGTGGGGCGGGATACTCCAGGCTTCAGTCGGTTGGTTTGGGGTGGAGCAGTCAGAATCAGGCATTCTCGGCGCGCACCTACCTGCTCTACAGTTCGGCCACGGGAAATAATTGCGTGGTGACGATGCGAAGCCCTGGGTGGTACGGGAACGGTACTGAGCTGATTGAGGCGGGCGTTCAAGTTCAGGGCGGTTCATGGAAAAAGGATCGCGGGAATTATCAGTACTATGCCGGTCCTGTTTATGTTAAAGCAGTAAAAACTTGCGTGAGGTATTCGGGGGGCGCCCAGTACGTCGATAATGGCGTATTCTGGGACAGCTACACCAGTCCTTATGGCTGGTGTGGCTGACTCAACTGGTCAGTTCAGTAGGTGGTGGAAACGCTGTTGCGGTGGGCGCCTGCAGGAATGCTCACCGCAACAGCAACCGTGAACAGAGTCAGCCCAACACATCCCGCGCGTCCGTCTGCTGGACCGGCGGCCGGTTCACGCCCCTGGGCGTGGGAGGATCGAAGGCGGCGGGCCAGGGTCGCGCACCCGGTCGCGCCGTCGCAGTTCCAGGCGCGAGCATGAGGAGCACCGTTGAGCAGGTTGCGCTGGCTGACCGCGGGGGAGTCGCACGGCCCCGCACTCGTGGCGACGCTGGAGGGTCTTCCCGCCGGTGTCCCGATCACCACGGAGATGGTGGCGGACGCACTCGCCCGGCGGCGGCTCGGATACGGCCGCGGTGCGCGGATGAAGTTCGAGAGGGACGAGGTCACCTTCCTCGGCGGGGTGCGCCACGGTCTCACGATGGGCTCCCCGGTCGCCGTGATGGTGGGCAACACCGAGTGGCCCAAGTGGGAACAGGTCATGGCGGCCGACCCGGTCGACCCCGAGGAGCTGGCCGCGCTGGCCCGCAACGCCCCGCTGACCCGTCCGAGGCCCGGTCACGCCGACCTCGCGGGCATGCAGAAGTACGGCTTCGACGAGGCGCGGCCGATCCTGGAGCGCGCCAGCGCCCGTGAGACGGCGGCCCGGGTCGCGCTCGGCGCCGTCGCGCGGTCGTACCTCAAGGAGACCGCGGGCATCGAGATCGTCAGCCATGTCGTCGAGCTGGCCGCGGCCAAGGCGCCGTACGGCGTCCTGCCGACGCCCGCCGACGTCGAGCGGCTCGACGCCGACCCGGTGCGCTGCCTGGACGCCGACGCGAGCAAGGCGATGGTCGCCGAGATCGACCAGGCCCACAAGGACGGCGACACCCTCGGTGGTGTGGTCGAGGTGCTGGCCTACGGGGTACCCGTCGGCCTCGGCTCGCACGTGCACTGGGACCGCCGTCTCGACGCCCGGCTCGCCGCGGCCCTGATGGGCATCCAGGCCATCAAGGGGGTCGAGGTCGGCGACGGCTTCGACCTGGCCCGGATCCCCGGCTCCAAGGCGCACGACGAGATCCTGGTCACCGAGGACGGCATCAAGCGCGCCTCCGGTCGCTCCGGCGGCACGGAGGGCGGTCTGACCACCGGCGAGCTGCTGCGGGTGCGCGCCGCGATGAAGCCCATCGCGACCGTGCCCCGCGCGCTCGCCACCGTCGACGTCGTCACCGGCGAACCCGCCAAGGCTCACCACCAGCGCTCCGATGTCTGCGCCGTGCCGGCTGCGGGCATCGTCGCCGAGGCGATGGTCGCGCTGGTCCTGGCCGACGCCGTCGCCGAGAAGTTCGGCGGGGACAGTGTCCCCGAGACCCGCCGCAATGTGCGGTCGTACCTCGACCACCTCCAGATCCGATGAGCGGCCCCCTGATCGTCCTCGTCGGCCCGATGGGCGTGGGCAAGTCCACCGTCGGTGAACTGCTCGCCGACCGGCTCGGCACCACCTACCGGGACACCGACGCGGACGTCGTCGCCACGGCCGGCAAGCCGATCCCGGAGATCTTCTACGACGAGGGCGAGGAACACTTCCGGGAGCTGGAGCGACAGGCCGTGCACGCCGCCGTCGCCGAGCACACCGGTGTCCTCTCCCTCGGCGGCGGCGCCGTGCTGGACGACACGACCCGAGCCCTGCTCGCCGACCACCCCGTCGTCTATCTCTCGATGGACGTGGAGGAGGCCGTCAAGCGGGTCGGCCTGAACACCGCCCGCCCGCTGCTCGCCGTCAACCCGCGCCGCCAGTGGCGTGAGCTGATGGATGCCCGCCGCCACCTGTACACCGAGGTGGCCCGCGCGACCGTCGCCACCGACGAACGCACCCCCGAAGAGGTCGCCCAGGCGGTCCTCGACGCACTGGAACTGCCGGAACGCACGGACGACCCCGTCACCCCCGGCCGGGAGAACACATGACCGAGCAGGACCCCACCCGTATCCGGATCGCCGGCAGCGCGGGCACCGAGCCGTACGAGGTGCTGATCGGCCGGCAACTGCTGGGCGAGCTGCCTGCGCTCATCGGCGACCGCGCCAAGAGGGTCGCCGTCCTGCACCCCGAGGCGCTTGCCGAGACCGGTGAGGCGGTCCGCCAGGACCTTGCCGCGCAGGGCTACGAGGCCATAGCGATCCAGCTGCCGAACGCTGAGGAGGCCAAGACCGTCGAGGTCGCGGCGTACTGCTGGAAGGCGCTCGGGCAGACCGGCTTCACCCGCACCGACGTCATCGTCGGCGTCGGCGGCGGAGCCACCACCGATGTGGCCGGATTCGTGGCGGCGACCTGGCTGCGCGGGGTGCGCTGGATCGCCGTACCCACCACCGTCCTCGCCATGGTCGACGCGGCGGTCGGCGGGAAGACCGGCATCAACACCGCCGAGGGCAAGAACCTCGTCGGCGCCTTCCACCCGCCCGCCGGGGTCCTCTGCGACCTCGCCGCCCTGGATTCGCTGCCCGTCCACGACTACGTCAGCGGACTGGCCGAGATCATCAAGGCGGGCTTCATCGCCGACCCGGTGATCCTCGACCTCATCGAGGCCGACCCGGAGGGTGCCCGTATCCCCACCGGGCCGCACACCGCCGAGCTGATCGAACGCGCCGTCCGGGTCAAGGCCGAGGTCGTCTCCGGCGACCTCAAGGAATCCGGGCTGCGCGAGATCCTCAACTACGGCCACACCCTGGCCCACGCCATCGAGAAGAACGAGCGCTACAAGTGGCGGCACGGCGCGGCCGTGTCGGTGGGCATGGTCTTCGCCGCCGAGCTGGGCCGGCTGGCCGGACGTCTCGACGACGCCACCGCCGACCGGCACCGCGCGGTCCTGGAGTCCGTCGGACTGCCGCTCACCTACCGCGGCGACCAGTGGCCCAAGCTGCTGGAGAACATGAAGGTCGACAAGAAGTCCCGCGGCGACCTGCTGCGCTTCATCGTCCTCGACGGGCTCGCCAAGCCCACCGTGCTGGAGGGCCCCGACCCGGCCGTGCTGCTCGCCGCCTACGGGGAGGTGTCGGCGTGACCCGTCGGGTTCTCGTCCTCAACGGGCCGAACCTCGGCCGGCTCGGCTCCCGCGAGCCCGATGTGTACGGCGCCACGTCGTACGCCGGACTCGTCGAAACCTGTCAGGCCCTCGGCAAGGAGCTCGGCTTCGATGTCGACGTCCGGGAGACCAACGACGAGGGAGAGCTGATCCGCTGGCTGCACGAGGCAGCGGACGGTTCAGTTCCGGTCGTTCTCAACCCGGGGGCTTTCACCCACTACTCGTACGGAATGCGGGACGCGGCGGCCCAGCGCACCGCCCCGCTGATCGAGGTGCACATCTCGAACCCGTACGCCCGGGAGGAATTCCGCCACAACTCCGTGGTGGCGCCGGTCGCCACGGGGACCGTGGCCGGATTCGGCATCGGTTCCTACCGTCTCGCCCTGCGCGCCCTCGCCGACGAGTTGACCGGCTGACGGACCGGCACACCGGAAGGCCGGACGGCCGACCGGGCACTGTGCGCCGTCCCCGACCGTTGCCTCTGTGGCGGCCGGGGACGGTACGGTTGCCGTTCCACCAGCGCCAGCCCCTGGGGCGTGTTTCGAAAGTCCCGCCTGCCGGGCGGCGTCCGGCACGCACGCTCGCTGCGTTGTCGGGCCCGCCCGGATACGACGAGTATGGGGGCGGCCCTCCGCCTTGCGATCGCACGCACCGGACGCCGCCCGGCCCGCCCTGCGGGCGGACGACGCCACTTTCGAAACACGCCCTAGTTGCCTGCACGAGACGGAGAGGCACCGGATGCAGCACGCAGTGGGGGCCCCGCTGCCGCCGCCCCAAGGCCCCGGAAGCGGACCTGTCGGCTGGACGCACCAGGCCCGGCACCCCGGACCGCCGGGGCCGCCGCCCACCACCCCTCCCATGCCCCAGGGCTGGAGCGGACCCGCCCCGCAGCACGCCCCGTCCCCCTCCAGGGAGACCAGCGGACACGTGCAGCTGCCGCCCGGCGGCCCTGTTCCGCTGCCCGCGCCGCCCGCCGAGCCCGGCACCGGCAGCGCGACCCTCGCCGTCCTCCTGATCGGCCCCGCGGGCGCCGGCAAGACCACCGTGGCCAAGCTCTGGGCCAGCCGTCGTCGGGTCCCCACGGCCCACGTCAGCCTCGACGACGTCCGTGAGTGGGTCTGCTCCGGCTTCGCCGACCCCCAGGCCGGTTGGAACGACCACTCCGAGGCCCAGTACCGCCTCGCCCGTCGTACCTGCGGCTTCGCCGCCCGCAACTTCCTGGCCAACGGCATCTCCTGCATCCTGGACGACGCCGTCTTCCCGGACCGGCCGGTCGTCGGCCTCGGCGGGTGGAAGCGCCACGTCGGCCCCGGACTGCTGCCCGTCGTGCTGCTGCCCGGCCTGGAGATCGTGCTGGAGCGCAATGCCGCCCGCAGCGGCAACCGCCGCCTCTCGGACGAGGAGGTCGCCAGGATCCACGGCCGGATGGCCGGCTGGTACGGCTCCGGACTGCCGATCATCGACAACTCGACCTACGACGTGGAGACCACCGCCCGCGTCCTGGACGACATACTCGCCCGTTCCATAGCGAGCCCACCGGCCTGGTGAGCCCCGGACGGACGGTGGACCCGCCCCGGTGACGGGTCCGTCCGGGCCCCCGGTCGGATGCGCTGACCGAGCAGGCCCGCGCCAGCGCTCGTAGGCTCGTGACATGTCAGACGTGTACGCCGTCCGCCGCGGGCTGCTCCGCGACCGGTGCGCCGCCGTCGGATCCGCGGCCGCTCTGGTCTCCCGCCCCGCCAACGTCCGCTACCTCGCAGGCGGAGCGCCCCCCGGTGCCGTGCTGCTGCTCGGCCCCGGCGAGGACGTCCTGCTCTGTCCCGGCGAGCCGACCGGCGACCCCGCCGAAGGACGGACCGACGATCAGCTGCGGGTTTCGTCGCTGCCCGCCACCGACGGCGATCCGGCGGTCGCGGCCGCCGATCTGGCCGGCACCTCGGGTGCGGAGACCCTGGCCGTCGAGGAACACCATCTGACGGTCGCCCGCCACCGGGCCATGGGCTCGGTCGCCCCCCGGCTCCGGCTGGCCGATCTCGGAGCCACGGTCGAACAGCTGAGGGTCGTCAAGGACGAGGAGGAGATCGCCTGCCTGCGGATCGCCGCGGAGATCACCGACCAGGCCCTTGGTGAACTCCTCGAATCCATCCTGGTGGGCCGCACGGAACGGCATCTCGCCCTGGAGCTGGAGAGGCGCCTGGTGGACCACGGCGCCGACGGCCCCGCCTTCGCCACGTCGGTGGCCACCGGGCCGAACTCCGGCCAGGGCCGTCACCGGCCCTCGGACCGGCGGGTGGAGGAAGGGGATTTCCTCTCCGTCTGCCTCGGTGCGAACTATCGCGGCTACCGCTGCGAGATCGGCCGCACGTTCGTCATCGGGACGACGCCCGCCGACTGGCAGATCGAGCTCTACGACCTGGTTTTCGCCGCTCAGCGGGCCGGACGCGAGGCCCTCGTGCCCGGTGCCGCGTACCGCGATGTGGACCGCGCCGCCCGCCATCTCCTGGACTCGGCGGGTCACGGCGGGGGCCTCGCGCCCTGGACCGGGCACGGTGTGGGCCTCGAAATCGACGAGGACCCGCAGCTGGCACCTGCAGCCATGGGTAAACTGGACGCTTGTGTGCCGGTCACCGTCGAACCGGGGGTCCACCTCCCGGGCCGGGGCGGGGTCCGGATCGATGACACGCTCGTCGTGCGCCCCGAGGCGGACGGCGGACCCGAGCTACTCACCATTACGACCAAGGAGCTGCTCGCGCTCTAGCGCGCATCCTCGGTCGTTCCACCAGCTTCAGTCCAGGAGATTCCGCAACCGTGGCTTCCACGAACGACCTCAAGAACGGCCTGGTGCTCAAGCTCGACGGAGGCCAGCTCTGGTCCGTCGTCGAGTTCCAGCACGTCAAGCCCGGCAAGGGCCCGGCCTTCGTGCGCACCAAGCTCAAGAACGTGCTCTCCGGCAAGGTCGTCGACAAGACGTTCAACGCCGGCGTGAAGGTCGAAACGGCCACCATCGACCGTCGCGACATGCAGTTCTCGTACATGGACGGCGAGTACTTCGTCTTCATGGACATGGACACCTACGACCAGCTCATGGTCGACCGGAAGGCTGTCGGCGACGCCGCCAACTTCCTGATCGAGGGCTTCACCGCCTCCGTCGCCCAGTACGAGGGCGAGGTCCTCTACGTCGAGCTGCCCGCCGCCGTCGAGCTGACGGTCCAGCACACGGACCCGGGCGTCCAGGGCGACCGCTCCACCGGTGGCACCAAGCCCGCCACGCTGGAGACCGGCTACGAGATCGGCGTCCCGCTCTTCATCACCACGGGTGAGAAGATCAAGGTCGACACCCGCACCGGCGACTACCTCGGCCGGGTGAACAGCTAACCGTGGCTGCTCGGAACACGGCCCGCAAGCGTGCCTTCCAGATCCTCTTCGAGGCCGACCAGCGCGGTGAGTCCGTGCAGACGGTCCTCGCGGACTGGGTGCGGCACTCGCGGACCGACAACCGTCAGCCGCCGGTCACCGAGTACACGATGGAGCTCGTCGAGGGGTACGCGCAGTACGCGGACCGGATCGACGAGCTCATCGTGACCTACGCCGTGGACTGGGAGATCGACCGCATGCCGGTCGTCGACCGGAACATCCTGCGGCTCGGTGCGTACGAGCTGATCTGGGTGGACGGGACCCCGGACGCGGTGGTGATCGACGAGGCGGTCCAGCTCGCCAAGGAGTTCTCCACCGACGACTCCCCGTCCTTCGTGAACGGGCTGCTGGCCCGGTTCAAGGACCTCAAGCCGAATCTCCGCCGGGAGCAGTGACCCGCCGGCGGCGTTCAGCCGACGAAGGGCCCACGGTCATCCGACCGTGGGCCCTTCGGCATGGGCGTCCGACCGCCGCGTACAGAAAAGCCGTGCCGGTGCGGGCACCCGGACGGGCGACCCGCACCGGCACGGCGGCACGTTTCTCCAGAGGGCCGTCAGCCCTCTTCGTGGGCGACGGCGCGACGCGCGTCCGCGTCCAGCACGCCCCAGCTGATCAGCTGTTCCGTGAGCACGGACGGCGACTGGTCGTAGATCACGGCCAGCGTGCGCAGGTCGTCCTGGCGGATCGAGAGCACCTTGCCGTTGTAGTCACCGCGCTGGCTCTGGATCGTCGCGGCATAGCGCTGCAGCGGTCCGGCCTTCTCCGGCGGGACGTGGGCGAGGCGCTCCAGGTCCAGGACGAGCTTCGGCGGCGGCTCGGCGGCGCCGCCGGGCGTCGTACCGGGCAGGAGCTCCTGCACCGGGACCCCGTAGAAATCCGCGAGCTCGGCGAGGCGCTGCACGGTCACGGCACGGTCGCCACGCTCGTACGAACCGACCACGACGGCCTTCCAGCGGCCCTGGGACTTCTCCTCCACGCCGTGGAGGGAGAGGCCCTGCTGGGTGCGGATGGCACGGAGTTTGGCCCCGAGCTGCTTTGCGTATTCGCTGGACATAAGGCTCCCCGGACGCTGGAACATTGCGCGGCTCCGCCGCGTGGCTGGTAACTCACTGTGAGGTTACGCAGCGTTACTTGGTGCGTCAAGCCGAATGGTCCGGACCGGCACCTCCCGGGGGTGTGACCTGGGCCCGGCGCAAGCCCTGGTAACGTTGATGACGCAATTTCGACGTCCTTTAAGGTCCGTCCAGTGAGGCGGAGAAGGAGGTCCGTTTCTTATGGACGCACAGCATGAAGCCACCGGCAACGCGGCACGCCCCGTTCTGGAGGCTCCCGACATCGCCCGGGTACTGACCCGGATCGCCCACGAGATCGTCGAACGCGCCAAGGGCGCCGACGACGTGGTGCTCCTCGGCATTCCGACGCGAGGTGTCTTCATCGCCCGCCGGCTGGCCGAAAAACTCCAGGAGATCACCGGCCGGAAGATGCCGGTCGGCTCCCTCGACATCACCATGTACCGCGACGACCTGCGGCTGCGCCCGGCGCGCGCCCTGGCCCGCACCGACATCCCCGGCGAGGGCATCGAGGGCCGTCTGGTCGTCCTCGTCGACGACGTCCTGTTCTCGGGCCGCACGATCCGCGCCGCGCTCGACGCGCTGGGCGACATCGGCCGCCCCCGCGCGGTGCAGCTCGCGGTCCTCGTCGACCGCGGTCACCGCGAACTTCCGATCCGTGCCGACTACGTCGGCAAGAACCTCCCCACGTCGCTGCGGGAAACGGTCAAGGTCCAGCTCGCCGAGGAGGACGGCCGTGACGCCGTGCTGCTCGGTGCCCAACGGACCGCCCCGGCGTACGAGCAGTAGCCGCAGCACACCCGTACGGGCGACGTCGAGCCCGTAGGGCGGCTTCCGCACGCCCGCATGCCTGAATCCTCCAGCCCTCCGGAGAACACCCAGATGAAGCGTCACCTCATCTCGGCCGCCGACCTCACCCGCGACGACGCCGTCCTGATCCTCGACACCGCCGAGGAGATGGCACGGGTCGCGGACCGGCCGATCAAGAAGCTCCCGACCCTGCGCGGCCGTACCGTCGTCAACCTCTTCTTCGAGGACTCGACGCGTACCCGCATCTCCTTCGAGGCCGCCGCCAAGCGCCTCTCCGCCGATGTCATCAACTTCTCCGCGAAGGGCTCGTCCGTCTCCAAGGGCGAGTCGCTCAAGGACACCGCGCTGACCCTGGAGGCGATGGGCGCCGACGCCGTCGTCATCCGGCACGGCGCATCCGGCGCCCCGTACCGCCTGGCCACCTCCGGCTGGATCGACGGCGCCGTCGTCAATGCCGGTGACGGCACCCACGAGCACCCCACCCAGGCCCTCCTGGACGCCTTCACCATGCGCCGCCGCCTCGTCGGGGCCGACGCAGGTCTCGGCCGGGACCTCGAAGGCCGCCGGATCACCATCGTCGGCGACATCCTGCACAGCCGGGTGGCCCGCTCCAACGTCCACCTGCTGACCACGCTCGGCGCCCACGTCACTCTGGTGGCCCCGCCGACCCTCGTCCCGGTCGGCGTCGAGCAGTGGCCGTGCGAGGTCAGCTACGGCCTCGACGAGGTGCTGCCGAAGTCCGACGCGGTGATGATGCTCCGTGTACAGCGCGAACGGATGAACGCCGCGTACTTCCCGACCGAGCGCGAGTACTCCCGCCGCTACGGCCTGGACGGCGACCGCATGGCGAAGATGCCCGGGAACGCGATCGTCATGCACCCCGGCCCGATGGTCCGCGGCATGGAGATCACCGCCGAGGTCGCGGACTCCGACCGGTGCACGGCCGTCGAGCAGGTGGCCAACGGCGTCTCGATCCGCATGGCCGTCCTGTACCTGCTGCTGGGCGGCTACGAGTCCGCCGCCCCGGCCCACCCGTCGCCCGCCTCCCGTACCGAGGAGAACAAGTAATCATGAGCAAGATCCTTATCCGCGGCGCGAAGGTCCTCGGCGGCGAGGCCCAGGACGTCCTGATCGACGGCGAGACCATCGCGGCGGTCGGCACCGGACTGGACACCGGCGACGCGACCGTCGTCGAGGCCGCGGGCCAGATCCTGCTGCCCGGCCTCGTCGACCTCCACACCCACCTGCGCGAGCCCGGCCGCGAGGACTCCGAGACCGTCCTCACCGGGACCAAGGCCGCGGCCGTCGGCGGCTTCACCGCCGTGCACGCCATGGCCAACACCTTCCCGGTCGCCGACACCGCCGGTGTCGTCGAGCAGGTCTGGCGGCTCGGCAAGGAGTCCGGCTACTGCGACGTGCAGCCGATCGGCGCCGTCACCGTCGGACTGGAGGGCAAGAAGCTCGCCGAGCTCGGCGCCATGCACGATTCGGCCGCCGGAGTGAAGGTCTTCTCCGACGACGGCAAGTGCGTCGACGACGCGGTGATCATGCGCCGGGCGCTGGAGTACGTGAAGGCGTTCGACGGCGTGGTCGCCCAGCACGCCCAGGAGCCCCGCCTCACCGAGGGCGCCCAGATGAACGAGGGCGTCGTCTCCGCGGAACTCGGTCTCGGCGGCTGGCCCGCCGTCGCCGAGGAGTCGATCATCGCCCGCGACGTCCTGCTGGCCGCCCACGTCGGATCCCGGGTGCACATCTGCCACCTGTCGACCGCCGGCTCCGTCGAGATCGTCCGCTGGGCCAAGTCCAAGGGCTGGAACGTCACCGCCGAGGTCACCCCGCACCACCTGCTCCTCACGGACGAGCTCGTACGGTCCTACGACCCGGTCTACAAGGTGAACCCGCCGCTGCGCACCGAGGCCGACGTCACGGCCCTGCGCGAGGCGCTCGCGGACGGCACCATCGACTGCGTCGCCACCGACCACGCCCCGCACCCGCACGAGGACAAGGACTGCGAGTGGGCCGCCGCCGCCATGGGCATGGTGGGGCTGGAGACCGCGCTCTCGGTCGTCCAGCAGACGATGGTCGACACCGGCCTCATCGACTGGGCGGGCGTCGCCGACCGGATGTCGTTCCGCCCGGCCGCGATCGGTCGTCTCGACGGACACGGCCGGCCCGTCTCGGCGGGTGAGCCGGCCAACCTCACCCTGGTCGATCCGGCATACCGTGGTGTCGTGGACCCCGCAGGCTTCGCCTCCCGCAGCCGCAACACTCCGTACGAGGGTCGCGAGCTGCCGGGCCGAGTCACCCACACCTTCCTGCGGGGCCGTGCCACGGTCGTCGACGGGAAGCTCGCGTGACATCACTCACCCCCCTGTACCTCCAGCTCGCCGCCGAGCAGAAGTCGGCCGAAGTGACCGACTGGTCCGCTCGCATCAGCTGGGTCGTCGGACTGCTCGTCCTCATCGCCTTCGTCTACTGGCTGATGCGCCAGGGATGGAAGTGGCGGGGGAGCCTCCAGTCCGATCTGCCGGAACTCGACTCCACCCCCGAGGGGTTCGCGGACGGCGAGCCGCTGCTGACGCTGACCGGCCGGTACCACGCCTCGACGACCGCCGGGCAGTGGCTCGACCGCATCGTCGCACACGGCCTCGGCACCCGCAGCCGTGTCGAGCTCACCCTGACCGACCAGGGCCTCGACGTCGTACGCCCTGGGGCTGCCGACTTCTTCGTACCGGCCGCCGCCCTGCGCGAGGCCCGGCTCGACAAGGGCATCGCCGGCAAGGTCCTCCCCGAGGGCGGCCTGCTGATCATCACCTGGGCGCACGGCGACAAGCTGATCGACTCCGGCTTCCGCTCCGACCGCTCGGCCGAGCACCCGGCCTGGGTCGAGGCCATCAACCATCTCACCAGCACTACGGAAGGCACCGCACGATGACGATCTCCACCCGGGGAGCCGCCAAAGCTCCCGCCGTACTCGTCCTGGAGGACGGTCGCGCCTTCCGCGGCCGGGCCTACGGGGCCGTGGGGGAGACCTTCGGCGAGGCGGTGTTCTCCACCGGCATGACCGGCTACCAGGAGACGCTGACCGACCCCTCGTACCACCGCCAGGTCGTCGTGATGACCGCTCCGCACGTCGGCAACACCGGTGTGAACGACGAGGACCCCGAGTCCGGACGGATCTGGGTCTCCGGCTACGTCGTCCGCGACCCCGCCCGGGTGCCGTCCAACTGGCGCTCGCGGCGCTCGCTCGACGAGGAGCTGGAGCGCCAGGGAGTCGTCGGCATCAGCGGCATCGACACCCGCGCCCTCACCCGCCACCTGCGCGAGCGCGGCGCCATGCGCGTCGGCATCTTCTCCGGTGACGCCCTGGCCGACGAGGCCACGCTGCTGGCCCGCGTCCAGCAGGCCCCCGAGATGGTGGGCGCCGACCTCTCCGCCGAGGTCGCCACCAAGGAGGCGTACGTCGTCCCCGCGATCGGCACGAAGAAGTTCACCGTCGCCGCGATCGACCTCGGCATCAAGGGCATGACCCCGCACCGGATGGCCGAACGCGGCATCGAGGTGCACGTGCTGCCCGCCACCGCCACCCTGGAGGACGTGTACGCGGTCCAGCCCGACGGCGTCTTCTTCTCCAACGGCCCCGGCGACCCGGCCACCGCCGACCACCCGGTCTCCGTCATGCAGGGCGTCCTGGAGCGCAGGACGCCGCTCTTCGGCATCTGCTTCGGCAACCAGATCCTGGGCCGCGCCCTCGGCTTCGGCACGTACAAGCTGAAGTACGGCCACCGCGGCATCAACCAGCCGGTGCAGGACCGCACGACCGGCAAGGTCGAGGTGACCGCGCACAACCACGGCTTCGCCGTCGACGCCCCGCTGGACAAGGTGTCGGACACGAAGTTCGGCCGCGCCGAGGTCTCCCACGTCTGCCTGAACGACCAGGTCGTCGAGGGGCTGCAGCTCCTCGACCAGCCTGCCTTCAGCGTCCAGTACCACCCCGAAGCGGCAGCGGGCCCGCACGACGCCGCGTACCTCTTCGACCGCTTCGTATCCCTGATGGAGGGCCAGCGTGCCTAAGCGCTCCGATATCCAGTCCGTCCTGGTCATCGGCTCCGGCCCGATCGTCATCGGGCAGGCCGCCGAGTTCGACTACTCCGGCACCCAGGCCTGCCGCGTCCTCAAGGCCGAGGGCCTGCGCGTCATCCTGGTCAACTCCAACCCGGCGACGATCATGACCGACCCGGAGATCGCCGACGCCACATACGTCGAGCCGATCACCCCCGAGTTCGTCGAGAAGATCATCGCCAAGGAGCGCCCCGACGCGCTGCTCCCCACCCTCGGCGGCCAGACCGCCCTCAACACCGCGATCTCGATGCACGAGAACGGCGTCCTGGACAAGTACGGCGTCGAGCTCATCGGCGCCAACGTCGAGGCCATCAACAAGGGTGAGGACCGCGACCTCTTCAAGGGTGTCGTCGAGGCCGTCAACGCCAAGATCGGCCACGGCGAGTCCGCCCGCTCGGTCATCTGCCACTCCATGGACGACGTCCTGGCGGGCGTCGAGACGCTCGGCGGCTACCCCGTGGTCGTCCGCCCCTCCTTCACCATGGGCGGCGCCGGCTCCGGCTTCGCCCACGACGAGGACGAGCTGCGCCGCATCGCCGGTCAGGGCCTCACGCTCTCCCCGACCACCGAGGTGCTCCTGGAGGAGTCCATCCTCGGCTGGAAGGAGTACGAGCTGGAGCTGATGCGTGACAAGAACGACAACGTCGTGGTCGTCTGCTCCATCGAGAACTTCGACCCGATGGGCGTCCACACGGGTGACTCGATCACCGTCGCCCCGGCGATGACGCTCACCGACCGCGAGTACCAGCGCCTGCGCGACATCGGCATCGCGATCATCCGCGAGGTCGGTGTCGACACCGGCGGCTGCAACATCCAGTTCGCCATCGACCCGACCGACGGCCGGGTCATCGTGATCGAGATGAACCCGCGCGTCTCCCGCTCGTCGGCGCTCGCCTCGAAGGCCACCGGCTTCCCGATCGCCAAGATCGCCGCCAAGCTGGCCGTCGGCTACACGCTCGACGAGATCCCGAACGACATCACCGAGAAGACCCCCGCCTCCTTCGAGCCGACCCTCGACTACGTCGTGGTCAAGGCCCCGCGGTTCGCCTTCGAGAAGTTCCCCTCCGCCGACTCCACCCTCACCACCACCATGAAGTCGGTGGGCGAGGCCATGGCGATCGGCCGGAACTTCACCGAGGCCCTCCAGAAGGCGCTGCGCTCCCTGGAGAAGAAGGGCTCGCAGTTCTCCTTCACCGGTGAGCCCGGCGACAAGGCCGAGCTGCTGGCCGAGGCGGTCCGCCCCACCGACGGCCGGATCAACACCGTCATGCAGGCGATCCGGGCCGGCGCCACCCAGGAAGAGGTCTTCGACGCAACGAAGATCGACCCCTGGTTCGTCGACCAGCTCTTCCTGATCAAGGAGATCGCCGACGAGCTGGCCGACGCCGACGAACTCGGTGCCGAACTGCTCGCCGAGGCCAAGCGACACGGCTTCTCCGACGCCCAGATCGCCGACATCCGCAGCCTGCGCGAGGACGTCGTACGCGAGGTGCGGCACGCGCTCGGCATCCGCCCGGTCTACAAGACCGTCGACACCTGTGCCGCCGAGTTCGCCGCGAAGACGCCGTACTTCTACTCCAGTTACGACGAGGAGACCGAGGTCGCGTCCCGCGCCAAGCCGGCGGTGATCATCCTCGGCTCCGGCCCCAACCGCATCGGCCAGGGCATCGAGTTCGACTACTCCTGCGTCCATGCCTCCTTCGCGCTGAGCGACGCGGGCTACGAGACCGTGATGGTCAACTGCAACCCGGAGACCGTCTCCACCGACTACGACACCTCCGACCGCCTGTACTTCGAGCCGCTGACGCTCGAGGACGTGCTGGAGATCGTGCACGCCGAGTCCCTCGCGGGCCCGGTGGCCGGGGTCGTCGTCCAGCTCGGCGGTCAGACCCCGCTGGGTCTGTCGCAGGCGCTCAAGGACAACGGTGTGCCGGTGGTCGGTACGTCCCCGGAGGCGATCCACGCCGCCGAGGACCGCGGCGCCTTCGGCCGCGTCCTGGCCGAGGCCGGACTGCCCGCGCCGAAGCACGGCACCGCCACCACCTTCGACGAGGCCAAGGCCATCGCCGACGAGATCGGCTACCCCGTCCTCGTACGCCCCAGCTACGTGCTCGGCGGCCGCGGCATGGAGATCGTGTACGACGAGGCGCGGCTCTCCTCGTACATCGCCGAGTCCACCGAGATCAGCCCCACCCGGCCGGTCCTGGTCGACCGCTTCCTCGACGACGCGATCGAGATCGACGTCGACGCGCTCTACGACGGCACCGAGCTCTACCTCGGCGGCGTCATGGAGCACATCGAGGAGGCCGGTATCCACTCCGGCGACTCCGCCTGCGCACTGCCCCCGATCACGCTCGGCGGCTACGACATCAAGCGGCTGCGCGCCTCCACCGAGGGCATCGCCAAGGGTGTCGGCGTTCGCGGACTGATCAACATCCAGTTCGCGCTCTCCGGCGACATCCTGTACGTCCTGGAGGCCAACCCGCGCGCCTCCCGGACCGTCCCCTTCACCTCGAAGGCGACCGCGGTCCCGCTCGCCAAGGCCGCCGCCCGGATCTCGCTGGGCGCGACCATCGCCGAGCTGCGCGCGGAGGGCCTGCTCCCGGCGAACGGCGACGGCGGCACCCTGCCGCTCGACGCGCCGATCTCGGTCAAGGAGGCCGTCATGCCGTGGTCGCGCTTCCGCGACATCCACGGCCGCGGCGTCGACACGGTCCTCGGCCCGGAGATGCGTTCCACCGGCGAGGTCATGGGCATCGACTCGGTCTTCGGCACGGCGTACGCCAAGTCGCAGGCCGGTGCCTACGGCCCGCTGCCCACCAAGGGCCGCGCCTTCATCTCGGTCGCCAACCGCGACAAGCGCTCGATGATCTTCCCGGCGCGCGAACTCGTCGCCCACGGCTTCGAGCTGCTCGCCACCTCCGGCACCGCCGAGGTCCTCAAGCGCAACGGCATCAACGCCACGGTCGTGCGCAAGCAGTCGGAGGGCGTGGGCCCGCAGGGCGAGAAGACCATCGTCCAGCTGATCCACGGCGGCGAGGTCGACCTGATCGTCAACACGCCGTACGGAACCGGTGGCCGTCTCGACGGCTACGAGATCCGTACCGCTGCCGTGGCCCGGTCCGTGCCGTGCCTGACGACGGTCCAGGCGCTCGCCGCCGCCGTGCAGGGCATCGACGCGCTCACCCACGGAGGCGTCGACGTCCGATCGCTCCAGGAACACGCGGAACATCTGACCGCGGCCCGCGACTAGGGCGCGTTTCGAAAGGAGCGTCGTCCGCCCGCAGGGCGGGCCGGGCGGCGTCCGGTGCGTGCGATCGCAAGCCGGAGGGTCACCCCGATACCGGTCGTATCGGGGCGGGCCCGACAACGCAGCGAGCGTGCGTGCCGGACGCCGCCCGGCAGGCGGGACTCGAAACACGCCCTGGTTCCCCTCCCGGCAGGCTTTGCCCCGTCGCGCCGTCCAGCACGCACGCTCGCGGCGTCGGCCAAAAGTCCTGGTAGCTCCGCTGCAAGGACTTCCGGCCGCCTTGCGATCGCACGCACTGGACGACACTCCTCACGGGGCAAACATTGCCAGTCACGGCACCAGCAGCAGGCAGGGGGACACCGGAACCGGTGTCCCCCTCTTCGTGAGGACACCGAGGACACCCCGATGTACAAATTCTTCTTCCGACTGGTCTTCAAGTGGATGGACCCGGAGTGGGCGCACCACCTGGCCTTCCGCTGGATCCGTCTCGCCGCCCGCATCCCCGTGCTGCGCACCTTCGTCGCCGCGGTGCTCGCCCCCCGTCACAAGGAGCTGCGCACCGAGGCCCTCGGCCTGCGCATGCACGGCCCCTTCGGCCTCGCCGCCGGCTTCGACAAGAACGCCATGGCGATCGACGGCATGGCGATGCTCGGCTTCGATCACGTCGAGATCGGCACGGTCACCGGCGAACCGCAGCCCGGCAACCCCAAGAAACGCCTCTTCCGCCTCCTCGCGGACCGCGCGCTGATCAACCGCATGGGCTTCAACAACGAGGGCTCGGCCGCAGTGGCCGAGCGCCTGGGCGCCCGCAGGCCGGTCTTCAGGACCACGGTCGGCGTCAACATCGGCAAGACGAAGGTCGTGCCGGAGGCCGAAGCGGTCGGCGACTACGTGAAGTCCACCGAGCGCCTCGCCGCCCACGCCGACTACCTTGTCGTGAACGTCTCCTCGCCCAACACCCCGGGCCTGCGCAATCTCCAGGCCACCGAGGCGCTCCGGCCCCTGCTCGGCGCGGTGCGCGAGGCAGCCGACCGGACGGTCACCGGCCGACGGGTCCCCCTGCTCGTGAAGATCGCTCCCGATCTCGCGGACGAGGACGTCGACGCGGTCGCCGACCTCGCGGTCGAGCTGGGTCTGGACGGCATCATCGCCACCAACACCACCATCGCCCGGGACGGCCTGGGCCTGAAGTCCTCGCCGTCCCTGGTCAAGGAGACCGGCGGGCTGTCCGGCGCACCTCTCAAGGCACGGTCCCTGGAGGTCCTGAGCCGCCTGTACGCGCGGGTGGGCGACCGGCTCACCCTGGTCGGTGTCGGAGGCATCGAGAACGCCGAGGACGCCTGGCAGCGCATCCTCGCCGGGGCCACCCTCGTCCAGGGCTACAGCGCCTTCATCTACGAGGGACCGTTCTACGCCAGGGCGATCCACAAGGGTCTGGCCGCACGCCTGGCCGCCTCCCCGTACGCGACCCTCGCCGAAGCCGTCGGCGCAGAAACCAGAAAGGCCACCACATGATCCCGGAACCGTTCGGCGCACGCCTGCGCCGCGCCATGGACACCCGCGGGCCGCTCTGCGTCGGCATCGACCCGCACGCCTCGCTGCTCACCGCCTGGGGCCTGAACGACGACGTGACGGGGCTGGAGCGCTTCACGCGCACGGTCGTCGAGGCACTGGCGGACCGGGTCGCCGTGCTCAAGCCGCAGTCCGCGTTCTTCGAGCGGTTCGGCTCGCGCGGCATCGCGGTCCTGGAGAAGGCCGTCGAGGAGGCGCGGGCGGCCGGCGCACTCGTTCTGATGGACGCCAAGCGCGGTGACATCGGCTCCACCATGGGTGCCTACGCGGCGACCTATCTGGACCAGGACTCGCCGCTGTTCTCGGACGCGGTCACCGTCTCGCCGTACCTGGGCTTCGGCTCGCTGCGCCCGGCGCTCGACGCGGCGGTGCTGTCCGGTGCGGGAGTCTTCGTGCTCGCCCTCACCTCCAACCCGGAGGGCGCGGAGGTGCAGCGTGCCACTGCCGCCGACGGCCGGCCGCTGGCCCAGCTGATGCTCGACCACATGGCCGCCGAGAACGAGGGGGCGACGCCGCTCGGCTCCGTCGGCGCGGTGGTCGGAGCCACGCTCGGGGACGCGGGTGTGAATCTCGCCATCAACGGCCCGCTGCTCGCCCCCGGGATCGGCGCGCAGGGCGCGACGCCCGCGGATCTGCCGGGGGTCTTCGGCGACGCGGTGGGCAACGTACTGCCCAGTGTGAGCCGCGGCGTGCTGAGCCGGGGGCCGGACGCGGCGGGGTTGCGCGCGGCCGCCGATCGGCTCACGGACGAGGTCCGGACGGCCGTCGCGGGCGGGTGACCGGGCCGCGTCCACGGCGTGTTGACTGAATCCTGACCAAAAAACTCGGTTGTTATGCCTGAAATGTCCTGGTCGGGCAAGGCTGACCAGGACTTTTCGTTGGTTCTCGCTGACTCGGGCGGCCTTGGCCGCTAGTCTCCGTCGAGAGCCGACGTACACAAGTTGTCCGTCGCTCACCTGGTGTGGAGCGTCCAGCTTCCTCACCGGTCCGTATCCGACAGATCGACATCCGAGGTGACGTAGGCGTGGCTCTTCCGCCCCTTACCCCTGAACAGCGCGCAGCCGCGCTCGAAAAGGCCGCCGCGGCTCGCCGGGAGCGGGCCGAGGTCAAGAATCGACTCAAGCACTCCGGCGCCTCCCTCCACGAGGTCATCAAGCAGGGCCAGGAGAACGACGTCATCGGAAAGATGAAGGTCTCCGCCCTCCTGGAGTCCCTGCCGGGCGTGGGCAAGGTCCGCGCCAAGCAGATCATGGAGCGGCTCGGCATCTCCGAGAGCCGCCGGGTCCGGGGTCTGGGCTCCAACCAGATCGCATCCCTGGAGCGTGAGTTCGGCAGCAAGGCGGCCTGACGTTCTCGGGCACGCCCGAGAACCTGGATAATCGCTCCATGGCTGCAACATCCCGGGGGACGTCCCCCGTACCCCCGGACGTACGTCCGCGGCTGACCGTGCTCTCCGGCCCCTCGGGGGTCGGCAAGAGCACGGTCGTCGCCCATATGCGCAAGGCCCACCCCGAGGTATGGCTCTCGGTGTCGGCGACGACCCGCAAGCCGCGCCCCGGCGAGCGCAACGGTGTCCACTACTTCTTCGTGGACAACGACGAGTTCGACAAGCTGATCGCCAATGGTGAGCTGCTGGAGTGGGCCGAGTTCGCCGGCAACCGGTACGGCACGCCGCGCCGCGCCGTGCTCGACCGCCTGGAGGCGGGCGAGCCGGTGCTGCTGGAGATCGATCTCCAGGGCGCGCGGCTGGTCCGGCAGTCGATGTCGGACGCCCGGCTCGTCTTCCTGGCCCCGCCGAGCTGGGAGGAACTGGTGCGCCGGCTCACCGGCCGGGGCACCGAGTCCGCCGAGGTGATCGAGCGCCGGCTCGCCGCCGCCCGGATCGAACTGGCCGCCGAGTCCGAGTTCGATACGACACTGGTCAACACCTCCGTCGAGGACGTGGCGCGTGAGCTGCTAGCCTTGATGCTGGATTCCTCCGGCCACCGCACGGGCAGCGACTGACGCAGCCGGCACGGGCGGTATCACGGAGTTCCGCACTGTCAAAGGTTTCTTTGATCTTTACCCCCTTCGGAAGGCAGAGAGTGTCCTCTTCCATCACCACGCCCGAGGGCATCATCAACCCGCCGATTGATGAGCTCCTTGAGGCCACCGACTCGAAGTACAGCCTCGTGATCTACGCCGCCAAGCGCGCGCGTCAGATCAACGCGTACTACTCGCAGCTCGGCGAAGGTCTCCTGGAGTACGTCGGTCCGCTCGTCGACACCCACGTGCACGAGAAGCCGCTCTCGATCGCGCTCCGCGAGATCAACGCGGGCCTGCTCACCTCCGAGGCCATCGAGGGCCCCGCGCAGTAAGCAGGAGTTCCACCTTCACCACAGGCCCGGCGGCCGCGACCGCCGGGCCTGTGGTGTGTCCGGGGCGACAGCAACGGGCCGGGGGCGGTGAGGCAGCATGGGGGTGTTCGTATCCGAGTGCGGGGAGACGCAGTGGACAAGCCGAAGGTCGTTCTTGGGGTCAGCGGGGGCATCGCCGCGTACAAGGCGTGCGAGCTGCTGCGTCGGCTGACCGAGTCCGGCCACGACGTGAGGGTCGTCCCGACCGAGTCGGCGCTGCACTTCGTGGGGGCGGCCACCTGGTCGGCGCTCTCCGGCCATCCGGTCGCCACGGAGGTCTGGAACGACGTCCACGAGGTGCCGCACGTCAGGACCGGTCAGAGCGCCGACCTGGTCGTCGTCGCGCCCGCCACCGCCGACATGCTCGCCAAGGCCGCCCACGGTCTCGCCGACGACCTGCTCACCAACACGCTCCTCACCGCTCGCTGTCCGGTCGTCTTCGCGCCCGCCATGCACACCGAGATGTGGGAACACCCGGCCACCCAGGAGAACGTGGCCACGCTGCGCCGCCGCGGCGCCGTCGTCATCGAGCCCGCCGTCGGCCGGCTCACCGGTGTCGACACCGGCAAGGGCAGGCTCCCCGACCCCGGGGAGATCTTCGAGGTCTGCCGCCGGGTGCTGACCCGCGGGCCCGCCGAACCCGATCTGACGGGCCGGCACGTCGTGATCAGCGCGGGCGGTACGCGGGAGCCCCTCGACCCGGTGCGCTACCTCGGCAACCGCTCCTCCGGCAAGCAGGGCTACGCACTGGCCCGCACCGCGGTCGCCCGCGGTGCCCGGGTCACGCTGATCGAGGCCAACACCGGCCTGCCCGATCCGGCCGGTGCCGACGTCCGGCACGCCGGAACCGCCGTACAGCTGCGCGAAGCCGTGCTGAAGGCCGCCGCGGACGCCGATGTGGTCGTGATGGCGGCGGCGGTCGCCGACTTCCGGCCCGCCGAGTACGCGCCGGGGAAGATCAAGAAGAAGGACGGCCAGGAGCCGGCGCCCATCACGCTCGTCCGGAACCCCGACATCCTCGTCGAGGTCGCCGGTGCGCGCGCCCGGCCGGACCAGATCGTCGTCGGTTTCGCCGCCGAGACCGACAACGTCCTCGCCAACGGCCGTGAGAAGCTCCGCCGCAAGGGCTGCGATCTCCTCGTCGTCAACGAGGTCGGTGAGCGCAGGACCTTCGGCTCCGAGGAGAACGAAGCGGTGGTGCTCGCGGCCGACGGCGGCGAGACCCCGGTGCCGTACGGCCCCAAGGAGGCGCTGGCCGACACGGTCTGGGATCTCGTGTCGTCACGATGGGCGTGAATTTCTCGTTTCGCGCCTTCGAACGGGCCGAGTCCCTTGAAATATGGGGGTAAATGGCTTTCTCGGCAGGCGATTTTCGTACAGCCGCGGACCGTGCCAGAGGTCACAGAACTCCCAAAGGGCGAGACACGCTGTCCGCCGAACGAAAGCGACAGATAAACTGGCCCCGGACCATGTCGGGCGCAGCTCCCGGCGGTCCGCCAAATGATCAGCCAGCAGCCGCTGCAACCCCAGGGAGCGATGTGTCCCGCCGTCTCTTCACCTCGGAGTCCGTCACCGAGGGTCACCCCGACAAGATCGCTGACCAGATCAGCGACACCATTCTCGACGCACTCCTCCGTGAGGACCCCCGGTCCCGCGTCGCGGTCGAGACCTTGATCACCACCGGTCTGGTGCACGTTGCGGGTGAGGTCACGACCAAGGCCTACGCCGACATTCCGACCCTCGTACGCAACAAGGTTCTCGAAATCGGCTACGACTCCTCCAAGAAGGGCTTCGACGGCGCCTCCTGCGGTGTCTCGGTGTCCATCGGCGCGCAGTCGCCGGACATCGCGCAGGGCGTCGACACCGCGTACGAGACGCGGGTCGAGGGTTCCGCCGCGGGCGAGGAAGACGACGAGCTCGACAAGCAGGGCGCCGGTGACCAGGGCCTGATGTTCGGGTACGCCTGCGACGAGACGCCCGAGCTCATGCCGCTTCCGATCTACCTCGCGCACCGGCTCTCGCGCCGGCTCTCCGAGGTCCGCAAGAACGGGACCATCCCGTACCTGCGCCCGGACGGCAAGACGCAGGTCACCATCGAGTACGACGGCGACAAGGCCGTCCGTCTCGACACGGTCGTCGTCTCCTCGCAGCACGCCAGCGACATCGATCTCGACTCGCTGCTCGCACCCGACATCCGCGAGTTCGTCGTCGAGCACGTGCTCGCGCAGCTCATCGAGGACGGCATCAAGCTGGACACCGACGGCTACCGGCTGCTGGTCAACCCGACCGGCCGTTTCGAGATCGGCGGCCCGATGGGCGACGCCGGCCTGACCGGCCGCAAGATCATCATCGACACCTACGGCGGCATGGCCCGCCACGGCGGCGGCGCCTTCTCGGGCAAGGACCCGTCCAAGGTCGACCGCTCCGCCGCGTACGCCATGCGCTGGGTCGCCAAGAACGTCGTCGCGGCCGGTCTCGCCGCCCGTTGCGAGGTCCAGGTCGCGTACGCCATCGGCAAGGCCGAGCCGGTCGGTCTGTTCGTCGAGACGTTCGGCACCGCCGCGATCGAGACCGAGAAGATCGAGCACGCCATCGGCGAGGTCTTCGACCTCCGTCCGGCCGCGATCATCCGCGACCTCGACCTGCTCCGTCCGATCTACGCCCAGACCGCGGCGTACGGCCACTTCGGCCGCGAGCTGCCCGACTTCACGTGGGAGCGCACGGACCGCGTGGACGCGCTGCGCACGGCGGCCGGGCTGTAGGTCCGCCGCCTTCCGTCCCGCGCCGGGGCCCGGACGCCGCACAGGGTGTCCGGGCCCCGGTGCGTGCGGCCCCCGGTGGGTACGACGCCTGCGCCGGTGTCAGTGGCGTCTGGTAGGAATTTGGCTGTGAGCAGCGACAACGAGCGATCCGAGGACCCCGGGCGCGGGGCCCCGGAGCAGCTTGCGCTGATTCGGGAGTCGGTACGGCAGGCGAAGGTGCCGCGGGCCAAGCCGCGGACCTGGCGCGGCGCCGCGCTCGCCAAGGAGCTGCCCGTCGCCCGGGTGCTGGTCAACAAGGGCGCGCTCCATCTCGACCAGTACTTCGACTACGCCGTGCCCGAGGAGCTGGACGCCGACGCGCAGCCCGGAGTGCGGGTGCGGGTGCGATTCGGGGCCGGGGCGCGCCATGTCCGCGGCGGCCGGCGCGAGGGGGGCGGGCTGATCGACGGCTTCCTCGTCGAGCGGCTCGCCGAATCGGACTACACGGGAGCCCTCGCCGCGCTCGCGTACGTCGTTTCGCCGGAACCGGTGCTGGGACCGGAGCTGCTCACCCTCGCACGGGCCGTTGCCGACCGCTACGCGGGCAGCCTCGCCGACGTGCTGCAGCTGGCTGTGCCGCCCAGGAACGGCAGGGCCGAGTCCAAGCCCTCGCCCGCCCCCCTGCCACCGCCGCCCGCGCCGTCGGCGGGGAGCTGGGAGCGGTACGCGCAGGGGCCGGCATTCCTGCGCGCGCTGGCCGACGGCGGTGTGCCCCGGGCCGTATGGACCGCGCTGCCCGGACCGCACTGGCCCGAGGAGATCGCCAGGGCCATGGCCGCGACGCTCGCCTCCGGGCGCGGCGCACTCGTCGTCGTGCCGGACGGCAGGGCCGCCGGGCGGGTGGACGCCGCCCTCACCGGACTGCTCGGCAAGGGACAGCACGCACTGCTGACCGCCGACTCCGGGCCGGAGAAGCGGTACCGGGAGTGGCTCGCCGTGCGGCGAGGCTCCGTGCGGGCCGTCGTCGGGACGAGGGCGGCGATGTTCGCGCCCGTCACCGATCTCGGCCTGGTCGCCGTCTGGGACGACGGGGACTCCAGCCACAGCGACGACCACGCCCCCTTCCCGCACGTCCGCGAGGTGCTCGAACTACGGGCGGCGCACGGCCGGTGCGCATTCCTGCTCGGCGGTACGAGCTGCACCGTGGAGGCCGCCCAGCTGGTGGAGAGCGGCTGGGCGCTGCCGCTGCGCGCGGACCGGGAGCAGCTGCGGATCGCGGCGCCGCTGGTGAGGACGGTCGGCGACGGGGAGCTGGCGCGGGACGGGGCCGCGCGGGCGGCCCGGCTGCCCAGCCTGGCCTGGCAGACGGTACGGGACGGACTGCGCAGCGGTCCCGTCCTGATCCAGGTGCCGCGCCGCGGATACGCGCCGCGGCTGGCCTGTGAGCGCTGCCGGGAACCCGCTCGGTGCCGGCACTGCGCCGGACCGCTGGAGGCACCGGACCAGCGGGATCTCAACTGCGCCTGGTGCGGGCGGCCCGAGACCGCCTGGCACTGTGTCGCCTGCGGGTCCGGTCGGCTGCGGGCCCGGATCGTCGGCGCCCGCCGGACCGCCGAGGAGCTGGGCCGCGCGTTCCCCGCCGTGCCGGTACGGACGTCGGGCCGGGACCACATCCTGGACTCGGTGCCAAAGGCACCGGCGCTGGTGGTCAGCACGCCGGGCGCCGAACCCGTCGCCGAGGGCGGATACGCGGCGGCGCTGCTGCTGGACGGCTGGGCGATGGTCGGGCGCCCCGATCTGAGGGCGGGCGAGGAGGCGCTGCGCCGGTGGACGGCCGCGGCCTCGCTGGTGCGGGGACAGCCGGAGGGCGGCACGGTGGTGATCGTCGCCGAGCCGACGCTGCGTCCGGTGCAGGCCCTGGTGCGCTGGGACCCGGTCGGGCACGCCCGCCGCGAGCTGGCGGAGCGCGCCGAGCTCGGCTTTCCGCCGGTGTCCCGGATGGCTGCGGTGACGGGCTCGCCGGACGCGCTCGCCGCGTTTCTCACGACCGCGGAACTGCCGCCGGAGACCGAGGTGCTCGGTCCGGTCCCGGTGCCCGGAGCCGAACCCGGCAGACCCCGCCGGCCCGGCGACGCACCGCCGGGGGAGTCCTGGGAGCGGGCGCTGCTCAGAGTGCCCCCGGGGAGCGGGGGCGCGCTCGCGGCCGCGTTGAAGGCGGCGCAGGCGGCGCGGTTGTCCCGGGGCAGTGGCGAACAGGTCCGGATCAGGGTGGATCCGCCGGAGATCGGGTGACGTGGGGATGCCGCCGGGCGCGGATCGGCCGGAGGGGCCGGGCGTGGGGACGCGGCTGCCCCGCCGTGCGTCGGGCGCGGCGGGGCAGGAGTGGGGTGGTCAGCCGTTGCGTGGGCCGGGGAAGACTCCGGGGCGCAGGTCCTCGCGCAGTGACGGACGGTCCACCGACGGCTGCGGGGGCATGGTGCGTGCGGCGGGCACGACGGGCAGGCCGGCCGCGTTGGTGGGGCCCGGCGTGGCGGGCAGGGGGCGCGGCACCGCGTTCTCCGCGACGGCCTCCGCCGCCCCCGGCTGTCGGGCGTTGCGGCGTGCGCCGTAGCGGCGGTGCACCGCCTGCTTGGTGACTCCGAGCGCGGAGCCCACCGCGTCCCAGGAGAAGCCCAGGGAGCGGTCGAAATCCACCGCCGCGGTGACCAGGGTCTCTACGCTGTCGCGCAGTTCCTGCGCCAGCCTGACAGTGGGGGCCGGGGCCCTGCCGTAGACGACGAAGCCCGTGGACGGGCCGGAGCGGCGCGGACGGTAGACGTTGCCCAGTTGGGCGGTGAGCGTGCGCAGCGCGTCCACCTGCCGCCGGACCCGCTCGATGTCCCGCACCAACAGGTGCAGGCTGGCCCGCGCTTGAGCGTCGTGGGTTGCGTGGTCGGCCATGAAGAAGCCTCTCGAACCGGCATTGAAAGGGATCGGGCCGCTCCGTGGCGGCTCGCTTCGGTCAATCTCTCTTGACCAACGCGGCAGCCGGGGATCTGGTCACGCTGGAGGGGCGCGTGCGCATGTCCAAGGGGCGCGCAGTGATGCGTACGCCCCCCGGTCGCCCGGCCCATAGACTTGTGCGTTGCTCGTCACCCGTACGTTTCGGCCTGAGAGGCAGTCAGCCACCCATGAAGCTCGTCTTCGCAGGCACCCCCGAGGTAGCCGTTCCCGCCCTGGACGCACTGATCGCCTCCGGCCGGCACGAGGTGGCCGCCGTCGTCACCCGGCCCGACGCCCCCGCCGGGCGAGGCCGCCGACTGGTCGCCAGCCCCGTCGCCGAGCGCGCCGAGGAGGCCGGGATCGAGGTGCTCAAGCCCGCCCGACCGCGCGACGAGGACTTCCTGACGCGACTGCGGGAGATCGCCCCGGACTGCTGTCCCGTCGTCGCCTACGGGGCACTGCTGCCCAAGGCCACGCTCGACGTACCCGCCCACGGCTGGGTCAACCTCCACTTCTCGTTGCTGCCCGCCTGGCGCGGCGCGGCCCCCGTGCAGCACTCGATCATGGCCGGGGACGAGGTGACCGGTGCGTCGACGTTCCTGATCGAGGAGGGGCTCGACTCCGGCCCGGTGTACGGCGTCCTCACCGAAGAGGTGCGGCCCACCGACACCAGCGGTGATCTGCTCACCCGGCTGGCGTTCGCCGGTGCCGGGCTGCTCGTCGCGACGATGGACGGCATCCAGGACGGCACGCTGCACGCCGTGCCGCAGCCCGCCGAGGGAGTCACCCTCGCACCGAAGATCACCGTCGAGGACGCTCAGGTGCAGTGGTCCGCCCCCGCCCTGCGGGTCGACCGCGTGGTGCGCGGCTGCACGCCCGCTCCCGGTGCGTGGACGTTGTTCCGGGGGGAACGGCTGAAGCTGATCCAGGCGGTACCGGTGCTGGACCGCGCGGATCTGGCGCCCGGGGAGCTGTCCGCCGCCAAGAACAACGTGTACGTGGGCACCGGGTCGCACGCCGTCGAGCTGCTCTGGGTGCAGCCGCAGGGCAAGAAGCCGATGCGGGCCGCCGACTGGGCCCGCGGGGTGCGGATCGTCCACGGCGAGCTGCTGGGGAGCTGAGGGCTGTCCCGGCAGGCTCTGCCCCGTCGCGTCGGACGACGCCGGTCGCGGCACCGGTGCCGCGACCGAGGAGGTCTGCCGGGACTCGCGAGCCGGCGGAGTTCCGGCGGCGGCACCGGGGAGCCGGGGGACGGGGCGGCGACGTAGTCTGGGAGGGTTCGCCCTCTCATCATCAGCGGAGCACCTTTCACGTGAACGACCAGCAGCGTCGCCGTCCCGCCAAGCCGCATCGCCGCCCCAAGAAGGACCCCGTCCGGTTCCTCGCCTTCGAAGCGCTCAGGGCCGTCGACGAGCGTGACGCGTACGCCAACCTCGTACTGCCCCCGCTCCTGAAGAAGGCCCGCGCCAAGGGCGACTTCGACAACCGGGACGCGGCGCTGGCGACCGAGCTGGTCTACGGGACGCTGCGCCGGCAGGGGACGTACGACGCGATCGTCGCGGCCTGCATCGACCGGCCGCTGCGCGAGGTCGACCCGCCGGTCCTCGATGTGCTCAACATGGGGGTGCATCAGCTGCTCGGCACCCGTATCCCCACCCATGCCGCGGTCTCCGCCAGCGTGGAACTGGCCCGGGTGGTGCTCGGCGAAGGCCGGGCCAAGTTCGTCAACGCCGTCCTGCGCAAGGTCTCCGCGGACGACTTCGACGGCTGGGTCGCGCGCGTCGCCCCGGCGTACGACGAGGACCCCGAGGACCACCTCGCCGTCGTGCACTCGCATCCGCGGTGGGTCGTGTCCGCACTCTGGGACGCGCTGGGCGGCGGTCGTGCCGGGATCGAGGACCTTCTCGAAGCGGACAACGAACGGCCGGAGGTCACCCTGGTGGCCCGCCCCGGCCGGGCCGGCACCGACGAGCTGCTCAGCGCCCTCGGCGACGGGAACGGCCTGCCGGGCCGCTGGTCCCCCTACGCGGTTCGGATGGCGGAGGGCGGCGAGCCCGGTGCCCTGACGGCCGTGCGGGAGGGCCGCGCCGGGGTGCAGGACGAGGGCAGCCAGCTGGTGGCCACCGCCTTCGCCGCCGCGCCGGTGGAGGGCAGCGACACCCGGTGGCTCGACGGGTGTGCGGGGCCCGGGGGGAAGGCGGCCCTCCTCGGCGCGCTCGCCGCCGAACGCGGCGCCGCCCTGCTCGCCGCCGAGAAGCAGCCGCACCGGGCCCGACTCGTCGAGCGCGCGCTGGCCGGCAACCCCGGCCCGTACCAGGTGATCACCGCCGACGGCACCCGCCCGCCGTGGCAGCCGGGCACCTTCGACCGCGTCCTGATGGATGTGCCGTGCTCGGGCCTCGGCGCGCTGCGCCGCCGTCCGGAGGCGCGGTGGCGTCGGCGCCCGGAGGACCTGGAGAGCTTCGCCCCGCTCCAGCGCGGCCTGCTGCGCGAGGCGATGAAGGCGGTACGGGTCGGCGGCGTCGTGGGTTACGCGACCTGTTCGCCGCATCTCGCGGAGACCCGGGTCGTCGTCGAGGACGTGCTCAAGGGGCGCGGCGGGCAGCCGGTCGAGGCGGAGTGGATCGACGCCCGCCCGCTGATGCCGGGAGTTCCCGCGCTCGGCGACGGTCCCGATGTCCAGCTCTGGCCGCACCTGCACGGGACGGACGCGATGTACCTGGCCCTGCTGCGGCGTACGGCCTGAATCGGACAGGGGACGGGGTGGGCGTCCGCAGGGGCCCCACCGCCCCCGAAGGGCGCTTCACGGGCTGAAAAGCCCGGATCGCCCGGCCGGACGGCCCGGATTTCGCGAACTGTAATGATCCCGTGAGGCTTTGGCCCTCACCAGGGCGGGGAAGTGCCGCGGAACATGGCAGGCTTGGCACATGGCCCAGATCAATCCCAGCATCTTGTCCGCCGACTTCGCCCGCCTCGCCGAGGAGGCGAAGGCAGTCGAAGGTGCCGACTGGCTCCATGTCGATGTGATGGACAACCACTTCGTGCCCAATCTGACCCTCGGCGTACCGATCGTGGAGTCGCTCAGCCGGGCCACGGACACCCCGCTGGACTGCCACCTGATGATCGAGGACCCGGACCGCTGGGCGCCTCAGTACGTCGAGGCGGGTGCCGGTTCCGTCACCTTCCACGTGGAGGCCGCCGCCGCCCCGGTACGGCTGGCGCGGGAGATCCGGGCCAAGGGCGCCCGCGCCTCCATGGCGCTCAAGCCCGCCACCCCCATCGAGCCGTACGAGGACCTGCTTCCCGAGCTCGACATGCTGTTGATCATGACGGTGGAGCCGGGCTTCGGCGGCCAGGCGTTCCTGGACATCATGCTGCCGAAGATCCGCCGCACCCGTGAGCTGATCTCCAAGCACGGCCTCGAACTGTGGCTCCAGGTGGACGGTGGCGTCTCCGCGTCCACCATCGAGCGCTGTGCGGAGGCCGGCGCGGACGTGTTCGTCGCCGGCTCGGCGGTGTACGGGGCCGAGGACCCCGCCGAAGCGGTGCGCGCCCTGCGCGCCAAGGCCGACGGGGCCACCTCCTCGGCGGCCTGGGCGTGCCGTCACTGACGTCGGGACCGGCCCCGGCCCCGAGTGCGGGTCGGTCCGGCCAAGGGCAGATGAACGTGGTCCGACGGGACCGATCAGGGATCGCCGGATCTGACAGGATGAACGGCGTATCGAGAGTGTGAACAGCAGTGAGGAGATCGCGGTGTCTGCAATGTCGGCGGGACGGTCCGCCCTGCGGATGGGGCCCGCGGAGCTGGTGCAGGCGGCGGCCATGGCCCGCCGCTTCTACCTCGAAGGAAAGTCGAAGATCCAGATCGCCGAGGAGTTCGGCGTCAGCCGCTTCAAGGTGGCCCGGGTCCTGGAGACGGCTCTGGAACGCGACCTCGTACGGATCGAGATCCGCGTTCCCGCCGAGCTGGACGCCGAGCGGTCCGACGCTCTCCGGGCGCGCTACGGGCTGCGTCACGCGGTCGTCGTCGAATCTCCCGCGGAGGAGCAGGACGACGCACCCGACCCGGAGAATCTGGGGGAGGTCGCGGCCGATCTTCTCGGCGAACTGGTGAACGAGGGCGATGTGCTCGGCCTCGCCTGGGGCCGGTCCACCATCCACATGGCGGCGGCGCTCGACCGGCTGCCCCCGTGCACGGTCGTGCAGCTCACCGGGGTGTACGACGCGGGGACGGCGGAGCGCGGCTCGGTCGAGGCGGTCCGGCGGGCCGCCCAGGTGGCGGGCGGCGAGGCCCACCCGATCTATGCGCCGATGCTGCTGCCCGACCCGGCCACGGCCGCCGCGCTGCGTCACCAGACCGGCATCGCCCGCGCCTTCGAGTACTTCGACAAGGTGACGGTCGCCGCGGTCTCCATCGGTTCCTGGGAGCCGGGCATCTCCACCGTCCACGACATGCTCACGGACGAGGAGCGGGCGCACTACGCCTCGCTCGGTGCCGCCGCGGAGATGTCCGCGCACCTCTTCGACAAGGAGGGGCGGCGGGTCGGCCGGGACCTGGGGGAGCGGTGCATCACGGTCGAGGCTGACCGGCTTCGCCGGATCCCGGAGGTGGTCGCGATCGCGGGCGGCCAGCGCAAGGCCGCGGCGATCGGGGCGGTGCTGCGGTCCGGTCTGGTCACCAGTCTGGTGACGGACACGGCGGCGGCCGACTACCTGCTGACCGAGTCGGCGGCGCCGCGGCGTCCCGCCCTGGAGCGCGCGGACCCGGACGGGGACTGACAGGGCGGGCGGCGGCGGCCCGCACCGGGGCCGCCCGCCGACCGCCGCGGGGCCGCCCGTCGCGGGGCCGCCCGTCGGCCGTCGCGGGGCCGCCCGTCGGCCGTCGCGGGGCCGCCCGTCGGCCGTCGCGGGGCCGCCCGCCGACCGTCGCGGGGCCGCCCGCCGACCGCCGCGGGGATTGGCCCGGACAGTCGGTGAGCCGTCCGGGCGGGGATCCGGCCCGGGGTCAGTCGCGGGCCGTGCCCAGGACCGTCGACTCCAGGTACTGCTCCGGCGCCGTGTACTGGCTCACCTCGGCCGGGTTGTAGCGGGGCGTCTGCCGCGACCAGTCCAGATTGCCGCGCATCCAGCTCCGCATCCCGTCCAGGTACGGCGTGAGCATCCAGGAAAGCTGCGGGTACGCGGTCAGCAGCTCGGCCTCCGCGGTGAGGAACCGCTCGGTCTCCGTGGCGATCTGCGCGCAGACGACTTCGAGCGCCTGCTGCTTGCCGTATCCCCGGTGGTGACGGATCAGATGGACGAGATTGTGGATCTCGCCGAGCACCTGTTCCTTCTCGTACGAGTACACGTCGTTGGCCCAGCACACGACATTGCACGACGCTTCGAGCGCGGTGATGAACCGGGAGTCGTTGTGGATCGACTCGGGAGCCTCGATCCCGGCCACGATCTCTATCAGGTCCATGCAGACATGTATCGCGCCGGTGTGGCGGCGCTTGGCGATGTAGGTCTCCTCGGACGGCACCACGTCCGCCGCCCGGTTCCCGGCCTCCCAGGTGGTGGTCGTGGTGAGGTACGTGGTCAGGTGCCAGCCGAACCGGGTGCGCCAGTGCGCGGCCGCGGTCGGGATCGTCCGTTCCCACAGATCGACCAGGGCCACCACGGCGGCGGGAAGGTCCTCGTCCGACGGGGTGCCCGTACCCTTGCCCTCGATCACGGAACACATCACCGCGACCACATCACGTACCCGCTCGGGGCTGCGGCCGAGATGTCCGTCGTCGAGCTGGTCGTCAACGAGAAACAGCCACACGAACCAGTCGGCGACGAGGTCGAGATTCTTGCTGTCGGCGGTCGGGTACACCATGCCGACGAACGCGCCGAAGTCCGCCTGCTCGAAGCGCTTCATGGCTGAATCACGGTGTACCAGACCGGTGTTGCGGATCCAGCTGTCGAGGTGGACTCGGGTGTGCCCGACGTGCGGATTCGTCCGCTGGGGGAACGGGCAGTAGATGTCCGGCAGTTCGCTCTCCACGGGTGGGTCGTGATCCTCTCCGGTCGTACGGGTGACGGAAGTTGTGACCTCTCCGCCTGTTCCTCAGGGGCGCAGTGGTGACCCACGGGACCTGCGGGTTTGAAGCTACCCGACCCTTTGTAGCCAGGTCCAGGAAAGGTGATCGCGAATGATTCGCATGCCGTTCGGGTAGGGTCCGTGAGCAAGGCAGGTTCCACTTGCCCGGGACTCCCGCGGTTCCCTTGGAGGAACATACGAGCGCGGGGGTCGTTTGCTGTGTCTTCGTGGAAGCGACCTGCTCCGTTTCGTATGAAAAAATGAACTTATGCGTTTTCTTGAGCCCGGCACCGGTCGCTATACAGAGTCCCCCTCGGTCCCGTACGACCTCACATACGACGATGTCTTCATGGTTCCGGGCCGTTCGGCGGTCGGTTCTCGCCAGGGTGTCGATCTCTCCTCGCCCGACGGCACCGGCACCACCATTCCGCTCGTCGTCGCGAACATGACGGCCATCGCGGGCCGTCGGATGGCCGAAACTGTCGCCCGTCGCGGCGGGCTCGTCGTCATCCCCCAGGACATCCCGATCGAGGTCGTCACCGATGTCGTCTCCTGGGTGAAGGCGCGCCATCTGGTGCTGGACACGCCGATCGTGCTGACCCCGGGGCAGACGGTCGCCGACGCGCTGTCCCTGCTGCCCAAGCGCGCGCACGGCGCGGGCGTCGTCGTCGACGAGGACCGGCGCCCCGTCGGTGTCGTCACCGACCACGACCTGACCGGCGTCGACCGCTTCACCCAGCTCTCCGAGGTCATGTCCCGGGACCTGGTGCTGCTCGACGCGGACATCGACCCGCGCGACGCGTTCAACAAGCTCGACGGTGCCCACCGCAAGCTCGCCCCCGCGGTCGACGCGGACGGCCGGCTCGTCGGCATCCTCACCCGTAAGGCCGCACTGCGCGCCACTCTGTACACCCCCGCCACCGACGCCGACGGCACGCTGCGGATCGCCGCGGCCGTGGGGATCAACGGCGACGTCGCGGGCAAGGCCAAGCAACTGCTCGACGCGGGTGTCGACACACTCGTCGTGGACACCGCCCACGGCCACCAGGAGTCCATGATCAACGCGGTCAGGGCCGTCCGGGCGCTCGACCCGCAGGTGCCGATCGTCGCGGGGAACATCGTCGCCGCCGAGGGGGTGCGCGACCTCATCGAGGCCGGCGCCGACATCATCAAGGTGGGTGTCGGCCCCGGCGCCATGTGCACCACCCGGATGATGACCGGCGTGGGCCGTCCGCAGTTCTCCGCCGTCCTGGAGTGCGCCGCCGAGGCGAGGAAGTTCGGCAAGCACGTCTGGGCCGACGGCGGCGTCCGTCATCCGCGCGACGTCGCGATGGCGCTCGCCGCGGGCGCGTCCAACGTGATGATCGGCTCCTGGTTCGCCGGTACGTACGAGTCGCCCGGCGACCTCCAGCAGTCCGCCGACGGCCGTTTCTACAAGGAGTCCTTCGGCATGGCCTCGGCGCGTGCGGTGAAGAACCGCACATCGGACGAGTCGGCGTACGACCGCGCCCGCAAGGCGCTCTTCGAGGAGGGCATCTCCACCTCGCGGATGTTCCTCGACCCGGCCCGGCCCGGCGTCGAGGACCTGATCGACTCGATCATCGCGGGCGTCCGCTCCTCCTGCACCTACGCCGGGGCGGCCTCCCTGGAGGAGTTCGCCGAGAAGGCCGTCGTCGGGGTGCAGAGCGCCGCCGGCTACGCCGAGGGCAAGCCGCTGCACGCCAGCTGGAGCTGATCCAGTGCTGTGACCGGAAAGGTCCACCGGCTCGCGACGCCCGGCACGGCACCTCGCCGCGTTGTCGCATCACCCGAGTGCGTCCGGTACGAGGGCGATCCTCCGCCTCGCGACGCACCGCACCGGACGCCGCGAGCCTCCCGGCAGACCTTTCCGGCCGCAGCACCGGCGGTCCCGCACCACCGTTGCCCCTCACGGCCGTTCGCGCCGTGGGGGGCGACGTCGTTCCCGGGTGTCCTCGCGGACACCGGAGATGTCCGATTCCAGCCCGCGGATCCCGTGGTGATCCGCTTCAACCCCATTGAAATGTAAGTAACATGAAGCGCAATCAGCTGTCCGCCTCTCTGCGGTAAGGGATCTCATGTCCTTCTTCACTGAACTGGCCCACCAGTACATCGACGGAGAGTGGAGGCCGGGCAAGGGATCCTGGGACATCATCGATTTCAATCCGTACAACGGGGAGAAGCTCGCCTCGATCACGGTCGCCACGGCCGAGGAGGTGGACCAGGCGTACCGGTCCGCCGAGGCCGCCCAGCGGGCATGGGGCGACACCAACCCGTACGCCCGCCGACAGGTGCTGGAGCGGGCGCTGCGCGTCGTCGAGGAGCGCGAGTCCGAGATCGGCGACGCGATCGTCGCGGAACTCGGCGGCACCCGGCTGAAGGCCGCCTTCGAGCTGCATCTCGTCAAGGAGTTCCTCCGGGAGTCGATCCAGCTCGCGCTGCGGCCCGCCGGGCAGATCCTGCCCTCGCCGACCGAGGGCAAGGAGAACCGTGTCTACCGCATGCCCGTCGGTGTCGTGGGTGTCATCAGCCCCTTCAACTTCCCGTTCCTGCTGTCGCTGAAGTCGGTCGCCCCCGCGCTGGCGCTCGGCAACGCCGTGGTGCTCAAGCCGCACCAGAACACCCCGGTCTGCGGCGGCACGCTGGTGGCCAAGGTGTTCGAGGAGGCGGGGCTGCCGGCCGGGCTCCTGAACGTCGTGGTCACCGACATCGCCGAGATCGGTGACGCACTGCTGGAACACCCCGTGCCGCAGGTCATCTCCTTCACCGGCTCGGACAAGGTGGGACGGCACGTCGCCACGGTGTGCGCGGCGCACCTCAAGCGTGCCGTGCTCGAACTCGGCGGCAACAGCGCGCTCATCGTCCTCGACGACGCCGATCTGGACTACGCCGTGGACGCGGCCGTCTTCAGCCGTTACGTGCACCAGGGCCAGGTCTGCATGGCAGCGAACCGCATCCTGGTCGACCGGGCGGTGGAGAAGGAGTTCACCGAGAAGTTCGTCGCCAAGGTCGCGTCGCTGCCGGTCGGTGACCCGGCCGACCCGCGGACCGTGATCGGCCCGCTGATCAACTCCTCGCAGGCCGAGGCCATTTCCTCGCTCGTCGACCAGACGGTGGAGGCCGGGGCGACGGCCCTGCTGCACGGCCGGGCGGACGGCAATCTGGTGAGCCCGTCCGTGCTCACCGGACTGGCCGCCGATTCCCCCGTCCTGTCTCAGGAGATCTTCGGGCCGGTCGCGCTCCTCGTGCCGTTCGACGGAGAGGACGAGGCGGTCCGGATCGCCAACGACACCCCGTACGGTCTGAGCGGGGCGGTGCACACGGGTGACATCGAGCGCGGTGTACGGATCGGCAAGCGCATCCACACCGGCATGATCCACATCAACGACGGCACGGTCCACGACGAGCCCATCGTCCCGTTCGGCGGCGAGAAGAGCTCCGGGCTGGGCCGGCTGAACGGCGATTCGATGGTCGAGGCCTTCACCACCCAGAAGTGGATCTCGGTCCAGCACGGCCGCTCGCAGTTCCCGTTCTGACCGGTCACCGGATGCGGTGAGCGCGCCCGGCGGCGCGGGGCCGTGGTCTACTTCGGGGGCGGCCCACGCCGCCCCGAAGTAGACCATCGCAGAGAAGTGAACCGCCCGAAGTGCGCCTGAACGACCTCGACGAACGCATCGTCCACGCCCTCGCCGAAGACGCCCGGCGCTCCTACGCGGACATCGGCGCGATCATCGGCCTGTCCGCGCCCGCCGTGAAACGCCGCGTGGACCGCCTGCGCGCCGAGGGCGCCATCACCGGCTTCACCGTGCGGGTGGACCCGGCCGCGCTGGGCTGGGAGACCGAGGGTTTCATCGAGATCTACTGCAGTCGCAACACCTCGCCGGAAGCGATCAAGCAGGGACTGGCGCGGTACCCGGAGATCGCGTCGGCCTCCACGGTGACGGGTGAGGCCGACGCGATCGTGCAGGTCTTCGCCGCGGACATGCGCCACTTCGAGCAGGTGCTCGAACGGATCGCCGGAGAGCCGTACGTGGAGCGGACGAAGTCCGTGCTGGTGCTCTCGCCGTTGCTGCGGCGGTACTCGTCGGGGTCGCCGGGATAGGAGCGCGGGGCGTCCCAGGACGTCCGCCGTCACCGGACGGGCCCGAGGCGCGCCGGGCGGAGGCCGGCTCGTGCGGGGCGACTTGGGCGTGCGGACCGAGGCATGCCGGGAATGAGACCTGCGTCACCCACTTGACCTGGGAAGACGCCCTACGCAACGAATCGCCGCGGCAGGCCGTCGGAGCGCAATGGATCGACGGTGTACACGCAACAGTCGCGCCTTGTCCGGGCCGAGCGGCGGACCGTACCTTCGATACGTCCCCGCCCAGCCCGCACCGCCCGAGGTCAGCCATGCCGCCGTTGCGCACCGCCCTGCTCCAGAGTTCCGGACGACCCGGTCATGTGGACGAGAACATCGAGGTGCTCGACGAAGCCGCGCGGCGGGCGGCGGACAGCGGGGCCCGCCTGCTGGTCTGCCCCGAACTGTTCCTCACCGGATACGCGATCGGCGCCGACGTCCCCCGGCTGGCCGAGCCGGCCGACGGGCCGTCGGCCCGTGCCGTCGCCGGGATCGCCGCACGGCACGGTCTCGCGGTCCTCTACGGCTACCCGGAACGCGCGGGCGAGCAGATCTTCAACGCCGCGCAGCTCATCGGACCGGACGGGGCCGCACTCGCGAACTACCGCAAGACCCACCTCTTCGGCTGCTTCGAGCAGGAGTGGTTCACCCCGGGCGAGCGGACCGTGGTGCAGGCCGAACTGGACGGCGTTCGCGTCGGGATCATGATCTGCTACGACGTCGAGTTCCCGGAGAACGTCCGCTCGCACGCCCTCGCCGGTACCGATCTGCTGCTGGTGCCCACCGCGCAGATGCACCCCTTCCAGTTCGTCGCCGAATCCGTCGTACCGGTCCGCGCCTTCGAGAGCCAGCTGTACGTGGCGTACGTCAACAGGACCGGACCGGAAGGCGAGTTCGAGTTCGTCGGGCTGAGCTGCCTGGCCGGTCCCGACGGCACGGTCCGCACCCGCGCAGGACGCGGCGAGGAACTGGTCATCGGTGAGGTCGACCCCGAGTTCCTCCGCGCGTCGCGCGCCGCCAACCCGTACCTGAACGACCGCCGCCCCGGCCTGTACGGCTCCCTCGTCTGAGCCGGCCGCACCGTTCCACCCCTCTTTTCCGTGCAAGGAGTCCGTACCCCATGACGTCCACGGTGCCCAACGCCGTCCAGCACACCGACGCCGCCGAGCCGATCACCATGTTCGGGCCGGACTTCCCGTACGCGTACGACGACTTCCTGGCCCACCCCGCGGGCATCGGGCAGATACCGGCGACCGAGCACGGCACCGAGGTCGCCGTCATCGGCGGTGGGCTGTCCGGCATCGTCGCCGCGTACGAACTGATGAAGATGGGGCTCAAGCCCGTCGTCTACGAAGCGGACCGGATCGGTGGCCGGCTGCGCACCGTCGGGTTCGACGGCTGCGACCCGCAGCTCACCGCCGAGATGGGCGCGATGCGCTTCCCGCCGTCGTCCACCGCGCTCCAGCACTACATCGATCTGGTCGGCCTGGAGACGAAGCCGTTCCCCAACCCGCTGTCCCCGGCCACCCCGTCGACCGTCGTCGACCTCAAGGGCGAGTCGCACTACGCGCGGACCATCGACGATCTGCCGCAGGTCTACCGCGATGTGATGGACGCCTGGAACCGGTGTCTGGAGGAGGGTGCCGACTTCTCCGACATGAACCGCGCGATGCGCGAACGCGATGTGCCGCGCATCCGCGAGATCTGGGCGGAGCTCGTCCGGAAGCTCGACAACCAGACCTTCTACGGGTTCCTCTGCGACTCCGACGCCTTCAAGTCGTTCCGGCACCGGGAGATCTTCGGCCAGGTCGGCTTCGGCACCGGTGGCTGGGACACCGACTTTCCCAACTCCATCCTGGAGATCCTGCGCGTCGTGTACACCGAGGCGGACGATCACCACAGGGGCATCGTCGGCGGCAGCCAGCAGCTCCCGCTGCGGCTCTGGGACCGCGAGCCGCGCAAGATCGTCCACTGGCCGCTCGGCACCTCGCTGTCCTCGCTGCACGGCGGGGAACCGCGCCCCGCGGTGACCCGGCTGAACCGCACCGCAGGGAACCGGATCACCGTCACCGACACCACGGGTGACATCCGTACGTACCCGGCCGCGATCTTCACCGGACAGTCCTGGCTGCTGCTCTCGAAGATCGACTGTGACGACGCGCTCTTCCCGATCGACCACTGGACGGCGATGGAGCGCACCCACTACATGGAGTCGTCCAAGCTGTTCGTGCCCGTCGACCGGCCGTTCTGGCTGGACAAGGCCGTCGACGGCAGGGGCGCGCCGACCGGGCGGGACACCATGTCGATGACGCTCACCGACCGGATGACCCGCGGCACGTACCTCCTCGACGACGGGCCCGACAGGCCGGCCGTCATCTGCCTCTCGTACACCTGGTGCGACGACAGCCTGAAGTGGCTGCCGCTCTCCCCGAACGAGCGCATGGACGTCATGCTGAAGTCGCTCGGCGAGATCTATCCCGACGTCGACATCAGGAAGCACATCATCGGCAACCCGGTGACGGTCTCGTGGGAGAACGAGCCCTGGTTCATGGGGGCGTTCAAGGCCAACCTGCCGGGCCACTACCGCTACCAGCGGCGGCTGTTCACCCACTTCATGCAGGACCGGCTGCCCGCCGACCGACGGGGGCTGTTCCTCGCGGGCGACGACATCTCCTGGACGGCCGGATGGGCCGAGGGCGCCGTACAGACCGCGCTCAACGCCGTCTGGGGCGTGATGACCCAGTTCGGCGGCACGACCGATGCGACGAACCCCGGCCCCGGCGACGTCTTCGACGACATCGCCCCGGTCGAACTCCCGGAGGACTGAGGCCGGTTTGCAACCCGTTCGGTGCTACGCGGGCCGGCAGACGCTGCGCTGCCGGCCGAGGCCCGAGATCTCGACCTCCATCACGTCGTCCGGGCCCAGGTAGGGGAACCGGCCCGACAGCGCCACCCCCTGCGGAGTACCGGTGTTGATGATGTCGCCGGGCTCCAGCACCAGGTACTGCGACAGATGGTGCACCAGATGCGCCACGCTGAAGATCATGTCCGCGGTGCTTGAGTCCTGCCGCGGCTCCCCGTTCACGAAGCTGCGCAGCCGCAGCTGCTGCGGGTCACCGACCTCGTCGGCCGTCACCAGCACCGGGCCCAGCGGGTTGAACGTGGCGCAGCTCTTGCCCTTGGACCACTGGCCGCCCGACTCCTCCAGCTGGAAGGCGCGTTCGGAGACGTCGTTGCTGACGGCGTATCCCGCGATGTGCGCGGCGGCATCGGCGGGGGAGTCCAGGTAGGAGGCGCGGCGGCCGATGACGACGGCCAGCTCCACCTCCCAGTCGGTCTTCTTCGAGCCGCGCGGGATCAGCACGTCGTCGTACGGGCCGACGATCGTGTTCGGCGACTTGTAGAACAGGATCGGCTGCTCGGGCGGCTCGCTGCCCGACTCGGCCGCGTGGGCCGCGTAGTTCTGGCCGATGCAGAGCAGCGCGGAGGGGCGGGCCACCGGGGGGCCGATCCGTCGACCGGTGATGTCGATCCCGGGGAGCGCCGGCTCGGCGGGCACCAGGTTCGGGTGGTCGGCGAGCGCGGCGAGGAACGCGCCGTCGATGTCGTCGGTGATGCCGGACAGGTCGTGGTGACGGCCCTCGGGGCAGACGGCGACGGGGCGCTCATGGCCCGGTTCACCGATGCGCATCAGTCGCATGGAGGTGAGTTCTCCTGACAGGTATGGGGGTCGGGGGAAGACGGACATGGCCCGCCTCACGGGACAGCCCTCAGTGCAGACGGACGAGGGCGTCGGCGGTGACGGCGTGGAGCGGGGGGCGTCCGGAGAGCAGCCGCAGCACCTCGTCGACGGCGCTCGTGCCGAGCCGCCGCCGGCACTCCACACTGCCCGCCGCCTGGTGCGGGGTGAGCAGCACGTTCGGCAGGGAGCGGAAGGGGTGACCGACGGGCAGCGGCTCGGCGTCGAAGACGTCGATCGCCGCGTCCAGCCGTCCGGTCGACAGTTCGGCGAGGAGCGCGTCCTCGTCGACCAGCCACGACCTGGCGGTGTTCACCAGGCCCGCCCCGTCCGGCATCAGCGCCAGCTGTTCGGCGCCGATCATCCTGCGGGTCTCCTCGGTGACCGGCGCGTGCACGGCCACGATCCTGCTCTGCGAGAGCAGAGTCCGAAGCGGCACGGACCGGACACCGAGCGCCTCGGCCCCGGCGTCGGACAGGAACGGGTCGGTGACGCTCACCCGCGCCCCCATCGCCCGCACCAGGGCGATGTAGGCGCGTCCGGTGCGGGAGGCGCCGATCACGCCGATGTCGCTGCCGTGGATCTCATGGCGCGGCGGGGCCTCGCTCGCCGCCGCCCACTCCAGCCCGCCGCGCAGGGCGTGGTCGAAGCGCTGGACACGGTGGAGCAGCGAGAGCGTGAACGCCAGAGCCACCTCGGCGACCGGACGGGCCATCTCGTCCCCTGCCTGGGTGACCAGGATGCCCCGCCGGAACACCTCCTCGGTGACATAGGGCGCGACCGCAGAACCGGTGTGCGCCACCAGTTCCAACCGGTCGGCCGATGCGAGGAGTTCGGCGTCCACCTTGGGCGCGCGCCACGAGGTGATCAGTGCGCGGGCGCCGGGCAGCGCCGCGGCCACCGCCGCCCGGTCGAAGTGGTCGTCCAGAACCGTCAGTTCCGCCGCGCGCTCCAGCTCCCGCCAGACCTCGGCGGTGAAGAACTGGGCCCGCAGGTCCGGCGGTACGGCGACGACCACCCGTGAGCGGTCGGCAGGATCAGGAGAGCCAGTCATCGAGGTGCTCCGCAACGAAGGCGTCATCGGTCAGCCAAGGGTAGGCCGCGGCCACCCGGCTGATCTCCTCGGCCTGTCCGGGCGAGAGCGTCTCGGCCGGGTCGAGGCACCGGATGTTCGCCAACAGCCCCTGGCGGTGCAGCACTTCGTGGACCCCGGCGATGCAGCCGCGGAACGCGCCGCGCACATCGAAGACCGCGCTGTTGGCATCGGTCAGCTCGGAGCGGCGCGTCAGACAGCGCACCATCGCCTCGTGGTCCCCGCCGCGTGCCCTGCGGACGTCGTCGAGGAGCGTCACCGCGGAGCTCGTCCACACGGCCCACTGACCGAGCAGGCCGCCCGCGAACCAGCGCGGTGTGCCGCCCGCCGTCTCGTACGGGGTGAGCAGATCACCGATGATGTCGTCGTCGTTGCCGGTGTACAGGGCCACCTCGTCGGCCCGGTCCGCGGCGGCCACCGCCCGTACGACATCGGCCGTGCGGTACCGGTCGAAGGGGGCGATCTTCACCGCGACCGTGTGGGGCAGATCGGTGAAAGCGGACCAGAAGCCCGGCGACAGGTAACGCCCGCCGACGGCCTCCTGGAGGTAGAAGCCGATCACCGGCAGCACTTCGCCGACCGCCCTGGCCCGGTCCAGCAGACCCTTCTCGTCCGCGCCGGGCACGGCCGGGCTGAGCAGCACCGCGTCGTAGCCGAGCGCGGCGGCGGTCTCGGCCTCGGCGACGGCCTGCGCGGTGTATCCGCAGGCCCCGGCGACCTTGATGAACGGCCGTCCGGCCTCGGCGTCGATCGTCTCGGCGGCCAGCTCCAGGACCGGCCGGAACAGACCGACGTCCGGTTCCCGGATCTCGAACTGCGTGGTGTGCACGGCGACGGCGACCCCGCCCGCGCCGGAGGCGAGGTAGTAGCGGGTCAGCGCGCGCTGTCGGCGCTCGTCGAAGGAGCCGTCGGCGTGCAGGGCGAGCGGGTGGGCGGGGATCACGGCGCCGCGGGCCAGTGCGTCCAGGGCCGGAGAGGACAGGAGGGAGGGAGTGGACATGGAGTGGATCAGAACCTTCCGTCGCGGACCTGGAACTTGGTGGGCTTGCCGGACAGCGGCAGCCCGCGGCGCAGCCAGTCGGCCTGCCACTCGACGAGGGTGCGCAGGGCGACGTCCGGATAGCCGAAGAGGGCGTGGCAGCGGCTCGCGTCGGAGAGCAGCGCGGTGGGTGCCTCCTCGCCCGCGAGGACCGGTTCCCGGCCGAACTCCTCGCCGAACCACCGCGCGATGCGGCGCACCGACGCGGTCTCGGGCCCGGTCAGGTTGATGGTGAACGCCTCGCCGTCGGTGGCGTGCAGCAGGGAGCGGAGCGCGACCTCGTTGGCGTACCCCTGCCACACCACATTGGCGTGGCCGGTCGTCACATCGACGGGCTCGCCGGACTGTACGCGGTGGGCGATGTCGGCGAGGACGCCGTAGCGCAGGTCGACCGCGTAGTTGAGACGGATGTTGGCGACCCTGGTGCCTCGCGTCAGTGCCGCGTGGCCGAACATCCGCTCGCGGCCCAGGCACGACATGGCGTACTCGCCGACCGGCCCGACCGGGTCGTCCTCGGTGCAGCCGCCGGAGGACACCGGCACCAGCGGGTACACGTTGCCGGTGGAGAACGCGGCGATCCGCGAATCCGGCCAGCGGCGCGCCACCCGGTCCGGCATCGCGGCGTTGACGGCCCAGGCGTGCGAGGGCGCGCCGGCGGAGCCGAACTTGGCGCCGACCATGAAGACGATGTTCCCGGCGTCGGGCAGCTCGGCCAGATCGGCGGCCGGGTCCATCAGGTCGAAGGCGACGGTGGAGACGCCGGCCGCCTCCAGCGCGTCGGCGGCGGACTTGTCGGACCAGCGGGAGACGGCGTACACGGTCACATCGCTGCGGCCCGCGGCGTCCAGTGCCCGGCGGGCCAGCTTGCACAGGCTCGGGCCCATCTTGCCGCCGGCGCCGAGCACCAGCAGATCGCCTTCGAGGCGGGCGAGGTCGGCGACGAGCGCGGGGGAGGGGGTGGCGAGCCGCTCTTCGAGCGCGGCTTCATCGGTGAACATTCGTAGCTATCCCTTGATTCCGGACGCGGTGACGCCCTCGGTGAAGTAGCGCTGGCCCACCATGTACGCGGCGAAGATGGGCACGAACGCGATGACGGAGCCGGAGAGCACCACATTGAGCGGCACGTTCTGCTGCTGGAGCGAGGCGATGCCGACGGTGAGGGTGCGCATGTCGGTGGACTGCCCGATGACCAGGGGCCACAGGAAGTCGTTCCAGTGCCACAGGAAGACGAAGACGCCGAGGGTGGCGAGGATCGGTTTCAGCAGCGGCAGCACGATGCGGTAGAAGATCTGCCATTCGTTGCAGCCGTCGAGCCGGGCGGCCTCGAAGAGTTCGTCGGGCAGGCCCTGGATGAACTGCCGCATCAGGAACACCGCCTGGGCGTTGGCCAGGGTCGGCACGATGAGTCCCCAGTACGTGTCCACGCCGCCCAGCTTCGCGATCATTGCGAAGGTGGGGATCATCGTGACGTGGTACGGGACCATCACCATCGACAGGAACGACCAGAACATCGTCTCCCGGCCCGGGAAGCGCTTCTTGGC